>JAKVCV010000027.1 GCA_022448945.1 Saprospiraceae bacterium
CAAAAACAAACAACATTACCTTTTTTGGGGGTTAATTTCGTTGAATCCCAATAGTCCTCAATTGCCCGCACATGGCAATTATCAGGTAAAAACATGTTTTAATTTTGAAGATGCCTTGTTAAGCCTTATCAGTTGTGGCATTATTAGTCATAGAACTACGAAAGTCCTTGAATATAAAAAAGAGAAAATTCCAGGGGTTGATTTTGAAGTTGGCGATAAAATCGTTGCTAATATAAAACGACAAAAAGTTGTTGGAGAGATTGTGGGGCTAGATGCGAAACAGCGTAAAATTAGTTTTTTATATTCAAACATATATGGGGAGAAACAAGTACATACATTAAAGTATACATTGCTCAATGGTGTGTCAGAAGAAGAATACAATAATAGAAAAAACGATTGGGAATCTAAGGTTGCGAAATATAAATACAAAGTTGGTGAATATGCAATTTGGCCGATGAATAATTCAACAGAGTTTGGTGTAATCGCTAAACTTGATGATAGGACTCATAAGGCTACCATTCAATTAACAAATATATTTGATGAACAAGTCTTTTTTAAGGTTCCGTATCTTGAAATCACAATAATAGACAGTATAGATTATCAATCTAGAATAGAAGATTGGGATGCAGTAAAACAAGATTATGTTTTTAATGTTGGGGAGGTAGTTCAGTGGCATTATAGTTCAACCAAATCCTTTAAATGTAAAGTGCTTTCATTAGATGAATTAAATCATGTTGCTGAGGTAGAATATAAAGATGAAAAAGGTCAAACTAGAGTGTCAAAAGTTGGGTATTTGAAATTAACGAAGATTTAATTTTGTTTTTTATTCAATTCTAGTGCGTTAATAAAAAAAGGTAATCAGAATAGATTACCTTTTTTTATAGAAAGTTAATTTTTAACAAGTTTGTAATATTCTCGTATTTTAGAATTACTGATTTCTACAGTATATATTCCAGCAGCTGCATTTTGGGTATTAAATGTATACCTGTCTGTGTTAATATTTGTTTTTTTGTGAATAATTTGGCCATTAACACTAAACACGCGTAATGACACATCCCTAAGGCTTCCCAATTCTATAGTAACTATACCAGATGTAGGGTTTGGTATTAGTTTAATACTGTTTTTCATGTTAAGCTCGTTAGAGCCAAGACCTAATATAGCTATACATGTAGAAGTGTCTGAACAATTTCCTTGATCTATAGCTACAGCATAAAGACCATTGTTAGAGGCAAGAAATGATTGATTTGTAGCGCCAGGTATGGGCGCAAATCCATTGTTGCAATCTAGCCATTGGTAGTTTGAATTCAGTTGGTTAGAGGTTAGGTTAAAGCCATTTTGACTAATGCTAATGTCGATGTTAACAATACTAAGGTCAAGATAAACAATTGAATCGCAGCCATTGGCGGCACCACTTGGAATTGTATAAGTTGCAGAATTGTTATTAGAAGTGTATGTAATTCCATTTAGCCAGGTAAAAGCTCCACAGGCACTTTGGACATCATTTCCATTCGCAGGTGTATTAATAGTAAGGTTAAGCGTAATTATTGAATCGCAGCCATTGGCGGCACCACTTGGAATTGTATAGGTTGCAGAATTGTTATTAGAAGTGTATGTAATTCCATTTAGCCAGGTAAAAGCTCCACAGGCATTTTGGATATCATTTCCATTTGCAGGTGTATTAATAGTAAGGTTAAGCGTAATTATTGAATCGCAGCCATTAGCAGCACCACCTGGAATTGTATAGGTTGCAGAATTGTTATTAGAAGTGTATGTAATTCCATTTAGCCAGGTAAAAGCTCCACAGGCACTTTGGACATCATTTCCATTTGCAGGTGTATTAATAGTAAGGTTAAGCGTAATTATTGAATCGCAGCCATTGGCGGCACCACTTGGAATTGTATAAGTTGCAGAATTGTTATTAGAAGTGTATGTAATTCCATTTAGCCAGGTAAAAGCTCCACAGGCATTTTGGATATCATTTCCATTTGCAGGTGTATTAATAGTAAGGTTAAGCGTAATTATTGAATCGCAGCCATTAGCAGCACCACCTGGAATTGTATAGGTTGCAGAATTATTATTAGAAGTGTATGTAACTCCATTTAGCCAGGTAAAAGCTCCACAGGCATTTTGTATGTCAGTAGCATTTACTGGGTTGCAGACATCAGCAAACAAAGAACAAGCATCAATCGCTATATCAGAAGACCATGCATATGTAAGTCCATTGAAACGCAATTTCAAATCCGGAGCGTTAGTATAGGCACTTAAATCAACTGTAGCTGTTTGCCAGTAGTTTCCTTGGTCTCCTGTAAGTGTCCATATTGTAGTCCAGGCAGTGGACGTTGTTCTCGCTTCTAGTTTAATAGTTCCCATAGCAGCACCGTACATGTGATAATCAAATGACATGGTTGGGTTAATCAATCCATTAAGATTAAAACATGGGCTATTTATTATTGCTGTTTTAGTTGGGTAATTAGGTGTTGAAGCTTCAGTGTAGATGTAATAGTTGCCATCATTTGCTGTTGTTGGGCCTGTTCCATTTCCATTTGATGGTGTTGCTCCAGATAATATTGTCCAATTAAAATCATCATTGTTTTCCTGTGACCATAGCCCCAATGTATTTTCAAAACTCTCTGTATATGGGAATGAGTTAACGGTGTTATTGCAAATTAATACAGATGCTTCAATATTAATGTCGTCAATAGCAAAATCACTATAATAGCTTGCTCCTGTTGTTCCGTTAAAGCGTAGGCGTAAATCATTGATGTTTCCATAAGATGATAAATCCACTAAAGCTGTATTCCAAAAATCACCCATGTCATTATTTCTCGACCAAATGGTAGTCCATGGGCCTCCACCTGTACTTACTTGTAAGTTTAAAGTACCCATGTCAACACCGTACATATGGTATTTAAATGTTAATTCTGGTAGTGATACATTTGTAAGGTTAAAACATGGACTAATCAAGTTGGCTTCAAGGTTTGGGTAATTTGGCGCGGATGCTTCAACATATGCATAATAATTCCCGGCAGCTGCATTGCTTGGCCCTGTGTTATTTGTTGGTGTGTTGCCTGATAGAATAGCCCAGTCGAAATTGTCATTAATGTCTTGGGTCCAAGCGCCAAAAGTATTTTCAAAACTTTCTGAATATGGAAAAGAATTTATTGCAGTACAATTAAAAGATCCTTGTTGGATTGAAAAAGCATCAATAGCAATATCAGAGTAAGCATAATTCCCAGTTGTGCCATAGAAGCGTAATCTGATTTCCGAACTATTTGCGTATGATGTTAAATCTACAGTGTCGGTTATCCAATTATTTCCTGCGTTTCCGCTTTGTGACCATAAAGTTGTCCACGCTGAACCATTGTTGCTGATTTGCAAAGAAAGACTTCCCATATTTGATCCATACATATGGTAATTAAAAATAATTTCAGGGAAGGTTAAGCTGGTAAGGTCAAAGCATGGACTTGATAATATAGCAACTCTGGACGGGTAGTTGGGGTTTGAAGCTTCCATGTACGCATAGTAGCTGCCATCTGATGCACTGGGAGGTCCCGTGTTATTTGATGGAGTGGGGCCGTTTAAGGTTGTCCAGTTAAAGTCATCGGCAGATTCATTAGACCAGTCTCCAAAAGTATTTTCAAAACTTTCTACATAAGGGAAAGTAGTTATATTGGCATTGCATGTAGGGGTAGAGCCTCCTGAACTATCAATTCCACAATTGGGCATNTCAGTTCCTATTGCAGATATCAATTGGTCGCTACGAGCACTTGAACCATTCGTGCAACCTCCAGTGTTATGGATGGCAACAACAAGATTCGAATTGTAATTAAGAACGGGTGATCCAGAGCTGCCGCCTTCTGTGTCTGCATAATAACGGCAGCCTGTTCCAGTAATTGTATTAACTTTTGCAAATCCAGCAGCTGTACCCCCTTGATCAGTAACAACGGCAATTTCTTTTCGTCTCCCCCCAGGATGCTGTGGGATATATATCCTGTCATTGACCTGTGGTGCTACAGAGCTTAGACTAAGGTATCCGTATGTGCTTGTTGGGTTAACAGGCAGTTGTAATAAAGTATAATCTAGATTACTGCTAGTTTTAATAAGTGTAGATGAAGAAGCTACTGTTACAGCAGCGGCATTTGATGTTCCATTGCAATTGCTGTTTTCATAATTGAAAACAAAATCAGTATTGTTTGCACTTGATGTATTCCCTATGCAATGATTGTTCGTCATTACATTCCCATCACATCCTAAAAGCCAGCCAGTACATAAACCACTTCCGCCAATCACTAATCTACAGACAGCTCTCCCTTTGTCGTACATGTCAGTTCCATTGTAGCAAATAATTGGTTCTTTATCATCATTCCCACATATTGATTTTGATTCTAGCAATTGTTGAATGTGTGTTTCTGAGTATCCATAGGCAACTTTTACAATTTTAAATCCATAGAAATTAGAAGCATTGTTTGAATGTAATCTTAAAACAATTCTGTCGTCAAAAATTATTTGAGACCAAAAATCACTTATTGTGTTTAAGTGTTCATCTATGATTTTCCCTTGTCCTGCATAGATAATCGATTCGTTTGAATTGATTCCTTTGATTTCTAAATAGTCTCCAGGGGCAAGATTGAAATCTGTAAAGTAAATTTTTATATACGATGAGTTTTTGTTATAAAACTCTCGTTCAAAAACAATTCCTTCTACGCCTAAAGGGTTGTAAGGGTGGGAAGTATGAATGTTTGTTAAAAATTCATCTCCTATTTTAAGCGGTTTGTTTGTATTATGTTGATTCAGTGTGTTGCTATGAAAAGGAACGGTATTGTTAGTAATATTTTGGGCAAAAGAAAGTTGTGATGCTAAGGTAAAAAGTAGTAGAATTTGCTTCATGGTCAAAATTTAATAAGTGAATCATATTACGCTTTGATCAGTAGTATTATGTAAATTTGAATACGGGGGGTGATAAGTGTGTCAACATAAAATTACGGAATAAGATTACAATACCAAAGTATTTATTGTAAAAATAACAAGAAGCAAGAAAAAATATCGGTATTATTATGGCCTGTGAATTAAGGTTTTGCCAAATATTTTTTGTATAAACTTTGCATTTACATAGCATTACAAATAATGATTTTCTATAATTTAGATTGTAGTACATTTGTTGTTAGTTTTAAGAATGGTTTGGCAAAAAATGGTAGAGCTTTTAAGTTCACCCTTATAAACTAAAATTACCAATAAAACTTTGATACTATGCTATGGGTAAAAACCAGAGAAGTTTTTATCTAAAATAACTGATCGATGTCAGATAAAATTTGGCCTTTTGCCTTAGTGAAAAGTTTTTCTAATTCAGCAAAATTTTCATTTTCATTTTCTTCCTTTGCCCATTGTATTTCTTTTGTGAGGGTGTTGAGCAGGTCAGTGATTACTACACCTATAGCCTGTTTTGATCGAGGTTGGAGATCTTTTTTCTGATGGTTGCTAAGGCAATATATAGCATTGTTAACCAGAGCTTCCAAAAAATGGATATCAGGATTTAAAATACTTAGGTCCGCTATCTCATCGCGAATTTGTTGTAATTCAGGTGTCATTTTGAATAATATGAGGAGTCTGACAAATTCTAGGAACCCTAATTAGTTAATGTTCTTTTGTTATTATTTGTCAACCAACCTTTCTTAACTAAATATTCTGCAATTTGTACCGCATTAGTAGCAGCACCTTTTCTAAGATTATCTGCTACAATCCACATGTTTAAAGTTCTTTCCGCAGATTCGTCTTTTCGTATCCTACCAACAAAAACTTCATCTTTGTGATGTGCATTTAGTGGCATTGGGTATTCGTTTTTTTTAGGGTTGTCTACAACAATAACACCCTCTGCTAATTCTAATATAGACCTTAATTTTGAAATTTCAAAATCTTTGTGGAAGCTTACATTAACACTTTCAGAATGCCCTCCTTGAACTGGTACTCGAACAGCCGTAGCGGTTATACGCAAGGAGTTGTTTTCGAATATTTTGTGTGTTTCATTAACCAGTTTTAATTCCTCACGAGTATATCCATTGTCAAAAAAAACATCGCAATGCGGAAGACAATTTTGAAAAATAGGATGAGGGTATGCAGGATTAGAAGGTTTTTCGTTTTTCATCTCCTCTTCATATTGTTTTACTGCTTTGACTCCGGTCCCAGTCATAGATTGATAGGTGGAAATAATCATACGATCTATCTCATATGCATCATGTAGTGGCTTAAGCGCAACTACAAGTTGTATTGTAGAACAATTCGGATTAGCAATGATTTTGTCGTTTTGTTTTAGACAGTGAATATTGACTTCAGGTACTATCAAAGGTTTGTCTTCATGCATCCTGAAGGCTGAAGAATTATCAATTACTGTTGTACCAACTTGAGCAAATAAAGGGGCATATTTTAAAGCTGTATTCCCTCCTGCAGAAAAAATAGCCAAATCGGGTTTTTCGCTAATGGCTTCTTCCATACTTATAACAGTATGTTGATTGTCATTAAATGTAACTTGTTTGCCAACCGATTTTTCCGACGCTACGGGTAATAAACAAGTAATCGGGAATTTTCGTTCTTCTAATACTCGACACATCACTTGACCAACCATTCCTGTGATTCCTACAATGGCAACTTTCATGTTGTAATTATTTATGTTTTATAATAGCTCCAAAATTTAGTATAATTTAAAATTTGAAGTTATTTTTTAGTTGATAATTTATATTAAACTTAAAAAAAGCAACATCAAAGATAATTAATGCTATTACAAAAATTAAACTTTTTACATTCAATTAACCATAAGAGTGTTTATTTTTACTTAATTTCACATTCTTTTTTGCTTAGATGTCTTAGTGCATTTATAAATGTTGAGGTCTTTGTAAAAAACCTTCTTATTCAAACCAGTATTAACCGTTAAAATAATAGCTAACATAAATATGAAATATATATCATTTCTATTGCTTGTAAGTCTGTCTTTTTGTCAAATATTTGCTCAAACATTGCAAGATGATTTTTCGGATGGTGATTTTACAATTAACCCTACATGGTCAGGCTCTACTGCAGATTTTATAGTAAATGGGAGTTTTCAATTGCAAACAGATAATTTCGGATCTGTAGCAACTTCTGTGTTAAGCACAGCAGCAACTATTCAGGATTCTACTTTTTGGGAATTTTATGTACAAATGGACTTTTCCCCATCTAATTCAAATTATACTTTGGTTTATTTACAATCGGACAATTCAATACTTAGCCTAACTTCAAATGGGTATTATTTGAGGATAGGTGGAAGTGGAAGTGCAGATTCATTGGAAATATATAGATTAGATTCAGGGGTTGCTACAAAAATTTTCGGTGCTACTGCAGGGGCTGTTGCAGTCAATCCAACAGTTAGTGTTCGTATAATCAGAAATAATGTAGGGAGTTGGGAACTCTTTGCTGATTATTCTGGTGGAACCAGTTACACCTCGGAAGGAATCTTTTCGGATGCTACTTATACTTCAGGAACTCATTTCGGTTTTTGGGCTACTTATACTTCAACCAGAGGAGATAAATTCTTTTTTGATAATGTATATCTTTCGCCTTTACTTATAGATGTTACACCTCCTGTTATTGATTCGATTGCTGCTGTAGGATCAACTCAGGTAGATGTATATTTTGATGAAATAGTTGACTTGACCACTGCTGAAAATGTTTCAAATTATTCGATTGATAATGGTATAGTTGTAAGTAGTGCTGTGCGTGACGTAGCCGATTTGAACCTTGTACATCTGAATACTACTGCAATGACAAGTACGGTTGCCTACCAATTGACGATAAATGCAGTAGAGGATCTATATACGAATGCTATTATTAATGCCGTTGATTCATTTGTTTACTATAATGTTCAAGCAGCAACATTTCAGGATATAATAATTAATGAAATATTTGCTGATCCGACTCCTCAGGTAGCTTTGCCTTCTGCAGAATTTGTGGAATTACTTAATCGCTCTTCTTCTATTATTGATTTAGGAGGTATGGTTTTCAATGATGGTAGCGATAAATCTCTACCTTCGTTTTTGTTGTTCCCAGATTCAATTGTTGTTCTTGTAGCTTCTAATAATGTAGCTACATATTCGGCATTTGGTCCTACCATTGATATTGGGTCTCTTACTATGACAAATGCGGGTGAGTTAATAAAATTAAAAGATGCTGGAGGACAGACAATTGATAGTGTTGATTATGATCTTTCTTGGTATCAGGATGTTTCAAAGGAAAACGGTGGCTGGTCTTTAGAACTTATTAACCCCAATTTACTTTGTCAGGGCGGGAACAATTGGACTGCTTCTGTAAATTTTACAGGTGGAACTCCTGGTCAAGAGAATTCAGTATTTAATAATATTACGGATACTCAAGGTCCATCTTTATTGGCGGCAACTTTTCTGAATGCAACAACAATTGAATTGACATTTGATGAATTTTTGGATGGTACAACGGCTAATTTATCAGGGAATTATAATATCGCCGGATTAACTGTGTCTAGTGCAGTTTATACTGCACCGGATATTGTAACATTAACCGTTTCGACAATGGTAGACCTAACTAATTATACTGTTGTTGTTACTAATATTAATGATTGTACAGGTAACCCGATTACTTTGAATAATACTGCAAGTTTTACATATGTTTTGGTGCAGAATGCTGCTTTTCAGGATGTAATAATTAACGAAATTTTTGCAGACCCTAGTCCTCAAGTTCTATTACCTGATGCAGAGTTTATAGAGCTATATAACCGATCCACTAAAACTATAAATTTGGGGGGTATGCTGTTCAATGATGGTGCTGATCAATCATTGCCATCATTTTTGTTGTATCCTGATTCTTTTGTAATTGTTACTTCTTCAGCAAATGCATCCTCTTACAGTGTCTATGGTGATGTTTTAGCTATTCCTTCTATGAATTTGACAAATTCTGGTGAGTTGATTTCTTTGAAAACAAGTGGTGGGCAGACTATTGATAGCGTTAGTTTTGCGCTTTCATGGTATCAGAATTCGATAAAGGAAGATGGGGGCTGGTCTTTAGAGTTAATCAATCCAATGTTGATTTGTCAAGGTGCAGATAATTGGATAGCTTCTATTAGTAATGATGGAGGTACGCCTGGAATTCAAAACTCGGTTTTTGACAATTCTCCTGATATACAGGGACCTGGAATAACCAGTGCTGATTTTATTGATTCAATGACTATAGAATTGATTTTTGATGAAGCTTTGGGAGCTAACGCAAATGTTCTAACTAATTATTCTGTTTCTTCTGCTACTGTAACAAATGCAACATTTGAGTTTCCGAATACGGTTATTTTAACACTTGCGTCTAACATGTTAGATCAGGTAACATATTCAGTTACCATAAGTGCTTTGACAGATTGCACTGGCAATCTAATAGGATCGTCAAATGTTGATTCTTTTGTTTATTATAGCATACAATTGGCTAGCTATCACGATGTTATTATTAGTGAAATTTTTTCAGATCCTACACCTATAGTTGGGTTGCCAGATGCAGAGTTTTTAGAATTATATAATAGAAGTAGTAAGACTATTGATCTTGCTAATTATGTGCTTTTTGAAACAACAAACCATACACTACCAAGTCAGTTAATGTTGCCTGGGGCTTATGTTGTGTTGTGTTCAGCAGTTGATCAGGCTAGTTTTACTGGTTATGGTACAGTAGTTCCATTACCTAGTTTGAGCTTATCTAATAGTGGTGAATTATTAATGTTAATCAACTCTACCGGAGCGACTGTCGATAGTGTGGTGTATGAGGATAATTGGTATCAGAGTGAGACCAAAGAAGAAGGTGGTTGGTCTTTGGAGTTAATAAACCCTAATTTACTATGCAAAGGTGCGGCCAATTGGATTGCTTCTAATGATGCTTCAGGAGGAACTCCAGCAGCACAAAATTCGATGTATGCTTCTTCTTTTGATACTATTCCACCTGCTGTGATTACGACACGACAATATGGTCCTAACCAGATATTGATTGAATTTGATGATGTATTGAATCAAAACATTTCTTTATCCTCTTCGAGTTATTCTGTCGATAATGGTGCAGTTGTTATCACCGTCGTTGGTTTGTCAGATACAGAAGTAATTTTGACGCTTGGGGCTAATATGATGGATCAAACCGTTTACACTATTACGCTTAACAATATAGAAGATTGTGTCGGTAATAGTATGGGGGTAACAACTACTTCAATGATATATTATGAGGCGGGTGCAGCAACGCATTATGATCTTATTATTAATGAAATCATGGCAGATCCAAATCCTTCCATTGGGTTGCCTGAGAAGGAATATGTTGAATTATACAATAGAAGTAATAAGACATTTAACTTAGAGGGTTTTACCTTTACAGATGCATCCTCTGTTGTTTCCACTTTGCCATTTTTTATATTAGAGCCAGGCGAGTATATTACTATTTATAGCAATGCTGATACTATTGGCTATTCTTCCTTTGGTAATGTATGTGAAGTTGCATCATTTCCTGATTTAAACACAAGTGATGAATTAGTGCTTCGTGATCAGTCGGGGGAAGTAATTGATGCAGTTGCTTATGAATTGTCGTGGTATCAAAATTCAGATAAAGATGATGGAGGTTGGTCTTTGGAACGCATTAACCCTGATCGTCCTTGTGAAGGGGCTAGTAATTGGCGTGCTTCCGAAAATTTGCTTGGTGGTTCACCATCTACTGAAAATTCTGTTTTTAATACAGCCCCTGACGAACAATCGCCAGATGCACTCAGGGCATTCCCTTTAAGTGCAGATAGTATTCGCGTATATTTTTCAGAGGCTATTGCTGATATTGCTGGAGCTTTAGCTTCCAATTATTCAATTGATGATCCAGGTATAAACATAATATCAGCGCGCATTGAAGCTCCTTTCTATAATAGTGTTGTTCTGGTTCTTGATGCTCCCCTTGTTTTAGGAGCTACCTATGTTATAACTATGTCTGCTAACTTCACTGATTGTGTTGGGAATGCAATCGGACTTAATAACACCGCCAGAGTTGCTTTGGCTCAGGAAATCCAGTCAGGAGATTTTATACTCAATGAAGTGTTGTTTAATCCAGTAACCAGTGGTAAAGATTTTATAGAATTATATAATAAATCGAATAAAATATTAAATACAGCCGATCTGGTTATTTCAAATGCAGAAATTGTTGATGGCAATCTAGTTAATGCCAGCGCTTTGCAAACCACTCCCATTGAGGTAGATTGGTTGGTTTTTCCGAATGAATATGTAGTTATTACTGAAGGCCCTGATCAGGTTAAAAACCAATATTATACACCCAATCCTGGTCTTTTTGTTGAAAATGATTTGCCTACTTTAGCTGACAAGGAAGGGAATCTATTTTTATATGCGGCTTATGATTCTACCTATTTAGATAGCTTAGGAGTTTCACAAACGTTGTATTTAGCAAAAGTCCTTGATTTGTTTGATTATAATGAAGATTTCCATTCTCCTCTAATTGATGATAAAAACGGAGTCTCTTTGGAACGAATAGATTTTGATGCACCAACCAATGATTATAATAATTGGCATTCAGCTGCTACGGAAGTGGGATATGCAACTCCTGCCTATAAAAATTCCAGCTTTATGATTAATAATATTATTGGTGATGATTTGGTAGAATTACCGACAGAAACAGTTTCTCCTGACGGAGATGGTTACGAGGATTTTTTATTGATTAATTATAACGTAGATGCATTAGGATATGTGGCGAATATTGATATATATGATGCTAAAGGACTATTGGTTCGTAATCTTATAAATGGTGAGTTATTAACAAATGAAGGATCTTTACAATGGGATGGAACAGATAATAATGGTAGAAAAGCAAGACTTGGAATACATGTTTTGGCAGTAGAAATCTTCCATCCTGATGGTACCGTAAGAAGGTTTAAGAAAACTTGTGTTGTAGCCGGCAGGATGTAATAGTGCCTTTCCTTAAGGTTCTGATTATACTGAAAAGAATGATTTTAGTGTTTTATTTTCGGGACTTATCAATTTAATATGATGTTGTAGAATCTTTTATAATTAACCATTCCTCATTAAATTTCCCTAGCGTTAAATAGAAATTGCCTAAAGGATTATCATTTAATCGCTTTAGTTCCCATTGCCCTTCTATTTTCACTAATGAGTCAGTAAGAAGTGTTATGTTTTTTATAGTGTAGTTGAACACTCCCATACTTTCTTTTGTTGGGTATGATTCTTTATATCTATTTAATGTTGCTTCCCATCCATATGTAGGTTGATGTTTTGCTGAAGCAAAGACTAGTTTTTCAGAATTCCAGTATCCTTTCATAAACCCATCTATATTACCAGTGTTCCAGCATTTGCGTTGATCAATAAGGACGCGTTGTACCTTAGCAATTATTGTAATTTCTTTATTAGATATTATCTTACCATCAGGATTAATTTCTTTATCCATAAAATTACATGAAAAGCTTAAAAGTATACATGGTAAAATTAGATTTAGTTTATACAGAAAAGAAATAATTTGCATTATTAATGTTTTAAACAGATAAAAAGCTGATGCAGTTATAAACATGTAAGCTCGTTAATAAGCCCTTGCAAAAAGAATTCGTTGTTTAGAATTTTTTCCAGTTAAAATACATTTACCTTCGCCTTCCATTCCAAATTGAGGTAGTGGTTCTAGAGGAATGCACCGCGTTGTAGCTTTTGTCAATTCTTTTATTTTGAGTTCCGTTTCTGTTGTGCCATCCCAATGTGCGTAAGCAAATCCTCCTTTTTCAATCACTTTAACAAAGTCATCCCATGTATCAACTTTATGTGTACTCTCATCTCTAAATTTTTTGGCTCGGTTAAAAAGATTATTTTGAATTTCTTCAAGTAATTCCGAAATATAATCTGCAATTCCATTTAGAGGGATAGCTTTTTTTTCTTTGGTGTCTCTTCGGGCCACTTCAGCTACACCATTTGCTAGGTCTCGTTTGCCAATAGCAATTCGAACAGGGACACCCTCCATTTCGTATTGAGCGAATTTGAAGCCAGGCCTTTTTTTCTTGTCAGTATCATATTTTACCGAGATGTTTTTTGATTTTAGGGCAGTCATAATGTTTTTTACTGCTAGATTAATTTCATCATTGGCTTTTGGTACAGGTACTATTACGACCTGTGTTGGAGCTAACTTGGGTGGCAGTACTAATCCTTCATCATCTGAATGCATCATAATAAGTGCACCCATCAGTCGAGTTGAAACACCCCAGGAAGTTGCCCATACTAATTCTTCGCGATTGTTTTCATTTAGGAATTTTACATCAAAAGCTTTCGCAAAATTTTGACCCAAAAAATGAGAAGTCCCAGACTGTAAAGCTTTCCCGTCTTGCATTAAGGCTTCAATAGTATAAGTAATTTCAGCACCGGCGAAACGTTCTTGTTCTGTTTTTTCTCCTTTATAAAGAGGAATAGCCATCACCTCCTCAACAAAATTAGCATATAAGTCCAGTATCATTCTTGCTTCTTCTTCTGCTTCATCTCTAGTGGCATGAGCAGTATGGCCTTCCTGCCAAAGAAATTCAGCAGTTCTTAAAAATGGTCGTGTACGCATTTCCCAGCGCAATACATTTGCCCATTGATTAATTAATAAAGGTAAATCGCGATAAGATTGGATCCAATCTCTATATGTGTCCCAAATAATAGTTTCAGAGGTTGGGCGAATAATTAACTCTTCTTCCAGTTTAGCATCAGGATCAACTATAACACCATCTGCTTTTGGGTCGTTCATTAACCTGTGATGTGTAACTACAGCACATTCTTTTGCGAATCCTTCTACATGTGCTGCTTCACGGCTCAAAAAGCTTTTGGGAATTAACAATGGGAAATATGCGTTCACATGGCCTGTTTCTTTGAATCTGCGGTCCAGATCAGCTTTGATAGCTTCCCAAATGGCAAAACCATATGGTTTAATTACAGGGCACCCCCGGACTTTTGAATTGCATGCTAACCCTGCTTTATTTACAATGTCTAAATACCACTGAGAGTAATCTTCTGATCGTGAAGTGATTTCCTTAGCCATGTGTTGGTATGTTTTTTGTTGTATAAGAAAATATAATTAACTACTGAAATTTTTATGTTTTTATACCAAAGAAGATCTGATTCAATGTTAAATTAGTGATAGTAAGGGACTTTTAACAGTTTTCTTACTCAAAAAAATGTATCTTTGGAATACATAAGGAACAAATTTAGATTTTTTCTAAAATAATTAGCCTTATTCTATTGATATTCTTTTACAAAATAAATTATCAGGTTAAAAGCAATTAAAAATATGCTACATATATATCAAATCATTCGTTTTGGATTACTCCTATGCTTATGTACCCAAGCCGCATATTCACAAAATGAGACTATTGAATATGATGACATCTATTTTGATGGTGAAGAAAAAGAAGTGTTCCGTAAAAACAAAAGAGATCGTTCGTTACAGATAGAAGAATATGAAGATGAGGTTTCTGAGACTGAAACTGTAAATAAAGGTTTTTATGAAGATGAATATAATGTTGGTCAAAATTTTCAACCTTATGAAAATGATTATACATCAACAATGCATCCCTTCTACAATGGCATGTCTGGGTTTTCTTATTATAACAACCCACATTTAGGTAATATTTGGTTTGATTCATATGATCCATATTTTTATGGTGCAAATATATATGCTCATCCAAATTATGGTTATTCTAATGGCTGGGGCGCTTCATGTTATCAAGGTTGGAATAATCCATATTTCAATTATTACAATTATGGGTGGGGAAATCCTTATTCTAATTATAATAATTGGGGATGGGGCAATCCTTATTGTCAAAACAATAATGGGTTCTATGGTAATAATTGGAATAATAGTGTTTTTGGTTATTATAATAACAATCAATATGGTTTTTGGGGGTATAATTATGGGTTTACAAATCAAAATAGTACCAATTTTGTCATTAGAAGGAGTCGAAGGGGATTGGATGTGGTTAGAGGTAGTAGAGGCAACTTAAGTCATGGACCAGGTGGAAGAATGCTTAAGACGTCTAATAATTCAACTGTTGACGTTTTGAAAGGTGGAAGGAGTAATGTTCAAAGAGGAGGATCTCAAGTCCGTGGAAAGGCACCAGTGGCAGGCTCAAATACAGTCAAAAACACTAAAGAAACAAACCGTTCAAATAATACATATTCTACGAATCGAAACATAAACAGCTCAAACAAAACTTTTACACCAAACCATACTACTTCAAATCCAACTAATACTCATAGATATAACCATAGTGCAAGAAGTCCAAGATTTAATAATAGTACTTCTCCATCTAGATATCGTGGTAACAGTTCATCAAGAAGTAGGTCAACTTCAAAAAGTCGAGGAGGACGAAGGTGATAACTTTATTAAAAAAGATATGTTTGGGTAGGATAAGGTATTCTACCCTTTTTTTTTACATGTTTTAATTATTAGATTTGTAATATTTAACTTTCTCCGATGCCTATGAAATCTAATGTTTTATTGATATTGTTTTTCTTTTTGTTTCAAAATGCCAAAGCTCAAATAACATCTGATGCATTGATGTTTAGTGAAAATCATTTAACTGTTAATGCCCGTTCAATGGGTTTAGGGAATGCAATGGGCGCTTTAGGAGGTGATTTGTCAACTGCCAATTTGAATCCTGCAGGAATTGCTGTTTACAGAAGAACAGAAATAGCATTATCTATAGGATCTCTCTTTGACTATACAACAACGGATTTTGTTGGTAATAATAGAAATGATCGAATGGCACAGTTTTCATTCGGAAACATAGGTCTTGTAATACCTTCTAAGCTGAGGAGAAATTCTAATAAATGGAAGTATATTAATGTTGGAGTTACAATTAATAGGATAAGCAATTATGCTAAAACATTTTCGTTTTCTGGATACTCTAATGGTTCCAGAATTCAAGCATTTGCAGAAAATGCTAATGGATATTCTATCAGTGAGCTTGATCCCTTTGAAGGTTGGGTTGCATATCACTCTTATCTTATTGATTCAGTAGCACCATTTTCTTACGCACCCAATGGGGGAGTATCTGATAGCACCTTTACATTTAAATCCCAGCGTATTAAACGTACTGGTGGTGTAAATGAATTGGGTTTCACTATAGCTGCAAATTATAATAACAAATTGTATTTAGGAGCGACTATTGGTGTTGATTTTTTGTCTATGAAACAAGATTTGTTTTATGAAGAAACTGCAGATTCTATGGATTTTCAGGCTTTAGAGTTTACAGAAGAACGTAAAATAAACGGTACAGGAATAAATTTGAAATTAGGTGCTATTTATAGAATTAATAAAATGTTTCGGATAGGCTTTGGAGTACATACACCAACTGCATATCGTTTGGTTGATTCTTATAATACTGGACTGTATGGAAGAATAATATATGAAGGTTTGACAAAAGAAAATGATTTTCTAATGGAAGATCAAGATCCAGATGTTTTGCAACATGATTTGACAAGTTCTTGGGTTTTTATGGGGAGCCTTGCTATGGTTTTTTCTAAAAAAGGTTTTTTAAGTGTCGATGTCGAATATACTGATTATAGTTGGGCTACATTTTCACTTCTTGAAAATGATAAGACACCCGCTAATAATCAATTCATAGATGAACTTAATAAACGAATTCAAAATTCTTATAAGGGAGTATTGAAGGCTAGGGTGGGAGCAGAAGTTGTTTTTGGAATTGCAAGAATCAGGATAGGGTATCAATTTCAGTCACCTCCTTATATTCAGGCAGTGGAAGGGGTGTCTGATTTCCGTCATGATATTAGTGCAGGATTAGGAATTCGGTGGAAACATTTTTTCTTAGACTTTGCTTATACACATACCCTCAAGGAATTTGAATTTTCACCTTATTTTTCTTCGTTTTCGATTCAAAGAGTTACTGGGCGCTCTAATACTGGACATGCTATGCTCACAATTGGTGCTTCAATCTTCAGGTAGGTGAAAGGTATACGTGATTTGTTACTGAAATACAGAATCATTGATGAAGATATGTTTGTTTTTATTTTTCGTTCTAATGTCTGTAGTTTAGCACTTAAGGGTTTTTATAAATTTCAATTTATATCAGCCCACCTTTTTTTAATAATCTAAAATGGCTTTTTTGCCTTCTAACATTTTAATAAAGATTCAATTGTTAAAAGGTTCTAAAAAAATATATTATAGCTAAAAGTAAATTATTAGTTTCTGAGCTTTATTTTTTTGCAACCTCAGTTGTTTCGGCCTTAAGCAAAGAGGTTCGATAATTAATATGTTTGGGTATATATACTGTGTATTTAATATTTTCTTTTAATTCTTTTCCGTTTATAAAAATTGCCGCTAAGTTTCCACTAGGTTTCAAACACAATTTATTGGATGTGTTGTCCTTTGTTGTTTGAATATTGTAACGTCCTTGTTCCATTAGAATTCTAAGTGCATTATCAGTTGTATTATTAGCTAATACATTCAGATCAATAAGCATGCGTTGGCTACTTGTAGATTTGATTTCATATGAATTTTCGGGCAATTGTATATTTACTTCATTTATGTTTTTGGTATCTATGACGAAATGCTTCATCACCTTGGAAGACTTTCCTTGTCCAACTGAGCAAAAAGACATTAAACACAAAGCGCACATTATCAATATGGCAGTTAATTTCACAGTATAAATATTTAATATTAGTAGATTATTTATCTATTAATAATTTATACTGAAAACTGGGCCAACTATTAATTTACTGATATTCAATGAATTAGGTTTTTTGATTTATGGATAAAGTTCTATTTTATGGAATGGTTTCTATAGAATGGAAAAGATAAAACATAAGAAAATATAGTTTTATGGCTAAAAAAAGTTCAAATTATATGTATAATAATATTAAATCTTATATGATTTTTGAATTGAAATTGCCATTTACTATTAATTATTCAAATCTTTATTTTCAGCGTCATTGACGTTATTTTTTAAATTTAATAATAAAGTATAATTTACTTTCTGGGTTATTTTGAATGCATTCAGAATAAGAAAGCCACGCACTAACATATAAATTATTTTATTATAAGACATTTTTTCTATTATTTGGAAAATCAAGTATATATAGTTGATTTTATTTTATTTTTTTGTTTAAAAAATGATTTTAATATATGTTAACAATAGTTTATTCATTGTAAAATTTAGTAAGAGAATGGATTGAAAATACCCGAATGTGTTGGTTTTCAGTGTTATTGTTTTAAAAAATATGATTTATTTATTTTTTTAAATTGTTAAAAAATGGAAAAATGTCCATTTTTTGGATTTTTTACAAAAAATGGAAACCTTTTCTTTTCTCTATCGTAAAACTTAAATTCAGGGGCAAACTGAATTCTATTAATAACCCAACCTAATAACGATGAAGGCATATAATTACAAGTCAAAAAAAAATATCCGTATTTTTATTGTAGAGGACGAACCAATGTATTGCCGTATGGTCAAATACACAATGGAATTAAATCCGGATCATGAAGTCTATGTATTTGAAACGGGTAAGGATTGCATAGACAATTTACATTTAAATCCAACCATTGTTTCAATTGATTATAGCTTGCCAGATATGAATGGTGGTGAATTATTGGAGAAGATTCATAATTATAATAAAAACATTAGAGTTATAGTTTTATCTGGTCAAAAGAATGTTTCTACCGCACTAGACTTGTTAAAGAAAGGAGCATCTGATTACCTAACCAAAGACACAGAAACACAAGAAAGATTATTAAATAGTGTCAATCTGCTTAAGGAAAACTCATCCCTAATAGAAGAAGTTTCATCTTTGAAGGAAGAGTTGGCCGAGAAGTATAAATTTACAAATTCAATAATTGGTTCAAGTGAGCCTATGCAGCGAATATTTAGTTTACTTGATAGAGCTGTCGGCAATGAAATTACTGTTTCCATAACTGGAGAAACAGGAACAGGTAAAGAGGTTGTTGCTAAATGCATTCATTATAATTCTAGTCGTAAAGATGGAAAATTTGTTGCAGTAAACATGAGTGCTATACCTAAAGATTTATTAGAGAGTGAGCTTTTTGGTCATGAAAAAGGTGCCTTTACAGGAGCAGTTGCCCGTAAGCATGGAAAATTCGAATTAGCCGACAATGGAACTTTGTTTTTAGATGAGATAGGAGATATGGATCTTAGTTTGCAAGTTAAGCTATTAAGGGCAATTCAGGAAAGAGAGGTTACACGGATCGGTGGTCATAAACCCATTAAATTTGATGCGCGTGTAATTGTAGCAACACATAAAGATCTTTCTGAAGAAGTTCGAAAAGGTACTTTTAGAGATGATTTATACTATAGGATATTGGGACTTCCAATAGAACTTCCACCATTAAGGGAACGAGGTAATGATGTTTTAATTCTTGCTCAATATTTTTTAGACAAATTTAAGGAAATAAATCCTAATAGAGAAAATCTTCAGATAGCTGCTGATGCTAAAGAAAAGCTCCTAAATTATAATTATCCTGGGAATGTAAGAGAATTAAAATCCGTTATAGAGTTAGCGGCAGTTTTAACTGTGGGTAAAAGTATAAAAAGTAATGAAATACAGTTCAGGAGTCCAAAGAAGACAATGGATTTATTAGATGGAGAAATGTCAATGAAAGAATATACCCAGAAAATTGTTCGCCATTATTTGAGAAAATACCGAAATGTAATTACTGTATCTAGGAAATTGGATATAGGAAAGTCTACAATATATAAAATGCTGAAAGAAGATGAAGAGTTGTATGAATTGGTAAAGAAGATTTAAAGAAACCATAATTTAACTTCTATTGGAACTTGGTTTCTTATGAAGTGTTTTACCTAGTCATGTATGTTGTATTCTTAAAGAATTTAGCCCTCTCCCCCGAATTATTCAGAATTATATCTGTCTTTGTTTTTTTTTACAAAGGCGGTTTCTATATTGAATGATTATATATATCTAATTGATAGGATTATAAAGGTATGTCTCTGGATTTTGAGAATATTTATTTTAGTTGAATCTGCGACATTGCATTTGTCAATAAACTTTTATAACTTTAGCAGGCTAAGGCACTTTTTGTTTTTTTTTGCATAGGCAGCAAAAAAATGTACGTTAGACGGTTTTAGCAATGTACAAACGATTATTAAGATTTGTATCTTTTGTTTGCTTACATTGACAGAAATCAATGACAAAGAATTTAACTTAGTCTACTTTAGTGGCAAATGGTTATTTTTAGTCCAGGTATTTAAAATGTTATTTGTTTTTTAATATAATAATAACCCTTGTATAACCCGACTGGTTCTATTAACGATATTAGATCGGCCTTTCATTGGTCTTAGAATCAAAATACTGAGTAGAATGCTTAGAAAACAACCTAAAGAACAATTATTTTTTCTTTTTTTGAATCATAATACCCGACCGGTATAGTTGTTTAATTTGCTATTGCGATATATGAATGTACCTGTTAATGACAAGACCTGAGTACAAAAGAAACTTGACAAGTAGATATTAATTCTATAAAGCCGTTTCTTTAATTAATACATTATGATCTCAAATACAAAGAACCAGAACATGGATTTTTATAAAGATATTAGTATTCTATATGCTTTATCTATGTCTATTGGTGTATCGTTAGACATTAAAGATAATATCAAGCATTTTTTGTCTGAAATTGTCGACAAAATGGATATTAATTTTGCTTCCGTATGGTTAAATAGTAAGATAACTGATAACTATACTTCCGACTTGTATTTAGTGTGCTCCTATCCCTCATTAAAATTAACTGAGATTAATTTGCCAGAGGGGCTTATCATCAATGATCTTTTAACTAATTGTAATTATATTCTTGTTGAGGATACAGATGTTTTGTATGCAGATATTACCAACAGTCAGGAAACAGGTATAGGTCAGTATATTATTTATAAACTTGAAGGACTTGGTTTTTTGAAGTTATATTCTCCAACTAAAAATAATAAAGACTTTAGAACCGAAATGCTCGAACAGCTGCAAAGTGTGGTCAACAAGTTTAATGTTTCATTGAAAGCATGTATTGCCCATGAGAAGTCTGTATTAGAGACTGAATTCCGTAAACAAATTCAGGAAGAATTAGAGCAAAATGAAGAAAAATATAGAACAGTTGTTGATAATATAGGTGAAGGTTTGATAATAACGGATTTGCACGATAAATTGATTTTCATTAATGAAAAAATGTGTAAACTGACCGGGCGAAAGTCTGAAGAAGTACTTGGCATTGAAGTTTGCGAAGCATTCGTTCCCAAAACTTTTCAACAAGAATATAAGAATAAAACATTAGCTAGGAAGAGGGGAGAAAGTGGCCAATATGAGATACCATTGCTGTATAAGGATGGCACACATTGGGATGCTTTTATTAATGCTTCACCATATAAAAATAAAAACGGTGAAATTATTGGTACCATAGGAGCAATAATTGATATCACTAAAAGAAAGAAAGAAAAACAGGAAATAATAGAAAGTCAGGAAAAACTACAATTGGTATTGAATACATCTCTTGATGCTATTATTACAATAGATGAACAAAGTGAAGTTACAGACTGGAATCATATCGCAGAAGAGATTTTTGGCTATTCTAGAAAAGAAGCAATTGGAAGGCCTTTACACGAGTTGATTATTCCATCTAGAATGAGAGATGCACATCAAAAGGGTATGGTCCGATTTATGCAAACTGAAATGGGCGGATTTTTAAATAAAAGGATTGAATTAATTGCTATTAGAAAAACTGGAGAGGAATTTCCTGTTGAATTAAGTGTCTCTCCCATAAAAATTCAGGGCAAGTTTTTTTACTCTGCCTTTTTACAAGATATTACTCAGCGAAAAGAAAACGAAAATGCATTGATACAGGCAAAACAAGCTGCCGAGCATGCAAGGAAAATGGAAAGGCAATTTTTGGCTCATATGAGTCATGAAATTCGTACACCAATGAATGCCGTTATAGGGATGACATATTTGTTGACGCAATCGGATTTGTCTGAAACACAAAAAGAATATCTACAGGCGCTCCAATTTTCAGCAGATAGTTTAATGGAAATCATTTCAGATATTTTAGATCTTTCGAAAATAGAAGCTCATGAAATTGAATTTGAGTCTCGAATGTTTTCCTTACAACATATACTTGAATCTCTCAAAAGAACATATAAATTTAGAGTACAAGGGAAAAATGTTTCAGTAGAAATACATATTGATGATAAAATTGCAAATCAAATTGTTGGAGATAGAACAAGGCTAAATCAAATATTAGGTAATTTGTTAAATAATGCGAGTAAATTCACTACTGAAGGATATATTGGTGTTAATGTAGTATTGGAAGAAGTTAAACAAGATATATATTGGATTAGCTTTCAGGTTTATGATACGGGAATAGGTATCTCTGAACAAAATATTTCTAAAATATTTGAAAGTTTTAAGCAGGCATCTGTTGACACACATGGCGAATATGGTGGTACTGGTCTTGGACTTTCTATCGTGAAACAGCTCGTTGAACTACAAGGAGGAACTATAGAGGTAAATAGTGAATTGGGTAAAGGCACTATGTTTGAAGTCGTACTTCCGTTTAAAGATTCAGGGATTGTTGATAATCGAGGTGTAGAAAGTCATAGTTATACAGATGAAATACAAAATAGAATTCAGGAGTTGTCTATTTTAATTGCAGAAGATAACACTATTAATCAAAAATTAATTACGAGTCTTTTGGTACAATGGGGCGCTGATTTTGATTTAGTGGCTAATGGGCGTGAAGCAATTAATTACACAATGCAAAAGAAATATGATCTCATATTTATGGATATTAACATGCCAATAATGAATGGATATGAGGCCGTTTTAGAGTTGAAAAAAGATAAAAACAACCCTAATAACCAAACCCCAATTATTACTTTAACTGCAGCCGCACTTTATGAAGAAAAAAAGCGGATGTATAAGGCTGGTGTATATGATTTTATTACTAAACCTTTTTCCCCTAAACAACTCCAGCAAACAATCATTTCATGCTTAGATAATAGTTTGTCTTTTAAAAATAATATTGAGATGGCAAACGTAGATAAATATGAATCCAAAACTAAGGATCTAATTCAAGAACCTAATCTTGAGATTCCAAAGAATGGTGTAACAAACCAAGAAGAAACTGTTTTATACGATTTAAGTCATCTGGAGAAATTTAGTCAAAACAATCCAAAATTTGTTTCTGAAATGTTGGAAATGTATCTAGATCAAAATCCCAAAGACCTTCAAAAACTAGAAGATTATCTGGCAGACAAAAATTGGCCATTGGTCAAAGATATTGCCCATCAAATGAAATCTATTTTTGGGACACTAGGAATGAAGTCAGAGCAGGAAATTGCTCAAACAATTGAACATAATGTGCGAGATGAGAATTATACAGTTCAACAATATAAAGATTGGCTCAAACAGTTAAAAGATAGTACAAAGGAAATAAATATCCTATTGTCACAAGAGCTGGATGCACAAAAAAAAGAGAGAAGCCTTTAAGTTTTACCAACCAACTCTCTATCCATTCCAAGATAATTATACTTATTAATATAGTAATAGTAGCTCTTTATTATGCGCCTATAGTAATCCTTTTATTCTCAGAGATAGAACTATAGTAGTTATATATATGTTTTCTAATTATCGAATGTCTTTTCATTTAATCTAGATCCAGGCACTTAGTTTTTTGTTTTCTTTGTGTGAAGACATATAAGTAGTTTAAAATCATACCTATTCTTACATTCTCTATTTATTAGTTCTGGTTATATATCCAAATCATGTTTTTAATAACTTTTTTGTCTTAGTATGTGCTTTTAGATAAGTCGGCTAATAATACTCAATTATATGTTTAATTTTCTGTTGAGCATAATTGTGTGCTGAAAAATTAAAAAGAGAGGAAATGGTAGAAATAGTAAAAATATATGTTTCATATATTATAGTTTTAATAAATTATAACGTTAAATAAGAAAATTTAATGCTAGTATAAAATAGCTGTATTATATAGATTTGATTTTAGAAATATTTAGTTAGAAATTCATTTATTTTTTAGCTTAATCATATAGTTTTTTTAAATCTTCTTTTAAAGACAAATAAGGGTAAATTTAACATAACATTTATTTAGTGTTTTATATGTTAATGTCTTTAATATGGAATTTTTTCCAAAATATAGAATTTTTCTCGTGTTTTTGACTATTGTTAACAAATGGTTTTAAAATGTTAATTAATTGACTTACAATAACTTGTGTGCAATTTTGGAGTTTTTGGCATAATTGGAATACTAATTGGAATTTACTCTTTACGCATTTGCTTAATAACCAATTATAATAACCCAATACCACTTAATTTATTCGTAGTTAGTATGAATAAAAAGACATGGTGTAAAACTAAATTAACTATGAAAAAACTAATGTTAATTATCGAGGACAATAATTTCATGAAAATTTTATTAGGAAACCTTTTTAGCTTACATTATAATATCCATACTGTTTCAAATGGTCATGAAGCTTTAGAATGGCTTTATAGTGGAAACATGCCCAATGTTATAATTTCAGATATTGTTATGCCCGAAATGGATGGGCTTGAGTTTTTGAAAAATATTAGAGGAAGTACCTTTTTTAATAATATCCCATTGGTGATGTTATCGGGAGTTGATAAAAGCAATGATAGGATCAAATGCTTGCAACTCGGAGCAAATGATTACATCATAAAGCCATTTAATCCTGAAGAGTTGACTATTCGGATTCATAATTTACTCAAATCTGCTTAAACCATGGCTGTAATAGAAAATTCTCGAAGAATTTTGTACATTGGGAGTGATACCAAAGTTTTTAATATGCTCTTTGACACTCTTGATAAAGAAATCGATGTGTATCATGTTGAAACCCCAGCATTAGGATATACCTGGCTGGGGAGCCAAGATGTATTACCAGCATTGGTATTACTTGAAAAAGATACCAAGGGGATTGCTCCTTATGCTTTTAGTAATTTATTGAAAAATAAATTTGGAAATAACAGATTAAAAGTTGCACTTGTTGTTGATGATTTGATGTCTTGTAAAATTAGTGATGCACTTGAAAATGGCATTGTAGAGATTTTTAGAAAGCCTTTTAGTAAACAGCAAAAGAATCGAATGATTTCTTTAATTAAATCAAATTACAATTTGCAAGTAAATCAAGGCCTAAGCAATAAAATTTATTCGGGTATTCCACTTTGGAAACGCACTTTCGATATTCTTTTTGCTTTGACAGCTTTGATATTATTGTCGCCTTTATTGTTAATTGTAATAATTTTAATTAAATTGGATTCTGAAGGTCCGATTTTATATGCTGCTAAAAGAGCTGGCAAAAATTATAAGATATTTAATTTTTATAAATTCAGGACAATGCGAATCGGTGCTGACAAAGAATTAGATGACTTGAAGAAGGAGTTAAACCAGTATTCTTTGGGTGATGATCAACTTGAATATATGACATTTGAATGTAATGGATGTATAGATTCAAAATGTGCTAAGTTGGCAATTGATAATCGTATTGTATGTGAAAAACAATATGTTGAATTATATAAAGACAGTAACACAACCTTTGTAAAACTTAAGAATGACCCTCGTGTTACCAAGGTGGGGAGGCTTCTCCGAAATACTAGTATTGATGAGCTTCCTCAATTATTGAATATTTTGAAAGGGGATATGTCTGTTGTTGGCAATAGGCCACTTCCTTTATATGAGGCAGAAGAATTGACTACTGACAAAAGTAGTCAAAGATTTTATGCACCAGCAGGCTTGACCGGTTTATGGCAAGTCCAAAAAAGAGGCAAAAAAAACATGTCTGATGAAGAAAGAAAAACTTTAGACAACGAATATGCAGAGAATTATTCATTCTGGATGGACGTTAAGTTGATTTTTCAAACTCTGGGTGTTTTTATTCAAAAAGAAAATGTATAAAATAATAATGAAACTTAATTTATTGGTGGTTTTTATGATGGTGTTATCCTTTCCCCTCACTGTTATCGCTCAACAAGATAGTATAACATCAAAAAATCAGTTAGGAGATGAAGAAATCAAAATTATTCTTGAATTGGTCGAACGACTTCCTTCACTTGAAGAATTGTATGAGTTGGCTTATGTAAACTCTCCATTGTATCGATCTAATAAAATTTCAAATCAATTATACAGAGAACGCATCTTGAGTGAGCAATGGAGTTGTTTTGATATGTTATCTTTTTCACCAACCGGATATATTGGTCAGGTCCCAGGTGAAGCAACATTGGTAAACACAACAGGCACTAGAGTTGCTTTTGGAATGGCTTTCGGTGTTAACTTTAACCTTGGCCAGTTTGCTATTAAAACAAGAAACATTAGAATTGCAAAATTAGAGCTAGAATTGTTTGAAACTGAACAAAGACAAGCCTTTAAGGCCTTAAAGGCTCAAATAGCGATTGCATATTTCAATGTGTTAAACGAGAGCAATAATTTGTCAGCTTCTATTCAGATGAATGAATCAACTATTGCTTTAGTATATTTAGCCGAAAAAAGGTTTATAAATGGTGATATAACGCTTTCTGATTATCATAATATTCTTGTAGATGATCATCGTTTTAAATTACTGTTGGCTGACAATAAATTAAAATTAAAAGAGGCATATTATAAATTAAAATTATTAGTTGGAGGCGACTTTGAATAATTAACCCTTCTCTTTTTTATTATCTCATACTAACTTATCCCAATCTATGAGTTTTGATAGAATAATTGAATTATTAAAACAAAATTTACTGATAATTATATTTTTTACTTTATTCGTTACTTTTCTCGGTTATTATTTAACACGTGATTTAAAGAAAACCTATACAGTATCTTCAATGTATTTTACAGGGTTTACCTCCGGTCTGGATTATGACGAGACTTCTGGTAATCGTTATTTTATAAAGGGTTTAGGTGGCATTACTGCAAGGGAACAAAGTAGTTATGCAAATATGATTCAATTAATGCAGTCGGATGCAGTACTAGAAGAGGTTGCTATGAGATTAATGGCACAACATTTATCTCAAGAACACCATCTCAATGACCGTATATGTTCTAAATATGCACTTGAAATTTTACATCGTTCTCTCCCAGAAGAATTTAGAGATGAAATAACAGTCAAAAATGATATTGACTCTACTTATACTAGAATAAAGCGTTTTTATGATGGAGAACCAAATAATTTAATATATAGACTAGTCCATGCTGATGTAAGATATGCTACGATTCCCTTTTATTCTTTACCATATCTAAGATCAATAAGAAGTTATCGCCTGCCTAAAAGTGATATGATATATTCGACATATACTTGTGTCGATCCTGCTATAGCATATTATACGTTGGTTTTTTTCAATAAAATTATACTTGCAGAAATGCTTGAAGAAACCTCAAATAAGCGGGCTAAAGTAACCCAGTTCTTTGAAGATCAGATGAATACTATAGAATCTAAATTGAAAAAAGTAGAGACCGATTTGTTAGATTATTGTTCAGATAATAAAATTTTGGATTATAAAGATCAGGTACAAAATTTTATAAATAGGAAAAACAATGTTAAGCAAGAAATAAACAAAGAAGTAATTGCTCTTGCAGCTTTTGATGTATCAAGACTTTATACCGAGAATCAACTTGATATGCATGTTGATGTTCTTTCAGCTAATGCTATTATTATCAGTAATAGAAAGAAACTAGAAGAAATAGCCAAAAAAATCGCATTATCAAAATTAGATGATGATCAAGTTCCCAAAGATTCGGTCTTGATATTAGAACAGGATTTGAATCTGATACGTAAAGGAATGCGAGATGATTTAGATGCAATTTATGAAGTTAATTATAGTACATCTGGCATCAAAGCTGAAAAACTATTGGATGAATGGTTTGATTGCGTGTTGAATATTGGAGAATCTAAGGCACGTCTTCATATTTTAAATGAACAGTATCTCTACTTTGATGAGCTTTATAATACCTGGGCTCCAATAGGTTCAACTATTGCAAAGATGGAGCGTGAAGTTAAGATGTATGAGAATATGTATCTGGAATCAATGAGATTTTTAAATCAGTCGAAAATGAGCTTGAATGATTCAAGAAAAGAGGAAGATGTAATAAAAACGCCACCAGTTTATCCTTTTTTTGCAGATCCTTCGCCACGTAAAAGAATTCTTATACTCTGTTTTATTTTAGGTTTTGTTTTGATTGTTAGTATAGTATTATTCATGGAGGCGCTTAATTCAAAAATTCGAACACTTAATAGATTAAAAGACGTTTCAGGGCTTTTGGTGTCTACGGGTTACCCGCATTTTAATGAAAATAAGAGATATAAGGTTAAAAATGGTATGATCAAAGAGGTGCTCACTAGACGCTTAGTTGAAAAGGTCCAGCAAAGTTTCTTGACAACAAATCAAAAATCAAGCAAAACTAAAATTATAGCTGTATCAAGTATGTATAGTAAAGAAGGTAAATCTTTCGTTGCGCGCGAGTTGTCTAGTATTCTTAATGATTTAGGCAGTAAAGTTATGTTATGTCAGTACCAGTCTAACGATGATAATGTTCCGCTTTATCTAAGCAATGATGAATTTTCAAATAAATCATTAAAAGAACTCATATATGATTTATCCGATATGGATTTGAGTACAACACTTGAAACGCTCATCGGTGATTATACTCATTTTGATTATATAATCGTAGAATTACCTTCGCTCTATAGATATCAAACTTCTATTTCTATCTTACAGCAAGTAGATATAAATTTACTCGTATTTAATGCCCAGCGCTCATGGAATAATTCGGATACTGATCTCCTTGAACGATTTAAGGGGATGATTAGCAATGAACCTTTAGCTTTTTTAAACTTCATGGAATTTGGCTTTGCAAACCAGTTGGTTGGTGATTTAAATCGCAAAAGTAATAAAGTTGTTGAGCTGCTTTCAAGGTTGATAAGGATTAAATAGCTATAATTTATGTCAGGCAACAAACCTTATAAAAATATTTTAGGTGTAGAAACGCTTTATTATCCAGGTGTTTTTCTTGGCCTTTTGTTTTTCGGGTATTTTATTACTGGCTTTGTTTACCAAAGAAACCTTATAGAGGCTACCATTGCTTTTTTTTGTTTAAGCATTTTCGTTTTATTTCTATGGTCTAATAAAAAAATTAATGCTCCTGAAATTATTTTATGGACAGTAATTGTATTTGGCTATTTCATGGACTTAGTCTTTAGGTTCGCCGCATATTATCTATATATAGTTTTTACTTGGGGAGTCGCCAGGGAAATTTTGTTAGTGTTTGTATATTTATTAATGTTTTTTATTGGTGGAAGATCCATTAAATTTGGTTTGCTTAAAAATGGATTGATGTACGCTACTCTTTTGTGGTCCTTTTATATATTTATCCAATTATTTAATCCTAATCAGACTCAATTTATCCCCTGGTTTTATGCTTGTAGACCTTATTTCTACCCACTATTTTCTATACCTTTAGTTTTTATACTTGTTAATCAAAGGCATCATTTTGAATTTTTACTAAAATTATTCTTGCTATTCGGTTTAATTGCTGGGATATATGGTATGATTCAATGGTACATGTGGTATTATATGGGAGGGATGAATCCACTAGATGCTTGGTATGTAGACTATAAAAATATGGAGGAGACTCATCTTTTTTGGGGAATATTGTTAAGAACTTTTGGATTGTATAGTGATGCAGCAGTAATGGGTAGTGTGCAAGCTTTTACGGCAATAATTGCAGGTATTCTTTTTCTACACTCAGATGAGTCTTATAAAACCAGAGCATATTATTTGTTGGTATTTCTTATTTGTATGATCGGTTTTGCTATTTCTGGTACAAGGGGTGCATTGATTGTTTTTATCCCAATGGTTATTTATGTGTTACTTTGTAGGAAATTATTACTTCAGGTTTCACTTACAATTATGGGTGTCACTATTATATATGTATTGGTTTTTACCTATCTTTTTCAAAACGTTTATACTATAAACAGATTAAGAACTGCTTTTAACCCTGAAGATGCTTCTATGCGAATACGTATTGAAACAAGAAATGAGAATGAAAAATATATAAATACGCATTTAATGGGTTGGGGCCTTGGAACTACTGGATATCTTGGAAAAAGGTTTTATGGTTTAAAAAATGTAATTGAAGACCCAGATGGTAGTTTTTTGGTATATCATGCAGAATTAGGCATTTTGGGTTTTATCTTTTATTGGCTATTCAATATATTTGTTTTTGGTAGAACCTTTTGGCTGCTATATAAAGTCAAGGTGCCAGATAAATTGTATTTTCAAATATTAGGAGTTTCCTGTGCATTATTAGGATTGACATTTCAAGGGTATACGGGGCAAGGGATGTCTACTTATGTAACTAATTTTGCAGGTCCCATGCTAATGGGATATATGTGGCTTTCAAAACATTGGTTTAAGGGTGAAGAATTGCCAGAATTTAAATCTAACATTATATAATAATGAATGTTACTGGGCTGTAAGGGGTTAGATTAGCTGATTAATTCTCTTTAGAAGATATTTTCCGCAAAATAGACTTTTTCCATAATACGGAAAAAACAGCACACCCGTTCTTTTGTAAGTTATTGATTTACAGCTATTTAATTTGTGGCATAGACTTGGGGTTAGTATATTTGTTACCATGTCATCAAAATACTACCTATGGCAAGATTAGCTGACTCTAAATTAATAAAGGCACCAATAATTCATGACACAAGAGGAAATTTAAGTTATATAGAAAGTAAGCATCAGATACCTTTTGAGATAAAAAGAATTTTTTATATCTACGATATACCTGGAGGTGCTGTGCGGTCTGGTCATGCCCATCGAAATTTACATCAAGTAATTTTTGCCCTAAGTGGCAGCTTTGATATAGTGCTGGATGATGGCTTTGAAGATCAGCGTGTTCATTTAAATCGTGCATATAATGGTCTTTATTTGCCTAATATGATATGGCGCGAATTAAACAACTTTTCATCAGGAACTGTTTGTATGGTATTAGCCTCTGAAATCTATGATGCAACAGACTATATTAGGAGTTATGATGAGTATGTTAATATAGTTAATCCCCCGTCTAATTCTATAGTATTATAATCGAATCCTCTTTTTGGTAGTAATAACTAATAAATAACCTTAATAAACCCTAAATATTTTTGACCCCCCACTGCCTAAAATATGTAAAACACATACGTATATGTTAGCTGTTCAATTTAAACCCCAACTAGATTATCATAATCTCCATCGAGTAAATCAACAACACATAAATGAAATAACAAAATCAATTATTGAGATACTTAACTCTGGCAATTATATTAAAGGAGAAGCTACTAAAGTATTCGAAAATAAATTTGCAGATTATATAGGCACATCCTATTGTATAGGAGTTGCAAATGGATTTGATGCCCTTAGGTTAATTATTAGGGCATATATATGCATTGGAAAACTTAATATAGGAGATAGTATTTTGGTCCCTCATAATGCTTCTTTTAATTCAGTCTTAGCTATTATAGAAGAAGGACTAAGTCCAATTCTGACGCCTCCATGTCTAGATAGTTATGCTTTCGATACATTACAATTAAATGATTACCTTCTATCCAATACTAAAGCAATCATGCCGGTGCATTTTTATGGAATGCCTTGTTATTCGGACGAACTTAAAGCATTTGTAAATAAGTTTAATTTATTGGTGATAGAAGATAATACACAAGCCGTTGGAGCTAGCTATAAAAATCAAAAGACTGGTAGTTTAGGGGANGCAGCTGGTGTTAGTTTTTCTCCTGACAAAAACCTTGGTGCTATCGGAGAGGGAGGTGCTGTTCTGACCAATGATGCAGTATTGGCAGATATGGTTAGATTGTTGTCAAACGGGATTTCTAATATCAATTCTAAATTTAAATACAAGGGCTTGAATTCTTGTTTAGGTGAAATGCAAGCTGCAATTCTTACTGTTAAGTTACAATACTTAGATGCCCATAATTATTATAGAAATGTTGTTGCAGAATATTATAAGACTAATATTAAAACACCTTTTATTGCTTTGCCAGTTATTTCTAAAGATTGTAATTATGTTTGGTCTAACTTTGTTATAAGATCGCATTACAGAAATGAATTAAGACATTATTTGCAAAAAAATAATGTCGAGGTAGCGATACATAATCCTATAATAATTAGTAAACAAGAAGCTTTCCCGGAATTGCATGAATATAATTGCGATAGAACTAATAAACTATTTAATGAAATTCTAAGTATACCCATTGGTTCAGTTATGAGTTTTGAAGAAATTGAAAATGTAGTGTCATTGCTAAACTCTTTTAGGCCATAAAATAAATAAATAACCTTAGCATTAACTTTTCTTAAATAATTATTTATTGTATCATTATGTATGATATTTTAACAGTTTTTCCCTAAATATTTTTCAGCAATATTTTTTAAATTGTTAAAAATTAATAATATTTTTTTAAAACTTGTTCGTGATTATAAAGTTTGGATGCACGTATTTTATTACACTCTTTCTCAAAATAAGGTTGTTCTAGATTGCTAGTATTATAGTGCTACATTCCTGTGCTTTAGGTTTGAATTTTTTTAACAGATGAATTAATCATTTTCTAATGATAGTAAATAATAATATAGTAGTTTTTGGAATACAATCCTGGGACATAAAAATTGGTAGTAATTGCAAAAATATTGCTATGGAATTTGCCAAAAACAATAGGGTTCTTTATGTAAGCCGTCCTATCGATAGAATTAATTGGCTCAGACCCAATAAGGGTGAACTTGCTAAGTACAGGATGGATGTTTTGAAGAAAAGAGTTAAACCTTTGGTGCAGGTTCAAAAGAATCTTTGGGCTCTTACTCCACCTATTGTTATGGAATCTGTTCAATGGATAGGCAATTATAAACTTTTTCAGTTTTTTAATAAAATAAACAATCAAAGAATTGCAAAGAGTATCATTAAATATGCAGCAGAATTAGGCTTTGATAAATTTATATTGTTTAATGATAGTGCAATGTTTCAGGGTTTCTATTTAAAAAAATTGCTTCAGCCTGAATTATTTATTTATTATAGCAGAGATTATCTTATTTCTCAACCCTATTTTAAAAAGCACGGCCCTAAAGCTGAAAAAGAGATTCTGAAAAAAGCAGATCTTGTAGTTACAAATTCTACCTATTTGGCAAATTATACGAGAAAATATAATTCAAATAGTCATTATGTCGGTCAGGGTTGTGATTTTACAATCTTTAAACCTCAGAATATTGAAAAAGCACATCCTCTTATGGATGATATTAAAGGTCCTGTAATTGGGTATGTTGGGTTATTGACTTCACATAGGCTTGATATTGATTTGATTGAACACATAGCCAAGGTAAGACCTGATTGGTCTGTTGTTTTAGTGGGGTCTGAAGATGAGAATTTTCAAAAAAGCAATTTGCATAATTTGCCTAATGTTCATTTTCTTGGTTTTCAAAAACCTGAATTTCTCTCAGAATTTATATATGGTTTTGATGTTTGTATTAATCCTCAAATTCTTAACCAAATGACAATAGGAAATTATCCACGTAAAATTGACGAATATTTAGCAATGGGTAAACCAGTAGTTGCAATAAAAACAGAGGCAATGACTGTTTTTAAAGATTATGTTAAACTTGCAAACAATAAAGAAGAATATATTTTAATGATTCAGGAATTGTTGGATGATAATGATCCAGAAGTTGTAAATAAAAGAATTCAGTTTGCAAATTCCCATACATGGGAAAATAGTGTTCAAGCTATTGGTACAGCAATTGAAAGGACTCGTAAATCAAAGGAATTTGAATAATTATTTTTTAAAAAATGCCCCTCTTTATGACATCCTTTTTTTATCATTTTAACCCCTTTTATGAGAATTGTTTCAATAACATTTTTTCCACAAAATAGATTAATTCCACGAGATGGAATAGTAGAGTTTTTTTTAAATCTATAAATCGCTGGTAATCAGAGTGTTTGTTTTGGCACTATCTTGGCTAATGTATCATTTAGACCGTGTTAACTAACTATTTTACTCTTTTATTAATTAATGTAATAACCCCCTCTTTGCAGAGGAAAAATGTAATTGATATTTAACCTTTAAAATAAAAACTATTTCCAAGGCCAGATATTTATTTTAATACCAAAAGGACGACTTTAGTTAGTTTCACCTAAGACTTAGTAACCTAAATTATTTGCTCTTAATAACCTAAATTATTTGCTATGACTATTCTTTCGTGTGTTCTCGGAGTATATCTTACTCTAGCTTCTGTATATATGTTCATATTTGCTATAGCATCTCAGAGNCCAAAAACAAAATCTGAGCTTTCTAATATAAGTGAGCAATCTATAGCTGTTTTCATTCCTGCGTATAAAGAAGACGCTGTGATTTTTAATGTTGCCCGCTTGGCGCTTAATCAAAATTATTCAAATTTTGATGTTTATGTGATTGCTGATTCACTTCAACCATCAACACTCAAACAATTATCAACTATTCCAGTAAGAGTAATTGAAGTTTCTTTTGAAAAAAGCACCAAAGTAAAAGCGCTTAAAACTGCTATGGATTTGATAAAACGTGATTATGAAATTGCGCTTATTCTTGATGCCGATAATATTATGGAAAAACAATTTCTCAGGATTATTAACGAAGAGTATTCTAAAGGATATAAGGTTATTCAGGCGAGAAGAGTTGCTAAAAATATGAACTCAAATTTTGCAGTCCTTGATGCTGTAAGCGAAGCTATTAATTATAATATTTATAATCAAGGTCAGATCAATTTAGGCTTTTCTGCGCGACTTGTGGGTTCTGGTATGGCTTTCAATTATGATTTGTTTAAACAATTAATATACGATGCTAAAGCAGTAGGTGGTTTCGATAAGGAAATGGAATTAAACCTACTTAAAGAAGGTGAGTATATTCATTATATCCATAATGCAATTCTTTGGGACGAAAAAGTCACTAAAGGTTCAGTATTTGGAAGGCAAAGAACACGATGGGTTTCCGCTCAGTTTTATTATCTGAAAGTTCATATATGGTCTGCGATTAAAGGACTTTTTGTTAAAGGTAATATTGATTATTTCAATAAATTATGCCAAATGGCATTGCCACCCCGTTTACTTATTCCCGTTTTTCTTTTAATTGGGTGCATTGTTCATTACTTTGTTATGCCACAGCTTTTTGTCATATGGGCCTTGGGTTTTACTGCTAACTTTATAGCTAATTTGATTTCAATTCCGCGTTATATGATAAATAAAAAATTATTGAAATCTGCATTTTCGTTACCTTCTGCCTTTATAATTATGGTATTCGCTATGTTTAAACTTAGAGGCGCAAATAAAACTTTTATTCATACGCCTCATGAATCTACGGGTAATACTTTTTAATATTTCAAAAATCCGTATAGACTTGTATATAAAATTTTAATACCCTTTTAATTACTAAATCCATAAATCTATGTATTTTCTAGAAGTTTCTTTTTGGACTTTGTTGTCACTTGTTTTTTATACCTATTTAGGGTATGGAATTATTCTATTTTTTTTCACTTTTATTAAGAATCGATTTGCTAGTAAAAACAATAATTCTTATAATGAAGATTTGCCCACGATAACGCTTGTTATACCAGCATATAATGAGATAAATTATCTTCATCAAAAAGTACGGAATAGTCTTAAATTACTATATCCAAAAGATAAAATTAGCATAATTTTTATAACTGATGGTTCTGATGATGGTTCTCATTTGATGTTGAGTTCTTATAGTGATATAAAAATCTACCATGACCCTGTCCGTGCAGGCAAAGTAGCCGCAATGAATCGATCAATGTCTTTTGTTGATTCTGAAGTTGTTATTTTTTCTGATGCTAATGCAAATTTAAATGAACATGCATTATTGAATATTGCCAAAAAATTTAGTAATCCAAGGGTAGGCTGTGTATCTGGAGAAAAAAGAATTCAACAGAACTTCAAAGATCAAGCATCAAATGCGGGAGAAGGATTATATTGGAAATATGAATCAATGTTAAAAAAATGGTCTTCCGAACTTTTTTCTACAGTAGGTGCTGCGGGTGAATTATACGCTATAAGAACAGAGTTGTATGAGGAAACGGAATCTGATGTTATTTTAGATGATTTTATGTTGTCATTGTCTGTTATCCCTAAAGGCTATACCATTGCGTATGCTGACGATGCCTATGCTATCGAATCAGGATCTTCTGATATTAAGGAAGAAATGAAGCGGAAGGTTCGTATTTGTGCAGGGGGTATACAATCAATATTAAGAACAATACATCTTCTTAATCCTTTTAAATATCACATTTTTGCTTTTCAGTACTTTTCCCATCGTTTTTTAAGGTGGACTTTTACCCCACTCGCATTATTAATCCTGATACCCCTGAATTTGTATTTGGGGATTGTTCTAGGTGGGATTTATAAGACGCTTTTAATCTTGCAAATTTTATTTTATCTAGCAGGTCTAGGAGGTTGGATCCTCAAATCCAAAGAGCTTAAAAATAAATTTTTATTTATCCCTTTTTATTTCTTGATGATGAATGTTTCAGCATTACTTGGTGCAAAAAGATATTTTGCTGGGCAACAATCGGTTTTATGGGAAAAAACAAAACGATTATAAAAGATTTTGTATTTCTCTTTTATGTTAGTATATTGTTATTGTTCACAGTGTTAGGATAAATCCATGAGCACCTAACATTGCAAATTCTATTACTAATGTCGCCAATTTTATTAGAGTCCTAGTAAAAAGAATTTTTGAATACAGTACTTTTGGCTTTGAAAAGCACTTTTGTTAAAAAATTAATAGAATTTTATAATCAAACAAGTGTATTTTTGTTGTGTAAATCAATGATTATCAATCTTCTGTTGTTTTGAAGCCTTGACTTTGTACTGGTGTATAGTTTACTCAGGTTTTCGCCTGTTTTTAAAACCCTCTTACCTACACTAAACCTAACTATATTGGTTTTTATTGATATTTAAGTATTTGCAATTTTGTTAATTCTAATTGCTATTTAATAATATCAATTTAACACTTTCTCGTTGTTATTGATTTTTCCGCAATTAGTCGAGAAATAACATAGTTAAATTCACGGTTCTTTTTTTATTTTCTATTAAGTAAAAAGGAAGCAAAAGCACCCTAAGGGAGCCCGTTGAGTCTAGTATTGTAACTTTATATGTATAACAGGTTTTTCACTAGGCTTCATATTTAAAAAATCCATAATATGGAAAAATGCCATAATATGGAAAATTAAAAAACTAAATATCGCTGATAACCAAAGACTTATGATACGGCAAGGAATTTGCCATAACATTGATAAGCATTAAATTTTTTATAATCTTAATGCCTTTTTTGAAGTTTGTTTTTGATAAAATGAAAGTATGGTAATTAAATATACCCTAACATTTTTTTGCTGGAGTATTATATTCTCAGGTTGATGATTTAGTTCATGAAAAAATCAATTTGCCTGAAATTTGTACTGCGATAGATATACAACTACATTTTAGAGACGATATCTGCCAAATTTTAATGACAAAAATAAATTATAAGTTAATTAAATATATATATGTGAATAAATATTTACACTCTACTTAAAGGAACTTCTTTCGTGTTGTATATAATCAATCCGAATTTACTTAGCAAAATAAAAATAAATTTGTTTTGTGCTTCCCTTCAAAACCAGTGTAATATAAATTTTATTGTAATAGAAGTTTTTAAAAACTTTAATTTCTGCCATCTTTGTGTTGTCTTTTAATTTATACAAACTGAGAATGGAATAATTAATAAGGTTATGAAAATTAATGTAACATTTTATTTGCCTATTAAAATCATAAAAACTCAAATCATGAAACGATTTTTTTTATTTTTTTTAGTTATCTTTTTAGTGAATAGAATACATGGACAAGAAGGTGTAGCTATTAATAAAGCCAATGCTAATCCGGATGCTTCTGCATTGCTCGATATTTCGTCTACAGAAAAAGGAATCTTGATTCCTCGTATGACACAAACACAACGAAGTGCCATTCTTGCTCCTGCAACTGGATTGTTAATCTATCAAACAAATGGCACAACACCAGGATTCTTTTACTATGACGGAACTATTTGGAAGTCGCTTTCTGCTGATGGAGATTGGACGGTTGATGGTTCTGGCAATATGACCAATGCTAACAGTGGAGATGTAACTATTTCTGTTGATGCAACAATTAATGGACTCACTGTAGGTCGTGGTTCTGGTAATGTTGCTGGTAACGCCGTCTTCGGGACTTCTGCATTTAATTCCAATACAACAGGGAATAATAATACCGCGACTGGAACATACGTGCTAAATTCTAATCTGAACGGTAGTGCTAATGTTGCATCAGGTCATTCTTCAATGTATTATGCATCTATTGGGAATGACTATAATCTCGCCTTAGGTGTTAATTCAATGCGAGGAACTGGAGCTTATACAAATACAGATTTTAATATAGCGCTTGGACATCAAAGTTTGTATTCAATTAATGGGGGTGATTCTAATATCGGCATTGGAAGGAATACCCTTTTTTCAAATACAACAGGGTCTTATAATCAAGCATCAGGTCATTATGCAATGTATTATGCTTCTGCTGGGAACAGTTACAATATTGCCGCAGGAATTTTTGCAATGCGAGGAAATGGAGCTTATACAAATTCACTGTATAATGTAGCAATAGGGTATTCTAGCTTGCGATCAATAAATGGAGGAGATTTTAATGTAGGTTTGGGTCATTCTTCCCTTATTGCAATTACATCTGGGAGTTCTAACGTTTCTATTGGTTCATATTCTGGAGAAAATATAACTACTGGTTCCTATAACATCATGTTGGGGTATAATATTGATGCACCATCTGCCATTACAAGTAATCAGTTAAATATTGGTAATCTTATTTTTGGTACTAACCTTGATGGTAGAAATTCTACAATTTCTAGTGGGAATATTGGTATAGGAACAAAAACACCAAGTGCTAAATTAGATGTGGTTGGTGTATTAGAATTATCTTCGACAATCCCAGTTGATCCAGGATCAGATATTGTGCGTCTGGGTGATGGAGGTACAAACCTGCACGTACAAACTAATTATGGTTATACCAGGCTAGGACCTCAAAATTCAACCTGGTCTCATTTTATCACAGATCGCTCGCGCTATTATTTTGATAAAGGAATTACTGTTGATCAGGGGTTCATTGGTAGTTATAACGAGAATATGTTTTTACAAACTTCTGGAACAACTAGAATGACAATATCAAATTCAACAGGTGATGTTGGTATAGGCACGACAAATCCATTGGCCGATTTACACATTAATCAATCTGGGGGATCGGCCTCGCTACAGCAAACAGGTGGACTCGATTTGCAGAATGGTATATTTAACTGGAGAATATATAATAGCAATAACTTCATTAGGTTCAATTACTCAAGCAATAATGGTGTTACTTATACTCCAAAGGCATATATTTTGCCAACAGATGGCAGCTGGAACACCCTTTCAGACGCTTCTCTTAAAAAGGATATAAAGCCTATTGGTGCATTATTGAGTAAAGTTAAGCAGTTAAGGCCTTTAATGTATCATTATAATGATAACAAAAAAGACGATCCCTTGTCTATAGGTTTCTTAGCACAAGAGGTTCAGGCTTTATTCCCAAATGTAGTTTCACGAGAAAATGATGAAACTTTATTGGGGATGGACTATACTAAATTTGCAGTGATATCAATAAAAGCTATTCAGGAGCAACAAGAGATTATTGAAAGTCAAAAAGCAGAAATAGATGGACTTAAGGCCCAAATGAAACAAATTCAGGAAACATTGAAATTAATTACGAATAAGAATTAAACCCATGTAAGTATTTTATATAATAACTTCACCCTAAATCTAAATATATGAAACTTTTAATTTTACTAATTTTAATTTCTATTTATACTATACGAACTTCTGCCCAAGAAGGTGTAGCTATAAATAAAAACAATACCAATCCTGATGCTTCGGCATTGCTCGATATATCATCGACGGAAAAAGGAATCCTTATCCCTCGTATGACACAAACTCAAAGGAATGCTATACTAGCTCCCGCTACAGGATTGTTGATCTATCAAACAAATGGTACACCACCAGGATTCTTTTACTTTGATGGATCAAATTGGAAGGCGCTTTCTGCTGATGGAGATTGGATAGTATCAGGAAACGATATGTATAATGCAAATTCTGGCATGATCGGCATAGGCACCTCCTCGCCAGCATTTAAAATGGATTTAGATCATACTAATCAAATTGGTCTTAGGGTGCGTTCATCCTTTGCCGGACCTTCAGGAATACAAGTACAAAGAGTTGGAGGAGATATTATACAATTATTAGCAAATTATTCTGGATTTGGAGCTGGTTTGTCCAGTTCCGGGCCATTAAGGTTTGGTGTTAATGGTAATGGTATTTCAAGCCCTTCTATGTATATAGAAACTGATGGTTCTGTAGGAATAGGGACAACTACACCAAGTACTAAATTAGATGTTGTTGGAGTTTTAGAATTATCAGGAACTGCTCCCGCTGATCCAGGATCAAATATTGTGCGTCTGGGTGACGGAGGTACAAACCTACAGATACAAACTAATTATGGTTATGTTAAAATAGGACCTCAAAATTCAACCTGGTCTCATTTTAATACGGATAGATCAAGGTATTATTTTGATAAACCAATTACTGTTGACCAGGGACTCATTGGCAGTTATAATGAGAACTTATCATTACAAACTTCAGGCACCACTAGGATGACTATTGATAATTCTAGTGGAAATGTTGGTATAGGAATTACAAGCCCATCCGAAAAGCTTCATGTATATGGAGGAAGTATAACGATAGATGATGGTGTAAATCATTATACGCTTCCTGATAGTGATGGAGCATCAGGTAATATTATGACTACCGATGGTGCTGGAAATATATCATGGTCTGTTCCAAGTACAGGGACCGATGATCAGAACATATCTGGATCTGGTTTGTCTGGAACGACCTTAACTATAGGTATAGAAGGAGGGGGTAGTGAAACAGTAGATTTATCTTCTTTGCAAGATGATGGAGATTGGACTATATCAGGAAATGATATGTATAATGCAAATTCGGGAAATATTGGAATTTGGAATACAAGCCCAGGATATAATTCTGGAATTGATAACTATATTACTATTGGTGATGCAACACCATCTGTTCGAGAAAGTAATTCCTTAGAATTAATTGGAGGCTCTTCATCCGGGTGGACAGGAACAGGTGGTGCAGGAGTTCAAAACAGGATAGATTTTATTGCATCGGCAACAAACAATGTAACTGGAACTACAGGTAGGATAGAAATGACTAATACTGCAACTAATACCATGTATGGTATAATGAGATTTTCAACCGGTAATGTTAATAGTGGAGTTGTAGAACGCTTAACAATAGATCAAAACGGGAATGTGGGAATAGGAACAAATGCGCCAACACATAATTTAGACATATATAGTACAACAGCCACTACAGCAAGGATAAGTACCGATGCTGATGCTGTTTTAAGAATAGAAGCAGACCTGAATAATGTAGGGGAACAAGACAATGCTGAAATTCATTTAGAGCAAGATGGTGGTTTAGTTGGTGGAGCCTTGGAATTTGAAGGAAGTTCTGGTGACAAAAGGACTAATAGTATTGCAAATGCATTAATGTTAGGAACTAAAACCAGTCATGATTTACAATTTTATACCACTAATTCTGTTCGTGCTACCATAGACCAATCAGGAAACATGGGTATAGGACACATAAGTCCTGCTGAAAAGCTTCATGTATATGGAGGAAGTATTCGTATAGACGATGGATCAAATCCGTACACCTTTCCTGTAGCCGATGGCTCCGCAGGGCATGTAATTAGTACCAATGGTAGTGGTGTGTTAAGTTTTGTCGATCCAGCATCTATAACAAATAAAAATACACTTGACCAGGCATATGATGAAGGTGGTGCAGGTGCCGGACGTATTATTACTGCAGATGCAGGAACAGTAGAGATAATTGGTACTGGGGGTTTACTTGTTGATGCGAATACAACATCTCTATCGACTGCTCTACAGATAAAAAACACAAACGGCACCAATAGTATTGACACGAAGATAGGAAATGTAGGTGTAAATGGTTCAAATGTTACAGCTTACGGAGTTCGGAGTGAGGTTGATTTTACTTCTGCAACGAGTCAATTTGATGGTGGCTATGGGTTGTATGGTTCTGTAAAACATCCATCTAATGGTACAATTGCACTAAATTCAACCAATGGATCTGTAAATAAAGCAATAGGAGTAGGTGGAGGAATAGGCAGCGTTAGTTCATATACAGGAAGTGCTCAGGATATTATAGCAGCAATTCATGGAGGAACTGGATTGCATAATGCTGGCAATGGATCAGTAAGTGGTGGTGCGAAGTTGTATGCCGGATTGTTCTCTGGAAATGGCCGTACTTTAGGCTTATGGGGCGAGAACTCTACCTATATGGAATTCCTTCCTAAATGGCAGGTACAGGATTATGATGCAGCTGTGATAGGCTTTTATAATTCGGACCCAGATGGAGGGAATAATGATGCAGATATAGGAGCTGGAGATAATTATTTGTCAATTGAGGCGAATGTTACGGATAATACACAGAAGCATGTAGTGTTGCAGAAAAGAACAACTGGCAATGTTGGTATTGGAGTATCATCACCTTCTCAAAAACTACATGTCAAAGGTAATATGCGTCTGACAGAAAAGTTCTATGATGGGAATAATAGTGCTGGAACAAATGGTCAGGTATTAATTACAACTGGTTCGGCTGTTGATTGGGTAGATGCATCAACACTTGGAGTAACAGGTGATAACTTAGGTAATCATACTGCAACGGCCAACCTCAGTATGGATGATTTCGAAGTGCGAAACGTTAAGGCTTTACAGCTTAAGGATTGGGATGATAATACCGGAGGAACTAATAGTAAATATAGGCTTTTAGCCAGAGATGGAGCAATGCAGTTCTACAATGGAGGAGTAGTGGTTGGTAATTACAATAATGGGACATGGACAGACTTGGCCGATGGAACTTTAATAGTAGAGCGCGGTTTAAATGTAGGTGGATCATCTGACCCAGGAACTGGTAGAGTCGAGTTTAGTGGAACTGCAGATGCAACTGGAACTGCAAATAGTGGTGTTTTAGAAATTGCTAATAGTTTGAGATTTGATGGCAATGAAATAATCACCAATACAAATGCAGAGCTTTTAATAAATCATGATAATAATGGTGATGTTAAGTTTGATAATGGTACATTAAAGATAGATGCAAGTGAAAATCGAATTGGTATAGGAACAATTTCTCCAAGTACAAAATTAGATGTAGTTGGAGTACTTGAGCTTTCAAGCGTATTACCTACTGATCCTGGATCTGATATTGTTAGATTAGGAGATGGTGGTACTAGTTTACATATTCAAACCAATTATGGTTATACTAAAATAGGACCTCAGAATACTAGTTGGGCTCATTTTAATACAGACAGACCAAGGTATTATTTTGATAAAGGAATTTCAGTTAATCAGGGGCTCATTGGGAGTTATGATGAGAACTTATCATTACAAACTTCAGGAACTACCAGGATGACCATTAATAATTCTACAGGTAATGTTGGAATAGGTACAACTGTACCATCGGAAAAATTAGAAGTTGCTGGTAATATTGATTTGTTGGATAATGCGTACATAAAATGGAGTGGTAATACTACTACTTCTATACGCGGGGATTATGGAGGTGATTTAACTTTGTATGGAGATGATGATATACTGCTTGATGCAGATGATGATATTTTTTTTCGGATTAATGGTAGCACAAAAGCAGTATTAAATAACACTGGGCAATTTGCTATTGGATATACTGGTGGTGCATCATGTAGTGGGGTATATACAACTTTAGCTGTTAACGGTCAAATTGGATTAAATAATGTGCCTGTATGGAATGGTACAAATGACAATGACCTAACTTGGAGTGGATGTAGAATAACCAGAGAAGGTTCTTCTAAAAGATATAAACAAAATATAAAACCATTAGTTGATGATTTTACAAAAATATTACAAGCTCAACCTAAAGATTATCAAATGAAAAAGGAGTATGGTCCTGAAGGAGATTGGATCTTTGGTTATATTGCTGAAGAATTAGATGAGATCGGACTCAAAAGACTTGTTTTATACGATGATCAAGGTCGTCCAGATGGTATAAAATATAAAATGATAGGAGTATACAATCTTGAAATTATAAAATCCCAACAAAAGCAAATAGACGCTTTACAAATACAATTAGATGAGATGAAGGAAATGATGGAAAAACTAATTGAATATAAAAAATAAGAATATTTTTTGTTAAAAAAGTTAGGTTCTAGATTCCTTATTATTAGAATTAATGGTGACTTTACTGCAATAGATTTTAATTGGGTCGCAATGGCTAAGGTTAAAGAAAATGCATTGGAGGTTAAAAACAATTATTCGGAAGCGGAACGTAATGCAATGTTGAGTAAAGTGAAAACGGAAAATGCTACGATTGATTTTGAATCAGAACATATAGAAGCTGCCAAACGAAAAAATACAACTGCTGATTAAGTATTAAAAAAAACAATATGCTTATTAAAACCCATTTAGACTTTATTGATCGATTTTAAAAAATTATCTTATGAAAAATATATTTATACATCTCGTCTTGATTTTATCACCTCTAATGTTATTTAGTCAGGTAGATCTTGTAATCAATGGAGTAGATTTTAAGATCATGTCGACAACTGATGTAAAATTGGATAATACTGGTATGAGCAATAAAAACAATGCTACCATTAATAATGAAGGCAACATTTATTTAGATCTTGATTGGACTCAAACGGGAACCCTTACTTCTTATACAGGGAATGGCTGGATGTGGTATGAAGGTTCTGCAGATCAGACTTTATCTGGTCCCTC
>JAKVCV010000028.1 GCA_022448945.1 Saprospiraceae bacterium
ACATACAGTGAAACCCTATCAAACTATAGGTAGTTCCTGTAACTTGACATTTGATAAATTACGAAATACACAGCTATCTTGTGTATTTTTTGTATATTTTTGTAAAAAATGATCCCTTTTTAGGTTTTTTTTGTGCGTGTTTTGTAAGAAATTAAGCATTAGAATTAGTACTATAATTTGGGTGTGAAATATTGAAATAATGGTAGATAGTAAGAATTGAGAGTAAGAATTGAGAGTAAGAGTTGAGGGTAAGAGTTGAGACTATGAATTGAGAGTAAGAGTTGAGGGTAAGAGTTGAGAGTATATATTGTGTATTATGTATTGTTGTTTTGTTTATAAATGAAGCTAAATGAGAAATCCCCCTTCTTTTCTAGATTAGATATAACATCATAATTAAGTAAAACAGTTTTTATATATATTTCAGTATTTGGAGCTACTACGTAAGCACCAAAATACAGTTCCTAACTACAATACAAGATATAATTACACTTTTTAGTGTAAAATCTATTGATTTATTAATAAATATAAATATAACGTTGTCATCGTGATATTGAGATGGTAGCTATTAAGCTATAGTTGCCAGTAGAGTAACCAATGCTATCTCATATCCACATCTATTTTACAATATTATATATTATATTATGACTTACAACTGACGAACTAACAGAGCAACTCGACTTGTGAACTTGCATTTTAACCCTGAAACAATCGAAGACGTAGAGAACGCCAAGTATTTATTAGAAGAAATGTATGACAATATAGACAACTTATTAATTACTGATTTATTGCCAAACATTGAAGAAATAGACCGAGAAGAGCTTAAAGAAGCAACAGAACAAAAATAATATCACACTATTTATTATATTATACTATTAATATCATGAACAACTACAAGAAACTTCAACATTTTGTTGACCTATGCCCAAAAGGTGCAACAATTGAGAGATTATCTCATAACACATGCAAACGAGAAACCGAGGATAAAGAAGGTATATTATACGAATATACACACATTGTTATCAAAGACAAAACAAACGATGATATCAAATTGAACACAGATTGACGGTATACCGAATCAACAAAACGCAAGATGAATGAATACTTGTCTGATTACAGGATCAACGTATTTCAAAAGAATAAAAATCGATTTGTTACATTTTGAGAATACCAATGCTCGCCAATAACAATTGATTATTACGACAACATGACAATATAAAACCATTTTACACCCTTATATTATTATTATTATGACATATGTTTATTGAACGAAAACAGATCCAAACATTTATTCCAATGCAAAAAACCCTATTACAAGAGTATATGTATGCGAAACGGAAGAAGAAAGAGATTTTGCAATGTATAGCCTAATAATGACGACAAACGAAAAGTTCGATTTTTATTGAGAAACAACAAACAAAGCAAAAATACCCAAAAAATACAAAAACGTATATCATAAACTTATAAAAACAGACAAAAACAAATTTTACAGTAGAGTTATTAAATAAATTTATACAAACTACAATGCTATGACTAGATTTAAATATGCCATTTGATTTATAGAGTCTATACCTTTTGAGTTTTTTATTTGTTTATTTGTTGCAATATGAATAGTGATGACTTACAAAAAACTTTATACGCAAGGTTAATAGTGAAAGCTAAATCTTATAAAAACTGAATGCGACATTATAAGACAATAAAAGACGTTGAAGACACAGCGTCTGAAATATCAATTTTATGAGTTCCTTTTATTTATAATATTATTACAAAAACGCTATGTATACTAAAGAAATGATAAGAACGTGCGAAATACCAGTTGCAAAAATCGCACGTAAAGCAAGGGTTAAATTGGACAGAATAAAAAACTATATGCATTGAAGAGGTAAAATCACCCCAGAGGAAAGAAACAAAATAAAAACGTATATATGCACAGTTTGCGAAAATTGTATTGATTTAGTCAATAATCAATCTTTATAAGATAAATATATAAATGATAACAATAAAATTTATAATTGAAAACTTTTTTTATCATTGAATGTTTTTTTTATTGTATATTACTATTTGAATAATTTTTTTTTATCTAATAATTAGAGAACATGAATAAAAAACAAGTAAACGTATGAATGTTTATTGCAGGCGTTATGGGATGAGTAATAGCTAATATTGCAGGGCTAAGCATTGTTTCAATGATTATAATGTGATTATTTTTATCTATTATATTTTATACTATAACAATACCCCGACATGATGAACGATAATTTTATGTTTTGAGTTATAGCGTATGCTATACTAATGTTATTTATGATGGCTATAGTTTTATTATCTAATATTATATAATGCCTAAAAGAAAAGTTACAGATTTTATTGATGAAGTGTGATCTTCAACGTACATCTATGAAGAATATGGTAACGACATACATGTCGGTAGCAGAGAACTTAAAGAATGAGATTGGTGTTATGTTAGTGACAAAAGTGAGCAAGAAGCGTTAGAAGATAAGCAAAAAGCTATTTTTATATATTCCGATAAAAATTGAACAAATTATTGTGTTGCAGGGCAACGAGAAAAAGAGTATAGAGCATGAACAACATATAATGTACATCCTCGAAAATATGCAGTACCAATACCAAAAGAAGCAAAGAAAAGACGCAGAACAAGACCACTTACAGATAGTCAACGAGAGAAAGCAAAAGAGAATAATTACTGATTAAATATTTAATTTATTATTATATTATCATGAAGATAGAAATAGATTTTAACGCACAAGATGTTATAGACAAGTACATAAAAGAAAACATTGAATGACACAAATCTCTTTCGTGATACTTGAGGTATTGCCTAGAAGATGATATAAACACAATAAAAAAACAAAAAATTGAAGATGAGATAAATAAAGAATTGCAGAAAATGTGAGAAGAAGTTATGTTTAATCAGTCAAAGAATTTTACTTCATCACGAATGAACGAGTTTAACTCCAATGTATCTAAGCATCTATCCCAAAAGATTGATGAATATATTGAAAAAAAAGTAAGTGATTATGAATTAGAAAGGAAAATAGATTGATTCATAAATTGATACATTAAAAATAAAATAGAACCTTATTTGACAAAACAGATACAAAAGATGATATGTATATCCACCGATGAAATAGATGATATCCATTCATGTATAGATCATGCTTTACAAACTTGATATGAAGCATGAAGAGAACAATGTCCTTTTTAATTTATTACTGAAACCAAAATGTTTCACAATTGAGTACAACAATTTGCATGTTTTGTAGCTATAATATTGTTTATGCTTTTAGTGGCAGATATAGTTGCATTATTTATGTAAATTGTTATAGTGAGTGTATCAAACACCGACCATCGTTTGAGTTTGAAAATGAGGGGTAGTCCTTATGAAAGTTATACATTACGGTGTATAAACAAACGGTAAAAGCCTTATAGCTTCCTTGGTCGGTGTGCTATGAGGTTTTTATTTTATAGTAAAAAATGAAAAAAAACTATCTTATACATGACGACAGTTTGGAAATATTTGATTGATTGTCTGATGAACAAATAGGCAAATTATTTAGAAAAATTAGAGATTATCACAAACAAGAATGATACGATTCTCACGATCCAGTAGTTGACATTTGTTATATAACATTTAAGAATCAGTTTGATAGAGACGAGAAAAAATATAAGAAAAAGTGTCAAAAGAACCGTGAGAACGTCGATAAGAGACGGAATACGAAACAGTACGAACGCATACAATCGAATACGATTGAATACAAACGTATACAATCGGATACGAACTATACCGATAAGGATAAGGATAGGGATAAGGATAGGGATAGGGATAGGGATAAGGATAAGGATAAGGATAATAATGTAACTATTGTGAAAGAAATAAAAGAAACCTCTGGCGAGGTGACAGATTTTATACCATCTGTAAAGAAATTTACAGCACAAGCATATAAAAACAAAAAGTCTATGAGGACTATTATAGATAAAGTAGGAAGTGAGAAGTATATACAAGATCAATATGCTGAGTATAGGAAGCTGGAAAGAAAATGATATGACTGAAAGACTATTGATTATGTATTGGAGTGGATAGAAAATGATAGCTTTTGGAAAAAAAACATTATGAGCATTAAGAAATTGAATAAAAAAAATAAGGACTGATTTTTGTATATTGATATGATAATCGACAAAGCAAAAGAAGATCAAGAAAAATCATCTTTTTATATATTTGAATAATATTAAATGAATGCACAAGTAATATTTTACAACAACTACAACTCTGGTATAAAAAAAAAACTTGTTGTATGTATGGATGTTGTGTCACTCAATAGAATGCTTGAGGAAAAGAAAAGGTTCATGGTATGAGAAGAAACATATATGACCCAATACGCATCAGAGACAAAACCACTAAAAAAATTCCATAAAGATGATATATCCTGATTAAGGAAAAGAATTAATGAATTAGTGAAAAAATGATTAATCCATAAAGAGGATTTACACGACAGTATTCCGTTTAAAGATTTAGTCCCTTCTTTGCCTACTAAAAACAACCAAAATGCTTTGAATGTATAAAAAAGCCCATGAGAATAGAGAAAAAATTGAAATGTTAGCTAAAGAAATAATAAATGGCAAGACATACAACTGGATGCATGAGAGATGACGCTATGGAAATTTTCTAATGCAATTAAGCATACTTTGAGGTGATTTATACAAAGAGTTCTACAATAAATTTATCAAAGATTTATCTGAAGAGAAAAAATTGTTAAAAGAAGTGAAAATGACAGATAAATTAAAAAAAAATTGCAAAAATTCTCTTACAGATAAAAAGTTTGAACATGAAAACTTGACTTGAAACTATAAATTAGACTACAAAGTATTTAAAAAATGAAAAATATTAGGATGATCTTGTTTTGTTGTAGTAGGTATACCTTACGAGAATGAAAAATGACTGAAGTGTTGATTTTGAGAAATAATAATTGAGTCAGATTATCCAGAATTATACAATTTATTAAAAGATAATAAAATACAAACTTTTAGTTTTTAAATAACTTGATTTTTTAGAAAATATCGTTAAGAACACTATATATTTATTATATTATACTATATTATGAAATTCAAAAAAGAACGAAATCAGATGAATTATGCAGAAAAGTTGTGTTGTATAAGTTACTTCCCTAAAGAATCACTAAAAGATGAAGATTATCGTGTTAGATTAAGATCATATAGAGCATTGGGATTTACTAAAGAAGCACTAAAACATCAACATTATAGTGTTAGACTAGAAGCATATAGAGCGTTGTGATGGACTAAAGAAGCATTTAATGATGAATATCGAAATATTAAATTAGAAGCATATAGGGCATTGTGATGGACTGAAGAAGCACTAAAAGATGAGGAAGAAGTTATAAGAGAAGAAGCACAAAGGTTTTTTGATCTTGTACAAAATGATGATGATTACATTATCATAAATTGAGTAAAGTACAAACGTGTAGACTAAGTTTTATTATATTATACTATATTATGAAATTCAAAAAAGAACGAAATCAGATGAATTATGCAGAAAAGTTGTGTTGTATAAGTTACTTCCCTAAAGAATCACTAAAAGATGAAGATGCAAGTATTAGATTAAATGCATATAGAGCATTGGGATTTACTAAAGAAGCACTAAAAGATCAACATTATCGTGTTAGGTTAGAAGCATATAGAGCGTTGTGATGGACTAAAGAAGCATTTAATGATGAATATCGAAATATTAGATTGGACGCATATAAAGCATTGTGATGGACTAAAGAAGCATTGAAAGACGAAGATAGAGATATTAGATTAGAAGCATATACAGCATTGGGATGGACTGAAGAAGCATTTAATGATAAAGATGGAAGTATTAGATTGGAAGCATATAGATTATTGTGATGGACTAAAGAAGCATTTAATGATGAATATCGAAATATTAGATTGGACGCATATAGAGCATTTTGATGTACTAAAGAAGCACTAAAAAATAAAGATTATCGTGTTAGATTAGTAGCATATAGAGCATTGTGATGGACTGAACAAGCACTAAAAGACGAAAATAGAAATATTAGATTAGAAGCATATACAGCATTGGGATGGACTGAAGAAGCATTTAATGATAAAGATGGAAGTATTAGATTAATCGCATATAAAGCATTGTGATTTACTGAAGAAGCATTAAAAGACGAAGATTATCGTGTTAGATTACGATCATATAGAGCATTGTGACGGGATAAAGGAGCATTTAATGATGAATTTTCAATCGTTAGATTGGGAGCATATAGAGCATTGTGATGGACTAAAGAAGCATTAAAAGACGAAGATGAAGTTATAAGAGAAGAAGCACAAAGGTTTTTTGATCTTATATAAGATGATGATTATATTACTATAGGTTGAGTACAATACAAACGTGTAGACGTAGACTAAGTTTTATTATATTATACTATATTATGAAATTCAAAAAAGAACGAAATCAGATGAATTATGAAGAAAAGTTGTGTTGTATAAAGTACTTTCCTGAAGAAGCACTAAAAGATGAAGATCGAAGTGTTAGATTGCGAGCATATAGATTATTGTGATGGACTAAAGAAGCATTTAATGATAAAGATGAAGATGTTAGATTAGAAGCATATAGAGCATTGGGATTTACTAAAGAAGCACTAAAAGATCAACATTATCGTGTTAGACTAGAAGCATATAGAGCGTTGTGATGGACTAAAGAAGCATTTAATGATAAAGATGAAGATGTTAGATTAGAAGCATATAAAGCATTGTGATGGACTAAAGAAGCATTGAAAGACGAAGATAGAGATATTAGATTAGAAGCATATAGGGCATTGTGATGGACTGAAGAAGCACTAAAAGATGAGGACGAAGTTATAAGAGAACAAGCACAAATGTTTTTTGACCTCATAGATGATGACGATAACATTACCGTAGTAGTTTACTTTTTCTAAGCAAAGACATATATAATGATTACATTACTTTAAATTGAGTACAATACAAACGTGTAGACTAAGTTTTATTATATTATACTATATTATGTTTCAAAAAATTATTTGTTACAATGAAAAAGGTGATGCTTTTTATGAACATCCTACTACTGCATTAGTATCAGAACAGCAAAAAAGCTCTTATGAATTAGCTATTAATATATCAAAGGCTGATATCATAGACATATCGGAGACAGAATATTTGCAATTGATTAATAAAAACAGTTGAGAAGATATATTTAAAAACTTAAATAAAAGTTAGTTAATTTTATATATTATTATTATATTATGTGAGGTATTAAAGAAAATTTAGAAAGTAAAAGACAAACAAGATTTGTAAAGTTATTGTGAATGAGACAGTGAGAAGAAGCTAAGTTTTGTATAATATCTTGAGAAGAAAAGTCTACATACGAAGGTATTGAATGATATTTTGTTTGAGCAAAACGTAGTGAATATGAACGACAATGACAAAAAATAGACACTTTTATCATTACTTTGAAAGATGAAGAATGACTTATGGAACGATCAGCAAGCATGAATAATGTTACAAGATCAATAATTAATTCTATTTTGTGACTTTCTTTAGAAGATTTATGAAAAAAGTTAACCTTTAAAGTACGTGAAAACAAAATAGACAAAAACATTTATAAGAACTGATATTTATATTGTGAATGAGATAAAACACAACGAAAATATAGCAAGGAAGAAGAGAAATCAATGATTACATATGATGATTTTAAAGGTCAGAAAATAGCTAATAAAACAAAATTTGACGAAACTTTATTTGAATGATTGCTTAAAATTAGTGAGTTATTTGAAAAAAGCAAAGAGGAAACATCAGAAAAAGACATTTTGGGATTCTTGGAAGAAGAAAAAGATGATTTTCTTTTTTAATTAAAAATTTTATTATTAACCTAGAAAATGAGATTATCCTATTCACAAATAGAAAAATTTATAAATTTTAAATGAGAATGGTATTGGAAGTATGTTCTTTGAAATAAAGAAGATAATTATAGCTCAGCAAAAGTCATAGGTAAAGCTTGTCACCTTGCTGTCGAGCATATAAATAGATATGGAGAAATTGATCGAGAAATTGTAAATAAATTTGTATTATGAGAATGTATGCAAAAGATAGATGACTCTAACTTGTGTTATGAAACAAATATTAATGATTCTTTAGTTGTAGAAAGAGCAATAAATAACTTTGTAAATCACTATTATAAAAATTGAATAAAAAAATCATCATGACAAGTAGAATGACTTGTAAAATGAGAATTATTATGAAATGAAATAATATGATATGTTGATCTATTAACTGAAGATTGCATCATTGATTATAAGTTTGTTGCAAGTCATACAAAAATGTGATCTTGATTTAAAAGTCCATTTAGTCCAAACCTTACAAACGAACAAAAATATAAAATACAATGATATATTTACATGAAGTTATCATGAGTTAAAAAGGTTGTCTTTATAGAAACATTAAAAAAAGATCTTACTATTTCACCATCATGATCTTGATACAGGAAATCAGATTTAATTTCTTTATGTAAAGATTTCGATCCAAAAGACGTTAAACTGACTATGCCTAAAATTGTAGAAAAATATAAACCAAAAAAGATATGAGTTAAAGAGATAGTTATAGAAATGTCAGAAGAGTTAGAGAAAGAAGTATTAGGTATAATAGAACCAGCAATAGAAGAAATGAAAGAATATACTGACAATGCAGAAAAGAGAGTATTGAATACTATCGATAGTTATTTTGATAAAATAAAAAAGATACAAGATAAAGTTATGGATGAGAAAGATAGCACAAATATGGCAAAATATATATCAGATGTAGCAGATTTAATATTCCAAATGGAACTTAAACACTCTGAAATGAAAAGTAAATATAAATCTGAGTATATAAAAAAAAAAGAGAATTAGGAGAATCGATGTCTCAAGCTAGAGCAGAAACAGAAGCAAAGGCTTATTGTGAAGAAATGTGACTATCATCATATGAAAAGATAAAAGATATATATATGTCTCTTAAAGACAGACTTCTTACTAAAAAAGAAGTTATACAAGCTGTTAGGCATGAGCAAAAAATGAAAAATATATATATAGATTACAAATCTTAGTTTTTATTACTTATATATTATTATGAGAAATTATATTAACGCATTTATTATTTTTTTTTGAGTTTTGTTTTGTTTAGGAAGTTATGCAAATAAAACTTATGATGAAAATACTGTTATAGTTTATAATTCTGTTGTTCATTTGTGACTTGATTTAGAACTAGCATTGCATGTTGTTGGTGAATGTAATTGATCTTGAGATCGGCAACATTGTTATAAATTTACTGTATGAATAATGAAAGCAGAGAGCTCGCTGTGTCAAAAGGCTAGCAGCAAGAATAACTGTTTTGGGATAATGCACCGACCAGATCGAAACTGAAATAAAAGAACTGTGAAAGGATATGATAGCCACAAAGAAAGCATAACTGATTTTGTGAGAAGGTATAAAAAGTATCGGCAATATAGACAAGACACTTCTTACTGGGTCTTACCAAAATGAAACTACTGTACAGACCACTGTCAAGATCGAGAATGAAATGTACAATATGCAATAAATATAATGAATAAACCTTTAGATATTAATAAATAAAATGACTTGAACAATACTAGCAATAACATTGTATGTTATATGAGCATCACACACTGGTAGTTTAGAGCCAGTTAGAGAAGTAATACCTTACTATGATATGAAACATGAGTGCGATATAAGAGAATGATGACGAGTTAGTGATAAAGAATATATAGCTGATTGTGATGGTTTTTATTTAGTTTTTGATACAGATAATATTTTACGGTGGAGAGTACGAAAAACAGAGAATAAAATATGTTTTTAGGTAATTAGTTATTAATTAAATATTTTATAAATTTATTATTACAAAATGATTGATAAAGAAAAAAACTTAGTATTTGGAGTTACTCCTCCAAAAAATTGAGAAAGAGATTACTTTGTTGGCACTCCTTGATTTGCAGAGGAAATATGAATGGTTTTTGATTGTTTCAGGCATTACACCTGTGAATCAGAAAAAGAGAAATTCGAGATATTAAAATATTATAAATCTATTGAAGATACTGTACTTTTTTCAGAAAAAATTGTTGAGGTTATAGAAAACTGATGATCATTGCCTAATTAATTTTTACATATGAAAATAAAATGTACATACGAGATAAAGGGTTATATTACGAATTTATGACACCAGAAAAAATCAATCGATCAAAAGCAGATGCTCTATGAATTGAGTATGTAGGCGAAGAGATAAGCCATGAATGCTATGCAGTATTGCATGTAAAGAAAGATTGTTTGCCTTACGAACCTGCAACAGAAAAGTTAGCGAATGAGTTAATACAAAACCTTATAGTCAAAAAATAATTTTATAATTTATACAACAAATGAACAAAGCTAAAGAAATGCAAAGATTACAAGGATATTGCAATAAGATAAAAGAAAACTCTAAAATAGAAGATATATGCGATAAATATGAAGAAAAAATAAATAACATTTTTAACATGACAGAACTAGAAATAAACCAGTTAAGAAGAGATCTAGAAAAAGTTATTAGTCACAGATTTTACTAAAAACAAAAAAATGATAGATAAATATATGTGAAATGAATATGCAAAAGAATACGCTGTAAAATTAAGAGACTTTATAAAAAAAGCAAATAAACATATATTCGACAATCATCATATGACACCAGTATCAATACATTGACACGACAAAGAATACAATAGGATATATTTACGAAGACCTATGCACGATCATATACATAGCGTCTTGAATATACCTAAAAAAAGGTATCACCAAATAAAAAGAAAATACAGAGAGAAGACAAACCACCTTATAATCAAAAGTCCTCAGATGGTAAAAGAAATACATGAAATGCAAACATTCTACTTTAAAAATTATTATAAACTGTTAGATGTAGAAAAACAAATGCACAATACAAAAATGCGACAGACCGTCAAACATTGGGAATCTGTAGCAGATACATACATAGAGTATGACTCTATGGATTACATGTGACATTTTCAAGATATGCTGTTCCACAAAAACATGATACATTTAAGAATATCAGAAGAGATACAAGACACATTATCAAAAAAGTTTTATAACAAATAATAGGTATGCAGGGTATAACCATATACAAAGGTAAAAAAGTTAGTGTTGTAAAAGCAGATGGCAAAATAGACGTATGGCACAATTGAAAAAAGCTAAAAATATCCTTGCAAGTAAAGCATGATTTATATAGATCTATGCTAGATGATATATACAAAAACAGTAGAATATAATAAGTGTTTACAATATGTTAAATTACAAAAGAAACAGTTTACAATAAGTTTTAATATGAATAGGAAAGAAAGCCTAGTGGTATAAAATACTACTAGGCTTCTTTTGTGTTTATTAAACAAATATTTTCAAAGTAAATAAGCGAAACTACTTGTTTTTCTTTGTTTGGTAATACTTTTTTGTCTCATATGACGCCGCTCAAAAGAATATAGTTGATAGTGATCATATAAGTATAACATCATTTTGTGTTATAGTTCATTCAGCTGCAAGATATGCAGTGACAACTCAAACAATACTAGCAATTACTCCTTTTTTACCACTGAGGAATTTTACTAATTTTTCAGAACTTTTATCAAACATATTATTTATTAGAATGTAAATCATCTATCTTTCTGCTAATCCTTTCTATCAATACTCACATCAGATACATAGTCTCGCTGATCTGTTCCGCAGGCTTTAGATTACTAATCCTTTCTACTGCTCATTGTGGGTCTTGAAATACTCTTTCTTCTTTTTCCGTGTTGCCGTTTTCATCATTTCGTATTTTCTCATAGAATTGCATTGTTCATGCTAAGTAAGATAAAAACTTTGTGTATTCTTTCCATCATCAGTATCTAGGTTCGTAGAACTCTGGGGCTATGTCTCGTTTCCTGTCTGGGGCTATGTGCCAGTGCCTAAGAACATTGCTGTCACTTATCTGATGATCTTGCATCAACTGTATAATCAACTGTTGACAAGCTATATGCTGTTCCTCTGTAAATCATGGTCATATAACTTCTACCCCTATACTATACCTATTCATGTCCTCTTTTCAATCTCGTTCACTTACTCAACAATGTCGTAATATATCATTGTCCTTGTTTATTTTGGTGATGCCTCAATGTTCATCTACAAGATAGTGGTAAGAAGCGGGGTAATTGGGGTCTTGCAAAGCATTAAGAAGTCACTCCTTAGATCATAGTCAGGTTGCCGTATGATGAAGTATTATATACTCACATGTGTTTACTCATGGGTGTTTTTTATCCGTCCGTACTTGATCCATTTTTTTTGTATATATAAATTTAGTTATCACCTACAAATTGTAAACATTCTTGTATGGTGTAAAACTCTTTATAATGTTGTTTATTCATTGTTCATTTTATCCAACATACTTTCCCTGTTTTACTAGCAACAATCATAGGTCAACTCGACTCAATAGATTTGTAAGACAAAAAAGAACTTACAAAAAATCACAATATAAAAAAAATCAAAAAGTATCCTACTTTCATATAATCTGTCATTTATATTGTAAATCACTGAGTTCTCCATTTATGCTAGAAATTGTATGTTGAGCATCAGTTATTACTGAACCAAAAACAAAAACCAATGCATCTAGTATACGCATTAAAGTTATTAGGTTAGTGTCAAAATTATCACTGTCACAATAATCTTTTATCCTTTCTATAGTAACATATGCAAGATCTTCCCTTTTTTTATTATACTTCTCTATAAATAGTCAAGGGACTCACTCTTTTAATGATATACTATCATATCTAGTCCAAGTATCATGTATTGAATCTATTATCAATTTTTTAAAAGATTTTTTGTCCATAGATTCTACATCTGTTTCAAAACAAATAACCTCAAAAGTCTTTATATATTCACTTATTTTTATTTTTATAAAGTCTATAACCATTTTATTCCTAACCTCGTTTGTTTTATGAAAAACCATACGGTCAATCATAAAACCTTTATATTCTTTCAAACGAGTGAAAAACAAGTGTTCTTTCAAATATTTTTTAGCTTTTTCTGTAGGTGTATTTTTATTATTTCAAAACTTTCTTTTTACAAAATCTAGTATTAGTTCTTTTGGAACTCAAGAAAGCAAACGAAAGGAAAACACAACTACACATGTAAGCATAATTGCATGTATTTTCCCATCATTTACTAGTGCATATATAATACCAAACTCCTCCATACTATTTTTTTGCTAATTTCTCAGTTGATTTTTTATTAACTGATTTTGTTTTATCTTCTGTATTTTCATCTAATCACTTTATAACCTCTTCTACAGCAGAGCAAAACATTTTTTGTTCTTGGTATGATAAAGGCATAATTTTTGTGTTTGGACTAGTTACAACATTAACTAAAGTTCTTACTGAATTTTTAAAGTTATCCATATTATTTATATAATAATAAAACAATAATTAAATTCTTCAAATTTAATTTCACATTGGAACGTCACTAACTATATCTCATATAGTCATGTTATACATAATAAAATGACAATTTCAAGAAATTCAGCTATCTTGAAGTAAAGGGTATGTATCGTTATCTCCCATTCTTCGTCGGTGATCTGGTTGATCGTTTAAGTCATTAAGATCAAAAGGCAATCAGTTATTGTATATATCAGATACTATTGAACTCTTATCTCATTGCCGTATAGCTACCTCATCTATTTTAGCTCAATTTCTTAGATAGTTTCAAGAAGAGTAACGTCACATTCTAAAATTAAATCAAGAAAAACTTCATGAATATCAATAGTTGTCATTAGAATTAGTTGTTGATTGCTGCACACCATCAATAAATATCTTAAACCTTCCGTAATAGTCATCAACGTCATCACTTCATGATCAAGTTGTTCCTCCGTCGTATGTAACAACTATATGATGCCATTGGTTTTCTTGTAAGGTATCATCATCTGTTCTTAATTCTAGATTATTAAAGAGCGTACCATAAAAAAAGCTAATTGATTTATTATTACCTCTATACCTTATATTTAAATTACCAGTGCTTGTGTTTGTTGACTGTCACCCAAAGTAAATTATTTTTTGGTTTCATATTCCACTATTACCTGGTTTAAAATATAAGGAAATAGTCCAAGCATCATCTGATCAAGATCAATTTCAATCTCTTCACAAAATATCATCTAACAAAGCAGCATTTGCTCAAAGATATTGGTTGTTATTAAATTGTATAGATTTAGTGTTTGCAAAATCAGGCTGTTCTACATTCAAGGTCAAAGTCTGTGTATCTTGTCAGTAATAGTTTATAGCTTTCATTTCTATATTATATGTTCATACAGAAAGATTAGATCATCACACTAGCTTTCTAATATTTCAGTCTACTGTTATTATTCATGAAGGCAAACCGCTTCGTTCATATCACACACCATAATCTGCAGACAATTCATAATTCAAAACCTCTCATTGTACAAGATTTACTGACAAAGGTGAGTTAATAACTGGACTATTTCAGTTAGATGTTCATGTATTAGAAAATACTGTATTTAATTGATTTATTGTAGTTTGCAAGTCTCAATATGATTCTCATTGTATAGTTATAGAATCAAAAGGTATTTGATCGTATTGTATCTTATTAGAATGTTTAAATATAACACGAACCTTTCATTCTATTTCTATGGCTTGTAAATCATCTATATGATAAGTATCTATTACATCACCACCTGCAAAATTTCTAATCGTTATTTTAGTAACTGCATCGTCTTTTGTTACATCAAGAGAACCAGGAAAGTTCTTTTGACTACTAAAAGGAAGCTCATAAATATATGATTCTTTTATTTCTTTTTCAGCTAAATATTCTGATAAATCCAAACTGTATAAATTTTGAAAAATAGCATTATAATCAAAATCATAGTATTGCTCATTTCATGATTGGAAAACATAATCTCAATCGCAAAAAAACGTAAAGGACACACCTTGAGGAAACTCTGCATTTATAGAATCAGACTCGTTTTGTGGAATAATGTATAAAAGCATTATCAAACTTTTGTAATAGATAAAGAAGTTGAGGCTCACAGCATTTGTACAGTTCATGGCGTAAACCCTGCTGGATCGTGAGTAATTCACAAAACTTGTCCAGCATTTATCTGAATTAACTCAGACAATGTGTTGCTAGACGTGTTGTGAGAAGATGAAGCTCTTATATAAGCAGAAGCAGATCTGTTTATCTGTGCGACTCAATCTACCGTAAAGAAAGCAGAGGGATTAACTCTTGCAACAGTAGAGGTATACAATGCACTAAAAGTACACTCATAAACTCATGTTTGGCTTATCGTTACTCATCAAGAAATTACTGTTGTTAATCACACTGTAGACTCAAAAATAGTAGAATCAAAAGTGTTTAAAACTGTTCATGCTCAATCATTAACAGTATTTGAGTTCGTGAAAGATACTTTTGCATACTCAACTTGTGTACCAGATCAGGTAGCCCCTAAAACATTACCCAAAAATGTCCAAGTAGAAACTCAATCCGTTATGTATTCGTCTTGATCAGCACCTGTTTTTGTTCATAAATCAATTCTTAAAATTGTTCATGCAACGTAAGTATTTGCAGGAGGCAATGTTGCAGTGTTTTGTGAAACTGTTATTCAAGCATTTTGTCATTGCTCTCATTTTTCTCATCTTATTCCTTGAGTTATTGCTTCAAGTGTTATACTTCATACTCTAGCACCTCACGTTCAAGAAGCAGTACAAGCAAATTGTATAGTTTGTCATGCAGTAACATCAATATCAATGTCGTTTGTTACAATAGGTAGTCATCAAGATCAAAAAGAAAAAACAGGTGCAGAATCTACTCTTAATTCATAACTTCATGTAGGAGTCGCTCATTCATCTGTTAATCAAACATTTATTATTTTACAATCGAAAGGTATTACAGGTCATAGTGCAGATGATGCACCATTTCATCGAGCATATGTTCATGTAGCTGGATTATTTCTTTCACATGTCAAAACTATCTTATTAGTTCATACTGCTAGATTTGTATCAAAATAATTTTTATTGATTGCATCATTTGGATTTGTAGGATCTCATAAATTTTCTATTTTATTCCCTCCAAGGTCAACTGTTCAATTAAACATAGCTGATCAATTAATTCTCATAACATATTTTTATAAATAAAGCTCTAATCCAGTAACTACCTGGGTTTTGAACATAAAGGGAGGAAACCTCCCTATGTAATTATGATTTTACAAGAACGTTGTATGTACCAACTAATGCACCATAACTTGATAAGTCAATAGTACATTCTGTAGTAGAATCAAGAGTAATTCCGTCTGGAGTAACTTGTTCGTTGTTACCGTCGTAAACTGTAACGTCTACAATTTGTTCTCCAAGACTGTGAGTAACTGTAATCACACCAGCAGTAAGATCACCATCAACGAATGATTGTCTGAAAGAAGTATCTCCAATCAAACTATTTACAAAAGCAACATCTGGGATTGCTCTGTCAATGTTACCAGAGTTTGTAGAGTAGTCGTTTACATACTCCATTCGTCTTGAACCATTTGGGTTTTCAATTGTAGTTACATTGTCTGTAACGTTTATTGCGTTTCTAGTATCTCAAAATGAGTCTCTTCTAGCAATATTTGCAGATGATGCACCAGCTTCAATAGCAGTAACTCATCATGAGAACGAGTGCTCCATGTTAATAACACCGTTTGCAAAGATATTCAAAGATGAAGTCGTTGCAGCAGAAGTTTTAGAAAAGATAACAGACTCAGTAGCACCAATAGTTAGCGTAGTGTTTTGAGTGATTGTTCCTCATAGATCAATAGCTGAACCGTTTACAGTAGTACCGTTACCATCAATTGCATTTAATGGAGTCAAAGCACTATCTAAAACTAAGTTACCAGAACCATCTTGTCCAATTGCCAAGTTTGTTCCTGTAGGACTTGAGTAGTCAGCTAGTCACTTAACTTGTAATTGTCATGCATTGAACTCTAATCCAGAAATAGTAGGAACTAGGTCAATTGCGATAACATCACCAGGTCAGAAACTGATACCATCTCCTCCTGAGATTGTCATGTTTCTTTGTAGCCCATAGAACTGGTCGTTGTCTGTTGCGTCGTTTACCAATGCAACAAGTTCATCACCAGCTTCAACTGTGATAGCAGTTCCAGAACCATTGTTCAGTGTACCACCAACTGTAATGTAGTAACGATCTCAAGCAATGATTGCTCCAGCGTTACCAGAACCTGTAGTAGGATACGAACCACTACTTGCGTCAAATGGTCATACAAAGTCAGAACCACCAGCAATAGCAGATTGCATTGTCTGTAGGTTTACAGCATCTAATGCTCATGTAGGATCAGCAAGGTTAACAATTTTCTTACTGTCCACGTCAACATTTTGTCCAGCTGGTGCGATAATTTGCACATCTTGTCCAGCTTTCCCAATAATTTGTCCATTCAATAGAATGTCTCACGTAGGTCTTGCCATAGCAGAATTTCAATATAAATTAGTTTTATGACTTTTCGGTCTTTATAATTATCACTTCAATATTAGTTCGTAAATTCATACAAGAGGAGTAAATCACGAAACATCAATAACTGTTTCGTTTGGACTAATCTCTTGTACACTCATAGTAACATAAGATCATAAACCATCTTTTACATCGTCTCATAATCATGTTTCGTTTAGGTTATGTGTTATAGTTACACTATTACCTACAACATCTGATTGATCAAAAGGAAATATATATTTTTCGATACTTCCAGTTATAGAAACTTTTGTTCGGTTTAAATTATTGTTTATATCATTATCTACTCATCATAGGTTTGTATTAGATAACTGATAATATCAGTTGTCTGATGTTATAGGATCACCATAAACAGAAACTATCATTCAAAAACTACGTCTTTGTTGAGTTATAGAATCTCTGTCAGAGATAGTTAAAAAACATTGTAATCAACCTTTTCATAAAATATCTATTTGTTGTGGGTCAGGATTGCTATAATCTGTTGGTGCAACAAATCAAGAAAGAGGAACTCATCAATCAAATATTGGTGATCAGCTTACAGGTATTTGTCAATCTTTTATAGACATAGTATTTTTAATATTTTAAATAACTGTCCAAGTAGCAATTCATCAAAGTATATTTGATGATCTATAAACATTGTATTCTATACTAGCACCAAAAGCATTAGTTAATGTTACGTTAGTTTGTTTTATTACTGGTATAGGAAATCATCAAGAATCTTTTATTGCATAGTTTGGTCAAGGAGTTAGATCCAAATCTCATAAGGCTGTTGGATAACATATATATTTGTAATGAGACAAGATATTATCTGTAAACTCATATGTTCCAGGATAATTGTTTTGCAAAACAGTGTAATTTAATCACTCTATTTCTGCTTCTCCTATTGATGTAGCAGAATTAAATCATCGATATATCCTGTTCTGGTATCTAATTGTAACACTGTTACTTGTTCATGTTCAGCTTCAAGAAGTAACAGTTGCAGTAAAAGTAGCATTAGATGTATATATTGTTGGATCAATATACTGTTCGTTTCAACCGTTTGGCTGAGGAGATGGAACACTATTTATGGGGAATCATCATTGAGAAAACGTTACATCTGTTATAGGTGCTCATGTTCATGCAGTTGTCACTGCATTTAGTGTCACAGGTCAAACATTCTGCCCAGGTTCATATATTCAAGACTGTGGACTAGATAATGTTATTGTAGGTGGAGTTGTCACTGGTGGTATTCCATCATCAACAAATAAATCAGGATCTATAAGTTGTCAAATATTAACTCTTATTCACATTCTATTTATTTTAAATAAAATTAATTATAAGTATAACTTGCTCTATCATTCCAAACTTGAGATTCCCTGAAATGTACTCCTGTATCAGGATCTACTGGTTTAAGTATTCTAGTTTCTGTTCAAGTAACAAATATCTGTTCTATTCGCCATCAAGAACCAGATGGATCAATAGGATTATCTCATACTGAGTATCTTCATACATAAGTAACACCTCATCCAGCCTCGTCTACCCATGTAACGATCTCTTTGTTAAGTTTAATAGCATCAATAGTAGCATAGTAACCTCATAATTGCATTTTATATTATTTATTATTTAAATTATTATTGAGCAATAATATACGCTCGTTGTAAGCTCAAAGAACTTCATGAAGCATCTCTACATTCTATTGTTAGAGTAGTACTTGTAGCAGACAAAACTCTAATAAAATATTGGGCAGCTCATCATTCTAAATCTATATCAAAAGAATTAACCAATACACCAGTTGTAGCATTTAACCCAGTGGCAGCAGCAAACTGAAAAACTGACGATGCACCATGTAAACGAACTCGCAACTGAGCTACTGTAGGTATTCTTCATAATCAATGATTTACTAGAACAGTTGATCATGTAGTAGATAAAGTACCTACTGGATATGTAGAACCAAAGGTATCAATAGAATTAACAACTTCACCTCATACTCAAGGAGCTCATGGTCAAGATATTGGGTTATTAACTGTAAGATTTTCTACTGTAAGGTTTTCATGTGTGGTATTGCTAGTAGCATCATAGTTTTCTGTAACACCAACATTTGTTATAGTGTTATTAGTATTGTTTATTGCATTACCATTATTGTTAACTACGCTAGTAGCATCATATTCTTCCGTAACACCAACATTTGTTATAGTGTTATTAGTATTGTTTATATCACCACTATTATTCTGTGTTCAATCGTGATTAGTCACACTAGTCACATCATAATCCTCTGTTACTCATGTGTTTGTCTCAGTAGTACCTGTATTATTAATATCACCACCATTGTTGTTTATTACAGAAGTTGCTTCGTTATTAACAATACCAGAATTATTTTGAGTAGTAGCACCATCATAATTTATATTAGATCATTCGTAATTAGCAGTGTATCAACTATCAAATGTAGTAGTTCAAGTTTGAGTAGTTCAATTCCAGTCTATAGTTCATGTAACATCATCGTAACTAATAGCAGACTCGTTTATAGTATCAGCACTAACTCATTGAGAGAAAACTATTCTATCTCATACTGTAACAGGAGAAGTTGCATAATTAACTCATCCAGAAACTCATGAAGGAGCAACCTGAACTCGAGCAGATCAATTCCATACATAAATAGCTTCAGAACCTGGCGTATTATCTGTATAAATATCGCCTGCAGTAACTCATGGAGTAACTGGAGCTCATGTTCATGTAAAGACAACAACATCTCATGTATAACCTCCAGTTGATCCAGCGGGCTGCCAAGCAGAACCATCTCGGTAGAATAATTCTCAACTTACCAAATCTACATATACATCTCATGCGTTAACACCAGGAGTAGTTGGTGAACCATTACCTGAAGTTAGTATATTACCTCCTCAAGTTCCTCATCAAGTTACTTGTTGCCAGAAACCATTAGCTAGATCAGCAGCGAAACTACCACTTGATTGGTGTTGCAATAAACATCTATAAAGGTTTCATCCTATATATACATAACTTCTAATATCGTAATCTGTACTACCAGTAAAATTAAATACATAATAGTTAACAGAAGGATTCCAATCTTGTATTAATGATGCTTTCCATATAAGATCTGTTTGTTGGTCTATAGATTTTATTATATTAGCATCAGAGCTATCTTGGATAACATATTTGTCACCAAGGTGTAATTGCACATCTGGCTTCTGAGGAAGTTTATCAAAGTCACCAGCAGTTGTAGATAGCTGTTCCTCATCTATTACATTTCACAATCACACTTGTGCTTTAGTAACGTTATGTGGATTATTTGTATCTACTCTGTGATTATTATTTAAGTTAATATTATTATTTTTATTTGTATCAAAAGCTACATCTCATGCAACTCTCGTTACACCATTTGGTATTTCATCTAATGTTAGAGTAATATTTCATTGTTCTCACTGTACAGAATTAACTTGGTTAACTTGAGCTCATGTCTCTATACTTTGAAGCTTAACCCTCTCAGTTGGCTGCAAGTACAAATTATTGTTACCTTCTGGAAGTTCATCAGAATCATTAGAATTTAATCATGCTTTAGTGATTTCTGTTATTCTACCAGCCTTTGATATATTTCAATCTGAGTCATCAGAAAACCTTACAAGATCAACACCTTGTGGAATCTCAACATCATAATCTGTTGGAAAAGTTCTTCATGTCATTAAGCTGGAGTTCGTGGATTAAAGATTACAGGAGTGGCAGGTCATATATCGTAAACAGCTACAACATTATTATCTCAATCTATATCAAAATCATCATATCATCAAATAATAAGACATTTATATAGATCAGTCATAGGTGTCGTATAATCACTTCGTGTTGTCATATTACTATAATATTTATTTTCTTTTTTTTTGCAAGAATCTACCAGTTCTTACAGCTTCGATACCTAGGTGAAAACTTGTCTTTAGAGGAAGAACATTTATGTCTAGATCTAAAGTTCGATCTTCTTTCAGGGTTAGATTTTTTAATCCTCATATTAGGATCTCCATAATGTACAGTTTTTTTTCTCACGACTTTTCAGTCCCTATATTCTTTTACCACCCTCATATATTTTTTGTCTTTACGAGTACTTTTTTTTTGTGCAGATGCTCTTATAACCATTATTTCTTTTTCTTACGAGATGAAGCTTTTATTTTTTTTTCTTGCTTTAACATAGCTTTAGTTGGCTTTTTAGGTTTAGCTCAAGTCTTTTTATTTTTTTTAGCTTTAGCTCTAATATTATCCCATAGTCATCTTTTTGAATATGAACCATCTTTTCTTTTAATCATTTTGTTTTTAGTAGGCATTTTATTTGTTATAAATAAATTATTGTAGTGTAGCTAATATATCTTTAGCTGTTTTCTCATCTATTAAAGACATAATAGATCAAATTACTTCTTCTCATTGTCAAGAATCGTCTTTTATTGCTTTTTTAAAAGCATTTTCTACGTCTGATTGACTTATTTTATCTGGAGATTTTTTCCCTTCCTCACCAATATACCTTAATATTGTAAGAGCTGTTCATGGACTGTTTACCAATCATCCTATAATAGCACCAGATATTAATGCAGGAACGCTAGATACTCAATATTCCAATGCACCTCAAGAAGCTATAGCTGTTATAAGTTGTCATAAAAACAACCTATTTGATGACACCTTTCTTGCTATAAGTCCTTTAATTTGTCATGGTATATCTTTATTTACAGTTTCTACGAATTTAAATGCATTATCTTTTCACGGACTTTTTATAGAATTTTCAATTGCAGAATATTTTATATCTCATGTTTTTTTATTCACAAAGTTATCTTCAAAGTTTTGTAAATCTTTTCTTAATGGAGAAAATTCTTTATCTGCTCTACTTATTTCTGGTACTTGTTCTTTTAGAATGTCTCAAACGACATTTCTCATAGCATCTATAGAACCTTTTTTGTTAAATTTATCAGATAGTTTATTATATTCTCATCATATAGTCGATCTAAGATTCATCATATCAGAAACATCCGTAGTTCATTTATCTGCCAGTTTGTTAATAAGACCTACCTCACTAGGAGTTAAATCGTAGTTCTTGTTAAATGTAGCTGAGACAACATTTCCATCATCTCAAATAACAAGATCAAATCATTTATCTACTAGACGGTTATTAACATTCTGTGGGTCTACCTTAACTTCATTTCATCATAACCTTTTATAAACTCCTCAAAGATCAGATACCTCTTTCTGTAAGCTTTCGTAAGATTTCTTAATATCATCGATTACAGTATCTTGTGTAATTTCTCATGCTACAATTTTCTTATCTATATCTGGATTTTCTACAACTTGTTTTATTTGTTCTTCTTTTATTCATCATAAAAATTTAATAGGAACTTTGGCTATCTCACCAAGTGGTATATTCTTAGCTACTCATCAAAGTTCAGTTTGTAATTTTACTGCTTCAGCAACCGTTCACGCTACTTTTCCAACTGGAGTAGTAGCAGACTTAGCAAAGTCAGACAGTCATCAACGTAAGTTCCCTATTCAAACATCTATTCAGAAATCTGCAGCAGAAGATACAGCAGCTCATTCAGCTAGTAGTTTAGGAGCAGCACTTGTTAATGCACGACCAACTTTACTAGTAGTTCATAATGCTTTTCAAGCTAATCACGCAGCTTTTCAAACACCACTAGCTCATAGTCAGTATAAAGACATTAAGTCAGAAGCTACTCAAACTGGATCTTCTTCTACTGTTCTGCTAAAAGCATCCATAGATCAATACCTTTGACGAATTAACTCTTGACCCTCCTCTGTTGTGGTAAGCATATAAAGAGATTCTATAGTATCATACGGATTTAGTATTGCTCTACCCACAGAAGAAGCATTCTTTATTCAAGAAGGTATTATATTTGCTATCATCGTTGGTACTCTTATACCAGATTCTCATACACCTAACATTTTTTCTTTAAATGTCATTTCTTGATCTTTTGCGTAGTTTTTAGCATTACCATAAAGGTTTTGCTTCCATTGAGGCAAACTGTTAAACTTTTCTATATATTGGTTAGCTTTATCTTGATCCATAAAATCCACTCTCCTTTCTAGTTCAGCATCCATCTCTCTTAATGAGAATGTTGGTAATAATGACTGAACAACATCATCTATTTCTTCCGCTCATTTTCATATTGGATTTATCCACTCAAATGCTCATCGTCATTGATTCATTTGATTAGCTATTCCTCTCGTTCATCAAGCTTGTGGTTCAAGACTTGGATCATAATTTATGGAATATACTGAATAGTCATCAGGATTTTTAAACATGTAATATTCTGCTAGTTCTTCCTTACTCAATCACAAATCATCTCATCAAAGGTAAGAATCAATTGTTAGCTGTGCTACATTGTCTATTTTAGACATATCAAATTGCTTCTCTTGCAATCTTTGCGAAGCTAATAGTTGTGTTGGGGTCATGTTAGTCATACTTTGTCATTGCATTGCTTGTTGTGAATTGTCTGTTTGAATTATTCTTTCCTGCAAATCTATCCTACCCTCAGGCATTTTTTTCTGCAAGATTCATTGCATTTGAGGTGTAGACTGAGTAATTTGTGTAGGTTTCGAGAAAACAGGCTGTATCGCAGAGAATCAAGCAGTAATATCAATCTGTGGTGTTTTATTTCATGTATTTATTATGTTTTGAGACATATTATTACAGTGTAGGTAAATTGTTTTGTAAGCGGTTTAGTATTTCTTGCCTATTAGCTTCCACATTGTTTACTGATAATTCTTCGTCCACTGGATCATATAAGTAATTCGAGAGAGATCAGTCATAGACATAATCCATAAAATCATCACCATATCTAGCAGCGAAAGAGTTATCAACTCTATTTATCATAGAGTTCTGTAGTCAATTTATTTTAGCCATATTTAATTCAAATTCATTTGTAGTTTCTGGATAGAATCATTGTACACGATCAAATTCTTGCTCGGTAACAGCAGCTCAAGATATTAGATTCAAGTAGTTAGCAAGAGCTATTCATAGTTCAGTACCTATGGCAGCCAAAACTGGATCAGATGTTTTTCATAATTGCTGTAGTATTTGCTCTTTAGTTCAACTAATCAATCATGTATCCCCATTCTTCTTTTTGTATTCTTCTAGTAAAAACTTAAATCTTTCTCAGGCTTGATATGCATCAGCAGAACCCTGTACTTTCGTAGCATTTTTATCTGCACTTAGAAAAGTATTGTATGATTCTATCTGCATCAAATCTTTGTCTCAATCAATGAATGCTTGTTCAAAAATATTAGAAGAAGACTCAAACTTATCCTTCGACATTTTTGAGGCTACACTTTCAAAAGCCTTCACATTTTTATATTGAGGAGATAGTTCTAGTGCTTTTGAAGGATCAGCAGAATATCCTTTCAATATCTGATCAACCTGAGATAATGGTAGTTTGTTTCAATTCTGATCTAATATATTAACACTAGCATGAGATCATCTTCATGCCGCCAATAAGTCTGGTCTTAAAACGTTTCATTGCTTGTCTGTAATAACTATTCAATCATGGGTCATCACATGACCTGTATTACCAACAAATCACATAGGCTGACCTCTCTCAACTCTTTGTCATGGAGAAAATACGTCTAAGCTAGATGGATCAAGGTGATCAACAGTATATGTTCTTCAATCGTCTCATTTGAATCTAACTCTTATACCAGTTCAACCACTAAGTTCTCCAATAGATTCTATCACTCAACCTATAGGAGCACTCAAGTCAGATCAAACAGGTTTTGGATAATCTGCTCAATCATTACCTTCATAATCTAAGAATTTTTGATCATACATAGGTAAAGGTCAAGAGTAGTCTCATTGTCCCATTTTAGACAATCACATTCATGAAGTTGTGTATGTATTTAGTCAAACAGGAATATCAAACCTTCATGTTTCAGTGTTAAATTGATAAGAGTTACCTTCTGCGTCTTTAGCTATCCTATCAGAAAATTCAGGTCTAGCAGAAAATCTTCCAGTAGCAACCATTGAAGATATAATTTCTTCTGGTGTCATACCTCAGTTCAAAGACGCTGTTATTGAATTTACATCATCTTGTGTTAACTGTCACATTTGTTTCAATGTGTTAATAGTTAATCACTCAGATGTTATTTTGTACACATCAGCAACTGATTGTGGAAGTTGTCACATATCAGCCATACTTTGTATTTCTTGCGAGCTCATGTTCATAAGTGCTAGTCCGTTATTAGCATTAAGAGCGTCAATATTTCTTTGTTGTAACGTTAATTGATTTTTAAGAGCAGTTTGCTCTTCTTCTCTTATTCTTTCATATTCCATGGCTTTTGCCTGTCTTTCTCACAGCTTAGCATCAAGCTCTTGATTTAATGAAGTTACCTTATCATAGTAATATGCGTTTAATGCAGATTTACTTACACTTGTAGGAAATTCCTTTTGTATGTCAGATCTGAGTGACTCTTTTCTCTGGTTTATTTCAGATATTTCTGTATCTAATTTAGAAATCTGGTTACTTATATTTCTTAGATTATTATTTACTTTCAATCACTCTACCTGTTCTCTGACCTCCTGAGGTGCATCTTTAGATATACCTATCTGTGATTCCACAGATTTCTTAGAAACAGATGGATTATCTTTTTTTACTTCATTATTAACAGATGCGTTTCTATCGCTTGCTTTTTCTCTTTCTGAAAGAATAGATTGAGCCTCTGCCAATTTACCACTATCCCTCATGTATGAAATATCCTCTTGTGATATTAATCAAGACTTCAGAGATGCAGCTAACTCATCTACAGACATTCTATCAAGAAATCATTTTCTTAGTCATGAAGTTCTAACATCTTGGACTAGGTCTGAGAAAGTACCAAATCAAACTCACTGCAGTTTGTCAGATATTTGAGATTCTACTCTCTCTCTTACTTCAATAAAGTTCTGATCACCAGGCTGCAATCATAGTTTTGCCATTGTGTCGTCGACAATTAGATCTTTGTCTTCTCATGTGATAGTTCATTCTCTTGCTTTATCTTGTATCCTTTCAAAAGACCTTTGTGTAGCAAGATCGGACATTTTTTCAGTATCTATCATAGAAACAGGTTCTCATATTTCTGTTCTAATTTTTGAAACTTGAGATATATTAGAAGGCTGTTGTTCTTTTTGACTTTTAACTTGTTCTGTCTTTTGAGTTGTAGGAAAAACCTGAGTAGTTTCTTCTATTTGAGGTTCAAGAGGTGCAGCAATTGATCATTTAGATATATCGTTATCTTCAGGAGATAGCGGTGCGGTAATAGCTGTTGCTGCAGAAAATCTTTGAGCATCTGGGCTAATTGGTGCAGCAGGTTCATTTAACCTTCAAGATTGTGCTACTTGCATACTCTGTGTTATATCTCTATCCCTTTTAGGTTTAGATGTAACATTGTCTATTGTATTTGTTTCTTCCATTACAATCCTATTACAGTTAAATTAGTACCATCTCAATTGTTGGTTCATATTACAGGAGATGAAGCTAAGGTAGTGTCAGAATCAACTTCTGTTAATAGTCTTATTGGTGTTGCAGACTCCATGTATCCAATATAAAGATTATTTGTATATATTCAAGTTGCGTCCTCGTAGTTTATCGTTGTTACAGTGTTTGCATTAATAGATCATCAAACAGAGTCTGTTCATGTAGTAACACTATTTGCAGTTATCTTAGTAGGACTATATGAATCTACATTACGAATATTACCGTCTATTTGTAACTTAGATGATCTATATATTTCAGAACTGTCTTCTCACCACTTACATGAGGCATAAACTAAAAATAATCAAGAATATGGAGTAAATACAGTATTGCTGGTGTTTAGTCATGTATATTCTGTATCAGAAAAATCAAAATCTACAACATTTTCTCACGTTAATACATTTTTATCTCATACTGTAAAAAGCCTAACAAAATATCTTTGCTGCTCAGCCCATCAAGAGATAATTCACACTATATCCCAAAATGACTTATCAAATCATCAAGAAGGAACTATATTATTAGCTTTATAAACCTTTTTCCCACTTCATTCGTCATAATAAACTATATCTCATTTGTTGTAAGATCTATCTGGATTGTATTCATATATTCACTTATCATCAAAATTATCTGTATATCTTTCAGTAAAAAAAATCTCTATTTTCCTAGTATTTGTATTATAGTACATATCTCAATTTTTTGGTCTATCAGGTCTTTCTGGTCTAGCTCATAACCATCTAAATCATCTTATTGATACTTTTTGTGTAAGAGCAGGATTCCCATATCACCATGTTCCATCCAAAGAAAATTCATCTTGCTTAGTTTCTTCTACTTTTATACTTTCTTCAGGAGCACTAGTATTTAATTTGCTCATACCTCATATTTAAAGTATAAAATATAGGAGTAACATTTGTATTTGTTGTCTCTAGTTCTATTTTAAATTGTATCTCGTAAAAATCTTTTGATGATGGTAAAGAAAACTTTCTATTTTTTTTATCAATTCAAGATATATCTGATACTAACTCGTAATTATTTGATCAGTCAACACTATGGTAAAACTTTATTTTTGTTCAAACAGGAGTTTGACAATGTATAATATATTCTATAACTCTTCATTGTTGACCTAGGTTTGGCATATACTTTCTTGTATACATGACACCACTATTCTGATACGTTTTTGTATTTATAGTATCATATGATATAGTAGCTATTCAAACATTTGATCAATCATCGTAAGAAAATCTTATTTTATCATATACATTCCTAAATCAATTCCACAAACAACCTATCCTACTATAACCACTAAAATCTAACGATATTGCTTGAGGTAATCAATTTATTTTCTTACCTATAGATTCTATTCATCACTCTTCATCATTTATCATAAAATAACTATCCTGATTATAAGCAATGTTAAAATTTCAGTAAAAATATTCCTGACCATATCAGAATTTAAACCTTTCTTGTATACCGTCTACTACCTTCTTACCTTCTCTCAAATACGTGAAATTCTGTCACTGAGATATAAAAAGCTTCGATGCTCATGGAGGTCAAAAAGGACGAGCTACTATATTGTCTAAGTTCTTAGCAGTTTGCATATATAGTATAGGCATTCATAGATCAACATATCAATCATGCTCCTCACTAAATCAATCCCAAAAATATTTTCTTCAAGTAACTAAATATACTTGATACAAAGATCAATTTCTAGACAATCAAACTACTTGTTCTTCAAGAACTATACCTACGTTAACAACAGTAGGAAGAGAAGCTAATATATAGTATACAGTATTTCATATTGCGAAATATAAACTATCTTCACTATCATTTATAGAAGGACAATAAGGTCACTCAGTGTAACTTCATACAAAATTAGGTAGTGGGAAAGAACTAGCATCTTGTTTATAATAGTTTATGTCTACAGATCAGAAAGAGTACGGAGAAGGTCAAGGAACTCTAGCCAATCTTATAGTAGATCATTGATTGTAAAACAACACAATATCTCACATAAACTTTATAGCGTTTAATATATCATGACCACCTGGTAGGTTCAAAAAATTATTACCATCTAAATCATATCAATCTCAGTTTTCACCAAAACAATAGAAATCATCAATATTACAAGTCATAAGAGACACACCTGTAGTAGTGATGTTTTCTACTTCTCTTTGTAATGTGAATCCCTCTGGTTTTGTTTTTACGTCCAATGAGTCAGAAAAGTTATATTGACCCTGTCATAAAGCAAAATCATCATCTCACATTCAACCGTAGAAATTATTTATGAGTAGATTTGGCATTAATATCAGTTCCTATAATAATTATAATCAGGTCAGATGAATTGATCATAGTTTCTTGTAGTAGTAGTTCCTACAACAGGATTTGTTATCCTCATCTTTAAATTGGTTAACATTGTCTTTACTTTTTGTTCATATTCAGCTCTAGAGTTATTCTTTAAGTCGATTAGTTGCCTTTCTTGATATACATACTGAAACATTCATTCTCCAATAATATCATGATACTCTCTTTCTAACAATATATCTTCCTCTGACATACTACTTGTTAGATCATATGGTCTCTTTGTACCATATAATGTGATACCTTGTGGTATACTTACATCAGGCTTAGGGAATAAGTATAATGTGAAATTACTTAAAATATAGAAAGCTTCGTGTAAGCTCCAATTTTGCATATCTTCAAAAAACTCTGGTGATTCATATAAGTTATTCCAATCTCTCCTTTTTAAACGTATAGGATATTGCAATCATTCAGCATATTGAACAGTAACACTGTCAATTTTATATTGTCAAAAATCTTGAGAAGGAGCTTGCATAACTGGCATTAAATCATACTGATTAAGACCCGCTACTAAGTCAGTCTTCCATATTGATTGTCCATAGTTTTTATCTATTTGAGCAACTCTTTGCCACAATTGTGTATAAACTATATTCATGTATCTGTACATAGAACTATCATCAATCTGATCTTGAGTTACAGATGTTTGATCTCTAACAAATGATATTATTTGTGATGGAGTCATTATATATCCTAATTAGATAATTTGTTTTTTATCCGTTCAGCATTATTGCTGAATCTTGGTCATACTTTTTTACCAAATTTTTCTTGATATTGCTTATGCAAAGATTCTAGACTTTCAGAATTTTCAGAACTTTCCTCTTTAATTTCATCTTCTGACATTTCTCTATCTTCTACAGCCTTTCTAAAAGAAGATTGTTTTACTTCCTCGTTGTTAGGCTTTTTTATAATTTGCTCTCTCTTTTTCTTCATATACTCTCTATATTGTTTAACATCCAAAACCCTGTTTCAAACTATAAACTCTTGTTTAGATTGTAGCATATTATTTTTTTTAAATAAAAGGAGGGCTTAACCCTCCTTATTATAAAGATTAAGCACCTTGACTTCAATACATTCCTACTGGAGTGTTAACTACACCAGTTTTGTAGTAATCAAAGAAAGGAACAGAATACAGTTGAGTTCTTTTATCGTAATCAAATTCACCGTCCATTGTTGGTCTTTGGTGGAAACCTGTATAGATAGGATTTACCATCATTTGTGAATCAAAATCAGCCATAAAGTAGTATGCAGTATCAGATTCTACATATACAGATGGTATGATTTGTCGACCGTTACCTAGTTGTTGGTTAACACCTTCATTGATAGCGTCGATTTTTGTTGGTTTATATTGTAGAGAAACATTGTCTCCTAAGATTTTTTTCCATTTTTGGTGTGCCTTACCACCGTCTTTCACCAAAATTCTTTTTGTGTTAAATGGCATTGGTCTACCAATAGCATCTACGAAACCTCTAGATCTTTTTTCTACTTCGTCTAGTACTTCAACAGAAGGAGCAGCAGCAGGAAGTAGGTTATCAAACTCGATAGCAGATTCTGGGCTAAGAAGATGGTTAGCAGAGAAAAGCAATTCACCATCTGGAGATAGAGTGTCAGTAAAACCTTTGTTAATAAGTTCAAATACAGTAGTATTTAACTTGTTGTATACAGCAGATAGTCTGTCTCTTACGTCTACTTGGTATTGTTTTTCTAGTTTCTGTGTGTTATCCATAACACCTTTCATATATTCTCGTGTGTAGTCCAAAGAAACAGCTTGTTTAATTGGAGATAGTTCTGTAACGAAACCTTTAGCAGATTTACCTTGTGGTATCTTAGAACCCTCAGCAACGTCTTCAGCAACAGAAAGACCAGTAATAGAAACAAATCTTTCAGTAATTTCAGTAGTATCTTCTACTCTAGAAAGAACTGCAAAGTCCGATTTACCCATAGGGTACTCTGATGTGTTATCAATAACTTGTTTAGTAGCTTTTGTATATCAATTCCAAAAACTTAGAATATCTTGGTTAGTTCCAAACATATTAGTTAACTAATTAATAAATAAAATTATACAGCGATTAGCTTATTGATTCTTACAAGTACATCTGTAGTGTCACCGATTGTACCAGCTTTTTTTGTAGATAATACTTTGAATACATCCGTTGTACTTGCTCCAAGGTCAATTTCTTGAACTCCTGAATTAATAACTAGATCTACTTCAGTATTTCTGTTTATAGCAGCAAAAGGAGCATCTGCGTTACCTTTATAGATTGCTTCTGCATCAGCGACAACTTGTATATCTTCTCCGTTATCTGATACACAAAAACCTAGTTCTGTAGATGCAGCAGTAGCTTCAATAGCTAAACCTGTTGCAGGGTCGATAGTAATCATTTTACCGATCAAATTATCTGTAATTGCAGGATCTTTTGCGATAAGATCTGACAAATCAGGCATACTTCTACCTGGTGTGTAAAGTTGAAAGCTCATTTAAATAAATACAAATTAAAACTTATCAAAATAGTTTTTTCTTAATATCTTCCTGTAAGCTACTATAACCATTCTCTGGCTCGTTCCTTTGTCATCTTGTATTCGGCAAAGTGAAGTCACCATAGACATCTTTAGCTGCTTCCATAAGACTCATTTCTTTAACATCAGCGATTGTTTTGATCGCTTCAATGTTAGCATCAGGCTTCAGAGACAATATTTCCTTTTCCATCTCAATTTTTTGGAGCACTTCCTTAGTATGAGCTTCTAAGTCAATTTCTTCTCTTTCTTCATTTTCCTGCTGTCTTCTTTGAATAGCTTTGTGTTTTTTCTTTAGAAGTTTTTCATTCTTCTTTCTTAAAGAAGAGTTTTCTTCTTCCAATCTAGCTATTTTTTCTTCTTCATTTTCTTCTTTGTCGTCTTTTTGTACGGCATCTTTTTCTTTTAATGAAGATAAATCTTGTTCGTTTTGAGGTTGAACATCCTTTTCGTCGACTTTTTCCATGTGATCACGTACTAATAATAAATACAATAGGTCTTATTGTCATTGCCCGCCCTTACGTGGCTTATGTAACTCTAATTTATCAAAAATAATTTTTTTTGCAAGTTTGTGGTATTCAGAGAGTTTTTTTTCGTCTCATCATGCTGATGAAACCAAGTCATTACCTAGAACTGACAAAAAGTCATCTAGATATAAAACGAGTAATCTTTTTAAATCTAATTCAGTATAAATTACCTCCCTAGATTCTTTTTTTAAATTAAAAAGAATATCTGATTTAAAAACCTCCTTTTCCTTTATAATTCTATTTATAATTATATCTTGGAATTTTTTCTCATTAAACAATTGGTAAATTGTCATTATAGTGCTGCCTTATTATCTAAAGACTCATTTGTTTTAACTATATTATTTGTCATAGCTTGACTTGCCATACTATTAGCTATTCATGTCATTTCTAATCATTCTCAAACAGGTTTTGGCTTATCGACTCACTCCCTTATCATTAATGTGTTGAGAAATGATAATACTTCAAATTTTAATTCATTATTGATTGCAGAATTAATATATATCCAAAGAGTTTGCAAATCCAATCAAGGAATAAAAATGTTCTGTGGTTTTAATCAAGAGCTAATCATTTCTTTCATCATCAAAGAATGTCTTTCGCTGCTATCCATTGGTTCAATACTTTCTATAAAAGCATCGTCAAATCACATTTTTCTATACATTTCACGTTTAAACATCTTAGCTGATATAGGTGACACATTAGGATCTTGTAGAACTATTGGAAGTATAGATTGCATATTAGATAGTTTCCTCATATTATCCTCTCTTCTCTTCTTACTTGAAAATACTTCTACAGTAGGATTCAAACCAGAGATAAAATCTTGCTCTGTTATTTTCAATAATTCTCAATCATCATCTAATAGCTGAGTTACTTTCTTTCATCAATTATCTCTTACATGTTTCCTCATGTATCTCATATAAATTACTTCCCAAAACATTTGCTCTCAAATCATTAGATTATCAGCATCTACATCAAATACAACATTAGACCTTTGCAATTGCAATTCAGTGTCTCATAATGTATTTGTATCAGGACTCAGTCATCTTACTATACCAGTTAATCACGTAGTATCCTCTGCTAGTTTTTGTATGTACTGGAAAAACTGCTGAGATTGGTTTGTATTATTTAATTCTTGTACTGGCTGAGTTATTTGACCCTGCATAGAATCTACAGGTATAAATTTAGGTCAACTCTCTGCTCTATCTAAAAGGTCATTTATGTTATTTATAGCTCTTACATCAACAAAATAATTATCAAAACCTGCTTCACGCATTTCTTTTATCTGCATAGCATTAATTAGCTTTGTCATTGTTATTTGTGTAGGATACATTAACTCTCTATATGAGATACCCCATGGGTCTTCTATCAGTGGGAAAGAGTTAGATATAGCAACTGGGAAAGGTATAGTATCAGGATACTTTTTTTCTTGAGGTGTTAATGGTTTTATCTCTTCTCGTTTAATTATCTTCGAGTGAGCATTAGCTAATGTACAGAAATACTTCCTACCATTAATACATACAAAACAATTTAACACATATACTGGATCATTGTAACTGTCCATCTGAGTTATTAGCCTTTGTTGTTTTTTTCTTAAATTAGATCTCTGTTCTGAAAGGGTCTGTCATGCTTGAACCTCATCTAAATCGAAATATCATCACACCACACTCTCTTTGCTTTTTAACTCTCCAATGCTAGTTGACCGACTCATTAGATGGAAATCAAAGTTATTATCCATAACGTTACCATTAGTATCAGGATACCAACACAATGGATCTATGTTAATAAAATCCACTACCTGCTTAGATCTGTTCCATCACAAAGGAATACGTATTCAGACACCATAATCAAAAACATCATACAACATTTCTTTATCTTTTATATGTTTCCTCATTACCTTTTGGTCAAAATCTACTATTTTATTAAGCTTTTGTGCTACATCTCTGTCATTAAAGTCTGATTCAGTATAAACAGGAGAAATTCACTCATTCTTAAACATAGCAACAAAGGTTTTCTTCATCTGAAACAACAAATCATATGTCATCTTGCCAGATGCGTTCATGCTTTTAACTTTATCATCTATTCTTTTATATAATTCTAATTTAGCAGAAACAGCAGATTGAGACTTGTTATAGCACTTTCATAACTCCGTTACTATCTCTTCTCTTAACTTTTTATTGCTCTTTATATCTTTTTCCGAAATAGCTTGGTTTTTCTTCCAGTTTTTTATATACATGGCTAATTCAAACGTAAATTACTGTCAATAGTATTTATTTTTAATTATATTTCAAACATACAATATATAATTAATCAATCCAATTACTTACTAACGATTTAAAATTACTTCTATTTCATTTATCTATCAACTCCATAAATACATACCTTATAGCATCAATAGCATGATTATATTCGTCTATAGGAGTTTCTAAAAAGTTACCGTTCTTATCTTGATCCCAACAGTAATTCCTAAATTCTAGTATAATATTAGTACTTCTAGATGTAATATATATTTTTTTTTGTTGCATAAATCATATTCAAGACTCAACTCAACCTTTTGTTTTTTTTACAGGTCTTATATTTAATCATAATAAATATAACTCCTCTATCGAATCTGGTCTAGAAGAATCAGCAATAAATCTCTCAGATGTATTTATACCAAAAGAAATTATTTTTGCATATAATTTGTCGTTCAATATTCATGGAGAATAAATTAATTCGTCAACAAGTATACCATCTGACCATTTATAGACTCAAACAACTGCAGCTGGATCGTTATATCAAAAATCTATACCGTAACCTATCAACTTACATTCTGTTTCAGGGTTAATATCGTTAACTATTTGCCACTTACTAAAAATGACACCCTCTAGCTTACCATATTTTCAAAGTCAATAAATTTCTCGCTGTCTTTTATTCTTTTCCTTTAAAGACTCAATTTCTTTTATGAGAGATTCTCATATAAAAGGATTATCTTTATACGTACTAACTATTACCTCAACATCTCCTTCCTGCTTAGCTCTTTTTTGCTCTAGTTCTGTATTTATCCAAATGTCTTCACTATCTGGATTAAAATCTAAAAATATTTTGTCATTAGTACGGACTATCAACTGGAAAAATTCTTCTTGGAACGTTAAAGCATTAGCTTCATTACAATATAATATATCACGACGCTTACCCTTAATTTTTTCTTGATCATCTGCTCACATAAACTCTACCATTCTTCATCTGTAGGTGTAAGTTTTATCTGTTTTGTTCCTATGTTCTTTGTTTAATAGAAAAACAGTTCATGTATCAACTATTATCTGCTCAAAATCCCTTATTACTGTTGATTTTAAGTCACTCTTAAACTTTCTAACAACAGTACATATCCAACTAGCAGATTCCTCTTCTCATTCTGGATACTGTTTTAATTCTCATTTTTTTCAAAAAACACAATCTTCAGTGTTAACTTCTGAGTCTAGGTAACCAGTAATAAGCCATCTCCAGATTATTTGTAGTATAGAATATGTTTTGCCTGACCTAGTACCTCACCTATTAATCTTTATCTTTTTGTCAGACTCTATGTTTTTGTGGAAGACATTTCCTGTTCTAAGTTTCATTCAACGATATTATCATCTAAATCTTTTGAATTAATAACTTTTCATTCTCATATTCTTCTTACTACATGTTCTATAACTATTTTGTTACTAGATATTTTACCTCAATCAGCATCTTCATGCCTAACAACATCACTCCATCAATAATTTTTAAGAGCAAATATAGCAGCTGTAGGATTTTCATGTAGTAATTTCTCATATTCCACTTCTATAAGGGTCTTTGCTCTTTTAATTAGGTAATCAAACTCGTCAGATCTTTTTGCATACTTGTATAAACTACTCTTGTCCCTAAATCACAAAAAAAAAGAAAGATCTCATAGAGAAGGATTAGGTACATACAATTCCTCATAAGAATCTTTTCAAACTTTTATTCTTTTTTTTCTCGAACACATTCCTCAGTTAAAATATTCTACAATTCTATTAGCAAGAGCTTCTGGAGTCTTATAAAAAGGACAAGAACCATTCATGCCTCTTGTCTTTTTTCACAAAAGAACATCTTTTGTTATTCAAGATCAACTAATTGCAATTTTTTTGTTTTTTGGCATCAGTCAAATTTCTTTTATAAAGTTTTCCAGTAATCCAAGTCTGGAACGACAGTAGAGAAAAAGAAGTTACAGAAGCATCTTTTCTGAACTCATCATGTAATCTAAGAAATTCCAATATCATAGATAAACATATTTTAGCTCTGTGCTTTTCGTCGTATCAACTTCTTCACTTACTTTTAGACATAAAAGAATTAATAATAAACAATTATCTAACTATTCTTTTTAATGATTTTCATGGTTTAAATTTTACAACACTTACAGAATTAGTATGAACCCTTTCTCAAGTACGTAAATCTAAAGTCTCTCTACCTGTATACATAGATTTATAAAAAGTTCAAAATCATCTCAATAGTACTTTTCACTCATCTTTTATTCAAATAGACATAACCTCAATAAATTCATCTATAACAGTTTTTGTTTTTTCTTTACTAAAGTTTAGTCTTCTGGAAACCTCATCAATAATAGAAGAAGTATTCATTTTTCTATCATAACTATAACTCATTTTTTAAAAAAGATATAAATATTACTTATGGTATACAAAAATACCCTTCAAAAGCAACACTTTTATAAAAAGACTTGATTTTATGTAAAAAAAAAATATAAAGTTTACGTTTACAACGTAATTTTTTATATGAAAACAAGAAAACAAACACTTATATTTGTTCTTTGCATGATAATAGTTTGATTATCTAACAATACAAATATTTTTTCTTCAGAAGTAAGTGACCTACAGGACAAATGTAATATATGTCATAGGACAAGCATTGCAAAACCCTTAGGTTACACAGTAGAATCAATTATGAACGATGTTAATGAAAATTGATGCAAATTCAAAGACTACCTTGAACAAAAATGCAAATAAATTTATACAACTATATATTATGAACAAATACAAAGTAATTAAAAAACGACCTTGATGACCTGATGTGGCTTGTGTATGAGAGTTAGAGAAAAGTACATATTGAGATACATATGCCTTTCATTGGTTTTGTGGTTTCCATTGATGTGATTATGGTGAATATCTGTAAATTAAGTAAGCTGTTTTATAACTAATTATAAAGATGACAAAGTGAATATGATACATAAAAGATTGATCAGTTACTGAAGATACTTTTATTTGAGAGGTAGAGATATCTAAATACAAAACTGAAGAATATGAAATGGTACACTGAATTTGATATGTTGACAAGATTTTGTTAAAAAAAATTGATGAAATACAAAGAGAAAGATTCAACAAGAAAGTATGTAAAAACGTAGAACAAAAAAAAATATCAAAATCATCTAATAAAATATGAATGACAAAAATGTCAGACGTACATGAATGATTTAAGTGAACTTTTTTGGAACACACACCTTTGCGAAAGGTTTTTGTATATCACGATTTTTCTTTTGATTTTATTGGTTCAATACTTCGAAAAACAAAGATTTTCGAAAAGTATCATTGAAAGATTAATATTTATTATCCTTGATGATGAAGCAAACGATCAGAAGATAAGTACGACTATATACAGTTCCAACCTAACGATTGGTCAGACTCAGACTTATACAGAAAAGATGGTGTTTATGCGTTTTGTTGCGATGGTTATATAGATTGGCAATTTTGACAGACTTGAATTTTATCTTGCGAAGATGCAAGAAAAATGTGTGAGTTCACTGAAGAAGAAAAAGAATTCTTCAAGGAACTAAACTTATCAAAAGAGGAAATTGATGTTTTAATATCTTAATTATACTATTATGAAATATAAAACAGTAACGGTTACACAAGAAACTATAGATATGTTAGATGGACTATGAATAGACTACGTACAGTGAGACACTTTGTACGAAGTAGACTTTTACGACGCAAGACCTTACTTGCTTTGATGAGGGATAGCCATTCTTCTTATTATTGCATGTTTAGCTATAAACTCAGACCTTTACATTTCTAACCTATGTTGATAATGACACCTAAATACAGAGTACGAGCAGATGGAAAGATGCAAGATGAAGTTGTTGGCAACCGTTACGAACACACACATTTACTTAATAATATAGACTAATGAAAATAAAAGACATCGTAGCAATGGTATTGCTAATACTGTGATCTTTATACTTTGCAAGTCAATGAGATATAACAAATGCAGTAACTATAGTTTGTAGTTCTCTTGTTATCACATATGTAATAGAAAGAAAGTAATTTTACTTGATAATATAAACTAATGAATATACCAAAGTTTAAGATATGAGACAAAGTAGCACATACTTGGGACGCCGTAAATATAACTTATTTTACAATATTCTCTATAAAAAAGAATCACATACCTAAAAACGATTGAAACTGAGTAAAAGAGACAATTTCGTATTGTTACAATTCTGACAAGAATCTTTGTAGTCGATACGGACAGGATGAAATAAGGTATTGCACCAAAGAAGAAGAACGTATTTATTTTAATTAATATAGACTAATGTTTGAAGTACCAATGTTTTTGATATATAGTTGCTACACAATGACATGTAGCATGTCCGAGATAACTCCTTGATGGACTAGTGTAAATATTTACGAAGATCGCTATGGGATTGATTGATGTGTATACCATACAGAAGAACAAATAAAAGACTATTTTTACTCATTTGATAAATAATATAGAATAATGTGTATTAATCGAGCAGAACTAACTAAACCAGAAAAACCAAGACAAAAAAGAATATTAGACATACTATACCATAGGTTTTGATGAAAAGAACGATACAAAGAGAATAGAGAGTTGATAGAAAAATTAGTAGCTTTTATTTGTGAAAATGATTTATAATGAACACACCATCACTAGAAAGATGTAAGAAACTAAAAGAGATAGGGTATCCTCAAAAACCTTGATATATAATGGAGGATAGGATTGGTGGCTGAATGAGAAGGAAAGTTATGATAGATTTACACCAACCAACAGTAGCAGAGATGATTTATATTATAACAAAAGACTTTATTTCTTTAGACTGATTAAGGATAATGAAAGGATGTGATTGATTTTACTTAGAAAAGTATGACATAGATTTTAGTAACGGTGAGATTGAGTATTGTGTGACAGAAACAACAGTATGAAAATTACCAAATGCACTAGCAGATATGATAATACTACTACATGAGAAAGGTTTTAAATTGTTTGATAAATAATAGGGAACAAATACTAGCACCCACATTTAATTGATAATATAGACTAATGGATACATTAGAAAAGATAGAAAAGATCAGTCTTAATCCAGGTGAGTATTGTGAAAAAATAGAAGCTATTATAAATGAAGATACTTACCTACATATAGTTAGTATATGAAAAGTAGATTGAAAAAATATGTATAAATTATTCATAAACCTTTCTTATAAGATAGATTATACAGAAAAATCACGACCTATAGACTGCGTATGAACACTAGAACAATGTGTTGATTATGCATATGATGAACTAGTAAACAGAGGATTTATTTTATAATATAGTTATATTATGAACACACCATCACTAGAAAGATGTAAGAAACTAAAAGATATAGGGTATCCTCAAGACTATTGATATTTCTGTTTTAAAGACACCAGAAAACCACATAAGCAATACAATCAAAAAGACTGAGAATTTGTCCCTTTCCATGGGGATTATGCTTGATCTTGAATAGAACTTTTTTCTATCCCTCTAGACTTTTGACAAAAGTGAAAGATTCCTGAAAATGGATATGATGAACATTATCTTATAGCCCCAACAGTAGCAGAAATGATTGATTTGTTGCCAGAAACTTTATGATCAGACCATTATTTACGCATTGAAAGAAACCCACACCTTTTTTTCAAAAAACACAATAAAAACTTTTGGGTGTCATACGCAATATACGATGACTATGTAGAGCAAGTACCATCAGATAGTATACCAAACGCACTAGCAGATATGATTATACTACTACATGAGCAAGGTTTTAAATTGTTTGATAAATAATATGGAGCATCTAAGTAAAAAAAGTTTAGAAAGTCTACACAAAGAATATACGTGATGTGATAGGCTAATTAAGATTACTGATAGATTAAGTAAAGGAAAATATATGTTCTACAAAGAAATATTCTTTGATACAGACTTAGCAACAATGCTACCGTGCTACGGTAAAAACATAAAAGAAGCAACGGTAGACTTTATAATGAGGTATTGACTACACGAAGGCAAAAAAATAGAAGATATAATAAATCTCATATTACGGAGATACCACAATAAAAAAGAAAATCGATAAGCTGGCTATATGCCAGTTTTTTATTTAATAAAAAAAAGAACCTTTCGGCTCTTCACCATCACATACGTACGCTATGCTTTGGAGTTTTTCCCAGAGGCGGGAATAACCACTTTTGCTAGTTATTATCAGACGAGCGCGCCATCGATACAACACAAATTTGTACATTAACACTTCTAGCTAACGCCTACCATAAGTGTGCTATTGCAATAAATCACAAGGAAGCTTTATATGGTTTCATATTTACTGTAAACATTCTACTGTAAAATATCAATACTATTTATAAACAACACTCCTTCGATCCTCTTTATTTCCCATTATCTTACATAAAACCCCATACCTCTTTACTCAAACGTGCTTAGAGAGACGTTGCCAGTCCATAGTGGATAATTGCTCAATAAACCACTCTAACTGATCCTCAAAAACTTGTAACTTTATAGAACCCAATGGTCTGTTCGCATTCATATCCTTCAACTCAGCATCTAACTCAGGATAATTCTCCTGAAACCATTCTCATGCCAATGTTGGATTCAAATGCCGCCAATACTTATGACACACCAAACACAACGTCTTAGCATTCTTATGATAATACTTCATTCTTCCATTCTGTGCCCTAGAAATTATATGACTATACTGCATGTCTGGAGTCCTCATATTGCTCTTCCCACATTTCCAACATACAAAATTATCCCTAAGATACGTATAACACGCAGCTACATGATCCAGTACCTCTAGCAACCTCTTCTTAACCGTCTTACGCATCTCACTTCTATAATGTAAATATTAATATAATATACATATGTTTCTTAGAAAATCAACCTTTAGAACGGTAACTTCTTAGTTACCCTTTTTAGTACTCAAAAAAAAATACACAGAAAATTTACAAACAAATTTTTATGCCTCTTTTTGTTTTTGCTGCGTGTGTGTGTAACTAATATATATATATAAATGTTGCGAGGCGACACCCCCCCCATGCCCCCTATATTTTACATAGTGTCGATGACAACTACACATTTGGTTGCTATAATATCAATTATCGCAACCAAATATACAACCTAGTAATATTAACTATTAGTTCGGATTGTCAATATGTTGGACTTTATACTCTACATACAGTGAAACCCTATCAAACTATAGGTAGTTCCTGTAACTTGACATTTGATAAATTACGAAATACACAGCTAT
>JAKVCV010000029.1 GCA_022448945.1 Saprospiraceae bacterium
CTTGAAAAGAAAAAGGCCAAAATAAAACACGATGAAGTGCAATCTGATCCCGGTGGCGGACCAAACCTTACTGTAGGTACCAATAAAGATGGAAGTGTTTATGGTGGCTTGTCCTATAAGTCAGATGAAGGCAAGGAAGGCGGATTTACAGTGGATAGTGAGGGGACTGTAAATATTAAGGTCGGAAAAGAGACTAAAGGTGATGATGGAAAATCCAAAGTAGGTCTTGAGGTAAATACAAAAGGTGAATTTAAGGGTACTGCAGAGCATGAATTCAAAAGCGGGATCAAGGGAAGTGCTGAAATTACCAATGATAAATTAAAACTTGAACTGGGCAAGAAGTGGTCTATGGAGACACCTTCTATTTACTGGCCTATCATCCCTTCGACAAATCCAACTGGTATTGGTTTATTTATTAGCGGACGGTTGAAAGGAACTGCAGGTATTGCTGCCAGTGAAGAGGTTAATTGGACAGAAGGTATGTCCAAGATTGGCATTAATGTAAATGGTAGTGTAACAGGCTCTGTCAGAATTGGTGCAGAAGTAGTTGGTTTCCTCGCTGTTTCAGGTGAATGTTCTATCACTACCTCTTTGGCAGGAAATGGTTATCTGGTTTACAAAGGTGGCGACGATCTTTCTCCCGAAGCATCTGTAACTGGTGGTCTTGATTTTAATCTTGATCTCATTCTCGGGCTTTCTGAACCTATTATACAAAGTGCTATTAAGGTTGGTGTAAAAAGATCGCAACTGGAATTGAAATATCCGATCAGCAAAAAGGAGCTTTTAAAATTCCAGGGTTGTAAACTGCAGGATGGTGAATTAATCGTGCCTAATAAATGGCAGGATGCCTTTACCGCAGGTAAGGATTTGCAACCTATCATTGATGGAATCAATAGTTGTCTGGACAGCATAATGGAAGTCTGGAACTCTATTGCTCATTGCTTTAATGAAGCATATGAATTGGTTGATGGAGCAGCAGAGTACTGGAAAAAACATGGTGTAATTGGTACGCTTGAAGATTTTGCTAATGAGTTAAATGACTATGTTGATGAAAAAATTGAAGGTACTCCTGTAGGAGAAGCCAAAGATTTCTGGTCAGAAAAAGGGTTTACCGGTGGCCTTAAAGAATTTGGAGACGAAGTAGGGGACTTGTGGGATAGTTTTTGGGATTAAACATTGAATAGTTATTCCAATAAAAGTTAACCCTTGAATTCATAATTAAAAAATTTAAACAAAATAGATATGTCAGTTGATATTCAAAAAAAGGAAGAAAAACTCAATAGATTAAAGAAAGTTTTAGAGGAGTTTATAAAACAGTCTACAAGTGCTGAAGACGATTCACCTTTTGTGCTAGATGCCAAAGAGGAAGCTCAGGTAAAGGATTTGTGGGATAAAATCCAAAAAATGGAAGCTAGAATAGCTGAGTTAAAAGAAAAGGGCGCAGATTCAGAAAAAGCGTCTTCGGATATAAAAGCCGTTATCGATAAGATGAAACAAAAAATTAACGAGCTTGGTGAAAGGATATCTCAATTGAGAGATAAATTAAATAAATAGTTTTTAAGTTTAAATTTGTTTGTTGATTATCCTAGATATATAAATCATATAGTCAACAAAAATTTAGAATTACCATAAATCAAAAGTAAACTAGAAAATGAGTGAAAAATTAGATAAACTACAGGATGATCTCCAGGTTATGAAAAGTCAGCTGGATCGTTATTTGAAATTATTTCAGGCTGATGGTTACATAACCCCAAAAGAGATGGAGCGACTCATTGAAATGCAAAATTATGTAGAGACAATTGAATATAAAATTGCAGAAATAAATATTAAAAATCCATCAAATAAATTATTGAGTGAGGAAGAAACTGAAAAGGCAATACAAGTAAATAGTAAACATAAAGCAGATACTTGGAAGCTCATTGGAGACGTTTTGGGTGTTCCCGGAATTTTAGATGCTACTTTAGTACAGGCACTTGCAAAATTTCAAAAAGCCAAAGGACTCGAAATTGATGGAATGGTTGGCGATTATACTTTTCAATGGCTTTCGCTTCATCCAAGTGGTAAGGGTAAAGCACTTGGAAAATTAGTTAAAAGCGAACATGTCATGTATTTAGGGATGAGAGGTGTCTCCCGTAAACGCGAAGCAGCTGTTGTTACTCAAACCGTAGGGTCTAAAAACGCAACTATAATTGAAGGTAGTGTAGAAGAAAATAAAATTGACGTTGAAGGTGAATTAGTAGATTTGGAAACTTCTGACGGATTGGATGCTTTCTTGGATTCATTGGTTAATGTCAATGAAGCTGAAAAGGTGATTTTGAAAGAGGTTATTGAGAATATTAGAAATAATGCTAGAGATGAAGTCTGTAATTTTGTTAGACAAATGAATGAGGCTGAAAATGGAAAAAAATTGTTTAAAAGATTAGTTCTTTCGGGGCACAGTGATGGTTGGTATATTGTAGGTGATGACAATGAGGGATCTTATACATTTAAAGATATTGCCAATATTGGTAAGGTCTTTTCAAATGCATTTAAACAAGTTGAAGATTTGCAGATTGCCGGATGTAATACAGGGCAGGAAGCCAAATTAGATCAGCATTTGAAAATGTTTCCCAACCTAAAAACAATATGGGCATATGCGGATTTTTCTCCAAGTCCTGATACAGGTAGTAAATACCATATAAAAAAATGGCTTAAAGGAACTGAGGGAAGAGGAGATGCAAAAATTGATGCTGCTCGTAAGGATGTTTCCAATGATGGAGGCAGTAAAGATAAAAATATAGCAACATATAAGGTTGACTCTGATGAATATAAAACGGATCATTCAATGTCGGGCTGGGATTTGCAAAGAGTTTCTGATGAATTATGGCCGGTTGAACACTATTATACAGAAGCGTTTTTTTATGGGAAAATAAATAAGGCAGGTTTGAGGGATTTACAATCACTTTTGCAGAATTTTACTGGACGTCCTGAAGCTAAATCTCATTATAATTTTCAAAAATACTTGAAAATGAATACCCATGTTTTACTTCTGCGTCATTGGCCACAGTATAATCATCACTTTATGCAAAACCATGGAACAGATGTTAATAAGGGGTACAATGAGATAGGTAGGGAAGTTCCGAATTTTGAAAAGATGACCAGAAAGGAAACACTTGACGAAATTAAACAGTTCCAGCCTAAAGGAGAAGATTCTGAGGCAACGAAATCCTTGTTGGTAGATATTCTTGAAAAACTTAACGGAGACAGTACTTGGATTTAGCAATTGTAACGTCTTTATAATATAAATTTAAAAAATCCTCAGATAGGAGTATCTGAGGATTTTTTTCTTGAATTTCTACATAGGTTAACTATTATATTTGATATTATATTTCTCAATTAAAACTTAACTACCTAGGCGTTGAAAAAGCATAATGTTATATGAGTAAGAAATTAGAAAAACTTCAGGAAAATATTACTGAGATAAAAAAAGAATTAGATCGTTATTTGTCAATGATTAAGGATGAAGCATCGTTTTCTAATGACGAGGTAGGTCGTTTAATTGAAATGCAAAATATGGTTGAAGCCATAGAATATCGCATTGCAGAAATAACGATTCAAGATCAAACAATAACTATTCTTACAAAAGAAGAGGTGCAAAAAGCGCTTCTTGTAAATAAAAAATATAAGAACAATATTTGGAAGCAGATAGGTGACGTTTTAGGTGTGCCAGGTGTCTTGGGGCCTGTTATGATAGAGTCCTTGGCCAAATTTCAAAAAGCAAAGGGGCTTGGGAAGGATGGAATATTAGGAGATTTTACGTTTCAGTGGCTAGCTTTACATCCAAGTGGAAAAGGTAAGGGATTGGAAAGTCTAATCAAAAATGAAGACGTCTTATATATTGGTATGCGTCATGCCTCGCGCAAAAAAGAAGGAGCAATTATAGAAAATACTGTGGGTAAAAAGCATTCTACATTAATTCTAGGATCTCAGCAAGAGAATAAAATAAAAGTGGGAGAGGGAATGGTTGATTTGATGAGTAATACTGGAATGGATGCTTTTTTGAATGCTCTTATAAATGTTAGCGAAGCAGAAAAAGCGATTCTTAAACGTGTTATTGATAATCTAGTAGGCAATAGTAAAGATGAAGTTGCTACATTTATTCGTCAGATGAATTTAGCCGAAAATGGCAAAAAACTTTTTAAAAGATTGGTACTTTCTGGGCACAGTGATGGTTGGTATATAATAGGGGATGGAGAACAAGGCTTGTTTAAATTTGATGAGTTAAAAACAGTAGGTGATGTTTTTCCTAATGCCTTTAAGCAGGTTGAAGATTTACATATTGCAGGTTGTAATTCAGGTCAAGAGTCAAAATTGGATCAACATTTAAAAATGTTTCCAAATTTAAAAACCATATGGGCATATGCAGATTTTTCTCCAAGTCCCCGTACAGGCAGTAGATATCATATAAAGAAATGGCTTAAAGGTACCGATGGCCGTGGTGAAGATAAACTTGAAATTGCACGAAAAGATGTTTCTAATGATGGAGGTAGCAAGGATAAGAATGTTGCAACATACAAGGTAGATTCTCAAGAATATAATACAGATCATACCATGACTCAATGGACTATTGATAGAATAATAAGAGAAATTAAGCTTAATGAAAAATTTTATCACGAAGCCCATCAACAAGGAAAAATGAATATGGCTGGTTTGCGTAATTTGCAATCTGCATTACAAGCATATTTGGGCAAGCCTGAAGCAAAAACTGACTTTTACTATCAGGATTTTTCCCCAATGAATAAGAACGTACTTCTTTTACGTCATTGGAAACAATATAATGAGCACTTTATTAAACATTTTGGTAAGCAAATCAAAAGAGGTTACGATGAGATCGGTAAGAAAGTGCCTGACTTTATAGGTATGACAAGAGCAGAAACAATTAAAGAATTTCGATTTTTTAAAGCAACGGGCGATTTGTCTATCAAAACTAAAGAGTTGATCTATTATTACCTTATTGAATTGGAAGGAGAAAGTACCTGGATATAATATAAAAGCGCAACAATTCTTGCGTTTTTTTGTTTAGTAATTGTCAATTCTAATTTCATGTTTTATAATGTATACAAATGTCCTTATATCAATTTTTTCAAGAACAAAAATTAAATACTACGATAGAAGAAGCCTGGGATTTTATTTCCGCTCCTAAAAATTTACAAAAGATCACTCCGGACTATATGGGTTTTAATATTGTTACACCAAATCTACCGAATAAAATATACGAAGGAATGCTTATTCAGTATAAAGTGCGCCCCTTATTAGGGCTTAAGATGAATTGGTTAACAGAGATTACACAGGTTAAGGAACTTAAATTCTTTGTGGATGAACAACGAATAGGTCCATATTCGATCTGGCATCATCAGCATTTTTTAGAGCCTTTAGATCAAGGAGTTCTTATGAAAGATATTGTAAGCTATGTGCCACCTTTTGGCTATTTGGGCGACATTGCTAATACCCTTTTTATTAGAAGAAAACTCGACTCAATATTTAAATATAGAAAGGAAGTCCTTGAAAAATTATTTAACTGATATAAACTTAGTTATTAATGATAGTTCCATAATTTTATGTTTATATTAGCTATTGATCTAATTAACATAAATATGATTGATAGCGCTTGCTCAATAAAATGAAAAATCAAGAACACAAAATAGACGAGAAAAAGGCTGATTTAAGAGAGGCGCTTGCCGCTTATGCGCAGTTTTATTCCCAATGCAATATTGATGGCTCAGTAGGGCCTGATGAGGTGAAAAAACTCAAGGAACTTCAGGAAAGAATAAAAGTCTGTGAACAGGAATTGAAATTATTGGTTGATGAAATTGCAAAGAATGATACGGGGCTTACTGATGATTTCGAAACATAAATAGCGATCTGAATATTTTTGATTTATATAGCGCTACAACTGATGTTGTAGCTTTTTTTTTGTGGCAATTAATGTCATGAATTGTTCAATTTTTAAACATAAAAAATAAGTTTTATTTAAAAATATAGGACTCAAAAATCAAAAAAAAAGATAGATATAAACTTGATTGAGGAGATATATTTTTATCTGAAAAATTCCAATTATTAAGAATAAAAATTTGCATTATTCTATAATTGCAAAATATATATTGATTTTTAGTGCGATTTGTCGACTACATCAACACAATAGATTGCCAGATTTTATATTAAAAAATTAAGTATATCGGTAACGAATCTATAGAATTTACATTAAATATTGTATTCGATTGAATACGTTGACAAACACTAAAATGCTCAAGTTTTACCTGAGTATATTTATTTAAAAAAAATCCAAATATTATAAAAATGAAAATGAATTTGAAAGCAAAAGATTTTGCTAAAAAAGATGAGTTAAAAAAATCATTAAGTACCCTATTAAAAAAACCACTTCAGGCTTTGATGGATGGTAAAGTTGAAAAACTACCTTTTTGTTATGAAGTAGATTATTTTGGTTCTGACGAAGGATTTATGTCAATCGGTGTAGCCAAAGAAATTGATAAAATGTTTAAAACCAAGAGAGCTAAAGGACAAGGAACTGAAGGGAAGATAGATAAGAAAAAAGTGGCTTATGGAGTAGTAAAAAAGAACGCTGAAGGAATGCTTGAGTTTTGTGTGTTGGGCGGAATGATGAAGCCAATGCAGGCTAAAAAAGTGATCAAATCTATTCCGATCTTAAAGAAAAAAGTAGGGGATAAATTTGTAATCGCTAAAGGTGAAGTTGTTACTGAAAATACTGAAGCAAAAACTGAAGAGAAAACAGAAGCAGCTACGGATAACAAACCAGCGGGTAAAAAATTGACTCCTGAGCAAAAAGAGAAGATTAAGGTTAACATGACTAAGATCGATGCTAAATTAAAACAAATCGCTAAAGCACTAAAAATTGCATAGTAATTTTGTTTAAATGGGAACGGTGGTTTATATCTAAAAATCCATAGTTCAATGATATTATAAACTATCAAAAAACGATTTTTAATCGATCGTTCCCAGCCTAAAAATGTATTTTAAATTAATAACAAATTAAGAGAAAAATGAGTCAAAAAATAGAAAAATTAAAAGAGCAGATATCAATAATGAGAACAGAGTTGGAAAGGATAGGTAATCTATATAATTCTGATGGTGATATTGATGCTGGTGAACAAGACCATCTAAATTCTATGATGGAAACTATAGCAATGTGTGAGCAAAGATTGAATCAAGCTATAATTAATAATTCAAGATCTAGGCTTCCAGAAGATATTGTTGCTAATGAATCTGAAAAAAATCCTGAATACATATATGACACTTTTGGTGGAGGAACATATACAGTGAAAAAAGGTGATTCTTTATCAAAAATTGCCACGGGAGTATATGGTAACAGAGCTTACTGGCCTCTTTTGAGAGATGCAAATAAAGATAGGGTTAGAAAAAATGGAAACTTAATTTTAGTAGGTGCAGTTTTGAATGTACCCTCAGTTGAAATAGCTGTTGCTTGTTCAGATCAGGACCAGTCTATACCTGATGATTTAAATGATGAATATAACACTTCACCTGTAGAGTTGCCGGAAAGTAAACCAGTAATACCTGCGGATGGTTATGAAGGAGGAGATGGAGTTGCCACAGAAGTTTGTAACCCTATTCTAAGATTTGAAATGCCTTCAACACCAATGTTAAATGCTGTTACTCCTTTAGGAACTGCACAAGTTACACTTGATGGTTGGGTTCAAGTTGAAGATGGATCACCGTGTAATATCTTTGAATTTAGTCCTACTGGCTATAAGGCAACTGCTACTCAAGTTTTTGATAATTTTAAAACTGGGTGGAGTATTAAACAAGCTACAAATGGCGGGGCAACTATTACACATAGCATTGCCGGTAAATATTCAACTACTAAAGTTTCTGTACTTCCAAATGGATCGTTGAAGTTTACCTTTGAAGCTAAACCAGTAGAATATAAAAAAGGTAAATGGAAAGCTAAAGGGACTATAGGAATATCATTGATTATTACTCCTGCACCACAACCTCTCCCCGAACCGATTGTTGTTCGTGAACCAGTTAGAGTTCGTGTTCCAGAAATAGGTAAATGGGAAGCTGTTGGATTACTTGCGTTGGCTGGGCTTACAGTTATAGTTGTAACAATTGACCCGATACCTGGCGATGAAGTTCCTGGTTATGCTGCTGCAGCATCTTGGTTTGGATTGGCAGTTACTGCTTTTTAATGTGAAAGTAAGTCAATGACTGGATAAAAAGTCACATTTTGTATAGATGTTTAATATAAAACCTCACTATCCAGAGTGGGGTTTTATTATGCTCAATCAAACTTGATTTTAGAAAGGTACTTTTATACACATCAAATACTGATATTGAAAAGAACAATTGAAAAGAAGTATGTCTGCATTAGGAGCAAAATTTTGTGAGGGAATTAGCTTGGGTCAAAATGCAACAGATTTTATTGGCTGGTTTGATAGTAAAAAAAAGGCTTATAAATCTTAAAAATAAATTGTATTTTTGCAGGGAATAAATATAAGAAAATATTATATATATATTTATTATAGTGGGGTGGGGTGTTAAACTTAAATGTTAAATTAAAAAATTGAAAAATGACAGATCTGAAAAAGTTAAAATTAGACTTAGTTGAAATAAAGGTTTTTATAGAAGGGTTGAAATTATACTATACTTATGATGATGGGCTATTCGATATTGGAATTGATAAAGAAGAACAAAAGCACATCGATAGAATGGAGGCATTGATGAAGAAGATTAAGAAAAAAATAACACAATTAGAGAAAAAAGAACAAAGTAAGATCCACAGCGAACAAGCTAAGTGTAAGGCAGTAGTAGGAAAAGATGAAAGCTTAATAACAGTATTAGACGCATTAGAAACACAACGCAAGACGGTAGATCGATTATATAAAAATGTAGGAATCTTAAAAGATAACTGGTTGGGAAATATATCTAAGGTTGCCTCTAATTGTATGTCTGCTAAAGGAACTTTTGAGACTTTACTAAAAGAACAAAAAAAGGCAGAAGACAAAGCACAGAAATCAGAAGCAGCACTGAAAGCATTAGGATTGACATTGTTTAATTTAGCAGTGCCATTTGCTGCAAATGTTTTAAGTCATCAAGTCTCCAAATTGATCACAAAACCTGCGACGAGTGCAAATTCCAGAATAAGTGGTTTTGCACAAAAAATATCAGGGTTAAATGCTGAAGAATTGAGAGGAAAGTATGCAGAAGAATGGGCAGGAGTCATTACTAAAGTGAAGAATGTGAAATTAACGACCAGAGCTAATCCTGATCAGGAACCCAATAAGCCTTCTGTTGACCAAGCATTTAGTTTTGTGCATAAGTGGTATTCCACAACTTATGAAACATTTTCAACTGCCCGACAAAAAATGCTGGACCTACTATCCAAATTAGATATGTTGGATGTTCAATTAAAAATTATAAAAAATTCGGATATTGGAACTTCTGATTTTGCTAAAAAAGTAGCATCTGTAGTCTCTCAGGTTTCTTGTAAAGGTATCGCTGCAGAAGTTGGGCAGCTGCAAGGTTCTATATCAAAATTGGCTGCACCAACTTTAATGAAGGATAGCGGGATGCATGAATTATTTTTGAAATACTATCTTCTTAAATGGTTACCGGCTTTATCTTATGTAGAGGTTAAAACAGTAACAGATTACTCTAACCCTCAAGATACTATTTTAGTAGGGGGAGGAATGCGTACAATATACGGAACTAAAAAGGTTTACGAAACAGAGTATAAAGATGTATTAGCAAACGAAATACGTAAATATTTGAAAAAATATGGTGCTTCTGGTAAATTATTGGATTTTAAAAATGGAAAATGGTTTTCAAGTGAGCCGGAGAATGATATAAAAGGGCTTATTAGTTGGGGGAATAAAAAGTTGGAGACTGATTTTGGAGATCCTATCTGGAAAAAGGCATTGGGTTTGGTGTAATGGTATTTTAACATTTGATTATACATTGGATAAAGATGTTAAAACTAAAGATGGAAATTGGTCCGTTAATTTCCCACAGGGAGAGTGGTGGTCATTTAAATTGGAAAATTATTCAAAATAAAATGTAATTATTTTCAATCTCCTCACAATTTTGTGGGGAGATTTTTTTGTGTATTGCGTTATTCCCTCAACTCATGGATGCTAACAACTGACCATGCTTCAGCTTTCGCAGCAAAACCAGGTTTCGTAAGGTTCCAGGTCTCTTTAAAGAAATTAGAATTCCGATATTTGTTTAGTGATGCTTCACTGTCCCAAAAGCTATGTGAAAAAATAATACATGGGTTTTTGGTATCTTGTAAAACTTGTAAATAAGTACATCCTTCAAAATTTCGGATCTTTTCTTTTCTTTTATTTAACTCACTTAAAAAATCTTCTACGACTTCTTCTCTGAATGTCATTTTTACGAATCTGATTAGCATTTTTATGATTTTAAAATATGATTTTTTATGCCTCTATTGTCAATACAATAAAAAACCATATTGATTGAACGTTTGGATTAAAACCGAAGTGATTCTAGCTTTATTTATAATTGATTAACAGCCAAAATTTTAATGGAAAATTACATTGTTATTTTTGAATTACAGTGTTATTTTTTGTATTTTCATCCGAATTCCATCAAATGGGCTGTTTCCCCCCAATAATTTTCATTTAATTATCAGTTATAATCCGCTTTTTGGTCTTAAATTTGTATGTCCTTCTTCAAAAAGAAAACAATAAAATAATAAAAACTCTATAAGAGTATGGAAATACTAAATATTAGTTTACACGATTCGCTAAAAAATTTCTTTGGCTTTGATAAATTCAAAGGTACACAGGAAGAAGTTATTCAAAGCGTTATCGATGGACATGATACTTTTGTCATTATGCCCACAGGGGGAGGGAAGTCTTTATGTTATCAGTTGCCTGCTTTGATGGCCGAAGGGACGGCATTGGTTATTTCACCACTTATTGCTCTAATGAAAAACCAGGTAGATTCAATTCGTTCTTTTGCAGAATCTGATTCTATTGCTCATTTTCTTAATTCATCACTCACACGAACACAAGTTAAAACCGTTAAGAAAGATATTACAGATGGTAAAACTAAACTGCTGTATGTCGCTCCTGAAACTTTAACAAAAGAAGAGAATCTTGTCTTTTTCTCTAATAACAATATTTCTTTTATTGCTATTGATGAGGCACATTGTATTTCTGAATGGGGCCATGATTTTCGACCGGAATATCGTAAGATCCGATCTATGATAGAAAGGATGAACAAGAAAATACCATTAATTGCTCTTACTGCTACGGCAACCCCAAAGGTTCGGGTAGATATTATTAAAACACTCAGAATGCAATCTCCAAAAGAGTTTGTATCATCATTTAATAGAGACAACCTTTATTATGAAGTGCGCCCAAAGGGAAAGAAAGAAGATGTGATGAAAAACATTGTGCAGTTTGTAAAAAGCATGCACAAAAAATCGGGTATCATTTATGTGCAAAGTAGAAAAGCTACAGAAGAAATTGCCAAAATTTTAAGGGTTAACGATATTAATGCTGCACCATATCATGCTGGCCTTGATGCAAAAGTCAGAAGTGGCACTCAGGATGATTTTTTAATGGAGAATATAGATGTTATTGTTGCTACAATTGCATTTGGAATGGGTATTGACAAGCCTGATGTGCGTTTTGTTATTCATTATGATATTCCTAAAAGTATTGAAAATTATTATCAGGAAACTGGTCGTGCAGGCAGGGATGGTCTTGAGGGAAAATGTGTTGCTTACTATTCACACAAAGATATTCTTAGGCTCGAAAAGTTCTTGCGGGACAAGCCTGTTGCTGAACGAGAAATGGGTAGTCAATTACTTGCTGAGATTATAGCTTATTCTGAAACGCCTTCATGTAGACGTCGTTTTTTATTACATTATTTTGGCGAAGAGTATGAAGATCCCAGTTGTAATGAACATAAAATGTGTGATAACTGTAAGTTTCCCCGAGAAACTGTAGAAGCAAAAGAAGATGTCCAATTGGTATTAAAAGCAGTAGATCAATTACTTCAAAATTGTCATATTAATGAAATTGTAGATTTTGTTGTTGGCAATAAAACAAGAAATGTCCTGGATTTTAAATATGACAAATTATCCTTATTTGGGTTTGGTAAAGAAAAAGATACACAATATTGGAACTCTATTATTAGACAATCATTACTCAATAATCTTTTGCGAAAGGATATAGAGAAGTATGGAATCATAAAACTAACCGATACAGGTTATTTATTTATAAAAGAACCAGTTTCTTTTTCTGTTGCCTTAAATCACGACTTCTTAAAAGAAGCCGCAGAAGCCGAAGATGCCGCAATTGCTGCCAATACATCTGTTTTAGATAAGACCTTGTTTAATATTTTGATTGGAGTACGAAAGTCTGTTGCACAATCTAAAGGCGTACCGCCTTATGTCGTTTTTCAGGAACCTTCAATTGAAGAAATGGCAACACGATACCCACTTTCAATTGACGAAATGAAACATATTTCTGGTGTTAGTGAAGGTAAAGCTCGTCGTTATGGACGTGATTTCATTAAAGTTATTCAACAATATGTTGAAGATAATGATATTATTCGTCCAGTTGATTTTGTTATTAAGTCTGTAGCAAAAAAATCAAAAAATAAGGTTACTATTATCCAAAGTATTGACAAAAAAATACCTTTCGATGATATTGCTGATACACTAAGAATCTCAATGGAGGATCTACTACATGAAATGTATATTATAGTTAATTCGGGCACAAAATTAGATATTAAATACTACATAGATGAAGCTGTCGATGAAGAAGTCTATGAAGATGTTATCGATTATTTTATGGAAGCAGAATCAGATTCTCTTGATGAGGCTTTGGGGGTTTTGGAAGAAGATGATATATCTATGGAAGAAATTGCTTTTGTTCGTCTGAAGTTTTTATCAGATAAAGCCAATTAACAATAAAGGTCAAATTATATTCTCGATAAAAAAAAGACCATGTATGAGATGGTCTTTTTTTTATTTCATATTTCTCTATATAATTATTTAAGGATTTCTAATTTTTCTCTTTTAAGAATTTTCCCGTATCGATCTCGTAGAATTAAGACATATGTGCCATTAGGTATATTTGAAATGTCTAATTGCTGGTTTTGGTCCAAAATATGTTTTTTAACTATAGCAACACGCCCTAAAATATCAGTAAGATATAAGTTATAACCGCCAAAAGGAATATCAGACCCTATGTTGATATTAATAACTTTTTCTACAGGGTTTGGAAAAATATTTACATCTATTTCATCCAAAATATAGTCTATCCCTATTGTTCCTGTCGTGTCTAGTAAAAATTCTATGTTGGTTACAAAAGTTTCAGTACTGTCCATAGTTAAACTTACTAAAGGTTGTTTGATGCCTTCGCTCAAGAAATCATATCGGACAACTGTTCCACTTGTTGGAAAAGGTAATGAACCTGCTATAAACGATGTTGCGTCAAACCAAGAGCCTCCTACTGGTAATCCAAATGGGGGAGGTATATATAATTCAATTTTGAATTCAAAATCTGATATAATTTTTTGTCGAAGTACATTATGAGTAGCATGTGTCATCACACAGGTTCCATATGCATCAACACTTCGGGTTTCATCTCCTTCAAGTGCAAAACGTATCGAGTCAAAATCAATCACTCCACCTGTGAAAGAATCAATTAAAGGGCCCAAAAAAGGGACACTATCAATATGAGATGCATTTGCCCATTGGTAACTGTCTGTATGGTTGTTTGGATATGTTAGTGGCACTTGCTGAGTCACGTGAGGGTCGATGAAAGGACTGATGAAGGAAAGGCCAAATACTTCAACACCACCACCAATTCGTATTACCTGATTGCTAGTAACATCTACATATGCAGTACCGCCAAAGCTTCCTATAAAGGATTGGAGAATATCTGCACTTGGAAAACTCGCAAATGCAGCGCCTGAAGAAGCAGCTTTTATGGTATCATAATTCGTATTTATCGCAATTAAACCTGAAAAATCCCAGGTTGATGGTGATGCGCTTGCTGGTGTTACATTAAGCAGTGAATCAACAGCCGTTGTTGTCTGGATTATATCTCCAGCCTGAGGAAAACTATTGCTTGTATACGTTATTTGCGCAGATACAGATACTAAATAAAAAACACATATCAGGTTTAGTAAGAAGAATTTTTTCATATCAATAATTATAAGAATAAAAACATTAAGATAGTATTGTCACTTCAAAAATACACTTTTTTAGCGGTTTACTTGCAATAATTATTTAGAATAACAAGATTTGAAAAAAAATGTGTTAATTCTATGATGTTTTCGTAACTTGTAGTAACCTAAGAAATGACATTTGACAGCTATCATTTATTAGAAAGAGCATTTTGTTCAATTAAATTACCTGATATGACGATTGAAACAGTAAAAACATTAATATTCTTATGTGGCATTGGACATATAGTACTTTGTTTTGTTAGTGCGATCATACCTAAGGTGTTAAATTGGAAAGAACACCTAAAAGATGTTCAGCCGCTTATCCGACAGATGTTTTGGACTTATGCTGCATATATTTTGGTGATCAACTTTTGTTTTGGGGTGGTTTCTGTATTGGGCACAGAAGAATTAGTTAATGGGTCTTTTTTGGCAAAGTGTATTAATTTGTTTATTGCCGTATACTGGTTTGCCAGGGTTTTGATTCAGTTTTTCTATTTCGATAAATCAGAAGCCCCTGAAGGATTAATGTTTACTTTAGGAGAAATTGCTTTGGTGGGATTGTTTATTGGTTTTACCTTGGTTTATTCCTGCGCATTCTACTATAATTTCTAATCTAAAGCGCCATGGATTTTATTCTGATTTATTTGTTGAGTTGGGCTATTTTCCTTCTAATAATAGGCTATATCTTACCTTCTATTAGGAACAAAATTATTGCCAGAATTTCTGCATGGGCAATTATTCTTTCTACTACATTTTTTTCTATACTGATTACTGCAGACCAAACTGCATTGTATCGAATGGCAGCCATCTGTTCCCTTCAGTTGATATCTATGAAGACCATTGTAATGGTAGAGACTTATTCGGGTAAGCCTAAATTGAATATAATTCAATGGCTTTGTTTTGCCGGAGGATGGTTTGGTATGCGTCCAGTTTTGTTTGAGACTCTATTGACAAAATCTTCATATAAAGCAACTCCGTTGTTATTCAAAAGTATCTCTCGCATCATTCTGGGAATGGCATTACTTATGGGGTCACATTTAGTAGAAGAAAATTATTATCATTCGTTTTATACGTCTGACCTTCTTATGTATGCAGGAATGAGTTTTATCTTACATTTTGGAATTTTGAACTTGAGTACTGTACTTTGGCGTAGCTTGGGAGTTGATGTTATAGAATTATTCTTAGAACCTGCAAGGTCCAGATCATTAAAAGAATTTTGGGGAAAGAGGTGGAATATGGCATTTTCTGAAATGACGGCATTGATTATTTATAAACCATTGGTAGGGAAATATGGGAAAAACACAGCAATGTTATCTGCTTTTTTGGTTTCCGGAATTTTACATGAAATTGCAATTTCATTTCCAGTAGGTATTGGATATGGTTTCCCTTTACTCTTTTTCGTTATTCATGGTATTGGAATGACAGCAGAAAATATGAGTCCATTTGTAAAAAAAATAATAGAGCATAAATTTTTATCTCACTTTTGGGTTTTTGCCTGGTTGCTTGTTCCAATGCCATTGCTTTTTCATTCAGGATTTACTGATTTAGTTGCAAAACCTCTGAGATATTTTTTGCTTAGTATTATTGGAGTTTTATAATAGCAGTTGGGCTTAAAGCAATTTTTGTTTTTTGCCAAATCAAATCAGAATGGTTCCCTAGACTATATGAGAAGTGGATCAATAGCATTTTAGACTTGAGTTTATCTTATATTTTACCTGTTTGCTGCATCGAATATCAGCCAAAGTAATCAAATTATTTAAAGTACTTTTTGGCTATTTTAAAATTCCTATTAAAAACCTGTTAATTATTTCGTTCTTTTTTTGATAGTTCCCTAAAGATATTTATCTTTGCACACTCAAATTTGTGATTTGTATTAAACAATTTAACTAGAAAAATGTACGCAATAGTAGAAATTAATGGACAACAGTTCAAAGTGGTTGAAGGTCAGGAGATCTTTGTAAACCGCTTAGAAGCTGCTGAGGGTGATCAAGTTACTTTTGATAAAGTACTCCTCGTAGCGAAGGAAGGTGACTTCCAGGTTGGTACACCAACTGTGGCCGCAAAGGTAGAAACTACTGTTCTTGAACAAGTAAAAGGTGACAAAGTCATTGTGTTCAAGAAAAAACGCCGCAAAGGGTATCGTCGCAAAAACGGACACCGTCAGCAATTCACAAAAATTAAAATTGATAGCATTGCATAATGCTGGATCTTATTATTTAACCTTAGTCAACAACTTATAAATTTATAATCATGGCTCATAAAAAAGGTGTAGGTAGTACGGATAACGGACGTGATAGTAATAGTAAACGTCTTGGTGTCAAATTATTTGGCGGCCAGTCAGCTATTGCAGGGAATATCATAGTTCGTCAACGTGGCACTAAATTTCATGCTGGGAATGGTGTGGGATTAGGTAAAGATTTCACAATCTTTGCGCTTAAAGATGGCGTTGTAGAATTCAAGAAAGGATTCAAAAATCGTACGTTTGTACACGTAGTATAAACCTACTATAAAAGATAAAAAGCCATCTGACCAATTACGTGTTAGATGGCTTTTTTTGATTATCAGAAATGTAATTCTCGATTATTAGTGATATAGGTTATGGTTCTAACCTAGTTATAAAATAATTTTAATAATGAGTAATATTGTTGCAATAGTTGGACGACCCAATGTTGGTAAATCAACATTCTTTAATAGAATGCTTGGAATGCGTAAAGCTATTGTTGATGATGTCAGTGGAGTAACCCGTGATAGACAATATGGTTCAACATACTGGAATGGACAACAATTTATGGTTGTCGATACCGGAGGATTTATCGGAGATTCTGATGATGAATTTGCGGCTGCAATTCGTGATCAAATACAAATTGCCATAGGAGAAGCACAAGTTGTTATTTTTATGGTTGATGTTGCTACCGGAGTAACTGACCTGGATGAGCAGGTCGCTGAAATGCTACACCGTGCAAAAAAAGACATTTTACTCGTTGTTAATAAAGTAGATAATGCTGCCAGGCATCTTGATTCTCACGAATTTTGGTCGCTTGGTTTTGACAAAATGTTCCCTATATCTTCTAACTCTGGTAGTGGAACAGGTGATTTACTCGATGAAGTTGTCCGTTTGCTTCCGCAGAATGAATTGATTGAAGAAGATCTACCCAAATTTGTAATTGTAGGACGGCCTAATGCCGGGAAATCATCTTTTACAAATGCACTGCTCGAAACGGATCGTAGTATTGTTACTGATATTGCAGGCACTACTAGAGATAGTGTTCATGCCAAATATAGTAAGTTTGATAAAGAATTTGTACTGATCGATACTGCCGGTTTGCGCAAAAAGAAAAATGTTTCTGAAGATCTGGAATTTTATTCTGTTATGCGCGCTATTCGCTCCTTGGAAGATGCAGATGTTTGTATTATAATGCTTGATGCTACTAAAGGTATTGAAGGGCAGGATCTGAATATTTTTCGATTGGCTATTAAAAATAATAAAGGGGTAGTTTTGCTGGTTAATAAATGGGATTTGGTAGAAAATAAAGAAACGAATACTGCAAAGGATTTTGAAGATAAAATTAGAGAAAGAATTGCACCTTTTGATGATGTCCCTATAGTCTTTATTTCTGTGCTTGAAAAACAAAGAATATATAAGGCTATCGAAGTAGCATTGGATGTCTTTGAAAATCGTTCCACCCGTATCAGCACTTCAAAACTTAATGAATTTGTGCAGGAAATTGTATCGGCGCACCCACCACCACCTCATCGCGGGCATTTCATTTCCATAAAATATGCTACACAAATTCACACACCATATCCTGCATTTGCCCTGTTTTCTAATTATCCAAAACATATTAAGGAACCATATAAAAATTATCTTGAAAACAGATTCCGGGAACAATGGAATTTTACAGGATCACCAGTTGTATTTTTCTTTAGACAAAAATAATTTTATTAGAATTTTTATATCTTTTTCTTCTAAAAATAGAAAAGAAAAATCTCTTCGCTTTTTTTAGTTACAATTCGATAATATTTATTATTATAACAGAATTGAAAACTAAAATATCAAATCATGTTAGGAACCATTCTCATTCTCATCTTTACGGTTATTGTAGTACCTGTTATGTCTTTTTATTATGGAACGCCTTTGAATGATATACAGGAAGCCCTTTTATGGAAAAGCGGTATGATCGCATTCGGAATTGCTATATATTGTTTTATAGTAGGGGAGTTGACAAAAAATAATAGCCAGACAGATAAACTATGGAGTACAGCACCAATTTTATATTCTTGGTTAATTACAGTTGATGGTGGATTTAATGATAGAATGATTCTTATGTCGGTATTAGTTACTATTTGGGGGCTTAGATTGTCGTATAATTTTGGACGTCGTGGTGGTTTTACCTGGAAATTCTGGGAAGGCGAAGAAGATTACCGATGGGAGGTGCTCAGAAAGAGGCCTGGGTTTAGCAACAAATGGATATGGATGCTATTTAATTTGTTTTTTATCTGCCTTTATCAACATGCATTAATTTTTCTTTTTACTGTTCCAATAATTACTGGTTTGAGTGCTAGTGCACCTGCTTTAATTTGGGCTGATTATGTCCTTGCTATAGCTTTTCTTGTGTTTGTTGTAATTGAAACAATTGCAGATCAACAACAGTGGGTATTTCAAAATGAAAAATATAGGCGTATAAATGCTAAAGAAGAACTAGGTGATTATGCACATGGATTTGTACGTACAGGTCTCTGGAGTATTGTTCGTCATCCGAATTATTCGGGAGAACAAGCAGTTTGGATAGTTTTCTACTTATTTAGTGTTATTGCAACAGGAGAATGGATCAATTGGAGTATTGCAGGATGCTTATTACTTTTAATTTTATTTAAAAGTAGTTCGGATTTCTCTGAAGAAATAAGTGCCCAAAAGTATCCTGAATATGAAAATTATCAGAAGAAAGTTCCTCGATTTATTCCTTTTACTAAGTTTTAACTTTTTTAATGCGCTTATAAACATTCAATTGATAGCTTAGAATGCAAACCTAAGGGTAACGCGAACGGAGAAAAATTGAGCATCACGGTTGTCAAGATATGTTAATCGCCAGAGTGCATCAACGCGTATAAATTGCAAAATATTTTCTATTCCTACACTTACTTCTGCATAAGGCCCTTGGTCAAAAGTCCCATAAAAGGGGCCTTCTGAAAAAGGAACATTACGGTGTTTTGACCTTTGTATCGATCTGTCATAATGATTAAGTCTATTGGCGTCTTTGTTTTGTTGTGACAATGTGCCCCAGGACAAGCGGATTGCATTGACAAGTCGCCATTTCAAATATTTTCTGATAAAAGGAATCCTGTTTAAAATAAATCCATCCCAATGATGTTCAATACGAGCATGTACAAAAAAGTCACTGACAAATTCAAAATTGTTCATGCTATTGAACGACGTTTTGTTGTAGAAATATGCTTCATTTCCAGGATGTGTTTCAAGTAAAAGATAAGGAAGTACACCAAAGATTTTTCCGCATTCTACCTGATATTCCAACCAACCAACAGGACTTATATAAAACCAATGTTTAAGGCTTAGTCGAATTTTGTGAAATTTAAATTGTGAATTCAGAATTCCTCTAACACCCATTGTGTAGGTTAGATCTATAATCGGAAATCTAGAACCTAGACTAAGATCTTTAAAAGGACCTGCAATTATTCTTTCTTTGTAAGCGAAACGAGCCTTTAAGACAATTTCTGTTGATCTTATCTGAGTTATTGTATCAGGGTTTAAAGGGTTCTCTTCATTGCGTTTGAGGAATTTAAAATTAAGACCACCAAGTTTAGTGTTTTCGTATCCCACTGGGTTTAACCTGCGATGTATTATAGCAATCTTATTTGAAAAACCTCTCTTCCAACTATGTTTAAACCATATTTTTCCTTCCTGAACATACATCATTTTTTGAGGTATCGGTCTTCTTAACCAGCCTGCAAATAAACTTTGTGTTTTTCTTTCTTCAGAATTTCTGTTTTCAAAAGTTACATCATTGATAAAACTCATGCCAATAGCAGATCTTCTATAGCGGTTAAATACATACTGGGAATTAAATCCATATTTCCATCTTTTGTCTTTAAATCCATAACCTGCGTATGCATATACCTGAAACTTTTTACTTAGTTTATTACTAGTTCCTATACCTAAGCTTAGACGGAACCCTTCTACATCGTTCCATGTCATTAGGTTTGAATAAGGCCCTACTTTTATTGGTCCAAAAACTTTATAACCATTTATGACAATTTCAGCAATTTCAGCAATGGTCTTGAAAACAGGAATATTTTGAATACTATCGACCATTTTGTAGACACCCTCCTCATTTTTTGTCAATTTTTCATGTCTGTTATCAGTCCAAAATGTATCAGCTTTTTCTAGTTTATCATATTTAATATCTTCCGGATCTTTTTTGAGGTATAATTCTTTCCCATTTTCTTTGTTTATTTCAAAATTTTTAAAAGACAATGTTTTTCTGCCAATAATTCCCAGGCCCTTATCTTTCTTATTAGTGGAAAAATCAATAACAGTTTTTTGCTTTAATGGTATCCATAACTGCTCCTCTAAAAAATCATATTCTTGATAGATTATAATCCGATTGACTAGGTTTACATTTGCCTCAGGATTCATGCGCATATTAACAAGTATAAGTGCATAATCATCCATTGAAACCCAAAAATCTCCATAAAAAGTATTACCGGCTTTGTCCTTGGGCTTAAATTTTAATTTATAACTCCATTTGCCTTTTACCCACGTACTATCCATTATGTAGTACTTATAAAAGGTAAGGCCAGCACTTGAGAATGGGCTAATAAACTCTTTACCCAATATTTTTATATTGTTGTTGTAGATATTATATTCATCGTTCATACTACTAATAAAATCTACAACGGTCTGGTTTTTTACACCACTTACTCTTTGCGCCTTTAGAATGTTTTTTTTCTCTAAATTCTTTAAATGGTATGTGTCATAAATATTTTCAGATACATAAGCAGGTAAGAAAGGCTTGACATCTGATACTGTATCAATATTTTCAAAGATGAATTGTAGTTTTTTAAAGATCTTCATATCTTTCATCTCTGGTGTTATATTAACAAGGTCTAATTCCACTTTTGAATAAACTTCAACATTATAGGAATTGGCAACTTTTTCAATGTCATTTTGTTTTTTGTACTTATTAATCTGTCTGATAATGTTATTTGCTGGGTTTTCTCCTGCCATAACCACTACTTCTACACCTAATTCCATAGATGTAGAAATCATTCGAAAATTAATAACAAGTTCAGTACTATCTTTATTAATAACCTTTAATACATCATCATAGCCTAAAGAATTTGTAACCAAAGTATCCCCAATTGATGCGTCAAATTGTATGGTATAATTCCCATCAATGTCCGTTAAAACTCCAGTATTGCTACCCGATACGAAAACGTTACAAAAGGGCATTGCTTCTTCAGTGTCATCGTCTATAACCTGCCCAGTTATAGTTATTGTTTGTGCATAGCACATTGTGACTATCATGAATAGTATCCAACTTAGAAATATCTTTTTCTTCATTAGTGTTTATCTCTGGAATCTAAATGGTTTTAGGATTTCTTCAAATTAAGTAAAAATAATAGAAAGACACAACTATAAAGAGCCTATAACTTATTATTAGGTAAAGAATAGGTTAAGATTGACAGTATTTTAATATGGATTTTGATTTTGATTTGATTTTTCAACTAAATTATTGTACCCATATAATATTTAAGATATCTTTATTTTATATGTTCATTGAATACCTTATGGACTGTATTTGTTTTTGATAAATTTGCCTTTTTGGGGTGCGAATTGATATTAACTATTAAAATTTGACCTATCTCTGTTATTATAGGGATGTTATTGCTATAATAATACTATAATTGCTTAGCTTTAAACAAACACTAATTTTTTACGTTAAAGTAAAGGAATATTTTATCTTTTTTATTTCACATTTTAATCAGAACAATGTCCAAATTAGCTAAAATAGTAGTTGTTCTTATATTTGCCGGAATATTTTTTACTGCATATTCTTACTGGAAATCTAGTTATACATCCAATTTGGTCAATACGCATATTTATCAGGCTGATATGTCCAGATATGTTCATCGTGGTGTTTTAGATTTTGATACGGAAGGCAAGGAAATTTCATTTAATGACAGAATTGCTTCGGTAGATAACCGTTTTTTTAATGGTGAAAAGAAGGAGGCTCTGGCATTATATATTTTATTATTGAAGGAGGATCCTGGGAATATGTCTATTTTGTTGCGCTTGGGGATTATCTATCTTCAGGAAGAAGATTACACATTGGCTCAAGATAACTTAAACACAGTTTATGGATATAAAGAATCCGTATATGCCCTCGATGCTGCTTGGTTTTTAGCGTTGATGAATTATCAAAACAATAATATTCCAACTGTAAAAACACTTCTAACGGAGATTATAAAAGGAAGGGGAAATTATTTTATGGAAGCAGAAGAGCTTCTGGAAATATTAACTTAATAATTGTTAAATCTCTCGGCTTAATAATTTGTAGCTATTTCAATATATTTTCTGATGATAATATTTGAATTATTTTCCTTTTTGTTTTTTTGACCAAGAATCTTTTAGCGCTACTGTTCTATTAAATATCAATTTGCCATTTTTGCTATCAGGATCAACACAAAAATAACCAAGTCGCATAAATTGAAATATATCTCCTGTTAAAACATTAGCTAATCCGGGTTCAACAAAAGCAGAAATAGTTTTTAAAGATTGAGGGTTAAGAAATTCTTTAAAGTCAATATCCTTATGTCCTGTAGGGTTTTCATCTGAAAATAAACGATCATATATGTTTACTTTAGCAGGAATAGCATGTTCTATTGATACCCAGTGCAAGGTGCCCTTTGGTTTTATTCCGCTTTGATCATTACCAGATTTGCTTTCTGGGTAATATGTACAGTAAACTTCTTCAACTTCATTGTTTACATCTGTCTTAAAACCTGTACAGGTTAATATATAAGCACCTTTGAAACGTACATTACGATCTACTGCTAATCTTCGCCATTTTTTGTTTGGTGTTTCAGTAGTGAAGTCTTCTTTCTCTATGTATATCTCGCGTGTAAAAGGAACATTGCGACTTCCCTTAGTTTCATCCTCTGGGTTGTTTATGATAGTCAATTGTTCTGTCTTTCCTTCCGGGTAGTTTGTAATAATGACCTTTAGAGGATTTAATACACCCATAACTCTTGAAGCAGTTTTATTAAGTTCATCACGGACAGATGACTCTAGTGATGATAGATCAATATATTGGTCACGTTTACTAACACCTGCACGACGAATAAATGATTTAATAGCTTCAGGAGGGTACCCACGTCTTCGCATTCCAGAAATTGTTGGCATTCTTGGGTCGTCCCAACCACTCACAACACCTTTGTCAATTAATTCTTTTAGTTTTCTTTTGCTAGTAACTGTATAAGTTACATTTAAACGAGAGAATTCAATTTGCTGAGGTCTGTAAACTCCCAGCTGAATAAGGCACCAATCATATAATTCACGATGAACTTCGAACTCTAGTGAACATAAAGAATGTGTAATTTTTTCTATAGAATCCGATAAACCATGTGCCCAGTCATACATAGGGTAGATGCACCATGAATCCCCAGTATTATGATGTGTTTCATGTTTTATTCTATATATGACAGGGTCTCTCATAAGCCAGTTGTCGGCCTGCATGTCAATCTTTAATCTTAGTGAACATGTCCCATCTTGATATACACCATTTTTCATCTTTTTAAATTCAAGCAGGTTGCTTTCTATGAGCGTATTTCTGTATTTACTTTCAATTGCTTTTTTCTTTTCTTCATCCATGGTTTCAGAAGATGAAAAATCAACATATGCTTTACCTTTTTTGATTAATTCTACAGCATATTCATATAGTTGTTCAAAATAATCAGAAGTAAAATATAACCGGTCTTCCCAGTCAAAACCCAACCATTTTATATCTTTTTTTATAGATTCTACAAAATCAATTTTTTCGGTAGAAGGGTTGGTGTCATCAAAGCGTAGATTAGTCAGACCACCGTATTTTTGTGCTAAGTCAAAACTAACACAAATTGCTTTTGCATGTCCAATGTGCAAAAAACCATTTGGCTCCGGAGGGAAACGGGTGTGCACTTTTTGATTAAAGCGTCCATTTTTGTTGTGTTCCTCTACAATATGCTCAATAAAATTGAGGGTTTCCTTATCTTCTTCTTTGATATTGTGACTCATGTAATATTGTTGAATTTAAGACTGAATCAATAAAAATTTGTTGCAAATTTAGAACATTTTGAGTTCATTTAATAATTGTTCCTTAAAAGAATAGCTTCCTTTATTGTATGAAAAAAATATAAATAGTTTTCTTGTAACGATTTTCATTAAAAAAATAAAGCTTAAAATTGTAGAATTCGCACTAGCTTTGTAATTTCATACTTTCTATTTTTGTTGAAATTCATGAAATATTGATACTCAAAGTAAAATTATTAAAAATACAATACTATGTCAGTGAGAAAAATTCGTTTTCGTGAAGCCCTCAGAGAGGCAATGTCTGAAGAAATGCGTAGAGATGATAATGTATTTCTTATGGGAGAGGAAGTTGCAGAATATAATGGTGCATATAAAGTAAGCCAGGGGATGCTTGATGAGTTTGGGGAAAAGAGGATTATTGATACTCCAATTGCTGAATTGGGTTTTACTGCTATTGGTGTTGGTGCAGCAATGGGTGGTGTGCGTCCTATTGTGGAATTTATGACTTGGAATTTTGCCGTTCTTGCTTTTGACCAAATTGTTAATCATGCAGCAAAAATAAATTCAATGTCAGCAGGACAGTTTAAGTGTCCTATAGTTTTTAGAGGTGGAACAGGATCTGCCGGGCAATTGGCCCAACAGCATTCTCAAACTTTTGAAAGCTGGATGGCTAATGTGCCCGGTTTGAAAGTAATTTCCGTTTCAAATCCATATGATGCCAAAGGCCTTTTGAAATCTGCTATTAGAGATGAAGATCCTGTATGTTTTATGGAATCTGAAGTAATGTATTCTGATATGGGGGAGGTGCCGGAGGAAGAATACTTGATACCTATTGGTGTTGCAGATGTCAAACGTGAAGGTGCTGATGTAACCATTACCTGTTTTAATAAAATGGTCAAAGTAGTTATGGAAGCAGCGGTAGAATTGGAGAAAGAAGGTATATCAGCAGAAGTTATTGATTTGCGAACAATTAGGCCATTAGATGAGGCTACTATTATTAAATCTGTTCAAAAAACTAATCGCCTGATTTCTGTTGATGAGTCTTGGCCATTTGCTGGTGTGTCATCAGAAATAGCTTATAGGGTGCAAAAACATGCATTTGATTACCTGGATGCACCAGTAACACGTCTCAATAGTAAAGATGTCAGTATGTGTTATGCACCTACTTTAGTTGATGAATATTTACCCAATGTTGCAGATGTTATAAAAGCAGTAAAGGCAACAATGTATAGATAAATAAAATAGAAAGTTAATCTTTAGGCATTCTATTAATTAAATACTCAGATTAAAAAATATCATAAAACTCTCGTTTTACAGGTACTTCTAGGAACCCTAATGAACCTGGTTTAACCCTGATAAAGAAATTCCAGGTTTGACGTTCTGGCTGCCAACTTAATCCCATTTGCCAGCAGTGTAGATCTCTTGAAAAAGTAAAATCAGGAAAGGTAATTCTTTCATCTTTAAAGCTATAGCCAATATTCCCTACCCTGATAGCCCACCCCTTAGATAGGTTAATAGATCCGGATAAAGTAAGTTGATGAGCTGTAATAAGGGTTGTGTCGATACCATTTAGGTACTGGTTATTGATAATAAGATTATAACCTATATTTATAGAACGTATTAAATCAAATTGATTTTTGTTTTTGTCTACTACTGCCTTCTTTTTTTTGAATAGGCTTATAATGTCTTTAGATGTCAAGCTAGTTGATGCAGCAATCGCTATAGAAGTAACCCGCATTAATCTACGACTTACATTGAATTCGAATGTATTGATCCTGGAATTGTTTTCAGGGTTAGCAGCATAAGGGTCAAAAGTTGCAGAAAATCGAAGATTAATTTTCTTAAATAATGTAGTATATGTGTTAAAATTTAGAGGCGACATATGTAAAGAATCTGCAGCCAAATTTACATTTCCATTTAATGTAGCTGAAGGGATAAGAATAATTTTTTTATATGGTTCTTTACTTAACGTATCATGTTTTGCTTTATTAACTTTAGCTTCAAATCGAGCTCCCAAAGAATAAGTAAGTAAAGCCGTTTTTCCAGAAGGAGGAGTGTATGCAAAATAATTGTATCTTATTAGTTGTTCAGGGTAACGACTGTCGTATTGAACCGAATCATAATAATAATCATATGCATTTTCGTAGTTTGGCGACCAACTGAATCCAATATTAGGTGCAAAAATTCCACGAATTTGCTTTAATGCACCAATGTTGAAAATTCCTGTTGCATAAATTTGGGTGTTAATGTTTAAACCTGCATTGAATTGGTGTGTAGTATAAAAACCATAATCTTTATAGGTTTCTACTGTTCCGTAAGAAATAGTATCAGTAATATTAGATTCATTTATGACAGGATTTGGATCAAGGTATTGTCTGTTTTGGTAGAAAAACCATTTTTGTGAGTAGTTTATTGTCGGTTGAACATTGATGAATTTGAATAATTTAAACGAGAAATTAATTCTTGGACTATGGGTAATACTGTAATTCATGTTTTTTATAGCTTCCTCTAATCCACCAGGTTGAAATAATGCTGTATCAGTAGTGGTTAGTGTATTGTTAGCAGACATTCCATAACTAAATCCAATCCTTTCATACCATTTTTGTGTTCCAGCAATGTTTTTTCGTTTAAATGGAAAAATTTGATTCATATTAAGATTGATCTGTGGGAAATTTATAGTCATAGCATTTGTTTGTGTATTTTGGCTATGAGATAATCGTGCATTGATAGAAAAAGGAGTTCCTAAAAAACGCTTGCTATAAGAAACATTAGAATTAAAAGTTGCTTGAAGTACACTATTCGCATCATTGAATGTATTTTTATAATAATCTGATGTTCCAAAATTTATCGATGCCTGAAAACTTTGACTAGGGTGCGCTTGTGGAGATTGATTATGTGTCCATGAGAAATTAAAACTTTGTTGTAGGTCATATTGTGGTGTTCCTAGTTCGTCTATTTGAATACGTGTATATCCTAACTTTACGGCCCCACTTCCTTTATATCTGATATTATAATTTGATTGAAATCTGGTTCTTATAGAACCTCTCATATAAAAATCGCCAGTAAGCTTTAAGTCAAAGTATTCACTTAAGCCAAGATAAAAACCAATTTCACGAATTCCAGGTCCTATAGTAGGAGAAAAGTCAAGGTCCATACTCAGGATTAAACCTGAACGTTTATTCTTGGTTATTGGAAAGAAACCAAATGGTAGTAATAAAGGAGTTGGAGAACCCATAATCTCCAGAAAAGAAGGGCCAACAACTATGAGTTTCCCCGGAATGATTTTTGCCTTGGATGCTCGTATGCCAAAATGAGGGTGTTGGTGATCACAGGTAGTATAAATGCAACCTTGACTATATAGTATGTTTTGGGTGTTGTCTATAGTACTATCAGCATCTTTGCTGATGAATTTTGTCGCGTTGGATACCAAATAGCCATCACCTTGTTGTGTGGAAGCATCGTAAACTTTGCCTTTTTTTGTTTTGAAATTGAATTCTATTCTTCGGCTTGTAAATTGTTGAGATTTATCATCAAAAAATGGACACTGAATTTCATTTCCTAGACTATCCAATAAACAAGTTGCTGTAGCAACATTAGTTACAAAATCAAATTCTATATATCCGGCCTTTAGGTTGTATTGTTCATAAAAAACTTCAGCATTGTCGTACATATATACTTTGCGCCCAACCAAGTCGTATATCATAGAATCTGCAGATTCATATTGAACAGGTAAATCAATTGAATCAGGAGAAAATCTTATTATTTTATTTTCTGTTTTAACAATAGGATCAATTTTAGTTGCAGAATCAATAATATTTGAATCTAGATTGATATATGCACTTATCGAATCTAATGGCATTTTAAAAACAGTGTCTACTTCTGGAATAGTATCATCTTTATTAGTTTCTTCTTTAATGGTCAATGGATTGATTAAGTCATTGGATGTAGAGTCGTTTTTAATTTCACGTTCAATAGAATAGGCAATACTAGTATCTGATTCTGTAGTATTAGTGTTATAATTATTAGAAATTAGAGTTTCCGATGTATCTAAAATTATAACTGATTTATTCGAACTGTCTTTAACAGTATCTTTTTGTAAAATCCTTTTCTTTTTTGCATGAATTTTTGCTAGCCTATTTGCTTTTCTCGCTTCACAAGCCTGTCGAGTATGATAGGGGAAGCCACAATTTGAACAGAAAACTGAACAAAAGACTAAGAAAATTAAAAGCTTGTAATATTTTTTTAGTTTTAGTGTCACCCAATTATTTAGATTAGGGATAGTGTATTCAAAAATATAAAATCAAGGTATTCTATTACCCCAAAAAACATGAGGTTAGTTTTCTATATTCAATTTAAATATATTGTTTAAGCTTTGCTTATATTCAAAAGTACGATTTTATTATTGTATTTGTTATTAGAATTTTTGTTTAACGCATTCTTTAGTTCTTTTTAACGCTCTTTTAAAATCTCTTAGGCACAGAAGCTTGATAAACATAAAAAAGCTTTGTAAATTAGCAAACGCATTTTTCATCCGTATTTCGTTATTTTCTGTGAAAAAATTAACTTTTCTAACTATATTCTTGCTTGTCTGTTTGCCGTTCTTTTCTGAAACGGCTGGCTTTGATACCTCTAAACCAAACTATATGTTTACGATTGTAATAGATCCAGGGCATGGGGGTAAGGATAGTGGAGCATCAGGCAGTAAGGTATATGAAAAAGATATAGCGCTTAAAATTGCTTTAAAGTTAGGGAAATATATAGTCAGTAACCTATCAAATATACGGGTTCTATATACCAGAACTACTGATAAATTTGTGCCTCTTCATAATAGAGTTGCTATAGCTAATGATAACAATGCTGATATTTTCTTTTCAATACACTGTAATGCAATGTTAACTAGACCTAGTCCCACCAATGGTTCAGAAACGTATGTTATGGGGTTGCATAAAGCTAAGGAAAATCTTGATGTTGCTAAAAGAGAAAACAAAGTAGTATTATTAGAACAGGATTACAGTAATAATTATGATGGTTATGACCCTAATTCTACCGAAGGACATATTATGCTTAGTATGTATCAAAATGCTTACCTGAATCAAAGTTTATTGCTTGCTCAGAAGGTTGAAAATCAATTTAGTAATAATGTTAAGCGTAATAGTAGAGGGGTTAAACAGGCTGGGTTTGTTGTTTTGAGAACGACTGCTATGCCCTCTGTTTTAGTGGAGACAGGGTTTCTTTCAAATAGTGAAGAAGAAAATTATTTAAACTCAGAGAAAGGACAGGTATATATAGCTTCAGCTATGTATCGTGCATTGAAAGAATATACAAATATATTAGCAGAAAAAACGAGTGATCAATATAAGGCCGCTTCTAAATTACGGGTTAAAAATTTAGATTCACTACAAAACTCAGAAGAGAAAACAAAAAATGTTACTGGGGCTAAGTCACCTATTAATACAGAATTACCAAAAACAAACAAACCAATATTATCATTTGATGAAGCTGATTCTCCTAAATCCTATCCCGCTAATTCTGATACTCAAAACACTGCCCCTAAAATAGTTTATAGGGTGCAGTTGGCTTCACTATCTTCAAAAGCCGATCTCAGTAATAAGAAGTGGTCTGGTGTTGATGGTCTTGAAAGTGTAAAAGTTGGAAATTTATATAAATGTTTAGTTGGTAAATATAATTCAATAGATCGTGCTATTCAAAGTCAAAAGTATTGGAGGCGTAATGGTTTTCAGGGTGCTTTCATAGTAGTTTTTAAAAATGGTAAGAAAGTTGCATTTTCAGAGGTTAATGATTAAAAAACAGAAAAGTTTGATTCAAAAAAATGCCTTTTTGTCTTGTTTGTTTTCTCTAGGCTACTTTCTATCTCAATAGTTACGATTAATTCAAAAGAATTTATTTACTTTGATGTTGTTCGAATAACAATTAATAGAATCAGACTTCATTTTTATTTTGGTTTGTAAAGATTGAAAACAGGTTGTTAGTCTTGTTTTTGTATGCCAAATATTATTAATGTAATTAACATCGGGTGATTTTGAAAATATCCAAAGAGGTAAAAACTGGTATTGCAGGGTTTTTGGTTGTATTTCTTTCGTGTTATGTTTTTCTTTATTTGAAACGGCATAATGCTTTTTCAATTAATATGATTATTACTGCTAAATGTCAGGATATCGAATTTTTAAAAAAAGGTAATCTTGTACTGATTAAAGGGCGAGATTATGGATATGTAGCAGCCACCTACAAGGTAGGGGATGACTTGTATGTTGATATGGATATTGAAACTAGCGTTAAGATCCCACCTTCTGCCAAAGCTGTTATTTCGGAATTATCTTTATTAGGAGGTCGTACTATTTCAATAGTATATGAAGGATCTTGTACTGATGATTGTCTTCAATCAGGTGCTATTATACCCGGAGAAGTGTATACGATCAAAGAACAATCTGAAAATTTTGTTGGCCCTGGATTAAAAAAGTTTGGCAATTTGTGTGATTCTATGATGGGGCCTAATGGTTTACAAAATATCCTTGACAATGCATATAGTTCTATATCAGGACTCGCTAAAACTACTAATGCATTACAACAAAAAATGAAAGGAATGTCTAAAACATTGCCGTTAACGATTAAAAACTTTAAGGCATTGACAGAATCTTTATTAAAAACCGATCAGAGTGAAATATCTTCTCCTGTTGAAGATGAAAAAGTGCAATTGGCCCTTGATTCTTTATTAGATAAAGTTGCTTCTCTTACACAGGATGATATTGATGCAATGACAAAAATATTGTATACTGCTGCTCAAAAACTCCCTGAATTACCTGCAAAAATTAATAAAGGGAATGATATTTTATTAAAAGCTGATAAAGGCTTAGACGATATTAATAATAAATTGGAAGTTATTCGTATTGATGAACCAGGAGCAATCTCCCAATTACTTTATGATACTGATTATAAAGACAGTATTATTTATGAAATTGGAAAAGCTAACACTAAAATTCAAGATATTAGATTGAATCCTGAAAAAAATTTGACATTGAAAAAAAAGAAATAGAAGCGACTTAAAATCTTCTATTATTTAAATTATTTATTTATAATCAAAAAATTATTACACGTGCGCAACGAAGTTAAAATAGGTATATTGGGTGTTTCTGCTTTACTTTTATTGTATTGGGGGAATAATTTTTTAAGGGGAAAGAATGTTTTTTCATCAGACATAGTTGCAAATGCTATCTTCACCTCTGTTGACGGATTAAATATTGCTGCTCCAGTAACCATTCATGGCTATAAAGTTGGTGCAGTAACTAATATTTCACCTACTGAAGATTATTCTAAAGTTATAGTCGAAATCAATATTATTGAGAACACAAAAATTCCAAAAAATGCAAGAGCCGTTCTCGTCCAGCCATCTTTGATGGGAGGGAAAGAGATTTCTTTGCAGTTTGTAGGCAATTGTGGGGATAATTGTCTTGTTAGTGGTGAAACCTTACAGGGTGATGTGTCAGGAATGATAGATGGAGTTTTAGAAGTTGCTGATCCTTATTTAGGTAAGATTGATACCATATTAGGCGCAATTTCCAAATTGTCAACAGACGAGAATAAGCAACTAGATCAAACATTTAACGAATTACAATCGGTGATTTCCAATGTAAAGGTGCTAACAAATCTAGTTAATAATTTGTTGGTGAGCTCCTCTGTTAATATTTCTGTAGCGTTGTCTAATTTAAAAGAAATAACAGGTAACATTAAGAAAAATAATGGAGAAATTACAGGTATGCTTCAGAATATCAATTTAATAACTCAACAAGTAAAGAATGCTGACCTTGAAACTACCATAGGTTCGGCTAAAGGTGCCTTGGATAATATTAATGAAGTTGTTTCTGGACTTGAAGAAACATTAGGTAAAGCAAATGTTTTATTGGAAAATATTAGTAAGATTACAGATTTTGAAGCACAGGATGGATTAATAGCTACCTTGTTTAATGACAATAATTTTAAAGGTGATATTGATGAAGTTGTAGACAATTTGAATCGTTTGCTCCAAGATATTCGAATACATCCAGAACGTTATAAAACGGTTCTTAGTGGTAAATATAAACCTTATAAATCTCCTGATAATGATCCCAAATTAAAGGATGGGAAGGATCCTAAACATGAAGGAAGTTAGAAATATAATAACTGATTAACTTTTTAAAGGTCTTTCAGTAACCAGAAGGGATAAGCGTTGAAGGTTTTTCTAGAGATTTAAAACTTTCATAATTGTGTACTATTCTGCTCATTTCTAATCTCGCTATTGGTTTCGTTTTTGGGACGATACAAATGTCAATACCATTGTAAACTTCACTGATAATTTGAATTTTGTTTTTGTAGTTTTGGTAGTTTGTGTTTTCTGTTAGATTAACGGATATTGGTTTGTGGTACAGCATATAGATTTTGCCATTTGTTGCTACATTACTATTTGTAGCATTTTGCATTAACCCCAAATCTAATTCGATTGAGCTATTGTTGCTCAAGGTAATTCTACCCATTTCAAGTTGACAATAGCCTTCGTGTAGAATCCATATTGTGTAATTACCCTTTTTTAGTTTGCCAAACCAATAATTGCCAGCATGATCAGTTTTTGTTTTAGTTAAATACTTATTATCTTTCTTTAGTATTATTTTGGCATTTTGAAGTGTTTCTTTAGAGAATTGACAATACACCCTCCCGGTTATATATCCTGCTTGGCTATAACAAGTTGTCATTGTAGTAAAAAGAGTTAGTAAAATCACCAAAAAAGCTTGCATATGATAAAGTTTAATTTATCGTTTTCTTCTTATATAACGAAAAATAAGTTATTATGTTTTTGTGTTCCCGATTAATTAGTATAACTGAACCTGAAGTTATTCATTTTGTTTTATAATGTTAAAATTAGAAGTAAAAAAAACATTGACAGCCAAAGAATTGGAACTAATGAAGTTGCGATTCTTGAAATTGTGTAATAAAATATCTCTACCTAGAAATATTGCATTGAATTATTTTAAACAACTTAAAGATCTCTATTGTCAAACAAACAGATATTATCACAACTTGGTGCATATTTTCAATTTTCTGCATTTGCAAGATGTTTTTTTAGACAAAATAAAACAACCATTGTTATTTGAAATAGCGATATGGTATCATGATGTTGTTTATAATGTCAAAAATAATGATAATGAATTGCAGTCATTTTTTTTAGTGCAAGATCATTTTGATAATTTTCTAGAATCAAAACAAATAATTTATATAGATCATTTAATTATGAGTACTGTTCGGCATTTTCCAAAAGCTAATCATTCAGATATTTTATATTTTCTTGATTTTGATTTGGCAATATTAGCAACTGATGAAGCTACGTATAAACTGTATAGTGATGCTATTTGGAAAGAATATGAAAGCTGTTATTCTAGGGAAATTTATGAAAAAGGTAGAATAAAGGTTTTAAAAAACTTTTTATTACGCGAAAAGCTATACTTTTCTGAAGTATTCAACGAAGAATATGATAAAATTGCAAGGCATAATATTCTATTAGAATTGAACAGATAAAATGAAATTAAGTATTCACTATTTTTTCTAAATTAAATAGAACCAAAAGTGCAACTTAGTAAAATTATTTACGTTATGTGCTTTATACTATTGCATTCATTAGCTGTCTAAATAATAATATATAGAATCTTTTTATACTTTTAAAAAAGTAATTTAAGTAACATATTTCCTTTCTTTTTGATCTTTCAGGTTTTATTAATGCTTAATTATATTTTTGGTGGTCTTTTGCATATAATAAAGAATTGATAAAGCATGAAATCTTTCCCTTTTTGGACAATTAAGTTTTTTAAGATACTAATTCTTACTGCAATATTTGGTATTACATTTATTTTTCTTTCTAATTATTGGGTTCTATCGAATACTAAATCAGGTATTTATAATGATGTTAATCAAATTGCATATAGTGATGTTGCACTTGTCCTAGGAACCAGTAAATCCTTTAATGGACGTGATGAAAACCCTTTCTTTACCAACAGGATACTCGCAGCAGCAGATTTGTTTTTTAAAGGTAAGGTCAAGCATGTTCTGGTAAGCGGAGATAATAGTTCCAAATTTTATAATGAACCGATGGATATGCGTAAAGCACTTTTGAAACTTGGAGTTCCTGACACATGTATTACAATGGATTTTGCAGGGTTGCGTACCTTTGACTCTATTGTAAGAAGTAATAAAATCTTTCAACAAAAAAGGATTACAGTTGTTTCACAACAGTTTCATAATTACAGAGCATTGTTCATTGCAAGTTATTATGGTATAGATGCAATAGCTTATAATGCTGATTATCCCTCTAAGGCAAATTATAAAATCCTTTTCAGAGAAATCTTTGCACGTTCTAAGGCAATTTTAGATCTCTATTTCTTGCAAACTCGACCTAAGTACTTGGGGGACAAGGTAAAAATCAGGGTTTGATATCATTATTTTAAATTTTATATTATAAATTAATTTGTTGCTATCAAGAACAAATTGAATGTTTCTGTTTATGATCAATATATTTATTTGAATCATACATATACTAACATGTTTTTTTAGTAAAAATAAACTTCAATTATCCTTAATTAAAAAATTGTTAAAAATTACTTATTTTTGTTTCGAAATAGAAAAATTACCTTTTTCCTCTTTTTAGAGAATTACTGTTTCCATTTATAATGATTAATTAAAAGAAAAAAACAATTTATGAGTCGTCAGCTGATGGTTGCAGGTAATTGGAAGATGAATAAAAACCTTATTGAAGCCTTTACTCTTGCTAGTGAAGTAATCTCTAAAGCCAAAAAACTTTCAGGAGCTGTTGAAATAGTTTTAGCGCCTCCAACACCATATTTACATACGATTAATAGCATGACTAAAGATCTTTCATATGTCAAAGTCGCTGCTCAAAATTGTCATTTTGAACAAAATGGTGCTTTTACTGGTGAAGTTTCTGCTGAAATGTTAAATTCAATGCAATTAGCGTATGTGATTATAGGACATTCAGAGCGCAGGAAATTTTTTGGTGAACATAATAATATTCTATCTAGGAAAGTTTCAGCAGCAATAAATGAAGGCTTAAAGGTTATTTTTTGTTGTGGCGAACCCTTAGATATTAGAGAAGCGAATACGCAACAAGGTTTTGTCCAAAAGCAGCTCGAAGAAAGCTTGTTTCATTTATCTGTAGAGCAAATGGAAAAAGTTGTGCTTGCTTATGAACCAGTATGGGCCATAGGTACAGGGAAAACTGCAACTCCAGCCCAGGCTCAATCAATGCATTACTTTTTGCGTAATTTAATTCGAGCAAAATATACGGATAAACTTGCTGATAATTGTACAATTCTTTATGGAGGAAGTTGCAATCCATCTAATGCTGCTTCTTTGTTTGAAAACGTAGATGTTGATGGTGGTTTAGTAGGTGGTGCATCATTGCAATCTGATAAGTTTATTCAAATTGTTAATGCTTTAAGTAACTAAAACTATAAAGTTATACAGTTTAAGCTATAGTTTTCGTTTTAGTTCTTATAAAATGATTTTTTTTAAATATTAAATCACAAATCTATATTTTCTTGCGTTCTATATATGACTTACTTAATGTTTAGTTAACAAGATAATTTTTTTACTTATAGACAATACTTTTTTACACAATAGCAGTATCCAATTTTAACACCTCTCAAGATGAAAATCCTCCTTCCATTTCTTAGTAGAGTGAGTTTATTAAGCTTACTAATTCTATGTACTTACTTTTCTTCTTTTGCAAGCCATAATGTAGGTTGTACAATAACTTATACTTGCTTGGGGGCCAGTCAATATCAATTTACGATGACTTGTTATCGAGATTGTAATGGTATTAATATGCCTGCTACTACTTCTCTTAGTTTTGATAATAATGGTAGTTGTGGAGGTAGTGTAGCTAATCTTTCAATGCCGAATGTACCTTCTTTGTCAGGAATAGATGTTTCTCAACTTTGTAATCCAGGGTCATCTTCCTGTCAATCAGGAACACAACAGGGGACAGAACAGTGGGTCTATCAAGGAATAACTACTTTGCCTGCTGGATGTACATGGACAGCTAGTTATGGTACCTGTTGTCGTTCTGGAGCAATAACAAACTTACAGAATCCTAGTAGTCAAGGTACTTACGTTTCTACAACGGTTAATACAACCACTTTTCCTTGTAATAATTCAGTCCAATTTTCGAATTTACCTATTATTTATACTTGTGATAGTACTTTAACTTTTTATAATCCAGGTGCTTTTGACCCTGATGGGGATACATTAGTTTTTACTCTAGTGAATCCACAAGATAATCCTCCTGCTAATATTCCTTATGTTGCTGGATTGGGTGTAAATAACCCTATTGAAATTGTCCCTACTACAACTTTCCAATTTGATCCAATAACAGGTGAAATTATTTTTATGCCAGCAGATAACCTTCCTCAGGTTGTCGTTGTTGCAATGCGAATAGATGAAATTAGAAATGGTGTTGTTATTGCATCTACTATTAGAGAAGTACAGATAGTAGTTTTGACAAATTGTAACAATGATGCTCCGCAGGTTGATTCTAATGGTGTCCAGGGGTCTGCTATTACTATTCTTGGAACAAGTCTGGAATTATGTAGAGGAAGTTTTTCTGAATTTAAACTTGTTATTGAAGATCCTAACGGTGATACACTTTCTGTAAGTAGTAACGTTGTTTCAGCTATTCCTGGTGCCGTAATTAATTATACTCTTGATACAACTGTTCCTGATTCTGTAATTATTACTTTTACTGTAAATTCAATTAATCTTACTCCGGGTGTTTACCCGTTTACAATCAACATTTCTGATAACGCGTGCCCTGTTCCATCGGTCCAATTTATGGGATTTGCTCTAAAGGTATACGGAGCAAATTATACAAATACTGTATATTGTAGGAATGATGTCGACCCTGTGCCTGTAATAATTGGGGACTCTTTAGGGGTCTTTAATCAGTTGTTTACTAATCCACCTGGTTTGGTAATGGATTCTATAACAGGTATTATTGACCTAGACTCATCTGCTGTAGGCACATATGATATTATTTATACATTGGATTCTGTTTCTATATGCCCATCAGATTCTATAACAATAACAATTGTTGATATACCTGATCCTTCTTTTAGTTATCCAAGTGCATTATGGTGTCGACAAGGGGTGGACCCTACTCCAGTTGTTACTGGTACACCTGGTGGAATTTTTTCTTCTGATGCGGGTGTTTCAATAAATCAGATTACGGGAGTTATTGATATATCTGCAACTACTCTTGGACAACACATCATATACTATGATGTTATCGGTGGCACCTGTGCTTCTCAGGATAGTTTTATTATTGATGTAATGGAAATGGCTAACTTTGCCGCGACTTCAAGTCAATATTTTATTTGCCCTAATGTTATTGATACGTTACAGCTCGGGATAAATGTAACATATAATGGGACAGCACCTCCTAATCAATCTATTTTGTGGTCACCTAATGTCAATATTTCAAATGTGAATATCGCAAACCCCGATGTTTATTTATTGACACCTCAAAATTATTATTTGACTTATAATGATAGTTTTTGTCCCCCAATGGCAGATACTATATCCATTACTGCACCTTATCCAACAGTAATTAATCCTACTTCAGATATTGTATTATGTAATGGGAATTCTGCACAAATTGGCGCTTCTGTAGCTACGGGTCCGGGTAATCAAAACTTTAGTTTTACGGGACCTACTCTTTTAACAGTAGAAGATACTACTTTTGTCCCTCTAAATATATCGGGTGTAGCACCTTCATTAATGAATTCTGCATTGATTGCATCTATGTCATTATGTATGGATATATCGGTTAATGCTATTGGGCATCTTTCTATTTTCCTTATAGCACCCAGTGGAGAAACAGTACAGATAACAAATAAACATGGAGGATTAGCTACAACATTAGTAAATGCTACATTTTCAACAGACCCATTAAACTTGCCTTTAGCGCCTTACGCAGCGCCTTTCCCATTTATGCCTGCCAATTCTTCATTTTTCCCTTTAGGAGGAATAACTGGATTTAATGGTTTTGTAGGTGCAACGACAAATGGGGTTTGGAACTTAATGATTGTTCATGAAAATGGAGGATTAAGCACACTGAATGGAACTTTGAATAATTGGTGTTTAAATTTTCAAGATTTGTCTTTTGCTACATTTGAATGGTCTCCAAATGATACAACAATAACATGTACGCAATGTGATAGTCCTACTGTTAATCCAGTTGTAAATAGTACATATACCGTTATTGCAACCAATTTATTTGGCTGTACAGATACTGCAGCTGTTAATGTTGTAATGGATACAATTTTACCTTCTGCAGTAATTAGTTGTGGAACCCCTACTACGAATAGTGTTCTCTTTGAATGGGTTCCAGTTTTTGGTGCTTCTGGGTATACGGCTATTGTAGATGGCACTTCCCAATCTTTAGGTGCTAATGTAGATTCACTCCTAATTACAGGTCTTTCCACTGGGCAATGTGTTACTTTAGTTTTGATTCCACTTTCTGGAAATACTTGCGTTGATGGCCCCCCTGATACATTGGTTTGCTGTGCTTCAAATTGTACTTTAATTGATCCGTTGGTTATAAATGCTAATGGACCTACAACATTTTGTACAGGACAATCTGTTGTTCTCGATGCGGGGCCAGGATTTGTATCATATAATTGGTCTACTTCTGAAATTACGCAAGCAATAAGTGTAAACACTTCTCAATTGGTGTCAGTAACTACAACTGATAATAATGGATGTATTGATACAGGATCTATAACTATTTTAGTTGTTCCTGGGCCAGCTCCTACAATTATAGCCAATGGTATAACCTCAATTTGTGATGGTGATTCCATTACTCTTGATGCAGGAGCTGGCTTCAACAGCTATGCGTGGAGTCCTGCTGGTAACACTCAAAATATAATCGTATCCAGTTCTGGTATGCAGGTTGTAACTGTTACTGATGCAGTCGGCTGCGAAGGATATGACAGTATACTTGTCACTGTAGGAACACCCATACTGACGCCCATGTCAGGAAACAATATGTCTTGTAACGGAATCATTCCACCCGATGGTTCAGCAACTATTTCACCATCCGGAGGATATGGAACCTATACGTATAATTGGAGTTCAGGCGGTCAAACAACTGCTACAGCAACTGGTCTTTCTGTTGGTTCCCATACGGTTACTGTAACAGATAGTCTAGGTTGTTTTTCTATAGACTCAATTACGATTAGTGAACCCACTTCAGTTACTGCAACAAGTAGCAGCACAGATGCTTCTTGTGGTGGTGCTTCTGATGGTACTGCTACGGCAGTAGGTTCGGGTGGAGCAGGACCATATACCTATGTATGGAGCACTCTGCCTGCACAATCCACAGCATTAGCCACCGGCCTGAATGCTGCAATTGGTATTTATACAGCTACAGTGAGTGATACAAATGGATGTTCTCAAATAACAACCGTTACAATATCAGAACCTTCACAAATGACAGCCACAATAACAACAACACCTATAAGTTGTAATGGTGGTGATGATGGCATTGCAACAATTGTTGTAGCAGGTGGCTCGCCTTCTTATACCTTTGATTGGGGCAATGGGTCTACAACTTCAACTACGAGTCCTGGTTCTCCATTTGGAACAGCAGGGGTTCAAACGGTAACGGTAACTGATGGTAATGGCTGCACTATAACAGAAAATTATACAATTACAGAACCATCGGCTTTAAACTTTACAATTGGAACTACCGATGCTTCATGTAATGGCTATTCTGATGGTACAGCAAGCATTAATGTAAGCGGAGGCGTAGGTGGATTCACCTATGTATGGAACACAAGTTCTCAAACTACTGCTACAGCAACAGGACTTTTGACTGGATTGCATTGTGTGACCGCCACAGATGCAAATGGTTGTTCAGTAGACACCTGTATTCAAGTAAACGAACCATCTGGCTTTAGCCCTCCTACATTCACCCCTTTAAATGTTTCTTGTTTTGGTGGGAATGACGGACAATTAAATGTAAATGTCACAGGAAGTGTTTCTCCTTATTCATACTTATGGAATATAAATAATCAAACTACGACAACAGCAACAGGAT
>JAKVCV010000003.1:0-142668 GCA_022448945.1 Saprospiraceae bacterium
TCTCCAAAAATTGCTTGGAACCAACACCTTTACCATCTATACGTGTTACCATAGGACGATCACCATAATCAGAATTCACAATCATACCAGAGTATTCTGAATCATTAATTCTGGGTATACCTGTATAGATCCTGAAATTACGTCGACCTTGTAGGTAAGCATTTGCCTGACCAGTATTGGCGATAGGATCAAATTTTTCATATTCATTATGTGCATAGGCAACTACACAAAAATAATATGGCTTATGATTGATAAGATCTTTTTCACCTGGGGCAAACTGATCCTCTAGAATTCTAAATGTATGCTTAATTCCTTTGTCTTCTCCTTCTACCATTACTGTGGGAACATTTACATCTATCCCAAGTTCCTCATCATTAAAATTATCCCAATTTGCAATTTTACTAATATTATCATCTACATCACATTGAAAAATCAAGCGTGCTTTTTCCAGATCATCTAATTCTGTTACAGAAAGATTAGGATCATTAACCTGATATACCAAATAACCCTGAAAATCATAGGTAGTATCTAGTGGGGCAAAAGGTCTTAACTCCGCAGGAGATTCAGAATATCCTAGTTTATAATTGTTTTGCTCAACATTATAATTTAGATTCAGTATCAACTCTTTGTCCATCTCTACAATATCTATATATGGAGCATCAGGACCATCTGTGATCTTAAAACAATTATCAAATAAATTTTGTGCTAAAACATCTGCTGCAACCAAACCACTTAAAGTTGGACAAGGATAATCAGGTACACTTGGGACCCAAACTACTCCGGAAATCATTTCATTGGTAGCTCCTGGTTTAAGAACAAAGGGACCTGAGGTATGTAAGAATCGCTGATCTAACCCAGACAAACTTTCACTACACATAGACCACACTCCACCACCCGATTCATCGGGAAAAGATGGAAATACATATGGCGTAGGCGTAGTCGTCGTATTACTGGGATCATACCCATCTCCTCCAAAAGTAATCGGTGTTCCATTAGGCCAAAAACCAGAAATCAATCGATAATAGCCTAAAGCACTTGAAGGATCCCCTTTAGGATCAGAGCCACTATTTATATGATACTGAAAAGAAGAAAGTCCTATTTGCTTTCCGGCAGAATCAAGCGGTCCTCTAAAGTAATCGACAGCAAGAGCAGGGATATCAGCACCATAGCCAGGAGAACCTCCTGTACCACATGGATTATCATCATTTGCATCCTGATTATAAACATAACCCATTCCAGTTACAGTATCACAACCTATATAATCATCATTAGCACAACCCAAATCAGGATCAGACCATAGTGAAAAATAGGTGTCATTTAATGACAACTTATTTCTATTTAAAAGTTTGTATCTATAAAAAGTTTGGTTATTGATCGCATCTGTGGTTCTATAACCAAACGCAGTAACTTGAATCTCCATTTTCATAGATTGCCCATTACTCTGAGCATGTAAATTACCATTATCATTATAAACCCACCAAGTCATCTGATCGGCAAAAACAGGATTGTTGTATGTATAATTTTCACAACCCGTTACTTCAATAATTGGATGATCTCCATCATATGGATCATATATTCCATCATTATTTGCATCAATAAAAGGTGCAAGATCCTGATTGTAATCTCTAATATCAAAGCCGTGTATAGCTAAAAAATGTGGATTCCCTTTGCCCGGCCATCCCAATAAACCTTTAGATGGTGTGTTTTGAACTCCGGGATTAAGAGGGTCTAAATAATCCCCGCGTAGTAATAAAATATCATCTCCAAAAACTGTAAAATGTTTATCCCATCTTTCACAATCTAATTTTTCGACTGTTCCCAGATCTGGATCTAATGGTCCTGTCCAGTAATCATTACCACTGGATCGATATGTTTGTGCTGCTAAAATCAAGTTTCCTCCATCATCATAAGCACCAAGCCAAATTGCCCCGGCAAATAACGATGAAACTTCTAGTTCCCCTGAGGCAGGATCAACATTAGGAACAATATATCTGGCATTATTAACACCATCCCACCACATATCACCACCAGCCCGCAACAAACAACGAACATTATTGATATCTAAATCTTTCTGCGCTACAGATCCAATGCAATTGGCACGGAAATCACCCTCAACTGGTTTTTGAGTTGTAGCACCAACAAAATTTCTTGCTTCTATGACATATGGAAGAGCAAGAAAAAATGTCATAAGAACTGATAAATATTTAATTTTATTCATCTTTTTAAAGTTTATGCTTAAAGAAGCAGCTTTGGAATTATATTCCAGTAAATCTTTTAATAATTTATAATATTAGAAACTAAATTGTAACCCTAAGAAGATACGCCTTGGTCTTGAAATATTATATGGATTGTTCATTCTTAAATCGTATAACATCTGATAAGAATCGGGTTGAGACGATGCAAATCCAGGTCCTGGACTGCCAGCCATAGTTAAGAAACCATCATCAGTTGGCGAACCTGTTACTCTATAAACATTTAATGGGTTTTGAGTATTCAACAAGTTTTGAATCCGTAAATAGACATTTATACGAATAGGGTTCTTAGATTTTTTCCCTATAACAAAATCTCTATCGAACTTAAGATCAATCCGGAAACTCCAATCCATCCTTGCACCATTTATACTTCCATCAGTAATACGATCATCAAAGCTGGTACCTATACCTCCAGGTATTTCCTTTCTTGTATAAGGGCGACCAGAATTTACATTAAATGCAATATTAACTCCTGTGTTTTCAAATATATCAAACTTGCCAATCTTAGGTCCGGTATATTTATCACCACTTTTAAAACGATAATCAAACATTAAATAAAAGGTATGCCTCTGATCGAAACTTAAAGGGAAGACATATTTTAATTCTCTTGCTGCTATCCCAGTAGAAGAAGTTGGACTAGATCCAGTACCATCTGAAAAAGCAAGCGTATAGTTAGCCAGAATACGCAAATTTTTGTTTTCACGCATATCATACTCTAGTTTAAAAGATTTTGTAGTTGAGAAGTCACTGTTCCCATACGTACTGTAAGTACTTGGATAAGCGTTGATATATTCTCTAACTTGTATCAAATCTCTTTCCTCTCTATACATTATAGAAACTTTGAATTTTGAAAAGTCTGTTAATTTTTGTTGATAACCAACTTCATAGTTAATTGTACGCTGTGGTTTCAAATTAGGATTACCTAAAATAGACCCTGCTGATACCAATTCTTTAAAATTATAATAAGTATATGGAGAAGCAAAAGCACCATCAGGTGGACGCATTGCTAATACATCATAATTAGCATAAAAATTAGCTTCAGTAGAAATTGGAAAAGAAAATGCAATCCTTGGCATAACTATCAGAGAAGGTAAAAAATCGCGAAATGCATCTTCAGGTCTATATTCCTCTCCTTGAGGATCAATTTGAGCCGTGCCAAAACCTTTTAAGGCTGGTAAAATAGTAGACCCCAACTCGCCTGGATTATTAACAGAGATCCCTTGTGAATTATACCACTGCTCACCATCTCTATATCCCACAACAGTTGCATCTTTATTGTTATCATTAACATAAACTGCATAATCATCACCTATAGAACTAGGTCTGCTATAACTCGAAGATTGACCAGCGGCATAAAGAGAATTAATTGATTCAAACTCTGCGGCTGTTTCATAACCAGTTATAGAATAAGGATCATTCAATACCTTGGTATTGGCATCATAACTATCAAACCTTACTCCAATATTACAGATAATATCCTTGTAGGTAAATTTATCCTGAATGAACCCTGCGACATAAATGGGTTTGTTTGGAGCAATTGGTCTAGTTTTAACTACTCGTCCATCAGACATGGTTTGCGTTTCATTAAAAAACGAAAAGAAATCGATATCTGTACCTGTAGGATTCCCCATATAATCGTATCCATAATAACTCAATACACGATTATTACCTGTTATTAAAGTAGTCGGTTCAAACCATGCCAAATCCATTTGATCTGGTGTCATTTCATCTGTATACACCCAATCTCTTTTATCTAAACCAAGGCTTGCACGTAGATTAGATGCAAATTGAGACATTTCAACTTCAACACCATTTTCATCTTCTCGAATTAATGCTTCATAAAGATCATATTGTCTTTGCGTATTAGGGTCGTAATAAACCTCACCGGTAGGACGTTCGCGGTCTGTGGCATTCGAAATATGATTGTTTACAGTTTGTCTGGCTAACAACCACAATCTATAAGGTGAAAGTGAATATGAACGACTAACTCTTTGTTCAAAGGTTCCTCCCATCAAAATTGAATGTCTTACAGGATTTCCAGACTTTTGTCCCATTACAAGGTCAAAATTTGCTCTTACATTTGCACGAACCTGTGTGCTATTGCTTTTTCCAAAACCAGGACCTCCACTTCCTCCAGAATAATGTGGTGAATTATATAAGCCATAAGTACTCGTTCTAGCACCTGAATTTAATCCATTAATTACTTCCATGGCATCAAGTGGTAATCCGCCAAAATTAAAAGTCTGACCACCAAAACTAGTCGAGCTTCCTTGACCTATAAGATCGGTATCTATCAAGTTATTATATGAAGCTAGTCCCGGATTTATATCTGTATTCGGCTCATAAGAATCATATGAGTTAAAAAACGCACCATGTCCAGTTTGAACATCAACACCAATTGTATCACCAACTGTATTGGTTATAAATACAGAATCAATGGGGAAGAATACAGGTTGTCTACTCTGATTAAATTTTCCAACATAACCATATTCCCAAACACGATCTTTATATCTTGGATCCTCTACAGAATAATTGGTCTGCGTATAATCTCCTTGTAACTCGTAGCTGAAATTTTGAAAAACAGATTGTGTTTTTGTTGAATCTCCTTCTTCCTCGTCATCACCACCTGGTTGTGTAGAACTTACAGTATGTCTGAACCGGCCCGTTACACGCCAGGTATTTGATTGATAATCACGATTAAACTGAGAATTAAATATCCTATTTGAGGTTGCAGCTTCCTTACCCCAGTTGAATTGTCCATTTCCTCCAAGAACTATATAAAAATCTTTATTGGGTTTAAAATCTAATTTGCCAGTAAATACACCATAGGATTCACGGGCATTAGGACGAACACCCGTAGCTTCAAGATCATCAACAGTTAAAAAATCAGCAGCATAAACAGTACCTAGGCCACTTGGATTTTCTACCAATGGATTGGCAAGTATTTCGTCTAATTTATCATCTTTTAGTTTATAAGAACCTAAAGCCGATGGTCGATTATCAAGAGTTGTGTTGTAAAAACCAGAAAAACGATACCCTAACAAAGTAGTTTTTCTAACTTTACCATCCTTCTTTAAAGTATCTCCGAGAGCATTAATCATCGGCTTAGCGATGATTGGCCCAGAAAGATATGCATCGACACGACTTGCACCAAACTCATCTAAATATTGAGAGGTTTCAGCACGAATTCCTACCGTGAATTTTGAGGAAGGCCCTTTAGTAATGATGTTGGTAATCGCACCAGTAGCATCTCCAAATTCTGCAGGAATACCAGATGTTATAATTTGAACCTGATCAATTTCTGTTTCTGGAATACCAAAATTACCAATTACACGAACCCCATCTATATAGGTATCATTACTAGAACTACGACTACCATTGGAGTTTAAGGCCTCACCTTCATCGGTTTGGTTAACACCTGCTGTTGTAGCAACTATACTATTTACATTACGTGTTGCAAGGTTTTTGATATCTTCCGAGCCTAGCGTCTGCCCTCCTGAAGTTGCATCTTGTTCTATAAGAGGAATTCGATAACCCCTTACAACAATTTCAATAGACTTTCCAGTACTATCTACCAGTAAATCAGTTCCTTCTTCCATTTCTACATCGAAACGAACTACTTTACCTAGTTTTATGACAACACCTTCTGTTTTTACAGTAGGAAAACCGACATAGGATACAACGAGATCATATGTCCCTGCCTCAATATTAGAGAAATTATAATTTCCGTCAAAATCGGTCTGTGTTCCCGAGATTTGCGTTCCTTCTTTTTCTATAACTATATTTGCAAATGGAAGTCCTTCGTCGTTTCCAACATCAATAACCTTCCCTTGTAAACTACCGGTTGTCTGAGCAAATAAAGTACAACTTGCTAGAACTAGTAGAGTGAATAAAATTATGTAACGAACCATAATCATAAGAACTTTAAAAAAGTTAAAAAATATAACGTTATTTCATCTATCTTATTAGAATGTCAGAAGCTGACCACAACTTCCAATCAAGAAATTTCAAATTTTAAACTTGCAGAATAATTAAGATTTTTTCAAATTTTAAGCATTATTAAGATGCTATTTGACTGCTTTTTTACAAAAACCAATGAGTCCCCACCCATTTTTAATTAAAAATAACTTAAAAAAGCAAGAATGTAATCTTTTTAGGATTGCAACATAAAATACTAAAAAAAAAACAAAAAACCGAATTATTTAACCATAGAAACGAACTTTATAGAATTCCTTTTTAGAAATAGAACTATAAAGAGATTCAAGAATTAGATGCCTTCCTAATCAAGGATTTTTATTAATTTTAGCATTAATGCCTATCTTTCATAGACAAACAAAAGTATAATCTATATCCGACAATTCCAAGCCTATAGCTTCCTAATTCTATCAAGCAACAATTTAGCTAATCTTTCTTTAGATTCTACAGTCCATCCAGCAACATGTGGTGTCAGCAACACATTATCTCTTCTAAACAAATTTTTATAAAGAAATTCCTCCTTATCTGTATAAGTATCAGCCTTTTCATTTTCAAATACATCCAGACATGCTCCAGACACGAGACCAGAATCTAATGCATCAAGCAAGTCCGCAGTACAAACAATATTACCTCTCGAACTATTGATTAAAACTATTGGTTTAGCAAATTTTTCAAAAAACTTAGAATCAACAAGCCCTTTTGTTTCTTCAGTACTTGGCAAATGCAAACTTAAAACATCGACTTTATTAAATATTTGCTCGATAGTTGTTTCTTTTACATATGGATAATCAGTCGCATAATTACTTTTGTATTTATCATATGCTAAAACATTAGCTCCAAACCCTTCAAGACGTCTTGCAAATGCAGATCCGGTATAGCCAAACCCTAATATACCTATCGTTTTATTCTTTACCTCCCATCCCCGATTTTTTTCTCTATTCCATATCTTATTTCTAAGTTCAGCATCAGAATTTTTCAAATTAATTGCCAATGCCAGAAGCATTCCCATTACATGCTCTGCAACAGCATCACAGTTGCCATCAGGAGAACGAAGTACAACAACATTTTTTTTCCTGGCATAATTAAGGTCAATAATTTCCAAACCAGAACCTAACCTGCCAATGAACTTTAATCTCAATGCCTTATCCAAAAATAAACGGTCTACAATAATTTTACTATTAACAACAATCCCTTCATATTTATGTATAATAGTAAGCACTTCATTCAACGTAATGGAGGGCATATAGTCACAAGAGAATCCAAGATCTGAAAGACCCTCAATAAGCACTTTGTGAACTGAATCAGTAATCAACACTTTGGGTTTTTCAATAGTCATGTTTCCTTTTCTGAAAAAGCAAAGTAAATCATCTCTTTCGCCATTGCGAATGGTAAGCAAATATAAAATTAATTAAGACTTTCGTAGAAAAAAGCTATAATAAAATGCACAAAACAATCTTATGCACAATACCTATATTAAGCAGTTACAAAACAAAAATAATACAAAGCTTTATAATACATACATTTAGGATATTGATTACATATATGTGAAGAGGTACTCAAATTTTAAATTTTTACTGCTCTTTGTTATAGCGTTGAGATAACATATGGGATTAAGATGATGGATACTTAAAAGTCAGATTTGTAAGGTGTATGAACTCTTCGACAGAAAGATTTTCAGGCCTCTTCTCAAATAACGCATCACCAATGAAAATATTTTTGTTAATGAATTGTTTCATTGTGTTCCTCAACATTTTTCTTCTCATCCCAAAGGCAGCCTTAACTACAGTTTTTAAACGCTTTTCATCACATCCTAAATTTTTAAAATCTTGTTTTCTGCGTAAGCGTATTACAGCAGATTGAACTTTTGGAGGAGGGTTGAAGTTCTCAGGGCTCACAGTAAATAAATATTCAGTTTCATAAAATGCCTGTACTAATACACTTAATATTCCATAAGTTTTGCAATTAGGCTTAGAAACTATACGCTCTGCAACTTCTTTTTGAAACATACCTACAAGCTCAGGAATAAACTCTTTGTTTTCTAGCATCTTAAACACTATCTGAGTAGAAATATTGTAGGGGAAATTACCTATTATAGCATATTGGTCTTGAAAATAGTCTGATAGATTAACTTTTAAAAAGTCCTCAGCTATAATGTGGGGAATAAGATTTGTGTAATGTTCTACAAGGTATTCCACCATATCTCTGTCAGCTTCTATAACTTTCAGCTGGTGCGTTTTATATTCCATAAGATACTTTGTCAAAACTCCTTTCCCCGGCCCAACCTCTACTATACTACTATATAGACTTATTAAGCTCAGACTCTCTGCTATTTCCTTAGCTATAGATTCTTTATTCAAAAAATGCTGCCCAAATGATTTTTTTGCTTTCATCATTATTCAATTTCTCATCATATTCATTTCTATCGTTGTTGTTACAAAAGTACAATGAAATGATCATATCAAGCGTACTTTCAGTCAATAAAATGCAAATCAATAACTTTCATATTACAACAAATAATGATTATAGACATGGTTAAATCTCAGATAAATTAAGCTTATTTGGCATTTTCATAAGATTATGTATATTAGCAGACCGATCCTAAACTAAGATACCAGAAGATATGTTTTTACTAAAATTATTTCTCTTAAATATTAAGGGCTACCAACGCATAAAATTTTTCCACTTTTTTTCAGTACCTTTGTAGTTTAATTTGTATGATGTATTAAAATATAATTTCTTACTATAATTGAAAGAAAGTTAAAATTCGGGATTTTAAAATTATGTTTAAACATAAATACTTTAATTGCTTCCTTAATCTTAACTACTTCTACACATTTTTAACATAATCTTCCAAAGTTCGATTTGGACAAAATAAGCAAGTACCAAAATACTTGAATATTAATATATGAGCAAAACTAAATTAAAAATAGGCATTTCGATAGGTGATATTAACGGCATTGGTTTAGAGGTGATTCTAAAAACATTAGCTGACAAACGAATACTGAACTTTTGCACCCCTGTTTTGTATGGTTCGGCTAAAGTAGCTTCTTACCATAAAAACATAATAAATATAAAAGAATTATCTCTGCACAATGCAAGTAACATACATTCCATAAAACCTAATGCTGTGAATGTAATTACTTGCTGGATGGAAAATGTCAAGATAACTCTGGGCAAGTGTACTATTGATGGAGGCAGGTATGCAACTTTTTCATTGGAACAAGCCACAAATGACCTGAAAGCGGGACTTATTGATGCATTGGTTACTGCCCCAATCAACAAAAAAGCAATGCAATTAAGTGGATTTGAATATCCTGGACATACAGAATACCTCACTACAAAATTTGATGCTGAACAAAATTTAATGTTAATGGTCCACGAGGGATTACGTGTTGGGTTAGTTACAAATCACTTACCTGTCAACCAAATCACATCGAATATAACACAGGAATTAATTTTAGAAAAAATTCAACTAATGGACCAGAGTCTCAGAATGGATTTTGGCATTGATAAGCCAGCAATTGCTATACTTGGTCTCAACCCTCACGCAGGAGACGAGGGTGTTCTTGGAGACGAAGAATCGAATATCATAATGCCTGCGATCGAAGAGGCAAAGAAACTTGGTATTTTAGCTATAGGACCATATGCAGCTGATGGTTTTTTTGGCTCTGACAACCATAAGAATTTTGATGGTATCCTTGCTATGTACCACGACCAAGGTTTAGTTCCATTCAAAACACTATCATTTGGTAATGGCGTTAATTTTACAGCAGGTTTGCCAATAATAAGGACTTCGCCTGACCACGGAACTGGTTATGATATTGCAGGTAATAATCTAGCTGACCCTCAATCTTTTCGTCAAGCCCTATACCTTGCTATTGATAGTACAAAACTAAGGGCAGATTACATTAAAATGACAGCTAATCCATTGAAAAAATTTAATTTAAAAGAATACGATAAAGCGGAAAACAAACTTTCTGAAAAAAAGAAAAAGAACCAACAAGAGCTCAAAGAAGATACCACTAAATCTACTACTGATGAAGAGGATATATATACTCCAGAAACAATAACAACATCTGATAAACAACTAACAATAGAAGAAAAGCTAGCCCTTGCTGAAGAAAAGAAAAATGAAGAAACTTCTATTAACCTAGAGAATCCTGAATTGATTCAAAAAGAAATAAATTCAAAATCTGAATCTGTTAACGAAAACAGTATAAATAAAGAAAATACTGAAGAAATATTATCGTCTGAAAATGATAGCGAATTGTTGGAAGAAGATAATATAACGAATGAAATCGTTGATGTTGAGGACAATGAACAAAAAGATACTTCACAGAATATCTCTGAGGAGATTACAGGAAATGAGGACCAAGTATCGGATGAAAATGATACAACTAATGGAGATGTTGTAGAAAAGGACAAAGTAAATTGACCCCAACATTACTTTATTAATTTCCACTAAAAACCGATATTGTTTTTTATACCTTTTTTAATATTATATAAGAGTAACTATAAGACACAAAAAAGGGAAGATTCCTCCTAATCTCCCCTTTAGTTTCTTCTTAATCTCGAAGAAATTCAATCAAAATTAATAGCGGTATCTATTTAAAATTGAATTGAAAATATTGAAGTTTTCATTCTTTTATCTTCTTCAATTTCCCTGTTTACCAATAAAGAAATTTTTAACATCTTCTGAAGAAGTTTTTGGGATTTCTTCCATAGGAACATGCCCGACACCATTGTAAACCTTTAAAGTAGACCCTATTATTAGCTTTTCAAAAAGAGCACCGTGTGTTATGGGAATTATTCTATCTTTATTTCCCCAGATAATAAATGTTGGCAATTTAACTTCTTTGATTCTAATGCAATTATCCCTGCCATGTAATAAAGTTTTTGCCAAAACATGACTAAACGCTTCACGATTCCCTTTACGTAAAAGCATATGATGATAAGTAGTCACTAATTCAGCGGTCACTTTAGAAGAATCTCCATAAACTTTACGAAGAAAAAAGCTCAATAACAACTTAGGAGTAAAGCGATGGGCAAAAAACTTTGTAATTGGATTCAAAAAGACTTTGAAGCCCAAACCCTTTATATTCTCTCTTTTAGAATTAATTCCTGCTGGATTTAAAAGTGCTATTTTAATTATTCTATCAGGATTATGAATAGCATAATTCCATGTTAACAACCCACCAAATGAATTCCCTGCCATATAAGCCTTTGTAACATTGAGGTGATCTAACAATTTATCGATGATTCGCATATACATTTCAAGGCTATAATCTTTTTTGGGGTTAGGTCCTGTTAATCCAAAACTAGGTACATCAAAAGAAATAACTCTAAAATGATTAGATAAATATTTGTGCCAACCACTCCAGGTGTGTAAAGAACTAGTAACACCATGTACCAGTAGCAAATTAGGGCCATTTCCTGTTACTCGATAATGCAAAGGCATAGCTTCAAGTTCCAAAATAGCAGATTGTTTAGTTTTGTATTTTGAATATAGTTTTTCAACAGGGACTCCACGGCTTATGCCTGTCAATTTTGTAAACAACGGTATAATATCGTCTATCATACAAAAATTCAGAAAGTTTTAACAAAATAAGGAGTTAACAATGATAGTATTGGAGAAACATAAAAAACAATTTAGTATTATGTAATTCCCCCATTATACAATTATAATAGCTCATCAAATAAAAGGAATTAGAATTGATTTCATAATAGACAAAAACCTGTTTCATTGCCTATTTTAAGACTTATCTATTTGTGTTCAGCAATTACAAATTCGTCTGTAAATTCTTCGTATTGATATTCATAAACTGTTTTTGCTTTTTTTGCATTACTTAATGAGCTGTAAGTTTTCGCCTGAGTTTTTGTTCCTAATATAGCACCAATGGTACCCAGTCTTCTATTCTTGGTCCTTTTAACATATTTATTACCTAACTTCAGATAGTAAGCCATTTTTAGTTTTTTATTTCAAGAAAGTTGAATAGTAAAGAAAATAAAAATAATGAAAATATACAAAGACCAAATTAATAATTTATCCTTGAACTGGGATTTAACAGGGCCTCTATTCAGCTTCAATAAAGAGTGTATATTAATAAAAAAACGTTTCTTTATTTGAGTGATATAAAATTAAATTTTCCAAGTTTAAACATCTAAATTCCAATTTAAATAAACATAAAAGTTTATTAACATTCCTAATACAATATAAGGACCGAAAACAATTAAAGATTCTTGGATACTAGTCCGCTCAAAGCCTAGTAAAATGATCAGAGCACATATGGAAACACCTAATGAAAACAAACCATAAGCCATAGCAATTAAACGGAATTTATTAATAGTTTTATATGATAAAATTACAGAAAACAATGCGCATAAAAAACCCCATGCTGCAAAAGCGAAGCTCGCCCATGCATAATTATCACCTTGAGGACGCAACCCTGCAATAAAAGCTTTTTCTTCTTCATTTAAATGAATACCTGCAAAAAAAAGAATAGTAAACAATAAAATATTAAGCGCGTATAATTTTTTCATAAAATATATTAATCGGTATAAGTAATAACAAAAAACTAAATAACTTTAAAAGGCAGTTTTTCTATTAAATCACCTTGACTACTAATAATGAAATATTTTAAAACACTTTTTTTCTTAGCACTTCAGTATAAAATCAGTATTTTTGCGAAATTCCCAAACAAAATACATTGAAATTATTAAAAAAACGAATGGCTAACTTTAAAGAAGAAATTGAAAAACGCAGAACTTTTGCAGTAATTGCTCATCCAGATGGAGGGAAAACAACTTTAACAGAAAAACTATTGCTTTTCGGTGGCGCTATTCAAGTAGCAGGTGCCGTAAAATCAAACAAAATTAAAAAATCCACAACATCAGATTTTATGGAGATTGAAAAACAGAGAGGTATTTCTGTTGCTACTTCTGTTATGGGTTTCAATTATGAAGGTTACAATATTAATATTCTTGATACTCCTGGGCACAAAGATTTTGCTGAAGATACTTATCGCACACTCACTGCAGTAGATAGCGTTATTGTAGTTATTGATGTTGCTAAAGGTGTTGAAGAACAAACAGAAAAGCTAGTAGAGGTATGTAGGATGAGGAATACACCCGTTATTGTATTTGTCAACAAATTAGACCGGGAAGGGAAAGACGGATTTGATTTACTAGACGAGATTGAAGAAAAGATGAAGCTTACTACCTGCCCATTGAGTTGGCCAATTGGCATGGGGCAAGATTTTAAAGGAGTGTATAATATATATAAAGAACAACTAAATCTTTTTGCACCAAACACGAAATATGGGAATATTCTAGAATTTAATAACATTATGAATCCGGGATTAGTCGAACATATAGAACAAGATGCTGCTGACACTTTAAGGGATGAAATAGAAACTATAACCGAAGTCTATCCTAAATTTGACAAAGAACAATACCTAAAAGGTGCGCTTTCTCCAGTATTCTTTGGTTCTGCGATCAACAATTTCGGCGTAAAAGAACTACTGGATTGTTTTATTGAAATTGCCCCAAGTCCTATTGAATTTTCTGCTGAAGAACGTAATATAAACCCATATGAAAATAAATTTTCAGGCTTTGTATTTAAGATACATGCAAATATGGATCCAAGGCACCGGGACAGAATTGCATTTTTGAGAGTTTGTTCGGGCATTTTTAAGCGAAACACTAATTACCTGCACATTCGTAAAGAGAAAAAAATAAAATTTTCAAATCCAACTAGTTTTATGGCTTCAAAAAAAGAAGTAGTGGACAATGCATATCCTGGCGATATTGTTGGACTTTACGATTCTGGGAATTTCAAAATCGGTGATACTCTTACTGAAGGTGAAATATTACATTTCAAAGGTATTCCTAGTTTTTCTCCAGAACTATTTAAATACATTGAAAATGCTGATCCCATGAAATCAAAACAATTAGCGAAAGGCATTAACCAGCTTATGGATGAAGGTGTTGCACAATTATTTACTAAAAACTCAAATAACAGAAAAATTATTGGGACTGTTGGGCAGCTTCAATTTGAAGTATTACAGTATAGGTTAAAACATGAATATACTGCTTCTTGCATTTATTCTCCAATTCAACTTTACAAGGCTTGCTGGATAACAAGCGAAAACAAAGAAAAGCTAGCTGAATTTATACGAAAAAAGGCAAACTATATGGCAAAAGACAAAGAAAACAGAGATGTATATTTAGCTGAATCCAAGTGGATGCTTCAAACTGCTCAAACAGATTATCCGGAGCTTTCATTTTATTTTACTTCTGAGTTCTAAATAAAACGAACAGTTGTCTAAAATAGATATATTATTAGATTAAAAAATCACAAAAAGGATTTGCTCTATAGAGCAAATCCTTTTTATATCGCTTAATTAATAAAAGCTGGGGTACAAACAGAAAAGAATAAAAGGAGAAAGCTTATCCTTCAATTTCTTTTTGCTTTATAGAAATATACTTCGCTTTAAGAACTTCATCTCTACGTGATACAGAAGGTTTTGTGAAATGTTTTCTAGCACGCAGTTGCTTCATTAATTGCACTTTCTTGTGTTTGTTCTTATATCTTCTTAAAGCTCTGTCAATGGATTCACCATCTTTTACATTAATAACTAACATTTGATCTTATTTATATATTTTGTATAATTTTTTATTTAGTGGAACAACAAAACTACATATATTTTAACACAAAAGCAACTCTACCAGAGCAGATGTTAAAAATAAAACACTAAATAAGAGTAAAAAAAGGGATTCCCAAAAATAAAGGCAATCCCTTTTGCGCCCTCAACTGGACTCGAACCAGTGACCCTCTGATTAACAGTCAGATGCTCTAACCAACTGAGCTATGAAGGCTTTACTCTAAAATAGCGATGCAAATATACATCGAGATTTTTTATTTCCAAAACTTTCCATAAACATTTTGATTAAAATAAAATTAACTCCAAAAAGATAAATATGCGCAGAAAGGCTACTGGTAACATATCGAATATTCCTATTCTAATGAAATTATTACAAAACATCTCATAATAACATATAAAAACACTAAAAATTAACTGGGAATGAGTAGAGTTTACTATTTTTGTGCGTGATTTTAAACAACCAAAAATTAAATATGTTGTGTGCATTCACAGTTTATTGATATTTTAATATTTTTCACAATATAAATCATTCTAATATGAGCTTATTAGTTTTAGGTACAGTGGCATTTGATACTATAGAAACACCTTTTGGCAAGGCGGATAGAATTATCGGAGGCGCAGGAACATATGTCGCATTGGCAAGTTCGCATTTCTATAATGATATAAAGTTGGTCTCTGTAATAGGAGATGATTTTCCTTCCGAAGAACTCACGGAATTACAAAAACGTGGTGTAAATCTTGATGGACTTGAAATTAGAAAAGGAGAAAAATCTTTCTTTTGGGCAGGACGTTACCACAACAACATGAATTCGCGTGACACTTTGGCAACTGAATTAAATGTTTTAGAAAATTATTCCCCCATTCTTCCTGAATCTGCAAAGAATGTAGATTACCTAATGTTGGGTAATTTTGCTCCAGCTGTTCAAAAAAGCGTGTTGGATCAATTAACTTCCCGACCAAAACTAGTAGTAATGGATACTATGAATTTCTGGATGGACATTGCCATGGAGGAACTCAAATCAGTTGTTAAAGATGTTGATGTTTTAACCATTAACGATGAAGAGGCTCGTCAACTTTCAGGTGAATATTCGTTAGTCAAGGCTGCTCAAGTAATTCTACAAATGGGCCCTACCCATTTAATAATCAAAAAGGGAGAACATGGTGCTCTTTTGTTCCATCAAGAAGGCATGTTCTATGTTCCTGCATTACCACTTGAAGAAGTATTTGACCCAACTGGCGCTGGTGACTCTTTTGCAGGTGGATTTATAGGATTTTTAGCAAAAACTGATGATTTTTCTTTTGAAAACATGAAACGTGCATTAGTTTTCGGATCAGTTGTTGCTTCTTTTTGTGTAGAAGAATTTGGCCCAAATAATCTAAAAATAATTGACGAAGAAGCTATTAGATCAAGAACCGATGAGTTTTTAAACCTAATGGACATCTCTATGACGGTAACAATCTAATCTAGATTCATAAATTAAGTTAAAGCCCTGTCAATTTTTATTGCGGGGCTTTTTCATTTTCACAATAATAATTAATATATTGATTTTTGTATCCTTTTTATACTAAGCCCGTTAAACAAACAGTTAGTTAATACATAAGGTCCGTTGCTTTTTTATGTTCTCAAATAAAAACCATTTTGCAGAAATATATTAAACTTACCACTTTCAATAACCTATTAACTTTTCATTAATGACACGACCGCTTTTTCATTTTACAACAACTATAGTCTTACTAATATTAATGGCCTTTAAGCCCACCTCAACATCTGTTGAATTTTTACATACAGATTGGGACTCATCAAAAAAAAGAGCATTATCAGAAAATAAATTATATTTTGTAGATTTTGATGCAAGCTACTGTGCTACGTGTAGAAAAATGGATGAAAGCACATATATGAATGAAAAGCTAGCTGATTATATGGATGAAAATGTAATTGCATTACGAGTCGATGTTCAGGATTTTGATGGTGTAATGTGGTCACAGCAATATGAAGTTGAGGCATTGCCAACAATGTTAATTTTTGATGTTCAAGGAAACCTTGTTAAACGTCTCATAGGTTACCAAACTGCATCTGATTTAATTTCTGAATTCAAATTAATAAAAGCCATAGAAAAAACTCCATCTGTAACACCACAGCCTATTGCCGCTGACAAACCTATGGCTAAACCACGATCAACATACCAATCAAATACCAATAAATTTTCAAATGGAGGGTTTAAATCTGCTGACCTTGAAGAAGTCTTACAGCCAACTGGCATGGGATTATACGAAATAAGTGTTAACAAACAACTCTCTGAAGGATATGGTGTTCAAGTTGGTGTTTTTAGTGCCTATAAAAATGTTCTTGAACAAGCAGAAACATTCAACAGAAAATATAAAAAAAAGACCCTAATTCACATTGACGAGCATAATGGATCTACTGTATACAAATTGATTCTTGGAGTTTTCAATGACAAAAAAACAGCTTCTAATTTCAGAAATGATTTGCGGAAAGATAAAACTGATGGACTGATAAAAGATTTAAGGGTTATGGGCTAAATAAAGTCATTAAAAAATTATAAGACCTTAGTCTCTATCTGCATAGATCCTAAGGTCTTTTTTATTATTAACTGCCAATCTATAATTCAATTAGACAATCTTTTTTATATGTAAAAAAAGTATTCATGAGAACATTAATCTGTAATATAAAAGAATTGATTCTTGCAACGAATACGCCTGTAAATAAAGTTCAGGGAGCAGAAATGAGTTCATTACCGATTATTAAAGATGCTTATGTCATTATCGATGATGAAATTATTTTTGACTATGGACCTATGTCAAAAGTCCCTGAAAGCAACTTTGATAAAAGAATATCTGCAAAAGATTCTTTTGTTTTACCGACATGGTGTGATTCACATACACACCTAATTTTTGCTGCTACAAGAGAAGGCGAATTTATCGATAAAATCCAAGGAGCTTCATATGAAGATATTGCTCAAAAGGGAGGGGGCATTCTAAATTCTGCAAAAAAACTACAAGAAACTTCTGAAGAACTGCTACTTGAATCAGCTTACAATCGATTGATTGAAGTCCAAAGCTTTGGAACAGGTGCAATAGAAATCAAAAGCGGATATGGTCTAACAGTTGATGCTGAACTTAAAATGCTCAGAGTAATTCAGAAACTCAAAAACATGACTAAAATGCCTATTAAGGCTTCTTTTCTTGGCGCACATGCATTACCATTGAAATATAAAAAAAACCGGGCTGGATATATAGATTTAATTATTAATGAAATGCTGCCAAGAATAGCAGCAGAAGGACTTGCAGATTATATTGATGTATTTTGTGAAAAAGTTGCATTTTCAGTTGCTGAGACAGAAAAGCTCATGAAAGCAGGTGCACAATATGGCTTAAAACCTAAGGTTCATACAAATCAATTTAATTGCATGGGGGGGATACAAGCATGTGTTGCACACAATGCTATATCTGTTGACCATCTGGAAGTAATTAATGATGATGAAATTGCCTGCCTTCTTAAATCATCAACTATGGCAACACTTTTACCCTCTGCCCCATTCTTTCTCAATGATAATTATCCTAAAGCACGAAAAATGATTGATGCAGGTATGGCTGTTGCTCTGGCAACTGATTATAATCCTGGTTCAACACCATCAGGTAAAATACCATTTGTTCTTTCTCTTGCATGTATTAAGATGAAGATGCTACCAGAAGAAGCTATCAATGCTGCTACGGTTAACGGAGCTTATGCTATGGAATTATCAGATAAAGTGGGAAGCATTAGCAAAGGAAAATTGGCCAACCTCATTATTACGAAACCTATGGATTCCTTGGCGTTTATGCCCTATGCCTTTGGTACAGACTGGATTGACAGGGTTATAATAGCTGGGCAAGTTTAAGTTTTTCTATTACGGAGCTTACATAGAAAAATCACATTACTAATCTTCTACAGTAATACTAAGTATTTGATCTCCTTGTCTTATCTCATCAATAACATCAAGCCCTTCTACTACCTTACCAAAACAAGTATGATTCCTATCAAGATGAGCCGTATTATTTCTACTATGGCATATAAAAAACTGTGAGCCTCCAGTATTCCTTCCAGCATGTGCCATTGACAATACACCTTTGTCATGAAACTGATTTTCACCATCAAGTTCACAATCAATGGAATAGCCCGGACCGCCCGCGCCTGTCCCGTCAGGACATCCTCCCTGAACAACAAAATCAGGAATTACTCTATGAAAAGTTAATCCGTCATAAAATCCCTGTTTACTTAATTTAACAAAATTTGCAACAGTATTCGGAGCATCCTCAGTAAAAAAATGAACGACCATATCTCCTTTACTGCTTTTAATTATTGCCTTTTTCATCAGTTCTAATCAGTTTTATATTAAAAAATCTATTAAAATTTCGTTAAGCCTAAATTAGTTTTACAAAGATACATAACTCTAGAAAAAAACAATAATTAATTTAATCTACTATAAAATTAAAAAATTATATGGTACTAAAATCCAAAGATATGATGAACTACTTCAGCCATATTCTAAAGTTATTATAATTAAAAGGCATTTCTTACACTTTGGAACCTTTTTATATCTAAATTTATATATTGAATTATAATTTATACCTCCTATAGAAATAAAAAATTTTATGATAAATAACAATGAACCTCTTGCTGAACGAATGCGTCCAAAATCTCTAAAAGATTATATCAGTCAAAAACATTTGATTGGTGAAGGTGGTGCACTTACTGAAGCTATCCAATCAGAACGCATTCCATCTTTGATTTTTTGGGGCCCACCTGGTACTGGGAAAACAACACTAGCATATATAATAGCAGAAAATTCAAAACGACCATTTTATAGTTTATCGGCCATTAATGCGGGTGTTAAAGATGTTAGGGAGGTGATAAACAAAGCAAAAGAAAACCATGGTTTATTCACTATTCAAAAGCGTCCAATATTATTTATTGATGAAATACACAGGTTTAGCAAATCCCAACAAGATGCTTTACTTGGTGCAGTTGAAAAAGGTCTAGTAACACTTATTGGTGCAACTACTGAAAATCCTAGCTTTGAAGTAATCCCTGCTCTTTTATCCAGATGTCAAATTTATACCCTTAATAGCCTTGAGAAAGACGATTTAGTGCAATTATTAATAAATGCAAAAGAAACGGATAGCTTACTTTCAAAAAAGGAAATTATACTAGATGAAACAGATGCATTACTGAGATTGTCAAGTGGTGATGCAAGGAAATTACTAAATATTTTTGAACTTATATGTTCTTCTGATGAGAACAATAAAATAATTGTAACCAATGATCTTGTTATGTCAAAAGTTCAACAAAATACTGTGCGTTATGACAAAACAGGTGAACAACACTATGATATTATTTCAGCTTTCATAAAATCAATAAGAGGTTCTGATCCTAATGCTGCTGTCTATTGGTTAGCCAGGATGATAGAAGGAGGTGAAGATGTGAAATTCATTGCTAGAAGACTAATAATTTTAGCTTCTGAAGACATTGGAAATGCAAATCCTACTGCACTGATAATGGCAAATAATACTTTCCAGGCGGTAAATATTATTGGCTTTCCTGAGAGCAGAATAATTCTAGCCCAATGCACTACATATTTAGCTTGTTCTCCCAAAAGCAATTCAGCTTATATCGCTATAAATAAAGCGCAATCCCTTGTAAAACAAACAGGAGATCTTTCTGTCCCACTCAGTCTTCGAAATGCACCCACCAAATTGATGAAAAAGTTAGATTACGGAAAAGAATATAAATATGCTCACGATTTTCCTGGTAATTTTGTTGTTCAGGAATTCCTACCTAAAGAGATTAAAGGGACAAAACTATATAATCCTGGAAGTAATCAACGAGAAGAAGGACTAAGAAACTACCTAAAAGATAATTGGAAAAAAAAATATGGATATTAATTTTCGAAAAGTTCAGGTATGGCGTATTTTAAAAAAATATAGCCCTCATTAAAAAACCCGTAAGCACTATGTCACCTACGGGTTTTATTATTTTTAAATATGTAACTAAATCAAAATTTAATAATTACGAGTACCCAATATTAAATGTCAAAAATGAAGGTAAGTTTTCCCCACTGCCTTTTCGGTGCAGCATAATCAACATCAAACTTATAGTATCTAACAGCACGCATAGAAGCAGCTATAAGTTTTGAATCCTTGATTGTTGAAAATTTGGGCAAATACTTACTCGCTATCACAGTACCTTCTTGGCTGATGCATACTTTTATGGCTACTTTCCCTTTTTCTTTTGTCAAACCTTTAATGTTTGGCCTTTTCATAACCTTACGGCCAAAAACTCCCTCTTGCAAATTATCATCATTCCCGCCATCACCTGAAACATTAGTATTGTTATTGGTAGTACCGCCAGACACATTTTCATCTGAAGAAACACCACCTGTATTTGATGCACTTAGGTTTGGATCTAGAGTAGTTTCTTCCATTATTTCATCATTCGTTTTTACATCCGTAGCTTTAGTATTATCACTTGATGTAATAACCTCACTATCTTCTTCTTCAATTGTTTCCAAAGGAATTGTTTCTGGTTGAGGTTCAGGAACTGGAACTGGTTCTTGCTTTGTATTTTCTTCCGTTGTTTTACTTTCATCATTAGATTCATTTTCCCTAATTTGATCTTCTGCGTTTACAACAAAATCTAGATTATCAATAACAGCATCACTTAACTCTACATACTGAATTGTATTTTCTTCCGTTTCTATATTTGGTGCAGCACTCATTAGTGGAAAAAAGGCAAGAGAAATAATTGAAAGGTGCACAAAAGCTGTTATCATCAATCCTTTCTTTCTATTCTTTTCTTCTTTTTTAGAAGTTGTGTCATACTTTTTCATAAGCTGTGTTTTTACGTTTGGGGGACTAAATAATATAGTCCTTTAAATAGTGTTTATAGATCCAATTGCGGTGTTGGCATTTGTATCTTCTCTCTATACAGTCCCAAATACGTGCCAAATTTATTTTAAACATGATTTCAGGATCATAGAAATTCGATGAAACAATGATTAATAATAGGGTTCAGCTTATTAAAATTATTTTTAATAAAAATTGAATTCCAGATGAAATTTAAACTTTTCAGGAAAAACATACTTATTCAGCAAGAAAAATTTAATGTGTTAAAAATGATTTTAATACATTAAATAGAAAGGAGTAAACACTTCTATACAATTATATAATGGATGAGAAAAGAAATCTGTAGAATCACTAAAATATATAAAATTAGGATCTAAAAATAAAAACACTTAAACAACTACTTTCACAAAATGATATTTACTTTTTACCATGACATTGCTTGTATTTCTTACCACTCCCACATGGACACGGGTCATTTCGTTTTACTTTAGCTGTTTCACGTTTGTAAGTTTTGGGCTTTTCAAGGATTTGAGTATTATTAGCATTTGCAGCCGCTTTCCGTTGCATCTCTTCCATTTCCTTCTGCTGATCAATATTTGTTTTCAGATGTTCATTATCGATTTCAATTTCCTGAGCTGCTTGAACATCCTGTGACTCATTTAATGGGATTGCTCCCTTGAATAAAAAGCTAGTTACCTCTTTATTAATCCTGTCCATAAACAATTCAAATAACTTATATGCTTGAATTTTATAGATAACCAAGGGGTCTTTTTGCTCAAAAGAAGCAGACTGTGTTTGATCTTTGAGCTCATCCATGTCTCTGAGATGTTCTTTCCAAGCATTATCAATTAAACCCAAGGTTATAGATTTTTCTATATCATTTACAAGTGACTTTCCACTAGTTTCTATAGCATCTTTTAAGTCAGCCCCAACTTCCATTCCCTTATTCCCATCGGTAAATGGAATGCCAATTTTAAGATAATTAGTACTAGGGTCGTGATAAACTCTATTAATAATAGGCATAACACGTTGAGCAATTGCAGAAAATTTGCCATCATAATATTTTCTTGCTTGAAAATACAATTTGTCTGTCAATTTATTATAATCTTCTTCATTCCTAAATTCTTCTTCAGTAATATTGGTTTCAATACCAAAATATCGGATAACATTTTGAGTAAACTCTTTATAATCGTTGGTATGTTTATGTTCATTAATCAAAGAAGATGCTACTCCATCAAACATATCATTTAAATCAATAGCTAATCTTTCACCATAAAGGGCATTATTTCGTTTTTGGTAAATTGCTTCCCGTTGAATATTCATTACATCATCATATTCAAGGAGCCGTTTTCTAACTCCAAAATTATTTTCTTCAACTTTCTTTTGTGCACGTTCTATTGCATTGGTTATCATTTTGTGTTGTAGCGCTTCTCCTTCTTTATGACCCATAGTATCCATTAACTTAGATATCCTCTCAGAACCAAAAAGACGCATTAATTTATCCTCTAAAGAAACATAAAACTGAGAGGCCCCGACATCACCCTGACGACCTGAACGACCACGTAACTGTCTATCAACCCTTCTTGAATCATGTCTTTCAGTACCTATAATAGCCAAACCACCAGCCTCTTTCACTTCTTCATTAATTTTGATATCTGTACCCCGGCCGGCCATGTTAGTAGCTATTGTAACCTGTCCTTTTCTACCTGCTTCAGCAACAACATCCGCTTCTCGAGCATGTTGTTTGGCATTCAATACATTATGATCCAACTTGCGTAAATTAAGCAACCTGCTCAACATTTCAGACTGTTGCACAGAAGTAGTACCTACTAATACAGGTTGCCCTCCTTGTGTCAAATCAACAATATCATCTATTATAGCATTAATTTTCTCACGTTCAGTTTTATAGATTAAATCATTTCTGTCATCGCGAATAATAGGCTTATTAGTTGGAATAACAACCACATCTAATTTGTAGATATCCCAAAGTTCTTGAGCTTCAGTTTCAGCAGTACCAGTCATTCCTGCTAGCTTATGGTACATTCTAAAGAAATTTTGCAACGTTATAGTAGCATATGTTTGAGTTGTTTTCTCAATCTTTACATTTTCTTTTGCCTCTAAAGCCTGGTGTAGCCCATCCGAAAAACGCCGCCCTTCCATCATACGGCCAGTTTGTTCATCAACAATTTTAACCTGATTATTGATAACTACATATTCATCTTCTCTATGAAACAAAGTATAAGCCTTTAGTAATTGTCTTAAAGCATGTAATCTTTCATTTTTAACCTGAAAAGCATGCAATGCTTCATCTTTTTGTTTTACTACGTCTTCTTGACTAATCCCTTCTTTTTGGTCGATCTCACCTAAAATTCCGCCAATATCATCCATAACAAAAAGACCTTCATCTCCAGCACCTTTACCCAAAAGCATACGTCCTTTGTCTGTTAACTCAACAGATCTATTTTTTTCTTCAATAACGAAATACAATTCAGCATCAGCCTTGGGCATATGCTTAGATTGTTCTTGCATATAGAAATTTTCAGTTTTTTGCATTACTGTCATCATTCCAGGTTCACTCAAAAATTTAATGAGTGCACGATGTTTAGGTAAACCTCTATATGCACGGAAAAGTGCTAACCCTCCACCTCCTTCTTCGGCACTTACATTCCCTTCTTTTATAAGTTTCTTTGCATCCCGTAACAATTCGCCTACAAGTTTTCTCTGAACAGCCTCTAAATGTTGAACCGCAGGTTTTAAACTAACAAATAAATCTTCTCGATTATCCTGTGCAGTTGGCCCTGAAATAATTAATGGTGTTCTTGCATCATCAATTAAAACAGAATCAACCTCATCAATCATTGTAAAATGAAATTTTCGTTGAACAATTTCATCTGGTTTATGGGACATATTATCCCTTAAATAGTCAAACCCGAACTCATTATTAGTTCCATATGTAATATCCGTTCTATATGCTGCTTTTCTACCTTTGGAATGAGGTTTATATTTATCAATACACGAAACTGTTAAAAACAAGAAATTATGTATTGGGGCCATCCATTCTGCATCCCTCTTAGCTAGGTAATCATTTACAGTTATCAGATGTACACCTTCTCCAGAAAGGCCATTCAAATAAGCAGGAAGTGTTGACACCAGTGTTTTACCTTCTCCGGTAGCCATTTCAGCAATTTTACCCTGATGCAATACAATACCACCTACTAATTGAACATCATAATGTATCATGTTCCAAGTGACGCGTGTTCCTCCTGCTATCCAGGAGTTTTTCCAATAGGCTTTATCTCCTTCTATTGTTACAAAGGGGTGCTCACCTTTTGCCTGTTTAGCAGCAAGCTCACGATCAAAATCAGTTGCTGTAACTTCGAGCACTTCATTTTCTGTAAAGCGCCTTGCTGTTTCCTTGACAACTGCAAATGCCTCTGGTAAAATTTCATTGAGAACATCTTCAAGATCCTCATCTCTTTCTTTTTTCAGCTTATCAATTTCAGCAAACAACTCCTGTTTCTTAAAAATATCAGCTTCTGCATCTACTTCCTCCTGAAGTTCATCAATTTCATCATCTATAGGTTTTAGGTGTTCAGCAATTATTTGTCTAAAACCCAAAGTTTTGTTACGTAACTCATCATTAGAGATATCATCTAACAGCTCATACTCTTCTTTTATTTTATCAACAATAGGCATGATCGCTTTAATGTCACGTTCATATTTATTCCCGAATAGTTTTTTTATAAAACCAAACATATTTTCTCTATTTTTTTAATTCTAGCTAGTTCAAAAAACCTGTAAAACAGATTAGATATTCCATATATTTTTTAATGGCGTTTTAAGGGTTTTCATTTAACACGGCAAATATAACATTTAATTTGTCTATCACATTTTATTCCACCTACAATCTATATGTCATAATGACAATTATATATATGATTTGTCGACGAATTGACATAATAATTATATTTTTAAGTCGGAAAAGTTTTACGCTAATCTTAATATTTTAAGGCCTAATATGTTTTTTAATAAAAACACTTTGTTGATACTTTGTAATTTTTATATCATTAAAATTTCTTGATTATGAAAATAATTATCTTTTCAATAATGATATTATGCATATATAGTTGTCGTGAAATCATTGAAAATGAAGAAAAAAAATTAGATATCCCAAGCACTTTCTACACTAAAGATTACTACTACCCTATAGGAGAACTAGAATCAGGTAAGGTATATGAATATGTCGTGGTTCATGAAGGAGATGAATATCTATCGCATTATTGGCATTTGCAAAGCAGCAAAGACACCTCTGGCAATTTATTTTTAAACTGGGAACGATATAACGGAATGTTACAAAAGGACCAATATATCAAAGAATGGATAATAAATGATGGTGTAATCGTGGAAGAATACAAATTCTTTGTCCAAGATAGTGCCACACAAGAAATGAAAGAATATCAAAACATTGTAAGTCAAAATGTTGTATTCCCTTTCAATGCCTCTTTAGATTCTGTGATGGCATATCGTTTTATTTGCGAAATGAAATTACCTCCTGATTTTTTAACTTCAAAATTAATTCGCGACCGTAAATTTGCAGAAAATAGTTCTTTCAACTATAATGACAAAGAAGTGGATGTCATAGTATTTAGAAACTCAGATTTGTATGATATTGAAAACAAAGAAGAAGGAGGATTTTGGAACGTAAAAAAATCTGTAGTAGAAATTTATGCAAAAGGCATTGGCTTGATTTATCAGGAAGAAAAAACAGATGGGATTGAAAGTAGTATTGTTACACAACTAAAAAAGGTCTATTCTAAAGATGAATTTGACAAAAAAATTAAAATCAAAAAATTATAAAACCAAAAAGTTGATAAAAAAAGAATATAATAGCTACCTATAATACCCTCATAAAATTAGATCCACCTAAGGCAAGAATTTTACCTGAAGCATTCTTAAGTTCACACTTGACATTTGCAGTTTTACGACCAATTTTCACAACCTGAGGTATGGCTGTAATAATATCACCTAACTGAGCCGGTCTAAGAAAATCTATATTCATAGTCATAGATACAAAGGCAATATCCTTTTCACTTTGTAAAAAGAGCTGAAAACCTAAGATTTCATCAACTATAGCTGCTATGGCACCTCCATGAATATTACCCATAGGATTAAGCATTTCTTCCCTGACCTCAAATTCAACTTCCAAATCACCGTCATCTGATATTTTAGATACAGCACCATTGAGCCAACCCCCAAGACCAGGCAAACGATTACCCATCTTTTTACCAATATTCGATTTCAGCATTTCAATATAATCTGTTTTCATATTCTTTACAATTCTCCTGTTTTCTCTAATGCTTTTACAATTTGTTCGGTATGTTCAGCTACTTTAGGACGCTTAAAGAGTTTTACAATCTTTCCATCTTTATCGATAACAAAAGTTGTCCTCAATACACCCATCCTAATATTTCCGTACATATTTTTTTCACCCCAAGTTCCATAGGCACCAAGAATAGTCTTTTCTGTATCAGCCAACAAAGGAAAAGGTAAATTATATTTACTAATAAATTTGAGGTGGGAAGCCTCATTGTCTGGACTAACACCAACTACAGAATACCCTTTTGAAAGCCACATATCATAATTGTCTCTAAGATCACATGCTTCTTTTGTACACCCAGGAGTATTGTCTTTAGGATAAAAAAACAAAATAAGATTTTTCCCTGCAAAATCCGACAATTGTATTTGGTTTCCATTCTGATCTAGTCCTTTGAAGTCAGGTGCAATGTCACCCTCTTTTAATATTACAGGCATTTTTAATATGTTTTTTAATTATAAAAATAGATTATATTTATTCACTAACAGGAGCTAATCTAACGATAAGTCCTTCCAAGTCATTATTCAATTTTATTTGACAGCCCAAACGACTATTTCCCTCAACAAAAAATGCCTGGTCTAACATATCCTCCTCATCTTCAGATTGCTCAGGCAACACATGTTCTGTTTCTACATACATATGACAGGAAGCACAAAGAGCCATCCCTCCACATATTCCTTCAACCGGTAATTCCACAGCACGACAAAATTCCATCATATTCATATTCATATTAGTTGGAGCTTCATGCTTATGTGTTTTGCCATCTCTATCTATGATTGTAACATTTATCATATCTTCCATGTCACAGAAAATTTAAAGATTTATTGTATTTAAAATTACTGTATACCACTTGATTTTAAAGCGTGATGTATGACTATACCAAACGTTACAGCTACATTCAAACAAGGTGTTTTGCCTAAAGAAGGGATATAAACAGTTTCTTCTACATTTGCTATCAAATGTTCTGGAATTCCTTCTTTTTCGCTGCCAAAGATAATCAAATCATTGAGTTTAAACTCAAAATTATTTAAATGTTGTGCATCTTCGTCTAAAATAGTTGCAACCTTTCGACCTGAATAATTAGAAAGAAAAGCATCTACATCTTCAATTTTTATTATTTCTACATATTCAATTGCACCTGCAGTCCACACCTTTGCCATATGGGCCATTTCAGCTCTAGCTTTTTTACTTTGTGTTGGTGGTAACAGCAAATTATTTGAATCAAAAATATATACCTTTTTCAATCCATAAAACTCCGCTGATCGAATCATAGAAGATAAATTAGGGCGATATTGGGGGGCATAGAAAAGTACATCCATCCTGTGTAAATTTTTCTGTAAAAAGTCATTATCTATATTCAAATATAGAGCCGTGATATTAATGTTGATAGCCCAACAACCCTTTAATAAATTTCGTGATTTTATAAAACAACCAATACATTACAGGTACAACTACCAAAGTTAAAAAAGTTGCAAAGACCAAGCCGTAAATAATTGTCCATGACATTGCGCCCCACATAGCAGCGTTGTCACCCCCAATGAACAAATGAGGATCCAACTCAGTAATAAATGTTCCAAAATTAAAATTGAAACCAATCGCTAATGGAATTAACCCCAGAACCGTTGTAATTGCTGTGAGAAGAACAGGCCTCAAACGTGTCTCACCACCTTTTATAATTGCTTCTTTTACTTCATCATTTGTCAAATATTCTTTTCCTGTCTTTTTCTTTTTTCTAGCCTGAAGAAAATTAATATAATCTATCAAAACAATAGCATTATTTACTACAATTCCTGCCAAAGAAATAATCCCAATACCTGTCATAACAATCACTAAATCCATACCCGAGTTCCAATACCCAAGTAAAACTCCAATTGTACTAAACAATATTGAAAGAACAATTATAAAAGGAGAAATAAAAGAATTAAACTGAGAAACCAAAATTAAAAAAATTGCAAACACCGCTATCATCAAAGCATTCATCAAAAAAGCTGAATTTTCAGCCATTTCTTCTTGCTCACCAGAAAAATGATAATCAAAACCCTCTGGAAAGTTTTCATCTGCATAACTTTCCATATTCTGTTTTAGTTCATCTACAACCTCATTAGCATTATATCCTTCTAAAACATTAGAATATATGGTTATAGTCCTTTTTTCATTTTTCCTTTTAACGGCACTATAAGTTGAACTAGGGCGCTTCCTGGCAACTGCAGAAATTGGAACCTGAACTATATGACCACCTGCATCCATGTTTCTAAAAGTAACCATTTGATTCATTAATGCTTCATTGTCATGCCTGTATTTATCTGCAAAACGCAAAATTATTGGATACTCATCTTCACCAGATTTAAACTGGCTAACTTCCCTACCATATAAAGCTGCATTAAGGGATTGAGCAATATCTAAAGTAGACAAACCATATCTCCGTGAAGCTTCCCGATCAACCTCTATTATATCCTGTTGAACATTTGTTGAAATATTCATATTCAACTCCTCTACTCCTGGTACTGTTATATTCTCTAAATATTTTAAAACATCAGATGCGACAATAGAAAGTTCACGCATAGATTTATCATCTCCGTAAATCTCCAAATTTATCGGTTTACCTGTAGGTGGACCTTCAGCATTTCTATCAACCACTATAGAAAGACCAGCATATCCATCAAGAGCATTTCGAATAGAATCCATAGCCTCAAAAGTTGAAAGCCCTTTTCTTTTGTCTGACGAAACAAAAGCTACAGTTATTCTAGCTTTATTTGGAGTAGCTCCAGGCTCAGGTGGAGCCATTGGATCAGCGGTATTTTCACCAATTTGAGATAATATAGCTTCCACTATACCCGCTTCAGAGAATTTTTTAATTGAATTCTCAACTTTCAATTCTAACTCTTTCATCATTGTATTGGTGCTCCCTATATCACTTCCTACAGGTAAATCCACAAACGCATTTATATATAATGGATCCGTTTCAGGAAAGAAAACCACTTTAGGCGGACTACTTTGTAACAACCCCATAGAACCAAAAAGAAGACAGATAACCCCTATAAAAGTAAAAATGGGCATCCAACCTCTTAAAACAAAACGTATAAATTTATCATAGCCATGCTCAAGCCATGGCAAAATTTTATTTTGAAAAATTACAGATCCTGGTCTTAGGATAAAATATGTTGCCAAAGTAATAACAACAGAAACACCCATAAGATTTCTAAACCAAAAAACTGATAAAAGGTGCATTATTAAACCTAACAATCCAAAAACTAAAATCAAAGCTAAAATATTAATCATTTTACGTTTTTCACCCTCACGGATTAATACCGCTTCATCCAACTTCATAAATATGAAAGTAAAAACGGGCGTAACTACCAACGCTACAAATAGAGAAGAACTTAAAACTATAATTAAAGTTAATGGAAGATATTTCATAAACTCTCCCATCATTCCAGGCCAAAACATTAAAGGCACAAAGGCTGCTAGAGTAGTAGCTGTAGAAGCAATAATCGGCATAGCAACTTCTCCGGCTGCCTTTTTAGCAGCTTCAATAGAAGGATAACCCTCCTGCATATAACGATATATGTTTTCAACAACAACTATTGAATTATCAACCAACATTCCCAAAGCAAGAATCAAAGAAAAAAGAACAACTACATTTAGAGTAATCCCCATTATATTAAGAATAAGTATCCCCATTAACATTGACAATGGAATAGCGACTCCAACAAACATAGCATTTCTAAGGCCCAAGAAGAATAACAAAACTATTACTACCAAAATCACCCCTGAAATAATACTATTCTGCAAGTTTGCTACTTGATCTCTTGTGTTTATCGATTGATCATTAAAAACACTTACTTTAAGTTCTTCTGGGAATTTATTGGCCTCTGCCCTGTCAATTATATCTTTTATTTTATCTGCTGCAGAAAGAAGGTTTTGTCCTGCTCTTTTAATTATATCCAAAGAAACAACTGGTAATCGGTCGGATCGCGCTATACTTGAAGGTGTAGCTACTCCCTCCTTAACTTCTGCTATATCTTTTAAAAATACTGGGTTTTGGAATTCACTTTTAATTATTATGTTACGTATTTCTTCTACTGATTTAAACTCACCTACTACTCGAACTGACCGATTGAAGCCATTATAATTTCTTTCTCCTGCAGTCATTGTTATATTTTCCATTGCTATTGCATTGGAAATATCATCAAAACTTATTTTTTTGGCTTGCATTTGCTTCCAATCAACATCAATATGGACTTGTTTAGATGATGTTCCTTTTAATTTAACCTCTGATATCTCTGGTAGTTTTTCAATTTGATTTTGAATATACTCAGCAAAAGAACGCAACTCGTCATTAGAATACTCCCCCGACAAATTGATAGTCATAATAGGAAATTCAGAAAAATTTATTTCAGTAACAGTTGGTCCCGCAGTTAAGTTTTTGGGGAAATCCTTATCGCTTTTGGCTCTATCTACTGCATCCTTAACCTCTTGCAGAGCCTTATCTACAGTTACATTGGTATTAAATTCAACTATTAAATTTGAGAAATCTGAAACTGAATTTCCATCAATAGTTTTTACTCCTGTAATTGTAGCCATTTCTTTTTCAAGTGGAATGGTTATTAAAGACTCCATATCTTCAGCAGAATTCCCTGCAAACGTTGTCCCCACATAAATCGTTGGTATTACTATTTCAGGGAATTGTTCCTTGGGCATATTCAAATATGATTGAATACCAAAAAACATTATCATTGCTGTAAGCAAACCAACACTGGTAGCATTGTTAACTGCAAATGTTGTCGCTCTAAAATTTCTATATAATTTATTGTCCTTACCCATTTTTTTTATTTAAAATCAATACACTTAAATTTTAAAAATGAAATATATTCTTAAGGCAGAAGTATCACCCAAATAAATTAATTATCTGATAAAACTTTTAACAAATCACCTTCTGAAATCTGCCTTGAACCTTTTATAACTAAAACCTCTTCTCCTGTTAAACCACCTACAATAACTGTTTCATTTTGATACCCCTTACCCATTTTAACTACTCGTTTTACAGCACGATCTTCTTCAATTATCATTACAAAATTAGCACCACTGACATCCTGTAAAATTAATTCATCAGGAACAACAATTGCCGCTTTGATAAAAAGGTCCTGAATAAGCATTGTTGCCAATAAATTTGGTTTTAACAAGCCATTTTTACTCTTAATAGATGCTTCTACTTCAAAAGTTCTGTTAGCTGGATGTATAGATCTCCCAATCATAATAATTCTGCCGTACTGCTCTTGATCTAATGCCGGGAAATTAATTAAAACCTTTTCTCCTTTTTTAGCTTTTCCTAAATAAATTTCAGGTACTGATGCTACTACTTTTAATTTATTGGTGTTAACAATTTGAACAATAGGAGTTCCTGGGCCACACATTTCTCCTGATTTAGCCATAATCATATCCACGTATCCACTTGCAGGTGCATAAACATTTGCTTTAGTAAGTTCAAACTCTAAACTTTCTTTGTTTTTAATCAAAGATTCTACTTGACTTTTGGCTTGAAGATATTGAATCTCTGAACCAATTTTTTGATTCCATAAATTTTCTTGTCTTTCAAAAATATCTTTAGCTAACTTTAATGACTCTTCAATCTGTGCAATACTTTTATTAATACTTTCTAAATTTACTTGAGCGACTAAATCTCCCTTATTTATAAACTGCCCCTCTATGACATTAAGCTCGATGATTCTTCCGCCTGTTTCACTACTTGCAAAAACAGGGTCTTGCATCGGCATTACATTTCCTTGCACCTCAACAAAATGACTAAAATTTTTAACCTGAACTTTACTTACAGTAACAGGTGTTTCTTTTTCTTTTTTAGACTCAGGATTCAATTTTGAGATTATATCCTCAAGTTTAGAAATTTCAGCTTTTATATTTTTAAGTTCCTTACGCTTATCATATAGCGCTTTTTGAACATCTTTCAATGAAGTTGATGAATCTTTAGAAGCTTCATCACTTCGACCACATCCTGTAATTAGTAACAATCCACTAAAAATTACAATTAAAGTTGTTTTCATGTTTATTTTTTTACTTATAGTAATAATCTATTAAATTCTAATTGCCCAAAGCCTTATCCAAATCTGCTTTGGAAATTACCAATTCATATAAAGCATTCAGCCTATTAGCCTGAGTTCTGTAAAGTTCTTGCTCGGATTGAGTCATTTCCATACTAGAGCCTACTCCTTCGCGATATTTTATTTGTGTAGTGTTATAAATTTTTTCGGCAAGAGAAAGATTGAGGTTTTGATTTTTTAACCGTTGTTGAGCATTTTTAAAGTTTGCTCTAGCATTAGAAATCTCAAGCTCAATACCACGTTCAAGATCATTAAGTTGAATCTTAAATTTTTGAACATCAATTTTAGATTTTTTAATTTTTGCTGCTTTATCTAAACCATCAAAAATTGGAACATTTAACTGAAGGCCTAAAATAGTTGTAGGGAAAAAACCTGGAGAATTTGCATCAAAAAGATCGTCTCGTTGTAAACCTTGCTGGTGAACAGCAAAAGCCTGCAATGTAGGTAAATACCCTAAGTTATACCTTTTTGTATTCAATTCATTTAAATATATTGTTTGTTTTAAAATATCTCTATCTATTCTCTTATCTATACCAATATCTCCGGTAAGATCAGATTCCTGTGAGATATACAATAGTGATTCTAAATCATCCAACAATTCAATAGTTTGGTTTAAAGGATAATTCATTTGAAACTTTAAAACATTATATGCCAGTTCTAATTGTCTATTTAACATATTTAATTCTGTCATGAGATTAGCTACAGAAAGTTCAATCCGTTCTAAGTCCAACTGCTCAACTAAACCATTTTCAAGAAATGCCTTTGTTTCTTTCTTCATCTTATCTAAATTCTCAATATTCTTAGACAAAATCATAACATTCTCCTCTGCAACAAGAACAGTCAAATATGCTTTAATAACTACATGTTTAATTTCATATATATTAAGCTCAGCCTGACGCCTTGTCATTTCAACCAAACCCTTGGAAGCTTTTAGCCCAACAAAATAAGAACCATCAAGAATTAAGGTGTTAAAATTAAATGTAAAATTTAGGTTGTTTCTAGTCCCAAATTGCGTTTCTGAATAACCAGGTTCTGGATCTGGCATGGGAGGAAATGGAGGTGGAAGTTCAAAGACAAATGCATCATTGGGAATAAGTTGAGTGGGTAAATGTATAAAATAATTATACTCAACACCTGCGCTTAATTTTGGAATCCCAATAGAAGTATATTCCTGAACCTCTGCTTTAGCTCTAGCAACATCCAATTGTGCAGTTCTAACAACATTACTTTTTGTTTGTGCATAGGCAACTGCTTCGTTGAGGGTGAATTTTTCTAATTCTTGTCCATTTACCTCACCAAAACAACTTATAAATCCAACTAAATAAAACAATTTTTTCATCATATAATTTTATAATTTAAATTAAAATCAATGAATTTCCCCTCCAGGATCTAAACTATCTAACAAAGGCGACAGCAAGAGCCTACCTTTTTCGGAAACAATACCACATATATGATATTTAACAAATTCTTTGTGCAAAATATGGGTAGGGAATTTATTACTGGGGAACAATTCAACATCTGAAACTATAGGCATAAGCCCAACATATAATCTTGAGATAAGATCTACATGCAAATCTTTACGATACAAGCCTTCTAAAACACCTCTTCGCAAATTATCTTCTACCATTAAAGCAATATCTTTTCTATGGAAAGCATCAAGCATCTCCCACACTGGCCTATGGTATTTTTGGAGGTCAAAAAGCAGCGATGGATTAATATCTTTTACTTGAGCCTGAACATATAGACTGACTTTTAGCAATTCCTCTAATGCGTTATTTGATTCTTTTTGTATGGATAGACACATCATTTGATCTTGTAAAATGTGTCTTTTCATCATTTTTAATACTAAATCATGTTTATTCTGAATATGAACGTATAAAGTTTTTTTGGAAACCCCCAAACTTCTTGCTATGTCATTCATGGTTACACTTCTAATTCCGTATTTACGAAATAGAACCTCAGAGGCATCTAGTATTTTTGTTAATTGATCCAAAACTAATCTGATTGCTAAAATTTTAAAAAAGCTAATGATTGGCGCAAATATATTAAAAAAACCAAAGAAACTATAGGACTAATTAAAGTTTCCTGAGTTTTTAACAGGTTTTAACAATTAACCTAGGATTCCAAGCAATTGTTGTCAATTAAAATGAAAAACTTTTCAAGAGATATATAAATTGAATCTGATTTAAAACAACATTAATATAAAATTGCAACAACAAATAGTTTTGTTTATTTTTAGCCTATATATAACCTGATACATTATTTATCAACTTAATCCTTTATTATGAAACCAAAGTACATAGTCGGCCTAATACTTGTTCTCTGTGTTTTTTTGTATTACAAGACCTGTGGAGGAGAAACAAATAAAAACGATAATGCAAATAGCACCAATATTGATAGTACAACAATCGAGATAACAGAAGCCGAAAACACAGAGGATACACTCAGTCAAGCAGAGCAATTACAAAATGAAATGAATGCAATGATCGAGGAACAATTACAATTGTCCAAAGAATCAAAATCTAAAAATGTTAAAGCAATGCTTGCAAATTTTGAACTTGGGATGTCCAAAAGACAAGTCAAAAAACATGTTCAAAAAATGAAAAACAAAAAACATCTGGTAAGAATCAAAAAATCTGATAATGTTTTTGAATATATTTACAAATTAAAACTCGCAAGTGGTAGATCAAATACATATATGGATTTTGAATATAGCCCTAAAGGAGGTGTTTATAAATCTATATGTAAACCAAGTAAATTCAGGAAAATGAGCAAGAGTGATTTCTTAATGGAAGTCAAAGACTTGCTTACTGAATGGTACGGAACCCATAACTTTGAAGTTCCAGACACAAAAGGATGTTCAAGGTATATTTGGATTACTGGCAACCAACATCTAGATCTATATTGTACTACGAGAAAAGTTGAATTTGTATTCACTGACTTAAACTTTGAAATACCGCCAAATATTGAAGGAGGAGGTGAAAGTAGACCTAAATTAGAGCATAATATTTAATTTTAAACTACTTTTCGTTGTTCGTTTAATTAATCTTATTTTCTTGAAAAACTTATTACCTTTGAATTGATTCAAAAAAACAACAAAACACATGAATGTAAAAATCATTAACAAATCGCTCAACCCACTACCTCATTATGCTACATCTGGTAGTGCAGGCATGGATTTACGTGCTAATATAGAACAACCAATTATTTTAAAATCACTTGAACGCAAAATCATCCCTACAGGGCTTTTTATAGAGCTCCCCTCAGGTTACGAAGCTCAAATTCGACCACGAAGTGGTCTAGCGATAAAAAAAGGCCTATCTATCCCTAATTCTCCTGGCACAATTGATAGTGACTATAGAGGTGAAATAGGAGTTATTGTTATAAACTTATCACCTAACCCTATAACTATAGAACCATCTGAGCGTATTGCTCAAATGATTATAGCAAAATATGAAGTCATAGATTGGGTGGAGACCTTAGAACTAGAAGAAAGTGAACGGAGTACAGGTGGCTATGGTAGCACAGGTAAATCATAAGATCCCACTTAATTTTTACACTATATTTTGGGTATGCCGTTAAAGCATATCAGATTTTAACATCATATATTTATTAATTTTTCACAAATCATTCTTAATGAAAATAATCATTCCAATGGCTGGCCGTGGCACACGTTTAAGGCCTCATACCTTAACAGTTCCCAAACCATTAGTAGAAATTGCCGGTAAATCTATTGTTAGACGCTTAGTAGAAGACCTTGCCTCTGCTTATGGAGGACCTATTGATGAAGTAGCCTTTATAATTGGTGATTTTGGCCCAGAGGCAGAAGCTGAACTAATAGAATTAGCAGAAAGCCTAGGAGCAAAAGGATCTATTTATCATCAAAATGAAAAGCTTGGAACAGCACATGCAATTTTATGTGCAAAAGATAGTTTGGAAGGAAATGTAATTGTAGCTTTTGCTGATACTCTTTTCAAGTCCGACTTCAAATTAGACACTGAACAAGATGGCCTTCTATGGGTTCAAAAGATCGAAGACCCTTCCGCATATGGGGTTGTAACACTCAATGAAGAAGGAGTTATTGTTGAATTTGTTGAAAAACCTACTTCATTTGTATCTGATCTGGCAATCATTGGAATCTATTATTTCAAAGATGGTAATCTATTAAAAAAAGAATTACAATATCTAATTGACAATGATCTAAAGGACAGGGGGGAATATCAAATAACCAATGCCCTTGAAAACATGAAGAATAAAGGCATTAAATTCAAAACACTTACAATAGAAGAATGGTTGGATTGTGGGAACAAAAATGCTGTCATCTACGCTACTGAACGTGTTTTAGAAATTAAAAAAGATGCAGCGATTACACCTGAAGACTTAAAGATAGAGAACAGTACAATTATACAACCATGTTTTATTTCGGGTGATGTTACAATCAAAAATTCAGTAATTGGACCACATGTATCAATTGGTACTAAAACGGTAATTGAAAATTCTATCATCAGCAAAAGTATTATACAGGACAATTCTATTGTTACTAACGTTGTAACTGAAAACTCAATGTTGGGCTCTCATACAGAATATGTTGCAAAAAAATCAGAACTTAGTTTAAGTGACTATTCTAAATATCATCAATGATGATAAAACGAATAATAACATTAGATTAACAAGCCTTTAAATTCCTTTGGAAAGAATTTTGCATTAACACTCATTCTCAGGCTTATTCCAACGCTTGTGTTTATATATAGCGCAAACAAAAAAATATAATATGTTTTTTCTTAGAATTATATACTGTATTTCCCTTATACTATTGTTTAGTATAACTGTTTTATGGGGCCAAAATGCAAGCAAAAAACGGTTAAAAGAAAGCGATATCAATATCGAAAAGTTATTCATTGAAGCGACCCGTGAAAAAATTCTTGGCAATACGGATGAAGCTATTGCTCTATATTTAGAAATTTTAAAAAAAGACCAAGAAAATGCAGCTGTAAATTATGAATTAGCGCGTATATACAAAAGTCAAAAACAATTTGATAAAGCTATAATAAATGCTCAAGAGGCCGTTGTACTAGATCAATTCAATGTCTACTACAATAAATTATATGCAAATCTTCTAGAACAGGAAGCGAACTACATGAAAGCCTCAGATTTATATGAACTTCTTGTAAAGGAATATCCCGATTCTGAAAAACTCTATTTTGAATGGGCATCTTTATTAAGTAGAAACAATCAGGATGAGAAAGCAATAAAAGTATACAATAGTTTAGAAAAACGCATGGGTATAAGTGCAGTAGTGACTATGCGGAAATATAAATTGTACTTGGCTTTAAATAAAGATAAAAAAGCTGCCATGGAACTTGAAAAATTAATCCACCAATTCCCACAAGAATGTGATTACATAATTCGTCTGGCAAACTTTTATGCCAAAAGGAAAGAAATGGACAAAGCAAAAGAATGGTACCAGAAAGCACTTAATGTTGACCCCAATAACGCTCCAGCAAACTTAGCAATGGTTGAATTCTATATGCAAACGGGAGACACAACACGTTATTTACAAGCCTTGAACAGTGTTTTTGAAAGTTCAAATTATAGTATAAAATCAAAATTAAATGCTTTTAAACCTTTGGTACAACGGTTTGTTAAAGACGAACTCATCAAACATGAAGAATCAATAGTAAATTTAAGTCTAAAATTATTAAACAATCACCCGAGCAATACAAAGGCAAATTTGATGAGAGGGGATGTTTTGTTTCACAAAAGCCAATTTTTTAAAGCTTTAAAAGCTTACTCGAATGCTCTGGGAACAAATAAGAACAATTTACATCTCTGGCAGCGTGTTCTGGAATGCCTACTCAAAACTAACAATTATATTGATCTACAAAAGACAAGTAAAGAAATGGTAGAACTATTCCCTAGTCAGGCAAGCAGTTACTATTATCATGGGGTTGCTTTATTTTATCAAAAAAAATATCAACTTTCAGCAAAAGAGTTAAAGCAATCACTTAACATAGGAGGATCAGAAAATGCAGAAACATTAGAGCGATTTGGAGATGTACAATTTATGTTGGGAGAAATAGAAATAGCTGTTTCTTATTGGAAAAAATCTCTGGAAAAAGGTTCAAGCTCAACTGTTCTCCAGCGCAAAATCTCAACCAAACAACTTTATGAATAATTGGTTAAAAACCATATTGTTTATAACAACCGCCATATATATAAGCGGCTGTATTGGCTCCAGGACAATCATTACTAATACTAAGCCCAAAAAACGTTCTGCACAATTTTTATTGAGGCAATTGGAAAAGAATAAAATTCAATACAACTGGTTTGGAGCAAAAGCAAAAATCAAATACGAAGGAAAGGATAATACACTTACTTTCAGCTCTGTAATCCGTATGAAAAAAGATAGCCTGATCTGGATAAAGCTCAAAAAAATGAATGTAGAAGGAGTACGGGTAAAAATTACGCCTGAAACAATTGAAATACTTAACCGTCAAGAAAGCACCTATACTAATAAACCATTTAGTTATCTGAAAAAAGAATTTGGCCTCAACTTAACTTTTCTCGACCTACAGGAATTGATTATTGGAAACCCAATCCTATATCCTGATCAAAAACTTATTCCAGGAATTGAAAACAATCTAAATGTTCTAAAAACCCCATCAACGCAAAAGTCAGTTCTCAAAATTTTTATGGAACCTGACAGTTTTCATGTAAAAGAAATCAGGGGCTCTATTGACCAGAATTCTATGTGCATTGAATACGATGAATACGAAAAAGTTAATAATCAACTTATTCCTGCCTTAAAAGATATTCATATAAACAGTAAGAAGGGCGGCATAATAAAAGTAAAAACCTCCTTCTCCAAAATAATTATTAATGAAGCCCAAAAAGTCGGTTTTGTGATTCCTGAAAATTATAGGAGGAATTAAGAATTTATTGAAAAAATATCATCGCAACCCGATCACTTTAAAGTCAGTACGCCTATTTTTTGCATGTTCACTATCAGAACATCGAACACCATCTTTGCATTTATTAATTAACATTGTTTCCCCATATCCCTTATATCTAAGCCTATACTTATTGACATTATTTTTTATCAGATATTCGTATACAGCTTTGGCTCTTTTTTCTGATAAGGCGGAATTATATTTAGAAGAGCCTTTAGAATCTGTATGAGAACGTATTTCTACACTTATCTTGTTGTCATTTAATAATTGAATAACTTCCTTCAAACCTCTTGAGTTTTTCATGTCTAACTTATCCTTATTCAGTTCATAATTTATATTATCAACTTTAATAATGTCTCCAACTTTAAACCCTTTTTGAGCAATAACTTTAAATTCTGTTCTTCGGTTCTTACTATGTTCACTACTTGAGCATCTAACTCCATCTTTACATCTATTGAGCAGTTTCGACTCTCCATATCCCCTAGCTTTTAATCTGGAAGAAGGAATCCCCTTCTTTTCAAGGTATTTTTTTACTGCATAAGCTCTTTTTTCTGACAACTCCTGATTGTATTTGGCAGGTCCGGATGCATCTGTATGAGCACCTATTTCAATAACAACATGATTGTGTTCTTCCAGCACTTTTAGTAGTTGCTTAAGGCCAGGTGATTTTCTTTCATCCAATCTGGATTTCCCATGCTCATAAAAAACACTTGCAACCTCAATAATATCTCCAATTGCATAGTGCGCTTTTCTTATAATTTTATGTGGGATAGAAGAAGAGGGAGCATTCGAATTATTAGATACTGAAACAGCCCGAGCCACTATTTCTTTAGCATTCGGCGCCGGTTCTGCATTATAGCCAATATTAATACTACCATCTTCTTGAATAGTGCCCACGGCAAAAATTTCAATTCTCCTATTTAGAGCATATTCTTCTTTTGAACAAGGGACATTATCTTTACATTTATTAACCAAAAAACATTCTCCATATCCTGCGCTTCTTAATCTATTAGGACTTATCCCTTTGGAAACAAAAAAATTGGCCAAAGAACTGGCTCTACTTTGTGATAATATCAAATTATTATTAGCAGTCCCTACTGCATCTGTATAGCCATTTATTTGAATGACAACTTTAGGGTTATCTATTAACCTTTGAAGCAGATCAAAAAGCAAGCGACTATTGGTGTTTTGAATCGAACCATCTCCTGGCCTAAAATAACTGTCATTCAATAAAAATTTATCTCCAACATCCAATGACAATGATTTCCTTTCAGGGATGGCATGAGTTTGAACAACTTTATAAATATCTTCATTCCCCAAAGACCCTTTTCTATTAGAAGATAAATAGCCTATACGTTTTTTTGCATTAAAAATAAAGTACAAATCATCGGCAGGGGAATTAACCTGATTACCCATATTTTCTACATTGCCCCAACCATAAGAATATCGATTAGCAGTAAAAACATCCATCCCTCCAAATCCAAAATGCCAATCTGAAGAAAAATACAAACGCCCACTCCCATCAATAAATGGAGACATTTCATTTCCCGGAGTATTTATAGGTGCTCCTAGGTTTTCAGGAAGGCTCCATCCTGTAGCAGTTCTATAGCTAACATAAATATCATAACCTCCTAGACCTCCGGGTTTGTTAGAACTAAAATAAAGTGTAGTCCCATTATTAGTTAAACAAGGGTGGCCGGTTGAAAAAGGGGACTTGGAATCCTTTGAGGCATTAAAAGTGTAAAAAAGCTCTGTACTGTTATCCCACTCATTCTTTGACTTAATATTATATGTATAAATGTCCATCATCAAACCACTACCAGCAATATGTCGGATGCCATCCATGAAATTGTTAGAAGTAATTGCAACAATATCCAAAGAAGGGAGGTAACTCATAGGAGCATCATTGATATCATTGCCTATAAATGCCCGCAGGGCTCTTGTCTCGCTTATATTCCCAAAATTATCTGTTATAGCAACATAATGTTGATTGAAAGCGTCATTTGTCCAGGCAATATCACCTTTTTTTTGAATTGCAACAGACCTTGAAGAAGAAAAAATTAATTCACTAAAATAAAAGGTAGGTGCAAAATCTGAACTCTTAGAATTTAAGTTAGGTAAAGTTTTAATTTCATAGGTTTCATTGAGTAAATTGTCTTTTTTCATGGCAAAATCACAAGAGTTTGCATAATGACTACCTTTCGTATAATTACTATTTGCATACTCTAAAAACCATTTTTTTGCCTCAGTATATTTTTCTTGCATTTTTAAAACCTGTGCATATTCAAAAGCACAATGTTTATATTCATCATATTTAACCAATTTAGCAAGCCATTTTTCAGCTTTATCTATATTATTGGTATAATAATAACAAGTAGCCAAATTAAGCATTGCATCTCCCAAATATGGATCCTTAGCAAGGGCTTTCTCGTATAGTGGGATAGCTTCCTTAAAAAAATAAGCTTTGAAATGCGTGTTTGCTTGCGCTAATTCAGGAGTCTGTGCCTGAGTATATAATCCAATCATTAAGAATAGAGCAAGGAACTTAAGCTTGTTTTTCATATCTAAATAATAATTACAAGGCCTAGAGTAAATAAATAATAACTTTAATAATTGATAATTACCTGTAGATTAGCACATATCCAAGTTAAAGCAAATTCAAAATATCTTTTTTTACTTCACAATCTCCTGACTATATGTTTTAAATATCAATTCACTTATTAATTTATAATATTATACCTTAATTTTGTAAGGCAAGAATCTCAGAACATAAAGATAGTTTGTTTTGTCCTGAAATAACAATCAAATGAAGACAAAATAAAAAACCTCTTTTGAATTCAAAAGAGGTTACTTGTGATCCCGCTGGGATTCGAACCCAGGACCCTTTGATTAAAAGTCAAATGCTCTACCAACTGAGCTACGGAATCTACCGTTTTATTTATGCTATTTTGAATAGCGGTTGCAAATATAGGTATAATTCATTACCTGCCAAATGTTTTTATCTAATTTTTAAACAATAAAAGTCCAATAATTACACAAAAATCATCGACCTTACTAAAACCAAAAAGTTTTCAGCGGAATTAAATTATAATCAATCTAAAATGTAAAATAATTTATCCTACAATTTAATAACAATACCATTTGCAACTAACTTGTATTCTGTTATAGGTTCAGTAATCTCTGCAATTTCTTCAGCAGATTTGCCTTCATCCTCAGCATAATGTTGAAGCTCAGCAACAGAGGTAATAGATTTGAAAGCATTACCATCAACGACTACAGTTTTTCCTACTATATCAAGAGGGACAAAGAAATCATGATTAGTCATTACAAATAATTCTTCCCCAGCTTCAGAAGCTAATGTCAACCAGCATCCAGCTTTTTGACATACTTCAGTAACTTTCCCTTCTACCTTTCCTTCTATAGCTTTAACAAAAACAGCTGAATCGATTTCATAATCAATTGCTCCTTCTTCGTTATCTATCTTTAAACAAACATCTGCTAATGCAATTCCTCCTTCAGGAGTAATTATTGTTCCAAAATGAACACTATCTCCATCTAATTGATGATCTTCATGATCGTGGTGGTCGTGGTCGTGCCCATCATGGTCGTGCCCATCGTGATCATGGTGCTCATGATTGTTTTCGTCATTGTTTACCGTTGCTTCACCTCCACAAGCAGCAAAAGTGTATGCAAAGATCATTAAATACAATATTCGTAACATATTTTTTTTGTTTTTGTGTTGAAAATATATGATAAAGCGCAAATGTAAGAAGAATTCATGAAATTTGCACATTATTTTTAATCTGGAATTAAATTATCCAATTTTGCAATTAATCAATTATACAATTTTAAAACACATGTTTACCCAATGCAATAAAATTATAAACTAAATGAAAGAATTTAATGTCGTTTTATCCATAACACAATCACTGAATCAGATTAACTATGAGTAAACGAGTTCTAAGGGAATTTACCTTTAAAATATTTTTAAATAATAAATAAAACCAATAAATTTAAAGACACACACTTTATACAGAATGATGAAATATTTAATCGGACTAATAATTTTCCTTCCACACATAATTTTTTCACAAAATTCTTGCATCGACAGGTATAATATTGAGATTTTTCCGAATATAGACTCGACTTTAAATATTCTTTATGGGTTTAATCATGACCTTTATGGGGTGCCAATAAATCTTTACTTGGATTTATATGAACCGCAAGGAGATACTTTAAACGAAAGACCATTAATAATATTTATTCATGGTGGTGGTTATGTTCAGGGAACAAAAACAGATCCAAAGATCACTCGATTATGTACAACATTTGCAAAAAAAGGCTATGTAACTGCATCTATTGATTACCGCCTAGGGGTTGACACCTCAATAGGAAATACTTTTTTCCATTCGTGTTTAAGATCTGTACATGATGCAAATGCATCAATAAGATATTTCATTCAAAACTCAAATCTACATGGTATTGATACTAACTTTATTTTTATTGGAGGCTGTTCAGCAGGTGCACTAACTTCATTACACTGTGCCTACATGGATAACTTAGAACTGAATAATCACATCAGTATTGATACTTCTTTATTTGGAATCACAAACAACATTGCAGGCAATAGTGGAAACTCAGGTAGCACTTCAAATATACAAGCAGTTATTAATTGTTGGGGTGCAATCACAGATACACTTTGGATTCAACCAGGTGACGTGCCAGTATTATCAATATATGGTGAAAATGATAACACTGTACCACCAGGTGCAGGATCACACCCCTTATACGCTAATATTGCACTGCAAGGAAGTAAAGTAATCCATTCCCATTGTAAAAACATAGGCAATAGTAGCTTTCTAAAATCTTATAGTAATTTAGGACATGGGCATAGTGCCTATAGCAGTCATATGGACACAACTATTTTTCTAATCACCAATTTTCTATGTAATATTTTAAGCATTAATTTAACTGCCCTTCCTAACACTAATACGAAATATTATCCTTTAAAAATATTTCACAATTATGGAACTCAACTTTCAAATATTTTATTCACTAAACCACTTCAATATCCTGTATCACTGAAACTATTCGACCTCAATGGCAAAACAGTAATAACAGATAAGATATATACAAATAGCTACAACTTAAATGATAAAATCATTAACCAAGGTGTTTACATCCTTCACTTATCAAATATTGATGAAAGTATAAATAAAAAAATAATCATAAGGTAAATACGAGTGAGATAAGTTATACAATATTCTAATCAAATACCTTTTTACTTCTTTATTCTTATAAAATCTCTATAGCATTTAACAAGTGATTATTCACTCCGATCTTTAAAACGAAACACTTCCCGGTGGTAAAAACAGATAAAAGTCAAAAAATTCTGTGTTTTTCAAAAAAAAGAAATATTCATCTCAAAAAAAAAGCCCTATAGGCTAGTATAAACACTAAAAATGGACCAGTGCTGGCAGTTTAGATCAAAAAATAAAAATTAACTTGTTTTTTTTGCAACCAAATGACTATCAATACGTTTAATATATATAAAATCCCTAATTGTCCCAATTTTAAATATATAAAACATTTAAACATGGAAAAAAGACAAGAAAGTGTAGGTGAAAACACAAGGCAATACGATGCACGCGGTAATCAAAGGGAAAACCCTCTTTGCCCCGAAGACTATTACCCTGTATATTGGGGTTACTACGAGTACGATAATGAAACTCGAGAAAGCCACTACGATCTTGAAATAGACGTAAAAAACAACAAAAGAGTAAAAGGTTTTATACACAAATGGGTTGAACAACACCTCGATGGAATTCGTTTAAAATCCGATGTAAGAAGAAAACAAAAAAGATATCGCACACGATAAACTATCTGAAACTTAGCTCAATTTCAACTACTGTTTAGATTTATTATTCCGAAATAACTCCAAGGCCATTTGGCCTTTTTTTTATTTAACGCTACAGGTATTTCATTGGATTGTTATACAACAAAATCTATCAGCTTACATTAAAAAGTATTTGCTTTTTTTTATCTTACAGGCTAATTTTACCTAAAGGACTCAACTGTCATTAAAACATATAATCACATCCTTTAAATATGAAGAAAATTGATGTACTAGTGATTGGTTCTGGTGTTGCTGGTTTAACCCTAGCGATCAAGATGGCTGAAAGACATCCAGACAAAAAGGTCTGTGTCTTGACCAAAACCCACAAGGAAGAAAGTAACACGCGATACGCACAGGGAGGTGTTGCTGCTGTATGGAATTTTGAGACTGATTCATTTGAAAAGCACATTGCTGACACCTTGGATGCTGGAGATGACTTATGTGACAAAAATGCAGTTGAAATTGTAATAACTGAAGGTCCAAAAAGAGTTAAAGAATTAATAGAATGGGGAACTCGATTTGATAAAAACATACAACAATATGATTTAGGAAGAGAAGGTGGCCATTCTGAGAACAGGGTTTTACACTATAAGGATCTTACTGGCTGGGAAATTCAACGCGCTCTAAATGAAAAAGCTCAATCCTACCCTAATCTAGAGTATTATGACCATTATTTTGCTATTGACCTTATTACTCAACATCACTTAGGACGGCAGGTTACACGTCTAACTCCTGATGTGAAATGTTTTGGTGCTTATGTATTGAACTCTAGAAACAAAGAAATAGAAACATTCTTGTCTAAGGTAACAGTTATAGCAACAGGCGGTGCTGGACAGGTTTATAAAACAACGACAAACCCAAGCATTGCAACAGGAGATGGAATGGCAATGGCATACAGAGCAATGGCCAGAATGGAAAACATGGAATTTGTTCAATTCCATCCCACATCACTTTTTAATCCAGCTATCGAAAACCCTGCTTTTTTAGTTTCTGAAGCTGTTCGTGGTTTTGGTGCAATACTGAAAACACCTGAAGGAGATGAATTTATGGAAAAATATGATCCTCGAAAATCCTTAGCACCCCGTGATATTGTTGCACGTGCGATTGACAATGAAATGAAAATGAGAGGGCAGGATTTTATGTCATTGGATTGTAGACATTTGGAAAAAGATGCCTTTATAGCGCATTTCCCAACAATTTACGAGAAATGTATAAGCCTAGGCATTGACCCTATGAAAGATCTAATTCCAGTAGTCCCAGCAGCACATTATATCTGTGGTGGAGTAAAAACCAATGAGATGGGACGAACTTCCGTAAAAAACCTATATGCATGTGGAGAATGTAGCTGTACTGGTCTTCACGGAGCAAATAGACTTGCTTCCAATTCTTTACTCGAAGGGCTTGTCTTTGCCGAACGTATAGTACAAGATATTTCTCAATGCATTGACTCTGTCAAATTTCAGAATGGTATTTCAGATTGGGATGCTACAGGTACAACTGACCCTAAAGAACTTGTATTAATTACTCAAAGCATTAAAGAATTAAAAGAGATTATGAGTAGTTATGTTGGTATAGTCCGAACAAATATTCGTGCAAAACGTGCATTTGCCCGACTTCATTTATTGTATCAAGAAACTGAACGTCTCTATACCAGTACCACTATTTCTCCTCAACTTTGTGAATTAAGAAACCTAATTACTGTTGCTTACCTAATCACTAAATCTGCAGCTATGCGGAAAGAAAGCAGAGGTTTACATTTTACCACTGATTTTCCGCATAAATACCCATTTTTAGAAATGACATTAATGTAACTATAGAATTAAAAAAAACTTTTTATTCAATTTGTCCTATTTGTTTTTTTCCACACAGAATTAACGAAATACTATGACTAAGCTTAGCAAGCTCCAAAAATTTGCAGCTATTAAAACCTATGAAAATGTCTATTCTTCAAAACGACATGACAGTCCTTTTGTCATCAACAGCAAGGGACAAGAAGTTATCATTAAAGATCAATGGCACAAACATTTCAACAACAATAACCCTATAATTCTGGAAGTAGCCTGTGGAAAAGGTCACTATGCAAGAGGCCTTGGGAAAATGCATCCCAACAACAATTACGTAGGTGTAGAGCTAAAAGGTAACCGAATATGGACAGGTGCTAATACTGCTCTTAAAAACAATGAAAACAATGTTGCATTCTTAAGAGCACGGATAGAATTTATGGAATTTTACTTTGGTAAGGAAGAAATATCAGAAATCTGGATTACTTTCCCAGACCCTCAATTAGGCAAAGCAAAAAAAAGAACAACAGCACCTAGGTTCTTAGATGTGTATCGAAATGTTCTAAAAAAAGAAAAAAACCTTGTTCATCTAAAAACAGATTCTACTGAACTTTATGACTATACTTTAGAGGTTCTCGAAGAACAGAAAGTGAAAATTTTATATACTAATGATGATATTTATGCTGCTCCTCTCGACTTTCCGGAACTTGACATAAAGACTTTTTACGAAAAAATGCACCTTGAAGACAACAGAAAAATAAAATATATTCGTTTTACCCTATGACAGTTTTGTATTAAATTTAAAAAACTTAATTACTGGTTCTAACTACCCAGAAAAAAAATATGAATACCAAATCACCAACATTATTAAAAAAAATCCCAAGAGGCCAGATTGCATATATTGCATGTCTGGGCTTATTTGTTGGAATGATTTGTTCTAAATTTTTGATGACTATCTCTATGATTTCTTTTGTAGTATCAGGGGTTTTTTCACCATCCATTAAAAAAGATTTTAGGAAGTTCAGGAGCAACCCTGCCTACTGGGCTCCTGTTGGTATGTTTATTCTTTTTCTTGTGAGTGCCCTCTGTTCTACAAATTTGGAAGCTGGCATTATAAGGATACGTATTGCTCTACCATTACTTGTCTTACCTATTTCTTTTGCGATGATGCCTAATTTTTCAAAGCAGCATTATCAACAATTACTTTCTATCTTCATATATGCGATGCTACTAGCTTGTATTGGGGTGTTAATCTATTATTTAATCAACTATGCTGAAATGCAAGAAAGATTGCGGGTGAGCAAAGCTATTGCCACGCCTAATGACGAACATATTCGCTTTAGTTTGATGATCACATTAGCAGTTTTTGCAGGTTTTTGGCTACTTCAGGAAAAGTTTTACTGGAAAAAGAAATTTGAAAAATGGGTGTTAATATTTTCAATCCTTTTTTTGATCTTTATGGTACATTTATTATCCGTAAGAATTGCCATTGGGGTTTTTTATAGTGGCCTTTTGGTAACGGTACTCTACTATATCGTCAGAAAAAAACGCTATAAAACAGGTCTAATATTGTTAGGCTTAGGGGCATGCACTCCATATCTTTCATATCAATATATTCCAAGCGTACATTCAAAGGTACACCTTACACTTTATAATTTAGATATGTATAAAAAGGGACACATAGGAGAATTATCTGATACTAGAAGATTATTATCTTACAAAATTGCCTGGCAGGTAGGTCAAACTGCTCCTTGGACCGGCGTAGGAATCGGTGACCTAAAAGATGAACAAGCTGTAATTTATGAAAAAGAATATCCTGATCAAAAAGTAATGTACCCGCACAATTTCTTCCTTACTATCTATGCTGCCACAGGCATCTTAGGTTTATGCTTTTTTCTGTTCTGTTTTTTCTTCCCATTATTTTATAATAGGAATTACCAAAACCTATTTTTTCTATTGTTCTTCGTTACTATTTTCCTATCATTTATGACAGAAAATACACTTTTGATGGCTATAGGTGTGGCTATATACAGTTTCTTTTTACTATTTAGTATTAACTATCTATCCGGAGAATCTAAAATAAATTAAAAATAAATAGTCACTGTATACAATTAATCTAATATATTCTTGTCATTTGGAAAAATAATAACAGGTTCAAAGTCTCTGGCTTCTTCTTCCGACATAAAAGCATATGCAATAATTATTACAATATCATCTACCTGAACCAACCGAGCTGCTGCCCCATTTAGACAAATTACACCCGTATCAGCTTCTCCTTTAATAACATACGTTTCAAGACGTGCGCCATTATTGTTGTTTACCACCTGTACACGTTCTCCTTCTATAATATTAGCGGCTTTCATCAATGTTTCGTCAATCGTAATACTTCCTACGTAGTTTAAATTGGCTTCAGTAACATGTGCACAATGAATCTTAGACTTAAGTACCTGTAAAAACATCCTAAATATTATTTGAAAACTTTAGATTTACTATTATTGCTCAAAGGTATGTTATAGAGCTGAAGAATCCAATTGAAAAGTAACGAATTGAATTTAAAAAAAGAAACTATTAATCCGTCAAAGTCTTAACATCGTCCATCTTAACATGTAAATTTCTGACATCCAATGCCCTATTAGCTATATCTAAACCACTATTCTCCAAACGCAAAACCCCTCTTGGACAAACCGCTGAACAAATACCACAACCAACACAAGATGCTCTTATAATATCCTGGCCTCTTTGAGCATAAGCTCTAACATCAATACCCATTTCACAATATGTAGAACAATTCCCACAAGAAATACATTGACCACCATTAGTTGTAATCCGAAAACGTGACTTAAAACGTTGAACGATACCCATAAGACCTGCGAGAGGACAACCGTAACGGCACCACATTCTATTACCCATTAAAGGGTAAAATCCAGTGCCAACAACTCCTGCAAATACAGAACCTATTAAAAAACCATACCATGTCCTTATTTCATAAACATCAAACTCATGGAAACCTAAATTTATTTTAGTAGTTCCTGTCATATAATGATAAATTACAAGTGCCGTCATAAAAGTCACAAATACCATTACCACATGGATAACGTAACGCTCAATCCTCCACGCACGTAATGATTTATCTGATAACTGCCGAAATGGATCTCCCAATGTTTCTGCTAATCCACCACAACCACAAACCCATGAACAATACCATCGTTTACCAAAAAGATATGTAAATAAAGGAACCAACACTAAAGTTAAAAACACTCCCCAAATAAACATAGATGTCCCTACGTTCATGCCTAAAAAATAATTATCATTATTTACTAGCATATCATTAAGCCTGTAATCATAATAAAAACTGTAATCCAGTGGCCAGGGAGTCATTAAGTTAACAGCCGGATTATTCAACCTTCCTAAGATTTCTGGTAATAAAAAAGCAAAACCCAATTGAAAAAACAGGACGGACCCAGTACGCACTAATTGGTATTTATTGTGTCGATATTTTATAATCATTCTTATCCCCATTACAACCATCACTAGGCAATAAAGAAATCCATACAAAAACCATCTATCAGCAGGCTTGCCACCCGAAAGCGTTTTTTTAATGGGATCAACCAATAAAACCCAGTTTGAAATATAATAGGGGTAAAAGTAAAGCACAATATAAAACAGAATAAGAAAAGTCCCAAGGGTTACACCTATCCAGCCATTACCAATAGTTGACTTACCTGCACCCCAGGCAACCTTGCGTTCTTTTCTTTCTTTGAGAAATATCATTCCTATTACTAATGCTGTAAAAAGGACGGTACAGTAAAGATAAAACCTGCTTTGCTCTCCTTCTTTTAACATGATAAAAAATGTAATAAAAAGAGAAATGCTTACTACAATCATTTGCAGAACAGGAATAATGCCCTTCATAATAGAACTATGATATATTCTGTTGTTCTTAATTCCTGGAATCTTATTGACATCCGGAACAATATACATAAGTGCACCTATTGAACCCAGAATAAAGATAAGAAAGAAAAATAATCCTGCATTATTGGGCAATAAACCTATTGCTGTTGTTTTTGTAAGTGTAGCTACATAGAATTTAACATCATAATCGCTCATTCGGTAATCCCATTCAGCAACTCCCTCAGGAAGGGTTGTAGCATTCCAGACATTATTCGAAGGGTCTATTCCGCAAGCTTTGTCGAGAGCATCTCTAGTCTTTTCAAGTAATGGTTTTATTGCAGCAATGAATTCAATATTCGATGAAAATTTTTTGCCGTATGCATCCGCTGCTACTTGCTTTAACATTTCTCCCTGATATTTCTTCATGGGCGCTAAAGCCTCATCAGTCAACACATGTGAACTTAGTGTAACAGAAACAATAAACAAACCGAAGGAGAATATAAAAAGTGCTAACCCAAGGGTTTTTGTACTGTTCATAGAATATGTTTTTTAGTTTTAAAAGTGTTATTGGCCAACTACTTTTCTTTTCAAAAAACGCAAGGCACTCGTAAAATTTCTTTTTTTCTTAAGCGTAAGATTTGCATCGAACTGTTTGTTGTATGCGGAAATTAATTCAACTTCATATTCTTGATAAAATTCAGGATCAAAATTGGCAATGCCAAGATTCTGGAGCACCTCTTCTATATGCGTTTCTTCTTCTATCCATTTCTCACAAACCTCATGACGGTAGCGAACACCCATTAAATTGAAACCGATTACATTTTTCTTTTCTATTTGAAATACCAGGCGAATACTTTTCCTCCCATCTGGATGTTCCCAATAAAGTTGTTTATGATTTTCAAGAGGGTCAGCGAGAACAGTCCCATAAACCTGATATTCTATATCGAAAAATTTCGCAGAGTTGAACCACAATGAAGGGATATAAGCTGTACGTGTACCACAAATACTATGCGCTACTGTTTCTCCCATCATACGTCCTGTATACCAAATCGCCTCTATGGTGCGACGGCCGGGCAACGGATTCATAATCTGTGCACAATCGCCTATTGCATATACATCGGCAGCAGTAGTTTCGAGAAAATCATTTACCAGAACCCCTTTTTGAATATCCAGATCACAGTTCAGGGAATCTTTGAGAAATTGTACATTTGGTCTAACTCCTGCCGTAAGACCAACAAATTGACATTGAATTTCTTCTCCTGTACTGGTTATTACTGCCCTTGCCTTGCCATTACTATCCGAAAGAATTTCCTTTAGTTCAGTATTGAGGCGTAGATCAACGTGATGTTCAATCATATGTCTGCTGATCATATTCGATTCTTCTGCAGGCATTACTGATCGCCAATAATCTGATTCTCTTACTAAAAAAGTAACAGGAATATTTCTTGACATAAACATTTCAGCCATTTCAAGACCTATAAGACCTCCACCTACTATTACAGCACGCTTTAATCCTTCAGTATATTGTTCCATACTTTCGAGATCCTGATAACTGTATAGCCCCTGGACGGCTTTAAGATCTTGACCAGGCCAACCAAATTTATTGGGTATAGATCCAGAAGCAATGATTAATTTATCATATTCAATGGTTTCTCCCTGTCTCATTTTCAAAAACCTAGAACGTGTATCAACAGATTCAACATAATCTTCAACTAAATCTATCCTGTTTTTTTTCCAAAACCATGGTTCATAGGGTTGAGTTTGCTCAAACTTCATATGCCCCATATAAATATACATTAAAGCCGTGCGAGAGAAAAAATATTTAGTTTCTGCAGAGATGATGGTTATACGTTTATCGCTTAACTTTCGAATATAACGAGCAGCAGTTACTCCACTTATTCCATTACCTATGATAACGACATGTTCAGCCGGATTTTCCATATTCTAGAATTCTACTATTAAAAAATACAAACCCCTTTAGAAAAAAAGAACTCAATGTGAACAGTTTAAATATAACTATATATTTTAGTAACTACTCTTCCTTAATTTATTTTTTATAAAAAACTATAGGTATTCAGCATACCTATATACTGCCCTTAATAATTTAAAATAATTAATTAAACAAAGAAAAGGCTAAAATAGTAGTATTCCATTTTAGCCTTTTCTTTGTTTAATAAAAACCAAAAAACCGTTTTAAAATCGATACCTAAAACCCATATTATAAGTCATTACAGAGGTAGCCCCGGGTGAAAACAGATCAAAAACACCTGGGATTGGAAGAAAGTAGGAATACATTGCCTGTAATTCAAGTTTTGGTGTTAACATCAATTTAACGCCCAATCCCCATTCAAGACAATACATTGTAGAAACAAAGACTGAAAACCTAGGTGTAGCGAAATAATTCAAAATACCCCTCAACATTGGGGGCTGAAACCTAAAACTTCCTTTAAGATTAATAGGTTGCCAATAACTTAATGCCAAGAACAATTGCCATTGAGAAGTAAATGGATGAATAAAATATATTTGACTTATAGAATACATGTTTTGATCAACTGTATTATCAGTTGGTAAATTCTGAATAGGAAACAATAAGCCTTGTTCAAATGACAAGTTTATATTCTTAAATGGAGCAAAGCGTGTCTGTATGCCTATGTGAGACAATCCCCAATCCGAATAAAGTCCGGAATTAGTTTTCGAGTAAGAATTAGGTGATACTCTTTGAAATTCAAACACCTTAAATGGTGAACTCAAAAAAGAATCTCCTGTACGTGAAGAACGTAATAAAAAATTCACTCCGACGTCTAGACGCCCTGTTACACCATAGCTAACACTAAAAAAACTATTGAAGTAAGAACTCCTAGAGCCATAATCTTTATTGCCATAATTTGCAGTAAAAAGACTATTAAACAACATTAATTCCAATGTGTTTTTAGGCAAAGTCAAAACATCTGCTAAAGAATTAACCGCAACTTCTTTCTTCTTTTTATTTATGGTAATATCCATGTCTCCAAAAAAAGCATTAAGTGTCCAATCATAATTAGCGAATTTTATAGCGGCACTATCATGAACTTTTTGCACCCTGTAGTTATTTATAAATTTTATGATTGTTGGTTGAAAACTTTCAGCATATTTTTTGAAAATAACAGGAAGCTCTAATACATTTAATGTTTTGTCATAATGAATAAATCTTGGATTATTAAGTGCTTCAATAGTTCTATTTTCAAGTTGTTGATCGAGTTTAGATGGCAGAAAAGCAAAACTAGCAATAGGAGCAGCACTTATTGTACCATCAACTAAAACAAAATGAAGTAAAGGATCTGGGAATATCCTAATTATCTTATTTTTAAAGGTTTCCAAGGTATATTTTTCACCAGCAACAATATGAATTATTTCATCCCAAAACTCAACAATTTCATTTGGTGAGGCTATTGGATAATGATCAACGACATTATTTATTACCAATAAATTATATGCATTAATAAAAAATGCTTTTTGTTCCTCGGAAGTAGCAGATTCCAGATCAATTAATTCGATTTGCTTAACAAGAGTTCTCAACTCCTTAGGTTGTCTATCTAAAACCTTATATTGCACGCTATTATGATCTGCATATTTAGACATGAACAGATCTACCTGCGCAAAAAAAGTATTAAGATCTTGGGCTAATACTAAGCTTTGGCAATATATGCTTATAAAGAGTATGTAAATAAAATTTCTCATATCTATCTATTATTATATAATAGACTATATCAACAATAACAAATTAACTTTGCTTGTGCTCTTAGAGGAGACTTTCTGATTATGAAAGTTATTAGTCGTTAGTTAAATAATCAGTATAGTAAATATCGTAAGTTAAAGATAAAGATATTTAGTTTTATTAAGGTCGAAATAAGTTAATTTAATATGTTAATATTTGATCTGTCAGAATCAAAGGGGTATTTATAATAACATAAAGGGTCAATTCGTGACTGATCGTCTAAATGGTTAACGAATTTAGTTTTTAGATTAATTATATTATTAATAGTCAAAAACCTACCCATTTTTAAATTAGACTGATTATCAGGTATTTATATCTTATCGGTCGCTAAAAAAATTCTACATTTTGTACTTTTTTCCATAATTTGGAAGTGGATTTACTTCTTGGTTGTTTAATAAACATGTGGGAAAAGTTCTTTTATGTAAGATTTATACAGTCACATCCATACTTCTTCACCACCATTCAATTTATACAATTATCGTTTGCAGATAAATTTTTAAAAACTATATAATTTAGAATCGTAGAACTAAAAATTAAGGAAAAGATTTGAGACAATAACATAAAAATTAGCCAATAATAAATAGAATTATTCCATTGAATTATCTGTTCGTATTTATTCTATACCTTATCCCCAAATTAAAGGTCATTACATTTAGTGCATTACCTACATATAGATCAGTTAATTCAGGTATGGGTATATAATATGTATAAAGTGCCTGAATTTCAAATTGCGGTGTTATTAAATACCTTGCCCCAACACCCCATTCAGTAAAAGAGGTCGTTGTTGCATATAAAGAGAATCGTTTAGTCGTATACCAACTAAAAAATAATTTTAGGTAAGGAACCTGAAATTTAAACTTTTCGTTGGGGACTATGGGTTGCCAAAAAGTAAGAGCGACAAAAGCACCAAATTTATTATTGAATTCATGATTAAAATATAATTGCGTTACCCAATAATATGCCTTATCAAAATTGTTCCCACTAGGAATTGTTGGAATTGGGAAAAATAATCCTTGCTCAAGGGTTATCGAAACTTTCCTAAAAGGAGCCCAGCGTATCCTTGGACCTACATGAGATAAACCAAAATCGGATGTTACATATAAAGAATCATTAGTCCTTACAAGTTCTGTAGCTCTCTTAAATTCAAGAACTCTAAAAGGTGAGCTATTATATAAATCATTAGCCCTATATGATTTCAATAAAAAATCTACACCAATATCAAAGTCCCCCGTAAGGCCATAGCTAAACTGAAATAAACCTGTGAAATAAGTGCTACGGGAATTATTATATTGATAATTAGCAGTGAAAATACTATTAAAAAGATTTACTTCAAATGTATGTTTTGGCATTGTTGCAGCAACAATGATTGGAGCAAAAACGCTAGATGAATTTATTTTTGTTAATGTATCAACATTCATTGTTACATCATTAAGTTTCCAGTCGTAGTTATAATAACTTAGATGTATATCTTTAGGTATACCCTCTTTTTTATATTCGTTAATAAAAGTTTTGACATCAGGCTTGAAATCAGATCTGTACCAATCAAAAATTTTCGAAATGTATATCTTATTTGAATTAACATCTGGATATATAAAATTTGGATTATTTATGGCAGCACTAGTTCGATCCATTAATTGTTTTTCAAGATTTTCTGGCCGGTATACATAATTAGCAATAGGAGGACATCCAAGTGCACCACAAACGAGAACAAAATGCAACCTTGGGTCATTAAATTGTTGAAGTAATTCTTTTTTTTCAAAATTATTTAATGTAGTCTTTTTTCCTGCAATTTGATGCCTGATGCCATCAAAAAAACCCGCTACATCTAATGGACTATTTAATGGATAATGGTCAATTACATTTTTAATGACCAAAAGATTATAGGCATTGATATAAAAAGCTTTTAATTGAGTTGGAGACAATGAATCAATTTTTGCAGATGCAATAAACTCGATGAGCTTATTTAACAATTCAGGATTTTCTTTAATATGCTTATACCTAATTTTATTATTTAAGACGTTTTTAAAATAAAATTCATCTGCTTTGACAAAAAAGCTATCTAAAACCTGACAATAGCTTGGAACTAGAAACGAAAATAAAATAGTGGTAATAATTATTCTAAAAAGCATAACAGTATAGCAATTAGATACTAAATAAATTAGAAAATAAATTCGTATTTTCAGTCTTTAAAATATAATTTTTCAATCCTTACGCCTTGTCCCCTTATAGATTTCAAACTTCATAAATCTACACTCAAGTCCGCCGTTAAAAAGTACTATCCTTTTAGAAGGGCTAAGACCAATAAATCGATTAAACTTCTCTACAGAACTGATTATCCAGGCATTATAACCAGAATAATCTGACTTTAATTTATCACCAATTGATTTATAAAGCTTTTCAATGTCAAAGAAACTAAGTCGGTCGCCATAAGGAGGGTTAGTTATAACTGTACCTGGACCATTGGGTACAGAACGCTCACTGAAAGGTTTAGCTGACAATCGAATACACTCATCAACTCCTGCATGAGCAACTTGTTGGCGAGCAAACTGAATAATTTTTCTAGATATATCAGAACCTATTAATTTCCCGGTATAATCCCTTTCTGCAGTTTTTGCCTGAAGCCAAATTTTTTCCCATAATTTATTGTCAAAATTTTTCCATTCACAAAACCCAAATGATCTACGCTGGATATTCGGAGCTACATTATGAGCATACATAGCTGCCTCCGTTAAAATTGTACCGGATCCACAGAAAGGGTCAATCAGAGGTGTATTAATGTCCCACCCAGAAAGCAAAACCATTCCTGCAGCCAAAACTTCATTTAAAGGAGCCCTATGACCACTATCCCTATATCCTCGACGGTGCAGGGATGCTCCTGAACTATCAATAGAAATAGTACATTTATCTCTATAGACATGTACATCTATTAGAATATCAGGATCAGCTTTATCAACAGATGGCCGGCTACCTCGTAACCTTCGGAACTGATCACAAATTGCATCTTTGACTTTTAGAGCTACAAAAGTAGAATTGTTAAATTTTTCCGATTTAAACACCCTTGCATTAATTGCAAATGTCTGATCGGCATTGAACCACCTCAACCAATTTATACTATGAGCCAAATCATATAATTCTTTTTGATTTCTAGCAGTATCTACTCCAATAGGATGAAGAATTCGTAACGCAGTCCGAAGATTCAGATTAGACTTATAAAGCAACTCTATATCACCTTCAAACGAAACTGCACGTGATAATTTTTTTATTCTCTTCGCTCCAAGATCCAGTAGTTCTTGTTCTAAAACGCCTTCTAGTCCCTGAAATGTTTTAGCAAGGTATTCATTTGTCATTGTTTTTATTTTTATTCTAAAAACAGTAGTTTATAGATGATAGGGACTCCAATATGTAGGTTTTATTTAGTATTTTTCGCATCCATCTTATTGGCTACTTTTATGTCATATGCAAGTGCCCTGTTATAAAAATTCTTCAATTTCCTATCTAATTGAACTACAGCACGAGCTGCACGGGGGGTATTAATTTGATTTATCCAAGATTCTCGCAACTGTATAAAATATGGAAAAGGATCTTCTAATCTATCATTTAATTTCTGCATTCTTAAAACATCAAAGGGAAATTCACCGCTACTTTTTTTGTAATTCACCAAAAAAACATGCGGTTCATTGAGTTCTATTGATGAATCAGCTGTCTTGTCTTTATTCAAAAAAATCCCTTCCTTTTGCCCGCTTTTTAATGCATTACTACATGTATCATACATCAAATAAACAGGACAAAAACTAAAAGAATCAAGAAACATATCTGCAATGGCATTATTAAATGCATCTCGAACCGCTATAGTGCCATCTAAAATAGCCTGATGACGTTTTCTCTGGTTTTTATTTAAACCATTGCTTTTAAGCGTTTTTTCAAGGAGCTGGATTTTACGATGATTTGTTTTAAGACGTACAACAATGGCTCCTTCCTTTAATTCTTTGATTGAACTGTAAGCATATGCTTTTTTTTCTTTTGGTACGACTATATCATCACGTTGTCCAAAAACTACAATTCCGCTATAAAACAATAAAAACGTTATAAAAAAATATTTCAATGTCATTTTATATTTATTATTTCTAGATAATCATACTTAATTGCTAAATAAATATGCAATTAAAGAACTCGTATACTGACAAAGTTAACTTAAATTAACAAAACGTAAAAAGGTTAGTATAGAAGCATTATTAATCTTGCAAAAACTACACCAAAACAAAAAAAAGAGACCACTCTTTTAGAGCTACCTCTTTTTAAATTGCCTTAATGTTATCATCGGACAAGTAGTTTTTCAGAGTAAACATTATTATTATTAACAAATTGAACTAAATACGCTCCGGCAGGCAAGTTTAAACCATCAACAGTAATTACATCTGAAAAGGGTTCTACTACAAATTCAGAATAAAAAACTAATTCACCTCTTAAAGAAAATATTCCTAATTCTATACTGGAATTTGTTGGATCGTTCATTAATATGGCAAATCGATCTTTTATAGGATTTGGATAAATTTGAATTGAACTACTCATATATGTAGTTTCAATGGAAGTAATAACAATATTTACAGAAACTGTATCCATGCAATTATAAAAATCGGTTATAGTGACAATGTGCGTGCCATTAGTTAGACCACTAACAGTTGCTGTAGTATCACCATTGTCCCACAAATAGGTATAAGGACTCGTGCCACCAGACACAGTTACAGTAGCAGCCCCATTCCCATTATCAAATGCTGAAGCTGAAAGTAATGCAGGCTCAGTTAAAAAAACTGAATCCATGACAATACACCCTGTTGAGTCAGTAACTATATATGAATACATGCCCGCAGGCAGATTAGTCAAATTACTCCCCAATGCACTATTTGACCAATTATAGTTATATGAGGCAAAGCCATTTGACATTATAATATTTATGGCCCCTGAACTGTCACCATTACAATAAAGGTTTGAAGATATAACAGAATCTTTAGGGTGGGAAGAACTTGGTTGAGCCAACAAAATATCATTGTTTGGGTTAATATCACCAGAAAGCAATGTATATGCAGTAAAAAGATAATTATCGGTTAGGCTAATATCCATATTGGGCAAAGTAATTGTATCCGATGTTCCAGCTAAAGACATAGGTATTATTCCTGAACTTGTAAAAGGAGCACCTCCCGTATTAACAGGACTTACAATGACAAAATAAGGTAGGCCTACTATACTTGTTGTACCAAAATTAGTCACTACAAAAGTAAAATCTACAGTACTTTTATGGCAATAAGCTACTGTCTTTGGAGTAATTATCTCAGACACTCCAGCATCTTGAGCCAATAGTTGTGACTGTATAAGTATAGTAAATACAACTAAATTTAAAATCTTTTTCATACTGAAAATATTATTTATGAAACAATGAAAACGTAATATAAGTTAGCATTTATTTTTGAAGAAATATGATTTTCAATTGAAGTATTTATATTTAATTACTTTACAACTATCACTTGCAGGATTTTTTATTCTCAATGTCAAATCAATATAAACTATTGACAAAGTTTACTTTGTCTTTAACACCAATTACTTGCATTAGATCCTAATTCGAAAATTATACTCAATAATTATTAATTTTAAGGCCTCCAATGATTAAAAAATATCTACCCGAAACAATAACAATTATATTAATATAATTTTTACTTTAGATTATAAATTATATGAATTAGGACTTGAGTATAAGCAACACAGTCTTTTATATCAGAATAATAACTTATTTTTATCTATGGCCATAGCAACTAATGGATTCAAAAAATAAAAAAATGCATCAAATGTTCAGCTTGAAAAACGGCACTTCTCTTATTGTCAGGGAAGCTAATTATAACGATGCAATTTTTATTAATCAAATGATTGCACAAATTTTTAGCACCACAGATCAGGTGCTTACTTCTCTCGATGAATTTCGTAACTCCATGACCCTTAATGAACAATTAACAAGAATTAAAGACTACTTAGAGTCCCCTTGCAAATGTCTTTTAGTTGCAGAGGTGGGGCAAAAACTAGTTGGAACGCTAGACTTTTGGAACGGCCACCGAAAACGGATAGAACATACAGGGGAATTTGGAATGGGAGTTGTATCCGAATATCGTAACCTAGGAGTTGGTAAATGCATGATTGAATTTTTACTAAAATGGGCAACAGAAAACCCAATTATTGAAAAAGTAAAACTTTGTGTTTTTGCAAGCAATGAAAATGGAATACATTTATATAAAAAAATGGGGTTTATAGAAGAGGGCCGAAGAATAGCCGAAATAAAAATGGAAGATGGTAAATATCTGGATGTAATAGAGATGTATGTGAGCGTAAAAAATACTTGACAAATCATCTGTAGATCAAAACAGACAAACAAAAATTTACTGACTAGACATTTTATAAAGTGAAATATTTAATAGCTTACCTTGATTCAATTGGAATGAAAGCTGAAGACTATCCTCATTAATTTCAACCAAAGCTTTTGAAATAACATTCTTCTTTTTGATACTTTCAAATGTCAAAACACCCTCTTCCTCCATATAATATACCCCTTCATCCCTGTGCCCAGGATTACCAAAACTATAAAAAGTGCCATCTGCTCTAAACTCGATACCATTTTCATTTGTCGGATCAGAACTTTTAGAAATATCCCTTCCTCCAATATTTGTCTTATATATTTTCCACTTTCCAGTAATGGAATCTGGCTCTTTTACTTGTTGTATATTACAGGCAGATAAAACAAAACACAAACCCAAAAGCATACAATTATAACCCATAAAACGAATGTTTTTAACCAGTAATTTGATAACCAATCGTCTCTCCTAATTTTATTGCTGTTTCTATTCCCTTTTCTGTATTAAATACTAGATCTTCGCTAAACTGAACTTTTTCTTTTTCAGCTAATAAAACAATAGTAGAGCCACCAAAAGCAAAATAACCCTTTTCTGCTCCCTTATCTATTAATGTATTATCCTTATATGTTTGTAAAATGGACCCCACCATAGTAGCACCAACTTCACAAAACAACAAATCTCCATATTCATGAGTTTGCAATATGCTATACTCTCTTTTATTTTGACAAAATATTTCAAGACTCTGTTTCAAGGCTAATGGAGAAACCGAATAATAATGTCCATCAATTTTAGTTGAAGTACCAATAATCCCATCGGCAGGAAAATGAAATCGGTGATAATCGACCGGAGCAAGGCGAATAATTAACATGCTACCGCCATCATACTTGTTAGCCAATTCTTTATTCATTAAAAAATCATCGAGATTGAATTTATTGCCTTTAATAAAAAAACTCCTTGTCTTCTCAATCGATTCGAAAACAAGCAATTTCCCATCTGCAGGAGCAACTAAACCTTGACCAATAGGTCGGGCTGATAATTTTATTTTTCGGTAAAAAAAATCATTAAAAGTCTTAAAGCCACCCTCCGGAATTACATATTCCTCAAGACTAATATTGTGCTTTTCTACAAAATGCTGAATAGATCCTGCAGATCTTTGAAGACCCATATACCAACCAAAAAGACTGGAGGCTAATTTTCTTTTCAGCATAAAATGCAAAGAAAACTTTCCCAATGGATTGTTCCCATAAATAAATTTTAGAAAAGACTCGCCTGGTGGCTTTTCCTCTATCAAATTTCCTGTTTCTCTATCTATAAAAGTAATATTGCTCATTTAATATAAATTTGAGCACAAAATAAATAATTAATAACAAAATCAATAGATGATCTTGATACCAATACAAGACAACAACAATTCCTTTTTAAAGTCAGCAATTCAACACATATACTCCACTAGAAGGAAAATGTCTAAAGAATAGATAGTATATATAATATATAAATATGTATTTAACTGATAAGCAATGTTTTAAAATTGGGCACATTTGTTGCAGTCTACTCATCGGACTATCTTAATCTACATTATAACATCACCCCAAATCCAAAGGGGTACCAAGTTTTTGGTATCCCTTATTTTTATTCTTTTACCAACTTATAAGTGCCATGCTCATTATCAAGTACTAACTTCAGCATATAAACACCTGCTGGAACAGCATCTAATGATAAATTTAAATAGCGCTTCTCTTTAATCACTTTACGTTTGACAAACTTACCACTAGCATCATTGACTTCCAATATCACTTTTTGATATACCTTCGCTAAATCTACTCTAAATTCTCCTTTAGACGGATTTGGATATATTTCTACTTGCCCCTTAGGGATAAGATCAACTGCCAAGGCAGGGTTTTCAACAGCAATAGAATAATCCTCTACTTCCCCATCTACTCCAGTCATACAAGCTGTTGGGAGTGAATTATACTTACAGGAAACGCGCATTCTTGTAGTGCCTATAGCAGCATTTGAAGGAACAACTATAGACAATGGCGAAAGTGATGTTATACCATTAGTAGTGTTTTGAGCCTGTCCAAGGTCATATTCTTCACCTATGTCGTCAAAATCAGCATCTTGATTCCAATCAACCCATACTTTAGAATAAATTACAACATTACCATCTGTATTGATATTCACGGTCAAATCATAACTATTCGATACAATTACATGAGCAGTATCAGTAACGGTATAATCACTATAAGGCTGTGTTTTTGAAGATATTTTACTAATGTCAGAGAATTCTACATATGTAATAGCGGTGTTATAATTCATATTACCTGAAGAATTACAATATTCCTTTGCTCTAACTGTATACATAAATTTATAGGTCTCTGTAGTATCAGCAAAACTACCNACTGCATAAACCTTAAAATAAAGTTTAGTTCCTGCAGGAAAATAATCAGGAATTGGTGTGTTTGTTTTCCAAGTACTATCAACAATATTAGTCATTGTAATGACACTATCAAAAATAGGATTGCCTATAGACCATTTTAGATATACACTAGTCAATGAATTAGCATAAGAAATAACTGAAGTAACGTCTTGAGCAGAACCAACTTCAGGTGTTAAAAGAGTGGGTGGATCTGTAATTGTTGTAGTTAATATTGAAGGATGATCATTCCGCCCGACCAATGTATATTCCCATAGGCCTCTACCCCAAGTTGCCGCTCTTAAAACATTACTACCATTCTGAATCTCCAGATCCTTTACTGTCGTGTTAGGCAACCCTGGATTATACAACATCCAATTGGCTCCTGACATAGGTTTATAAAAAACACCAATCTCAGCTCCCAAATAAATATTAGAAGCATTAGTGTGATCAATGACCACAGAACGAATGGGCATATTTGTCAAATTATATGAAATATTCATCCAGGTCTGTCCCATATTATGTGTAATATACACCTTTTGGTTATCATTGTGATACCGATTATAAGTAACTACTATAGTATTATCATCATTAGGATCAAAGGCAATATCTGTTATAAAATAATTAGGTAAGGCGCCGGATATGACTGAATAAGTCTGTCCCCCATCCTGTGACAATTCAATAATAGAATAATTTGTTACAACAAGAATATCGGAATTGTTATAAGCAACCGCTGCAGCATCAATATTACCAGAAAAATTTGGTGTTCCTACTGTATCCCATTCTTCACCAAATTCATCAGAAGTATATAAAGTATCTACAAAATGGAAAATTTTCATTTGATTATTAGGATCAAGACTCAGGGGTGCTTCCCATGCTCCATCTCCATTCTGCGGCGAACTAATACCATGTCTGGACTGCCCCCCGTCTTGAGTTCTCTGTCGAGTCCCATACTGCCAACTGCCTATCATCCACTGATCATTTAAAGGCTGTACAACAGCTTCCATACCATCTCCACCATTCCATTCTATCCATCCTGTTTCATCAATAATACTAGTACCATTATCTTGCGAACCTGCCATAGCAACTTTCCAATTTGATTGACTTAATCCTACGGCATAAAATTCTCTTATCCCAGTTCCATCATTTAATCGATACCAAGATAATCCATTATCAGGACTCATTGCTAAATATCCATCCGTACCAACATAAAAAACGCCATTAATGCATTCAGCCGTTCTAAGATCTGCATGCACATATGTTGTATCAGGATTAGAGTTTGACCAATCTGTAATTTGACTAAAAGTATAACCGCCATCTGAACTACCAACCAAATCAACATATCCATATACCATATGCAGGGTATCTTGATCCGAAATTGCAAAACCATCACAATCCTCACTTGGGTTACTCAAAAGTGTAAAGTTTTGTGCTGCATCATCTGAACGCCATATTCCATTATCTGAAGCAAAATACACACAATTTGGACAGGCAGGACTTACTGCTATAAACCCTTCTGCATCATTATTGCCTGTAATTAGAGATGAAGGTGTAAAAGTGAGGCCATAATCCGTTGACCGTAATACCAATGATTGGTTGGTCCCCCAATAATAGTCATCATATACATACATAATATTGGGACTAGTCGGGTGAAATTCAATATCAGTAATATATGAAGTTGATAATAATTGAACCCAAGTCTGCAAATTATCTGTTGAACGATAAAGACCATTGGAAGTACCGATAAAAATTAAACCGGGAATAGTCGGGTGATGTACTATTTTATAAATCTTCGCATTATCTCCTAAACCACCCCACCCTAAATTACTTGGATTAAAGTTTGTGACATTCCATGTTGCTCCTCCATCGCTTGAACAATAAATACCATGGGTAGTACCATTTGTAGCATTGCGTATATTAATATAAACAGAGTCAGCATTTGTTGGAGAAGCATCAATAACATTTACTCCTGCAGCTATTAAAAAATCGGTTGTGTTTTCCCATGTTGTACCACCATTAGTAGTACGCCAAAACCCACCACTTCTGGATCCCATATAAATTTGCTGCGTATTTACCGGATTGACATAAAAAGCCTCTACACGACCAATACCAGGAGAGTAATGTGACGTAATATTATTTGCATCATAAGGGCCTAAATCAACCCAAGCATTATTAAAAGTTGTTTTAACTGGATTGTTTTTCAAAAAATCTTTATAAGTTTTTGATAAAAAATATGGGTCTACATTACTCCTGTCTCCACTTGGATAATACCTGCTTTCATTCGAGTTTTTCCAACGCTGATATCCTTTCCAGCCAGAACCTTTACCCTTCCCATTAATCTCAAAATACTTTTCAGCTTCCTTACAAACATCATAAAAGTTGATATTCATATCATTCATCATGTGTTTATATTGCTTCTGACCAAAAAGATGAAAGGCAAAAAACAATATAAATGTTACGATAGTTAACTTAATAGCATCCATAAATTTTTAATATTTTTTTTATTCAGTAATGAGTCTAAATATAACCTTATGTCATTACCTTTCCAAAAGATCGAATAATATGTTTAAAATAGGAATATTGATTTATTTAGGGTCAAATTTAAAATCACCTCCAATAATTATTTTACTACTTCCTAGTATACTTATTTTGCTCTTCACAAAATCGGATTCATCTGCTTTGTATATATTAGGTACATATTTCTGAGGATTTCTATCGATATATGGGAACCAAGTGCTATGAATCTGGATCATAAGTCTGTGTCCTTTTTTAAAAGTGTGCAAAATGTCTTGTAAAGGAAATTTAACTTCTTCAATTTTACCAGGAACAAAAGGTTCTGGTTTTGAAAAGCTTTTTCTAAATCGACCTCTAAAAACTTCATGTCGAACCAACTGTTGGTACCCCCCCATTTCAACATGAGAAGGAGTGGCTATTGTAGCTGGCTCATTATCTGGATAAACATCAATTATTTTCACTATAAAATCTGCATCAGTAGTAGAAATCATCACTTTTAAGTCTGCTAGAATTTCTCCTGCCAAAACAAAATCATCTGTTAAAGCTTCTGTTTGAAATGTCAATACATCCTTTCTTTTTGAAGCATGCCGCTGATCATCTGTCATAAAACTTCTGGGTGTAAAAGTAAGCCCAACAACTTCTGAACGATATGGGACAGGGTTATGAGGGTTGCTTTCATAGATAAATGAAATATCTGAAGTGCTTGTTTTTCCTATCAATAATTTATTGTTTTTTGCAAAACCTATGACAACCGGGTTATTTCTAATAGGAGGCCAAACCTCAAATGTTTTCCATTTCTTGTTTCCAGTATCGAACATATAAGCTTCTGGCAATTTTATTTCTCCTTCATCTTTAAGGTAGTACTCAAAAAAAGGCATCTCAATCTTTCTCTGATAAAACTCAGATATCCCTTCTCCAAACCAAATATGATTAACAGCCTGCACACCTCTTTTCCTGGCCCAATCACCATGAGACCATGGCCCCATTACAATCATGTTTTTTGCCTTAGGGTTATCATTTTCCAATTTTTTATAAATATTAAGAGGGCCATACAGGTCTTCAGCATCAAACCAACCCCCAACTGTCATGACTGCATGATCTACTTTTTCAAGATGTGGCAAAATACTCCTTGCCTGCCAAAATTCATCATAGTTGGGGTGATCAACCATTTGTTTCCAAAAGAAATTTTTATCATATATTTTTGAAATATTTTTTACTGGACCCAATTGCATATGAAACTCATAAGCATTATCTTCATTAAACTCCAAAGACTTTAATTTATTGCTTTCCCACCCATACCACCTTTGTGTAGTTAATTTATCCTTCTGATGTCCAAATACAGGAAAAGCCTTGAGATAGCTCTGTAAAAAAGCACCCATATGATGAAAATCATCAAAAAAGAAATCACTTATAGGGGCTTGGGGTGAAGAAGCCTTTAGTGCAGGGTGTGCTTCTGGCAATGCCGCCGCCGTATAAAACCCTGGGTACGAAATCCCCCATTGTCCTACACGTCCGTTATGGTTTTCAATATTCTTTAAAAGCCAGTCTATTGTATCATATGTATCCGAACTTTCGTCAATTTCATTTTTATTTTTAGGATCATTCCCTGTTATATGAGGTCGCATATTATCAAAAGTGCCTTCTGACATATATCTACCCCTAACATCCTGATATACAAAAATATATCCTTTACGCATCAAATATGAAGATGGCCCTAATGATTTTCGATATTGATTTTCTCTATATGGTCTTATACCATAACAGGTTCTCATCATTAAAAAAGGATATTGTTTATCCTTGTCTTTGGGCGTATAGACGATTGTATAAAGCTTAGTCCCATCTCGCATCGGAATTCTATATTCAGCTTTATCATAATGTTCCCTTACAGAGTATTTTTCATAAAAATCCTGTCCTATAAGCGTAGAACAAAAAAGAAAAAAAGTAAAAAAAAGTGTCCCTCGAATCATAATTTATAGTTATTGAACTTGACTAAGTTACAAAATAAAAAAGCAATACTAATACCAGAATAAAATTCTATTAAAAATGTTTATAATTCCTTAGTTCCAGAAATCAGAAATTGACATTAATAAATAATGTTGGAGTAATTGGAAGTGCCCTTGAAAATCGAGTTGAACCATCAGGGAAATTGGAAAAATTATTAAAACTTATATTTCGCGTATTTAACACATTTAAAACTGACAAACCTGATTCTAAGGTATATTTTTTAGCTTCATGTCTAGCCATAATGGCAATATCAAGCCTACTATAGACTCGTATATTTTCTTCAGATACAAGATTGTTAGGGTTAGGAAACCCTGTACCAAAAACATAATTTATTGAGAAATAAATAGGTTTAATTCTAAACAAACCTGCCATTTTAATCTCGTGTCTTTGATCGTGTATAGCTCTTTGGTATGCTACCATCTTACCAAAACGTTCTTCTGTCTTAGTTAAAGAATATACGAACCATATCCTCTGCCCCTTAAATGTAGTATTAAAATACATATCAACCCCATAAATTCTAGCATCACCATTTTGTATTACAAGCTCACCCTTATTGGAGTCAAAGACAAACCTGCTTAGGTTACTTATCGTTTTATAGTAGCCTTCAATTTCAAAATTGAAAAATTGTTGTCCATACGATAATGCAGCAACATAATGCATTCCCTGCAATGGCTCAAGACCTTTGTTTCCAGGAATATCCCAATAATATATCTGATTGCTTAGGTTATCTACAACGGTATATTCTACCAAATATTGATTATAAATCCCATATGCTAATTTAACCATAAGGTTTCTTAATGGCTTTACTACAACATCAATTCTGGGCTGAATAAAGGGTTGAACTATAGGACTTAACAAAATGTCAAACCTAAAGCCCGGCTGAATGCTTACAAATTTATTAATACTGATATTATCCTTAATATATGTCGACATTCGATAAGATGAACTCAGCGTGTTCTTTGAAGTGACACCAGAGCTATCCTGTAAAAAAGTTGACTGCATATAAGTCCCCCTTAATCCAAATGAAATTGCTTGATGGTGGGTTGCAGGAAGGTGGTGATCTGCTTTAACATAGTATTCAGAAATAGTATTTTTAGTGAAATTAGATTGAATGAACTTTTGCCCAAAGACCTGAAAATCTTCAAAAATCAATTCATTTTCCTGTTGCGTACTTAAAAATGAATATGCAGTTGTGAAATTCGTTTGTCCAGCTTTTTCCCATTTTTTACCCCAAAAAACAGATGCACCAAATTGTTGTCTATTTCGCTCAATACTACTAAAATATTTGTTAAAAGAATTTAGCTCTATTGACTTACTATCATAATTGTCAAGATTTCCCAAAACACTTATTTTAAAATTATCTCCATTTTTCAATGGAAGTGTGTATTTTAAATTGGCATCCCCAAAATAAAAATTATTACTCGTATCTGCGTTATATGTTCCAGGGTCAAAAATATTTGGAAATGTAGATCTTAAGCTTAATTGCAAACTGGAGGTTTGTGCTATAGGAATGTTTACTCTTCCACTAACAGATTGATTACACAAGCTCAGAGCACCACCATATTTATCTATAGATCCTGATTTACTGGTTATCGAAACCACTGAGCCTACGCGATCACCAAGATGCACCTGATACCCACCTTTATGAATTTCAACATCTTGTATAAACAATGGGTTAATAGCCCCAATATTATCATTATAGCTACTGCTATTAAAAATTGTAATACCATCAAAACGTATTTGACTTTGACCTTTGTAAGATCCCCATATAATAAAATCATTTGTCTGTTCGCCAGCAGCCAATACACCTGCCTGTAATCTTAAAAGTGCAAATAAACTATTATTTCCATTGTTTGGCAAAAGTGATGCAAGCTTATCATTTAATTTAATGATACCTGGAGGATCTATTGTTTCAACAAAACCAGTATTTTGACTGGCTTCAACTGTAACAGTCTGCAATTCATTAACGGACGGTCGCAGGCCTATTTTATTTACCTCAGAACTTGAAATTGGCCCCTGAAAATTGTTGTAACCCAAATGCTCAATCCTTACATTTACAACACTATCTGAACATTTATAATTAAAAAAACCACTCTCATCTGTAGTCAATTGAGAAATCCCAATTGAAATAGAAGAAAAAGGTAGTGGCTCTTTTGTTTGGACATCAATAACATAACCTTTGAAACTATAATTCTTACTACTTCTTTTCTGAGAGATTATATTTGAACTTTCATTGGAAAGCTCTGGCTTTAAAATAACATATACCCTATTTATTCTTTTGAATTTGAGTTTACATGATTTGGTTAATTTTGAAATCGCATCCCTAACATTTTTAAATATTAATGAGGTATCAATTTTACATTCTTTTGCCCATGTATCATTACAGGAAAAAGCGACATCATAATTTTTATTCAGATAAATTAAAGCCCCATGTAAAGTATTTACACTAGAGGGGAGTTTTATGTTCTGAGTATATCCACTGTATGCAAAATTGCAGACAATACATATTACATAAAAGAGTTTGAGAAAGTTTGAATAATTTAACACTAATTTTTATCTACAATTTCGAAAGTATTTTTACCTGTTTTAACAAATTTAAGATTAAATGGCAGGCAAATCAAATTTAAAGTAGATTCTACTGATTTAGTTTTGTTGAATGACCCGGTATAAATTAAATTTTTGTCAAACTTAATATCTACATCAAATTGTCTTTCGACTTCCTTAATAACCATTTTTAAAGGTTTGGAAGTAAAATTAAACTGAAGGTCTTTCCAACCCACAACAGTACTGCTGTTAACTTCAGTGGTCTTCAGCAATTTACCATTATTTAAAACTGCAAATTCATTGGCTTCTAAAAACACCGATTTACTCAACCCTCCTCTTGCCTTAACACCAACTTTGCCACTTACACAAAGAACTTCATATTGATTTCCCCTTGCATAAACATTAAAAATGGTTCCTAAAACTTCAGTACAACCATATTTTGAATTAACCGTAAATGCACTTCCTTTTTTAACCTGAAAATACGCCTCACCATCAAGATTGACCGTCCTAGAAAAATTCCACCAATAAGGTTTGTAGACTAAAGAAGATGACGCATTGATCTCAACAGTAGAACCATCGGGAAGTTCAACATTAAGATGTTGCCCTCTTTCACATATTATGGTTTGAGTATAGACATTGCAAAAAACTAGTGTGCCAAAAACAAGTAGCACACATGCAGCAACAAGAAATTTATAACCTATAAAAGATAAAATCTTTGGAGACGACTCAGAAACGGTAGATGATGTGATTTTTTCAGATAGCTGCTCCCATGCCTGAGATTTACTTTGATCATAATCAACATGAAGGTTTCCAAATAATTTTTTTTCAGCTATTTCTGTATCATCCTTTCCTTTGTATAGGTTTTCTTCATCAAAATTCATTTTAAATTTTTATATTTTTCTTTAATTCAGCTATTGCTTTTGACATACGTTTTTCTATCGCTTTTACAGAAATATCTAAACAAGTAGCTATCTCCTTATATGTTAGCCCTTCCATTCTATTCATAAGAAAAACAGTTCTTTGGTTTTCTGTCAATTTACCAAGAGCTTTCTCATAATATTCTTTCAATTCAGTATAATCAATGTTATTATCATCATCAGGGGATGAAAATGCAAATTTAACCCCCTCAAGGAAAGTACGCTGATTGTTCATTTTCCTAACATGAGAAATAAAAATATCACCAGCGATTTTATAAAGAAGACTTTTTGTTTTACCCTTTACAAAGAGTTTCTGCTTTTCCCAGAGTTTCATAAAGGCATCCTGCGCAATATCTGAAGCTAATTCAGCATCTCCTGATCTGTAATAAATATAGTTTCTGATGGCATCAAAATAATTTTCAAAGCAGAATTTAAATTCTTTATGTGTCAAAACCAGCTATATATTTAAAAAGAAAGGCGATTATACAAAACTGCACAATCGCCTAATATTCATTAATTTTAATCAACTGCCTGCACATTAGCATTAACAGGATCTGTATCTTTAATACATTTCTGCTTGAATTTACAACATTTTATATGTTTACCTTTATCCCAATCCTTTTTACAATTAGAATTAACTTTATCCTTGTCATAATAATAAACAGCCTTAACTGCCCATGGATCAATTTCTCCATCTCCATAATCTATAATAGCTGCAGTCTTGTCATCAATCACATATTTTATTTTCCCACTAATAATATATCCACATTCATCATCTTTAACAATAGGTGATAAAATATATTTATCAATTTTACAATTGACTTTATTCCCATCTTTATCAATATAATGATCTGGTTTTACAGCATCTTTATCATCAAATCTTTTATCATCACAAACTATAGAATCATACATCTTACAGAATTTCTTCTCACATTTATCTTTTTTACATGAAAAAAGAATAAATCCCAAAAGAACAATAAAACACAAATTAATAACTCTCATATCATCCAGAATTTAATTGTTTTAAAAAATATCTACACCACTATACCGCTTGAAATTTAAAATACCCTACCTTATTCAAAAATAAAAATAAAAAAAGGGAAATGCAAATAACGGAATAAATGTTTCTGAAAGGATTACATTAAGTACAACTAGATAATTTACAATACATTATAAATAAACCATAGTTGTCAAGCTATAATTCGGGGGTTGAAAATAGCTTTGAATAATAACAATAATTGATTATCTACCATATATTCGCATCAGGAGATACACTGAAATGTTACAGAGTTTCGTGATCCTTCTGCAGCTTTTCCATTTTCTTTTGTATTAATTGATTGAGCCTTCCAACGGGAATTTTGAAATTCAAATTCTGCTCCTTCCTCCATCATTTGCCAGTCGCTATGCTCACCCAAAATAATAGCGAATGAAAGCCTCCTTTGTTTTGAGCCATTAACATCTATCTGATTATAACCTATATCCTTTAAGATTACAATTTCTGAATGACTAAGATCCAGATATTCTTCTATGCCTGCAGAAAGCGTTATTGTCTTATTTTTCATTTTTCAATTTAAGAAGTTGAAATAAACAGATTGTTTTTTGAATGTATATTTTTTACATGTATTAACCTTGACACTTATTGTTGCCTTGATAAAGCAGTAAAAAACTTTTTGTAATTTTCCATAGACAATTTAAAAGTTCTTCCTGTTGCTGTACTATTATTATGTGGATTTCTAAGTGTAATCTCATCTGAATCTATAGCCAGTATATAATATACGTGTGAAGCATAAAGGCTGACGCCTCTTGTTGCCATATCTGATTTTTGAGCTTCAGTATATTCACTGGGAGTAGATGTAGTAATGGGTTTTTTATTGTCAAGTGCATCAGTTATTTTTTCTATGAGAACTTCATCCGTTAAAGAGGAAATGCTAAATCGATCAGCTTCTTGTCCAGTTAGTACTTCTATCACCTCTTCTCCTGAACCACCCTCGATTCCAGCATAGTCATTAGCTGGTTTAAACCATTTAGCCTTACCTCTAAGAATAGCATAAGCCTTCTCTAGCAACATAACCCATAATTCACCATCACCCAAACCTGCATAAATTGGCTTGCCACTACTATTCACTAAAAACTCAGGTGTAATAGTTACCATCTCATAACTTCTCCAGCTAAACAACTGGGTATTATTCTTATTTACATACAATTTAACTTTATAATTGCCATCACTATCCGGTCCTGAAATTAGATTCTTTATTGCTTGTGGGTTAGCTTTGGCAACTGCACCTACTGCAGCCATAAAATAACAATCCCCTATGCTTCCCTGATCCACATCATTATGACTAACACTATTATCATCATCACTATCATCATATGGGTCCTTACCTGTCTTAAACAGCGTAACCATCCTTTCTGTGTCTTTTGTCAAATCCACTATTTTCCCTGTATGATTATGATTTTGCTGATCTGGATCAGTGTGGTCATGGTCCTCATGACCTTCAAGAATATGCCGCTCTAACAATCTTGGATTCGGTGACAGTTCTTCTGCTTTTAATTCAGCTAGTTCTTCCTGTATATCCTGAATGTTATCAACCAATTCAATTAAGCGCTCCAAGTCTTCATCATTCGCATCATCATCTGCTTCAAATAGATAACTGTAACGTTGCAATGTACTTTTAAGACTAGCAATCTCGGCTTCCAGTTCACGTATTTCTTCTTGATTTAATGGCATAATTAATCTATTTTATATTTTTTAAAATTCTAAATTCTTATAAAAAAATTTTCAAAAAACTTCCCTAGGTGATTCTTAACAATGCACCAGCAAAATCCTTTATCAAGCAAAAATAGTGTTTTTTTGCCAAAATTCAAAAGAGAATTTAAAAACAAGCGCTATTTAATACATTAAATAGTTTCTTGTTTGAAAAAATATAAATCTAGCCTAAATATTTATTAATACTAAAATAATTTATTAAAAAATCAGCAAAAGATTTAAATAATAAAATACCTAAAGCCATCAAAAAGATATGTTGCTTATCGAATGAAGAGTTGCATAGTTGAAGTGCCCAAATGATAATAAAAGTGTTTTCAAACAAATAGACAAATGGCATAATTGAAAATACAGTTAGGTCGGGTGGCTTGCCATTACTCAACTCCACTTTTCGTTTTTCTATTAATAATGAAAATGCGTTTAAGATGACAAATGTAATAATAGAAACCCCCACAAATGGAATACATAAGCTACGCCAGATCAATTGAATAAAAAAATAGTCCGGCCCAAATTGTTCTTGATTTGCATTTAAGATTTCACGCATTGGATCCGTAAAAGCTACAAAAATAAACAGGAAGTGAATAAAAAGCCAAAATAACCACCACAGGTCCATTATCGATAAATCAAATTTGGCCTTTTGCCCTCCTGTAAGAACATTTAAGAATTGCACTTTGAGTTTTGAGAATATAATAACAACTACCATCTCAAGCCAATATGTAAAAACGAGCGCATAAATATTCCATTCTAAATATATTATACCTATGAAGGGAAAGATATTAATGCATATAGCAAATAAAAGAGATTTAAGTGTTTTCATTTTAATGTGCGCTTAGGTACATTATGTTCCATTACAATACTAAAGGAATAGATTATAGCATGAGCTTTCAAAGACACTTAAAATGTTACGCTTAATTTTTACTTTTTTTAACTTAAAACCTATATAGAAAAGAAATGTGCTTCTATTTCAAAACCTGAATTTTAGCGTATTTTAACATAATGCGTTTTTCTCCTACTTCCTCTTCGAATAAAATTGTAGCTACTTTATTATTGCCATCACCATCAATGGAAATAATCTTACCATTCCCAAAGCGCTGGTGTAGAATCTCGGCCCCTGTTATTGCATCAGAAATAGGGCTTGCCTTAAAATTTGCCATCATTTTTGCTTTGACATATGGCTTACTCATAGCACTTAACTTATTCATTGTATTTTTTCTGTTATAAGGTTGAGAAACCTTAGCTGTTTGAACCTTTGTCGATAAATCAAGATATTTGGGTGATATTTCATCTAAAAAACGGCTTGAACTATTATAAGTCATATTACCAAAACGATAACGACTCGAGGAATAGGAAAGGGTAAGCCATTGTTCTGCCCTTGTTATCGCAACATAAAACAGTCTCCGTTCTTCATCAATGGCTGCCTGTAGATTTTTGGATTTTAAGGCCATCATGGAAGGGAAAAGGTTTTCTTCCATGCCGACAATCATAATAGATTTAAACTCGAGACCTTTTGAAGAATGGACAGACATTAACTTAACACATTTTACATCTTCCTGATCTTTGTCGATATCAGTTAACAAAACAACATTTTGCAGATAACTCAGAATGCTTCGATCTTCAATGTTTGTACTGAACTCATCAATTTCATCTTCTTCCACAAATGATTTTATACCATCCAGTAATTCCGTTACATTTTCAATCCTGTTTTGAGCTTCTATTGTTTTTGCCTTTTTGATATCCTGAATAATACCTGTTATTTTCACAACATGTGTCGCAAGTTCATAGGCTGAAGAATCTTGAACGCGTTGTTGAAAAAGGTTAATCATCGCAACAAATTGTTTAATTGAATTTTCAGTACGCTTAGGCAAATCTGCATGTTGTACATTTTTAAGTATTGTCCATAGAGACAGGTTTTCCTTTTCAGCAATTGTAGTTAATTTTGAAATGGATGTTGCTCCAATACCGCGGGTAGGATAATTAATAACCCGTTTTAAAGCTTCTTCATCTCTGGGATTGACAATAACCCGCAAATAACCTAAAACATCTTTTACCTCTTTCCTGTCATAAAAAGACGTTCCTCCATAGATCTTATAAGCAATACGTTGTGCTTTTAGGGCTTCTTCAAATACACGAGATTGAGCATTTGTTCTGTATAAAATTGCAAAATCGTCGTTACTGAGTTGATAACGATTTTTTTGTTCAACTATCAAATTAGTAATCTGTCTGGCTTCTTCTGTATCAGTAATAGCATGGATCACTCCTATACGTTCACCCCCTTCCTTGGCAGTAAAAATAGTCTTGGGGATTTGCTTCCTATTTTTAGCAATAATATCATTTGCAGCCTTGATAATATAGCTGGTTGATCTGTAATTTTGTTCAAGCTTAAAAACTGATATGGTAGGAAAATCTTTTTCAAAATTAAGAATATTCTGAATAGTTGCGCCCCTAAAAGCGTAAATGCTTTGAGCATCATCACCAACCACACAAATATTGTTCGTACTTCCGCTATACTTTACCAATTTTTTAATAATTGAATATTGCAACTGATTGGTATCTTGAAATTCGTCTACAAGAATGTATTTAAAACGTTTCTGGTATTTCTCAAGGACATTTTCTGGATTTTTTTCAAAAAGGAGATTCATATTATACAATAAATCATCAAAATCCATAGCTCCTGAACGTTTTAATTTACGTACATAAAGTTCATAGATCTTATAAAGATATGGCATCTTATGCTGTTTATCTTCCAAAATTCTGTCGGCATCTTCAAAGTAGGCCTTGGGTGAGATCAAATTGTTTTTGGCAAGAGAAATTCGACTGTAAATAGCAGAAGAATTATACACCTTGGAATCTAAACCATGATTTTTGACTATTTCAGAAATCGCACTTTTTGAATCCTGGCTATCATAAATTGAAAAATCAGAAGGAAAGCCTATTTGTGGGGCCTCTATTCTGAGTATACGAGCAAAAACAGAGTGGAAAGTACCTGCCCAAATTTTATTCCCATTCTCTCCAGCTACATGTTCAATACGTTCCTTCATTTCTTTTGCTGCCTTATTGGTGAATGTTAAGGTGAGAATTGACCATGGGGCAACTCCTGATTCAATCAAATGAGCCACACGATAAGTAAGTACACGTGTTTTACCGGAACCAGGACCTGCAATAATCAATGCAGGACCATCTATATGGGTTACAGCCTGACGTTGTGTATCGTTTAGATTATCTAAATAACTCTTAGACTGTTTTGGTGTTTTTGTAGTCATCAAAAGAAACGCTTTATGTAAAAAAATAATACCTAAATAAAAAAGTATATAGCAGATAATAGAAGCAGTAGATTACCTTAAATTATAGTTAAAGCAAAGTAACAATTATCAATTTAAACCAGACAGGAAAAATGTAAAGCTGAACTATATACTTGATGCACTGACAAAAATACAGATAATCTACCTGTATTAAAAAGAAAGAAGACAAACAATATTATTTTTTTTATTCCCAAGTTCTATGATGGCAATTGCAACCAAATTCCAAGACCAGTAAATACTTTATTAAAACTAATCTTATGAATTAAGTTCTCTTTTCAATAGTTAAATCAACCTTAGTTATGTAACTATTATTTTTTTTTGCATTTTGCAATAAGAAATCATATGACAAATCTCTTAAAAATAATATCTATGCGTTTTTTAACTGTTTTAACATTGGTCACTTTCCTGTTCTCAAGTTGTTTTGAATCAAATTACAAAATCGAAGAGCTCTATGGGACATGGGACAGTGAAAAGCTGGGCTTTACCTTTAACAAAGACGGGTCTTGCGAAGTGCTAATGAATGGAAATAAATGGCCGGGCGAAACTAAGTTTAGAGCAGTATCAATAGGAAACACACTTGAATTCACTGCAGGCGGGAAAGTGTTTTTATCAAATGTCACAATCAAAAACCTTGAAAAAGATACACTGACCATCGAAATGAGAGATATGTTTAACCCGAGCAACCAAACTACTAATGTTCATGTACTTACGAGGATAAAATAACAAATTTAGATGTAATTATTTTTGATTTTTTTTATCCTTTTTAGTGTAAATTGGGGGATCTTTATTTTACACAGATATAAAAAATTTTCAAATCAGATACTGCATTTAAACCCTTCTGCTATAGACATGAATCAAAAGTTATTTTTCACCAAAAAACTACTTGAGTGGTATGCGCAAAATGATCGCCCTATGCCATGGAAGGGCATAAAAAACCCATATTTTATCTGGCTTTCTGAAGTTATACTTCAACAAACCAGAGTAGAACAAGGCTTACCTTATTACCTTAAATTTATTAAAAAATATCCTACGATAAATTCCTTAGCAAAGGCTCCTGAAGACGAAATTTTAAAACTCTGGGAAGGCTTGGGTTATTATTCCAGGGCGCGGAATCTACATGCCGCTGCCAAAGAAATCGTAGTCAATTATAATGGTATTTTTCCCACAACATATGAGGAAATTCTCAAATTAAAGGGGGTAGGCGAATACACGGCATCAGCTATTGCATCATTCGCATATGATCTCCCGCGCGCCGTAATAGATGGTAATGTTTATCGGGTGCTTACACGTTTTTTTGGTATTCATACTCCAGTAGACACAAGCAAAGGAAAAAAGAAAATTCGCCTTTTAGCAGACTGTTTACTAGAAACTCAAAAACCAGCATTGTATAATCAGGCAATCATGGACTTTGGAGCTATCCAATGTACTCCAAAGACTCCCGAATGCAGTGTATGTACTCTAAAAAACGCTTGCACTGGATATGGACTCAAAAAAGTAAACACTTACCCTGTCAAATCAAAAAAAATAAAAAAAAGAAAAAGACACTTTTACTATTTGGTTCTTAAACAAGGCAGTAAACTACTTTTACGCAAAAGAATAGATAAAGACATCTGGGCAGGTCTACATGATTTCCCTCTCGTTGAACATAATAACCTTATAGATAAAGCCAAGATCAAAGAAGTCTTACAAGGTTCACCGGAATGGAAATACTGGCTAAAAGATCAAACGGCAACCATAATTTCTGTCTCTGAAGTTTTTCAACAAACACTTACACATCAAAAAATAAAAGCAGTTTTTATAGAAATAGAATACACAAAAGAATTTCGGTTAGAAAAGGAAAATCATACCATTATAAATTTTAATGAAATAGAACAATATGCTTTCCCTCAAATAATCAATCAATTTTTAAAATCAAAGAAAATATGACTTGTTGTTAATTCGAGTTTTTTCAAAAATCTAGCTTTAGCTATTTATCAAATAGAGTAGAAATTAATTTTTATCCCAGACAAAACCGAAAAAAAATATTAAAAAAAAAGAAACAAACTAAAATAGACTAACGTTGAAGGCAGTCAGGGTTGCAATTAAGACAGCAATAATTTAGCTTAACAATTCGCAATTCATTATTTTTTTTTGTATATTTAAACAAGTTCTTTAATTTTTAACATTTATTACATGGTAAACAAAGTAACCCTAATCGGAAGATTGGGAAAAGACCCTGAAGTTCGCACTTTAGAGAATGGTACAACCATTGCAAAATTTTCCTTAGCAACTAATGAATCCTACAAAGATAAAGTTGGGGAGTGGCAAACAATTACAGAGTGGCATAATATAATTATGTGGCGGGAAGTGGCAGATCGTGCTGAAAAACAACTTAAAAAAGGCTATTTGGTCTATGTGGATGGCAAGTTGACCAATCGCTCCTGGCAAGACGAAAATGGAAACACAAAATACATAACTGAAGTACGTGTTAATTCTTTCAGACTTTTGAAAGAAGAAACAAACATGAATAAACCTCCTGTTGAAGAGACAACAACTCATGAAGTTGTTGACGCGCCGGATGTTTTACCATTTTAATTAGATTTATCCTGCAAAAGCCATAGCCTTACTCAGGCTTTGGTTTTTGTTTTTTATAAATAAAATAAAATTTGGAAACAGACCCGAGTCATATATATGATTTTTTCCAATTAGCACCTTTATTGCTAATTGATTTCAACACAGGAATTTTAAGCAATGCATTAGTTATTATTGCATTACTATGTTGTTCTGGCCTACTTTCTGGATCTGAAGTAGCATATTTCTCTTTGGGAAATAAAGAAAAATCTCAACTTAAAGAAGATAGTCAATCCGATGTAGCAGAACGCATATTATTACTCCTGTCAACCCCTAGATATTTACTATCTACCATACTTATTTCAAACAACATTGTTAACATTGCACTTATCTTGGTTTCAGGCTCTTTGATTAATCAATTATTGCCTGAACACTGGGGTTTTATATCTCAGCAATGGGATTTTATTATAGATGGTCTAATAACTGTCGGCTTAGTAACTTTTATATTGGTGCTTTTTGGGGAAGTTGCCCCAAAAGTATATGCAAACCAAAACAGTTTACAAATAGCCAAAGTAATGAGTAGACCTTTTATCTTTTTGCAAAAACTATTTTATCCGCTTAGCTGGCTTTTGGTAAACAGTACCCAATTCGTAGAAAATCGACTGGCAAGAATAAACCAAAGCACAGTAAGCCAAGAAGATATTGCCAGTGCTATTGAACTAACAGTAAAGGGAAACAAATATGAAAAACAGGATGTTGATATGCTTAAAAGTATCTTACGTTTTGGAAACACATCCGCTGCTGAAATAATGAAGCCTAGAATGAAAGTAATAGCACTTGATTTAAATGCTACCTTTGGTGACCTAGTCCATGTTTTCAGAGAAGAATCCTATTCAAGAATTCCTATTTACGGTGAAGACCTTGACGACATTAAAGGTATAATACATGCCAAAGATCTATTGGGCCACATTGGAAGTAAAGAAGATTTTAATTGGCATGATTTAATAAGACCTGCACTAATTACAACTGAAAAAAGAAAAATTGATGATCTGTTCCAAGATTTTCAGGAAAAACGCACACATATGGCTATTGTTGTGGATGAGTATGGGGGTACAGAGGGAATTGTAACCCTAGAAGATATTCTTGAAGAAATTGTAGGAGAAATTCAAGATGAATTTGATATTCCTGAAGAGGATAATTTTGACAAAATTGACGATTTTACATTTGATTTTGATGGAGAAACTCCACTTATTGAGGTATGTAAAGTTTTAAATATTCAACCTGATTTTTTTGATGATGTTCGCAAAGGAGCAGAAACAATTGCCGGCTTAGTCCTTGTTATCAATGGTACAATTCCCAATATTAACACTTCTGTTGTATGTAAACAATATCAACTGATAACTATTAAAGCATCAGAAAGAAAAATTGAAAAAATCAGAGTAGTATTGCAAAAAAAAAATAATATAAACCTACCTTCATCCGTTTCAGACAATAAATAATTTATATCAATATTTATTTTCTATTAGCAACTCCAAATAGACTAACTATGCGTGGTTTAATCGTTTTTTTTGGGTTTTTTCTACTTTTTTCATGTACAGAAGAAAAAATCCCTATTCCAAAACCAAGGATTTATCCAAAGGTGAATTATCCCGAACGTAATTATATAGCTTTTAATAAGGAATATTGCTCATTTGAGTTTGAACACCCCGACTATATGGAATTTGAACAAGATACTTTATTAATCAATAAAGCAACTAAACACCCATGCTGGTTCACACTAACAATTCCATCCCTGAATGGTTCTGTCCACTTTACCTATTCTGATATCAGTGGTGATTCTTCTACATATAAACTATATGATGTAATTAATGACTCCTATACGCTTTCAGAAAAACATAACTTAAAAGCAACTGGAAGAAATACAGAACCGTTTTTGTCAGAAGAAAAAAACTTATATGGAATTACTTATTCTGTTGATGGAGACGTTGCATCTCCATATCATTTTATATTAACTGACAGTATACAGCACGCTGTTTGGGCGTCATTATATTTCAACACAAAACCCAATGCAGACTCTATGGAGCCAATTATAGGTTTTGTTAAACAAGATCTTAATAAAATAATAACTTCTTTTAAATGGATCTGATTATTAGACGTCTTGAAATAAAAAACCTAAATGCACTATAAAAACAAAAAAACAAAAGCAGACAATACTAAACTTATTTATGGTCGACATCCTGTAATAGATGCGATTAATGATGGGATCCCGATTGAAAAAATAATGCTATCAACAGCTGTAAAGGGCCCTTTTGAAAAGAGCCTAAGGAGTCTATGCAAGCAAAATAATATTCCTCTGCACATTGTTCCTAAGGATCGTATAACTAATATTACTACTAAAAATCACCAAGGGATTATCGGGTTTCTTTCTGAACTTGAATACCAATTAATTGAAGATGTTTTCCCTTTAATTTTTGAAAATGGAGAAGTCCCATTAATAGTTATTTTGGATGGAATAACGGATGTAAGAAATATGGGAGCTATAGCACGCTCTGCAGAAGCAACAGGTGCTCAAGCAATAATTGTCCCACAAAAAAAGACAGCACAGATGAATGCTGAAGCTATAAAAGCGTCAGCAGGAGCACTTACCAAAATTACAGTCTGCAGAACTCCCAGCTTAGCTAATGCTATCGATTATTTAATTTTAAATGGAGTACAAGTAGTTGCTGCTGACCTTAGGGGTAATGATATGCTTTTCGACCTTGATTTGACTATGCCAACAGCAATAGTTATGGGAGCAGAAGATGAAGGTGTACGACCACACATATTAAGAAAAGCCCAAAAATGGTTTCAAATTCCAATGAAAGGAACTACTGATTCCTTTAACGTTTCTGTAGCAACCGGAATTGTACTATATGAATGTATTCGACAGCGTAGTCAAATAAACTAATAACATGAAGAGGGAAACCTAAAAGGTATACAAGTTTATTCAATAGAAATATATCTAACGTGGCTAAATCTATCATTGGGCAAAAAAGGAATCCTATTTTGCGCATAATAAGTCCCGTCCTGATAAATAGGACTACCAATCCACAAAAAAGCATATTGATCAGGTATCGTTGCCATTCTCCAATCTATTTTTGCAACAACTTCTCCATCAATTTTATAATATATATCGTATGGAGACCAAACTATCTCATATAAGTGATATTCCTCAAAAAAATCACGTCTCAATAATTTTTGACCGGGATAATTTAATTGCACATGATTAAATCGGTCAACACTAAGACCTTCTATAACTTCTGCTTTTCCAGGCTTCACAATCACATTTTCATCCCGCATATAATCAACAATTGAATAATTAATAGCAGATCCGCCTCCCCAATTCTCTTCATATATTTTGGACCATATTTCTATATCAATTTCAAAAGGTTGCTTACCATTACCGTTAACTAAATAAGAATAAGGGTGCCCAGGAATAGGATCCGCATAAGGATGATTATATTGAAACAACCATAGATTATGTATGATTCCTGTTGGAGTATGTGTTTTCTCATTCCGAAGATGGGCAAATTTGGCGACTACCTTTACTGTTCCATACAAAAAACTAGGGCCAAATTTGATCTCACCCCAGGTCTTTTGTTTTTTCTTAGAAGTAGACCCTGGGTTTTTGAAATAGAAGCCATTTTGATCAATGCGAATATTTTCCTTCCTGTTCCCATAATCTGCTTTTACAAAAGGGGCTGTTGAGATAAAGCCTTTAAAATAATCATCTGCAGTCCATTCGTCGGCAATAACGTCAGCAAAATACCCTGTACATGTATCACATAATGGTTTTTCATCTCTGTCACTTAACAAATAAATATCACCAGGAGTATAGATATTATCTCCGTTAAATGTTTCCTGAAGACTAATAAATTTAAAATGCGAACCATGTGTATGTGCTATATTATCCAAAACTGTAGAGTCTCCATTTATTAGTTTTTCTTGAAAATAAGCAAATGGGTTAATTTTTCTATAATCCAGTCCCTTCTGAATAAGCGGGTCTTGAGAATCTTCAGTAGCCCATAACATAAATTCATATGCCCCAGGACGAGCAGGACCATAGAATTTTTTTGTTGTCCATTCTTCATTTTTGGGATCTTTACCAATTACATATTCCAAGGTGATTTCTTTCTCCTGATTTGCTTCAATTTCTACTGCTTTTACATTTGATCCACCATAGAAATTTTGCATAAATTGACGTGTATCAAAATTGGCATCCTTACCAGTTGAAAAACCATAAGAATTGTTTTGATAAAAGAGCCTACAGTATATTATTTTTGAGTCTTTACTTTTATTGATTAACACTACTCTCCCTTTAGCCTTTACATCTTCTCCTAAACAAGGATTAGGATACGCAACATCTGCATAGCGATATTGTTTAGGTTCTTTAACACAATTATATTTATGAACATATTGATACTGCTTAGATGTGTCCTGATTTAGCGGGTAAAAGTATACTTCCAAATCATTATTAATAATCATTTTAGAGTTGGTTTCAAGTACAGATGGTAACCCTGAATAATCATTGGTATCACGTATTGTCAGCTCAAATTCGTTAACATAATTTTTATCTGATTTAAATAGATGATCGTACTTTTCCCAGCCACTTTTATATGCATCAGGTATGGAAAAACCATTATAATATACCTTCACTCCCTCCCGCGGTTCATTTGGCTTACAGCCCCATAAAAGGCAAAAGAAAAAGAAACTTAAAATAACTATAATAGTGTTTTTCATAACTTATATGGATCAGAAAGTTATTCTATTAAAAAAGAGATGACAAGAAATAAAATATCAGTTACAGGTTTTTGCAAATAATAAATTACTACTTGTCATCTGATGGCAAGTTCTATAACACTATTCTGGTTTAAAATTTTGCATTAGACTTACTAAAAACTCTATACTTGAAACTGGCATTGCATTGTAGATAGAGGCACGGAAGCCACCTACAGAACGGTGTCCTTTAATCCCTGAAACACCATTGGCAGTACAATACTCCATAAATGCTGCTTCATGCGCCGGGTTGTCAGCTACAAATGGCACGTTCATCAAGGAGCGATCTTCTATGGCAGCAGTACCTTTGAAGAAAGAATTTCTGTCAATTTCATCATATAACAATGCAGCCTTTTTCTTGTTGTGTGCTTCCATTGCTTTAATCCCTCCCTTCGCCTGCAACCATCTTAGTGTGAGCAAACAGACATAAATAGGATAAACAGGAGGCGTATTAAATGATGAGTTTTTGCTTATATGCGTCCGGTAATCCAGCATTGTTGGAATGTTCCTTTGAACTTGACCCAAGATTTCTTTGCGAACAATCACTAAAGTAGTCCCAGCAGGGCCAAGATTCTTCTGCGCCCCAGCATATATAAGATCAAATTTATTGGCATCGATTTCCCGACTGAATATTTCTGATGACATATCAGCAATTAACAGTGCATCAGTATTAGGGATGTCATGAAACTGTGTTCCATAGATCGTATTGTTACTGGTGATGTGTAAATATTTCGCATCTGATGGCACAGTCCAGTTTTTGGGGATATAATTGTATGTTGTTTCTTTAGATGTAGCCAACACTTCAACATGTCCAAAATTGGACACTTCCTTGATCGCCTTGGCAGACCACGCTCCCGTATCAATATAGCAACCTTTTTCATTCTCATTCAACAAGTTCATTGGTGCCATAAAAAACTGAGAACTTGCTCCTCCAGTCAAGAAGAGCACTGCGTAATCATCTCCAAGATTAAGTAATTGCCTAACGAGACTTTCAGCCTCATCCATAAAACCTGCTACTTCTTTGCTTCTGTGAGACATCTCTAAAAGAGATAAACCTTTTCCTTCATAGTTTTCAACCGCTTTGGATGCCTCTACTATTACTGAATCAGGAAGAATAGCAGGTCCTGCACTAAAATTATGGATTTTCATATTTTTTTGACTTTGTTTTAACAGAGCTTCGTCCTGCTCTTTTTTAATTACCTCCATGATAGATTGTTTTGGTGAGCCACAAATCTAAGACCTTATTCGCACCTATACAACCTTTGTTCATGGAAAATGTTTGATTTTTTACCTATATAATAAAACATAACTAAAATGAGAAACTCAACAACTCAATAATCTTTCATTAACCCTTCTTCTATCCAATCTGCTAGAGCTTGCCTATTGGTGGGATACAAAATTCTCTTTTGGTCATTTGAGTTTTGAATATTTCCAACCTCGATAAACACAGGGATTGGTTTTACTTCTCTTAGCATATGAAGGTCTCTAGGAGTTACAGTGCCATTATATTCTCCACTTTTACGGTTAATGGCATATTTTTTTTTCATGGTATTATGAAGTTTATATGCTAAGTTTTTACCAATTTTACTACTAGGATAATAATAAAAAAATAAATCAATTCTCTTCGACTTTATTCTGGAATCAACATGAATTTCAACCAGCCGTTGATACTCAACCCCTTTTTTTCTATTTTGTTCATATAGCTTATTGACTATGTTTGAGCGTTGTTCTAACCTTGGTTTTTGACTAACAGGGATAACCTTATCAGGCCAGCACCTTTCGTCCATATCGGGTACTAAATAATTTTCATCTCTAATTCCATCATTTGGATCACGAATAATTAGATAAACAACTGCACTGTGTTCAATAAGATTTTTAGCCAAACGCAATGAAATATCATATGCATACTCATCTTCACAGAGGTACTTGCCCTTGTATTTAGCCATAGCACCAGGGTCAGGCCCACCATGTCCCGCTACAATATAGTAGACAGCACCAGCAAGTTTATCATCAACAATAGGGATATTGGAATATTTTTCACCAAAAATAGGATAAATGTTGTTGTCAGGAAGAAAATCAGTGACATTCTTTAAACAATACTTAAGGTGATGAGGGACCCAAAGTTCAAGGGAGCCCTTTCTAAAGTCACTAGCCTTAAGACCCAATTCTACCATCAATTCATTATATCTTTCTATCTGTTTAGCTTGATTCCAATCTTTTATATTAATTGTAGATCTTATAGACTTTTGATTGTATTTGAATTTATAAACTGGCAAATTATATGTTTTCCCCAATTTCAATCTTGATGTTTCAGTAAGCGAATTTATTTTACAGAATTTATCCAGAGAACATTGATTTTTGTCTAATTGATATCGTCCCAAAAGCTTATAAATTCCATCCCCTTTCTGAGCAATTGCTTGTATATAATCCTTTGACCTTTGACTATACAGTTCCTTTATGTTACAAAAAGTAGACATAAATAAAAAACAAAAAAAATACAGGAAAGATGGGTTAAACATTTTACTTTAAATGTTTTAAAAAAATCAGTCAAATGTTTTTAGTGATAATAATTGTACCAATTCAATCTAATAACAGGAAAATTGTTGTTCTATTGTGAATTTATACAATTAATCATTGAGTTCTATAATAAGATAGTATAAATATAGGAAACTTGAAAAATTTAAACCTATTTTTAGGCATGCTGTTAGAGCTTATTTAGTTTTAGGGTGCAAATCTTTATATTTGACAATTAAGTTTAACAATAAACAAGGATATGTTGGACACAAAAAATTAATAATGAATATGAACGGCACGAATCACTTTTTTATTTTTTTAAAAGGTATGGGAATGGGGATTGCGGAAGTCATCCCGGGAGTTTCTGGAGGTACTATTGCCTTTATAACAGGAATTTACGAACGACTACTCAATTGTATTAAATCTTTTAACTTAAGCTTATTTGAGACTTTCAAAAAGGAGGGAACTAAAGGTCTATGGAAAGCAGTTGATGGACTATTTTTAACATTTTTATTGGCCGGGATGGCGGCAGGTGTTATTGTAGGTGTTTTAGGAGTAACCTATTTACTTGAACAATACCCTGAACCATTATGGGCATTTTTCTTTGGCCTTATTATAGCATCCGCTGTGTATATTGGAAAACAAATTCAACAATGGTCAATATTGAATATTGTCTTACTCTTGTCAGGGGCCGTGGTAGCATATTGTATTAGTGTGCTTCCAATGGGTCAAGGTTCTGATTCACTTCTATACACATTCCTGGCAGGAACTATCGCAATTTCTGCACTTATTTTGCCAGGCATATCAGGTTCTTTTATTCTCTTATTGATGGGCATGTATACCATTATCATACCTACTATTAAAACAGCTTTAAAAACATTTGAATCGGATGCTCTAATCGTTCTTATAGTTTTTGGATTAGGATGTCTATTAGGATTAATGACGTTTTCAAGATTACTTTCATATACATTCAAAAACTACAAAACCTCAACTTTGGCTGTGTTAACTGGCTTTATGATTGGTTCTCTCAATAAAATATGGCCCTGGCGTATACCTATAGAGACAATTACAACAGCTGAGGGTAAAGAAAAAATCATCCGTGAGAGTAATTTATTACCAACAACCTATGAGCAAATAAATGGAAATGAAGCACACCTAATTATGTGTCTTACCCTATTTATAGTAGGCTTTTTTGTAGTATTAATTTTAGATTATTGGGACTCAAAAAAAGAAGCTGATTGATGAAACAATACGGACTAATTGGAAAACAAATACAACATTCTTTTTCGCCTTCTTTTTTTGCAAAAAAATTCAAAAATGAGGGCATTACTGACTCAGAGTATCATCTATTCCCACTAGAAAAAATATCAGATTTTAATGCCTTAATAGACCAACATCCCACCTTAAAGGGATTAAATGTTACAATCCCATATAAAACAGAAATCCTACCATACCTAGATAAAATATCTCCACAGGCAGCCTCTATAGGAGCTGTAAATACAATAAAATTTGCAGGCGGATTAGTTCATGGCTTTAATACAGATGTTTATGGCTTTCAATATTCATTGGCGTCACAATTGTCTAAATATCAATATAATTCAACAGCATTGATATTAGGTGCTGGAGGTGCATCAAAAGCTGTTGTTTATGCATTAAATCAAATGGGAATTAATTATAAAATTGTTTCAAGAAAAAAAACTCAAGACCGATTAACCTATTCGGAACTAAAACATGAAATTGTAAAACGTAATCTTATAATAATTAACACAACACCATTAGGTATGTATCCAGAAATAAACAGCTGCCCAAACCTACCCTATGAGGCGATAGGTAGTGACCATTTATTATTTGATCTTGTTTACAATCCTACTCAAACACGCTTCATGAAAAATGGAATCGAAAGGGGTGCGAAAGTGGTGAATGGAATAGAAATGTTATACTTGCAAGCTGAAAAATCCTGGGAGATCTGGCAAGAATGAATTTTTGATGATTATATTTGAATAACTTTAAGCTTCATTATAAAAAAATAAATATTAAAATATGCCAAGGGTTGATTTTAGAAATACTGCAATTGCCTTTGAAAGGAAATCAAAGAAACAATTAAAAGAAACAGCCAGATTGTTCAAAATAATGAATAGCAGCTTTTTGGTAAATCTTGGAAGCAACCTAACATTATTCGCTTTAAAAATTAATATGCCGATCAATGGCATTATAAAAAGAACTATTTTTAAACAATTTTGTGGCGGTGCAACTTTTAATGAATGTAGGGAAACAATTAAAGAATTGGCAGATTATCAAGTAGAAACCATTCTGGATTATGGTGCTGAAGGCAAAGAAAGCAATGCTGCTTTTGATATTACAGTAGAGGAATCTATAAAATCTGTTAGGTTTGCTGCTGAACATGATACGGTTAATGTAGTTAGCTGTAAAATAACAGGTTTAGTTAGTAACGGCTTGCTAGAAAAGGTATCTGCACAGAAACAACTAAACCAAAAAGAAACCGATGACTATAATAGAATGCTCGCCAGACTCGATACTATTTGTAAAGAAGCGCACCAATTGAAAGTTGCATTATTTATCGATGCAGAAGAAAGTTGGATGCAAGATGCCATTGATCAGGCAACTGATTTAATGATGGAAAGATATAATAAAAACTATGTTACCGTATACAATACTTACCAAATGTACCGTCATGATCGTTTAGATTTTCTGAAAAAATCTTTCGAATTGGCCAAAGAAAAAAAATATATCCTAGGTGCAAAATTAGTTCGTGGAGCGTATATGGAAAAAGAACGTCAAAGAGCTAAAGACATGTCCTATCCTTCACCCATTCAACCAGATAAAAAATCTTGCGACAATGATTACAATGCTGCAGTAAAGTTTTGCGTTGACAACTATGAAAAAATCTCCTCTTGCGTCGCTTCTCACAATGAATTCAGTACATTATATCAACTGCAACTTATGGACGAAATGAATATTCCGAAAAAACATAAACATTTCAATTTCTGCCAACTTTACGGAATGAGCGACAATCTTACATTTAATTTAGCAAAAGCAGGTTATAATGTTGCAAAATACGTCCCTTATGGTCCCGTAAGAGATGTCATACCATATTTAATCAGACGTGCAAAAGAAAATTCTGCAGTAGATACAGAGGTAAGTAGAGAATTAAGACTAATAAGAAAGGAGCTAAAAAGAAGGAAAAAATAATTATTTGGCACCTCGTTTTGTTAGTAAAAGCTCATAGAATGTTAAAGTTTCTTCATCAAACCCCTCAGTATCAATCTCTAGTTCGTTTAGAATGTATACCAGACAATTTATTCTAGCGTCTGTTTTGTAGAATTTATTAATCACAATTGTTTTACGCTCATTCACAATACAGTAACCTGAATTGAAATGCCCTTTTTCATAAATAATTTTATATCCAACTTCTTTAAAGAGGTTTTCTAACTTTTTAAGATTGGCTGTTGTATATTTGAGCATTTTATGATGAGTTTTCATTATTTTGATCACCCAAAATCTAATAATTTTTTCAGAAAAGCAAATTTATAATGAGGATATCTGTATTATTAATATTCTTCTTTTTTTACACCACTCTAGGACTTAGAGCACAAAAAAACGAAAAAGAAAGGCGTTTCACAGCAGCTGTTGTAATGGGAATTAATATTTCTCAGATTGATGGCGATGAAGATGGAACATATAGTAAAGTTGGATTTAATGGAGGAGCAAGAGGCGGCGTCAGATTTGGAAAAAACATGGAGTTATGTACCGAAATTTTATTTTCTCAAAAAGGAAGCTATATTAAAAACATAGACAAATTATACCATTTGGACTATATTGAAGTTCCACTCATTTTTTATTACAAAGACTGGGAGGCAATGAATCGAAAACAAGAAAAATACATGAGGGTAATGATTGGAGGTGGATTCTCTTATAGTCGGCTACTTAATTCCACTATTAATCAATATGGCGAAGATATCAGAGTTTATCAGCCTAGTTTTGTTGATCCCTTCCTAAAAAATGACTTAATGTTTTTACTTGATTTCAATTTTTTATTCTTTAAAAACATTGGCCTTAACCTGCGCTGGTCTAGATCGCTTCTTACAATAGTAGAGAAACCTTTAAGACAAAACATAAGCTATGCAATAAACCGATCTATTATTGTCAGAGTCCTAGCTCAATTTTAAAATTAAGTTGATTTTTTTGAAAAGTCTGATTTTCTATCAGCTCTAGCTTGTGAAAGTATTTTTCTGGTTGGAGCTACGACATATTTATAATGGACAAAAATTGAAGCTGATAGTCCAATAACTGCCAAAGAAAACAAAGCATAGGACACATGAAAGAGCTGAGGTGCGAAAAATTCCTGAAAAAAAGAAAATAGAATAATAGATATAGCAGCAAAGAGTGAAGCTGTTGCACTGGTTATTAAAACAGGTTTCACCCACGAAGGGCGAACTTCGCGATAACATTGTGCTAATAAATTTGAACAATGAATATTATTATCAGTAATTCGAACTAATTGTTTAGCGAGATCTTTAGCTACATCATATTCACCCAATTTCATATGGGCATAGGTTTTTTTATAAAGTGTGGTTACATATACATCATCACCATCTATATATCGAATGTTATTAATAATTGACTGCTCTAAAATATAGTTAGCAATTTTTATATGGCTTTCGTACTCATATGTTTCAAACAAAGCATTTGCATAATAATACGACATTATAAGTCCTTGATCAAAAGGTAGATGATCAATATCAGTATTATACTGCTCGTAAAATCGAATTAAATAATAATAGTCAGAATAAGGGATGCATCGAAAATCCCTGAAAATTCTTGACTCCTGAGAATATTGAATGCTCATTTCAAAGAAAAAAATTATATTTTTGTCACAAAATAATACAGCTATTTTTTGCCGTAGAAAAACTATAAAACTACAATCATAAATTCTAGGTCAAACCTAATATCTAAAACGAAAATACAGCTCCTTTGGTTGGTTGAATTTAATCGAAATAAAAAATATTGTTAAATAAATCAAAACTATTCTAAAGCTTCTTTATTGGCTTTTCTTAATAATTTAACCTCTTCATAAGAGATTAAAATAAAAATTATACTATTAAAAAACCTTAATTATAACTTTGATAAAGATAAAAAATAGAATCAAAAGAAAAATTTAATTATTTTGCGTTTCAAAAAAAATTCGAACTCAAATAATAAACCAATAATTTATTTTTCATGACTACTCAAATCCCACTAGAAGACTTTTTCCGAAACCCTGAAAAAACTGCTTACTCTTTGTCTCCTGATGGCAAACATCTTGCTTTTCTAGCCCCATATAAAGACAGAAAAAATATTTTTATACAAAGAGTGGGCGAAACAATTGCGAAACAAATTACAAAAGTAACAGACCGCGATCTATCTGGATTCTTTTGGATCAATAATGATCGTTTAATTTATGTCAGAGATTTTGACGGTGATGAAAATTTTCATTTATTCTCTGTTACTAAAGACGGGGAAGACGAAAAGGATTTAACTCCTTATGAAAATGTCAAAGTAGACATTATTGATGATTTGGAAAATGATGATGAACACATGATCATTGGAATGAACAAACGTATTCCGCAAATATTTGACCCGTATAGAATAAATATCAATACTGGTGCATTAGATCAAATAGCTGAAAACCCAGGCAATATTTCCGGCTGGATGACTGACCACAATGGCAAACTACGTATTGCTATCGCTACTGATGGTGTAAACAATTCTCTATTATATCGAAAAACTGAAAAAGAAGACTTTCGTCCAATCATTACTACAAACTTTAAAGAATCTGTTGCGCCAATGTATTTTGATTTTGACAATCAGGATACCATTTATGCCTTGTCTAACTTAAATCGTGACAAGACAGCAATTGTTAAAATGGACATTTCAACTGGGGAAGAATTGGAACTCATTTTTGAACATCCAGAAGTCGATGTTGATTACATGTCTTACTCTCGCTTAAGAAAAGTGCCTACTAAAATTTCATTTGTAACCTGGAAGCGTCAAAACAAGTTTCTTGATAATAAAGTAAAAAACTTATATGAAAGACTAGAAGCAAGCTTAGGTAATTATGAGATAGTTATTACTAATACAAACAAAGCCGAAGATATGTTTGTGGTAAGGACTTATAGTGATCGGTCATTAGGAGCATATTACTTATATGATTTAAACAAAGACAAATTAGAAAAAATTGTAGATATAAGTTCATGGTTGAAAGAAGATGAACTAGCAGAAATGAAGCCAATAGAATACCAATCCAGAGATGGACTAAAGATCAACGGATACCTAACATTACCGAAGAATACAGAACACAAAAACTTGCCAGTAGTTGTCAACCCACATGGTGGTCCATGGTACAGAGATGTATGGACTTTCAACCCTGAAGTTCAATTTTTAGCAAATCGTGGTTTTGCAGTTTTACAAATGAATTTTCGGGGTAGTACAGGATATGGTAGAGCTTTCTGGGAAGCATCATTTAAACAATGGGGTCTGGCAATGCAGGATGATGTAACAGATGGCGTAAATTGGCTCGTTGACAATGGAATTGCAGACCCATCCAAAATTGCTATTTATGGTGGAAGCTATGGAGGCTACTGTACTTTAGCTGGAATTGCTTTCACACCTGATTTATATACCTGTGCCATTGATTATGTAGGCGTTTCAAACTTGTTTACATTCCTAGAAACTATCCCACCGTATTGGGAAATATATCTAAAAATGTTACACGAAATGGTAGGAGATCCCTCCAATCCGGATGACAAAGTACGGATGAAAGCAACTTCCCCTGTTTTTCATGTCGACAAAATAAAAGCACCTCTGCTCATAGCGCAAGGTGCAAAAGACCCCAGGGTAAATCAAGACGAATCAGACCAGGTAGTAGCTGCCCTAAAAGAAAAAGGCGTAGAAGTTGAATATATACTTAAAGAAAATGAAGGACACGGTTTTGCAAATCAGGAAAATCGTTTTGAATTTTACCATAGTATGGAAGCTTTTTTGAAAAAACATTTACACAATAAATCTACTAACTAGTTAATTAATCTTTTTCCTTAAGTAATCATTTGTTTCGGGCTTACAACATTGTTTTTTATAATCTCTCAACAAATTGAACTATCTTTGCACTTTCTTTTGTTAAGAAACCTTAAGAATACATTTTTTATTTTTTTAATAATTATAATTATTTTATAATGGCATTTAGTGAATCAGAAATAGCATCAATGCTCCAGGATCTGGACAAAATAATTGCTTCTAATACATTAGGCGATCGCAAACTAAACGATCAGGAAGTAGCAAGAATAGAAAATCTGAAAGGGCTACTTGACCTAAAAATTAATCCATACCCTGCACAAGAATTTCCCGTATCCCACTATGCCGAAGATATAAAACAGAATTTTGATGATGAAAATCCTGATACTTTTAACAAGGTTTCTCTCTCAGGAAGAATCATGGCTAAAAGAGGGAAGGGTGCAGTATTATTTGCAGAAATTCAGGATTCCTCTGGACGCATTCAGCTTTTTATTAAAAGAGATGCTCTATGCCCCGATGAAGATAAAACATTTTATAATACGGCTGTAAAAAAATTGCTGGATCTCGGAGATTTTGTCGGTGTAAAAGGATCTATTTTTAGAACAAAAATGGGTGAAATTTCTGTAAGAGTAGAGGAATTTACATTTTTAAGTAAATCGCTGAGGCCCCTTCCGATTGTAAAAAAAGATGCGGATGGTAATGTCTTTGACGGATTTACAAATCCAGAACTGCGTTACCGTCAACGCTATGTTGATCTTACTGTTAACCCTGATGTTAAAAAAACATTTCTGATGCGTTCAAAGTTGACAACAACAATGCGCAAGTTTTTTGACGATAAAGGATGGCTTGAAGTTGAAACACCTATCCTACAACCTATACACGGTGGTGCAGCTGCTCGACCTTTTGAAACACATCACAATAGTCTAGACATGCCTTTGTATATGCGAATAGCTAACGAATTATATCTCAAAAGACTTATTGTTGGTGGGTTCGAAGGAGTATATGAAATTGGGAAAATGTTTAGAAATGAAGGCATGGATGCAACTCATAATCCTGAATTTACATCAATGGAGATATATGTAGCATATAAAGACTATATCTGGATGATGAAAATGGTAGAAGATCTTCTCGAAGAAATCACAAAAACTTTGCACGATGGTAATACTGTTATTCAAATAGGTGAACATAACGTAAATTTTAAAGGTCCTTACAAAAAATTATCTATGTATGATTCTATAAAAGAATATACAGGGATAGACGTATCTAAAATGGATGAGGCCGGCTTACGTGAAGTTTGTAAAGAGTTACACATTGCAGTAGACAATTCTATGGGTAAAGGAAAGTTGATCGATGAAATATTCAGTGAAAAAGTTGAAGGTCATTTGATCCAACCTACTTATATTACTGATTATCCTATTGAAATGACACCGCTTGCTAAAAAACATCGTACTGAGGAAGGCTTAGTAGAACGTTTTGAACTATTCATTATGGGTAAAGAAATCGCAAATGCCTATTCAGAGCTTAATGACCCTGTTGATCAACGGGGTCGCTTTGTACATCAAATGGAACTAGCAAACCGTGGCGATGATGATGCAATGGTTATAGACGAGGATTTTCTTCGTGCTTTGGAATACGGAATGCCACCAACATCGGGATTAGGCATTGGCATAGACCGCCTAGTAATGATGATGACTAACAATAGTTCCATTCAAGAGGTATTGTTTTTCCCTCAAATGAAAGCAGAATCTACACACGCAATTGTTGATTAAAGTAATACTTTTAAATAAAAACATTTTTTTCCTATATTTAGATATACATATGATTTTAAATAATCAAATCCAATAATCTAAAAACACCTCCCATCATGAAATTATTATCATTATTTTTTTTAGCTTTTCTTTTAAGCATGACCACTTTTGCCCAATATGAAGGATTTGAAAACTGGTCTACAGATACAATTTTATCACTTAACGATTATAATACCGCAGTATCAGAAAATCCAAGTAGTGGTGTAGGAGCTACCTCAAGATCAACAGATGCATACTTAGGTACATACTCCATAAGACTTGAACCAGTTGTTGAAACATCTGGAGATACTACATTTGGTTTTTTCCTTAGTGGGGATCCAGATAATTTTAAACCCGGTCAACCAGTGACACTTAGTCCCAATGGATCTACCGATAGTATTATTGGGTACTATAAATATGATATCCTGCCGAATGACACAGCCGTTTTATTGGCTCAAACCTTTTTAATGGGTGCGCCTACAGGAGGTGGAGCATTCTTTATTACAGGTAGCCAACCAAATTGGACAAGGTTTGCATATCATATTGGAGCTGCTATAGCGGACTCTCTTTTAATAGCTGCTGCAAATGGAAACCCATTAAATAATTTCAATGGCCTTCCAGGTTCCTGGATTCAATTTGACAACATTCAACTTAAGAACACTAGTGGCACACAGGATATTATTAATCACAGCTTCGAAAATTGGTCCTCTTTTACCTGGGATACCCCCGATGGCTGGAATACTAGTAATGACTTCGCAATTGGACAGCCCATCTTACCATGTCAAAAAACCACAGATAGCTATAGTGGAAGTTACGGTCTAAAATTAACAACAATAGGTAACAATCTAGGAAATGTCCTCGGTGGTTATGCAACTAACGGAACTATGGGGCAAAATGGAATGCAAGGTGGTGCTCCTTTCTTTAATTCACCTGTAGGAATTGAATTTTATTATAAATATACGCCCTCAGGAGTTGATACAGGATTTTCATCTTTTCAATTTAGCCAAAATGGCATACCTGTCTACCAGCTTGGAAATAGTTTTATCGACACAACTAGTTCATACACTTTATGGAGTGACACTATTCTGTCGGTTATATATCCAGATTCATTACTCATAACACTTTGGTCGGGATCAACCCCAGGTAGTGAATTAATAATTGATAACATTGACTTTGCTTTTGCCATTATCGGTGGATTTGAAAATAAAGTTTCCGTTGAACAATTAGTTGCTTATCCTGTTCCCGCAACTGATAAAATTAAGCTTAGGTTTTCAACCTCAGAAGGCAATAATGTAATTATTAAATTTATTGACATCCAAGGCAAAGAACTATTGTCACGTTCTATGGGCTATTTACCTCCTGGCACCTATAGAGAATCCTTTAACACCTCAGATTTTGCTTCAGGAGTCTATTTTATAGAATTTACTTTGGGTAGTGAAAAGTTCATAGAACGATTTAATATTAAATAACCAAATTAATTTTATTAAAAAAAGGACCGATATGAATATCGGTCCTTTTTTTAATAAATAATGATAAAGAATTAAACACCTTAAGGTTTCAAAAGTGAGACTCCGTTCAAATCAGTTGTCAATACCATTGACATATAATCAAAAAATTGTCTAAGTTGTTTATAAGTCTCAAAAACCATATCTATAAAGTCCTTTCTGACTACGTCTGCATTTGTAAATGTTCTTTTTACTGTAAACTGTTTCATTCTTATTAAATCTATATTGGGTAAGTCTTTAGAAAAACCCCTTGGAGCAGTTTTAAGCTTCTCTCCAATAAGATTTCCGAAAATATCCGTAAATGATTTGGATTTAATGATATGTTTAATGGCGTTTTGATCAACTTCAAATTCCTTTCGAATACGATACAAGTCTTCTTTATTCGGCTTATAGAAGCCACCTCCACAGAAGCTTTTATCTTCATGGTCTATGCAAACTACATATCCACCCCTTCTAGCTTTTCCAAAACGAACAAAACTACCCCAAAAATAATCTTTATAAATAGTTTTATCTTTTGAAAATCTAATGTCTCTATTAATTCTAGAAATCTTATACCGCTCAATAACATCTACCTCATTAAGCCGATTGTTGAGTTCACGCATAAAAGCACGGATATTATCTTTGACAATATTATAACGTTCTTTATTACTATGAAACCATGCCTTATTATTATTATATCTTAAATCATAAAAAAAATCAATTGTATGTTGACTGATCTGCATAAAAAACAATTAGATTAAACTCAAAAACGATCAATCTCAAAGAGAATGACCGTTTTTGTTAAATATTATATTTTCAAAAATAGAATTGATTATTCTTTCAGAACCAATTTATGGCTTATGGTGCCTGACTTTGTTTCCAAATTAACAATATAAAGCCCAGCACTAAGAGATGCGGTATTCAATTTATTAATATTTTCACCTTTCATCAATAAGATATTCTGAGATGGCATTACCACCTGACCTATACTATTCAAAATCTTAACCTGAGCATCTCCATTAATAGAAGAATAGACTTCCAGGATTATATCTTCATTTTTCTTTCCAGGATTAGGAAATAATTTTGAGGAAACAATTTCAGCTTGTGTATGCTCAACGCCAACAGACCAGTCTTTTACTTCAAATTCAGCATCAACAGATGCATAAGTACCATCACAATAAGAAGTAGAATTCAATGGATATACATTCCATTTATAAGTCTTGTTAGGTTCTAGCGTTCTCCAGGAATCCGTGCCATATACGATATAATCATGGCCTTGTCCATTCCCTACTGGAATACCAAGAAAGTTGACTTCATATATATGAACACGATACATAGTTGCTCCAGGAACAGGATTCCAACTAAACTGTATAAAAGGATATGGTGCAACTGCACCATCAGTTGGATTATTTACTGTCACTGTACTCGTAATAGGAGTGTTTGCAGGCTCTGGATATAAAGTTGCATAAGCTCTAGCAGCATAATCTAATTTTATTGCATTTAATTGGTCCGCTGAAAATGATTGTATACACCCAATATATGAATAATAACTCATGTAATTATTTGATGCCGTCAAAGTAGTATCCTTTTTAGGTGCATAAGTGTTGATCTCAAAAGATACACCAGCGATTGTTGAACCTGAATTTATTAGATCTGCAGCCAAAAAAGTATGTGACTCTCCTGGAAACAAAGTATCGGCCAAAGCCAAAGATCTTACACTTGAAGATTGAATTGTATTTGTAGCTGTATTACTAAGTATTTCTTCAATCGAAATTAAGCTGCCAGCATTAACATTAGTTGTAGTACTTGTATTGGTAACTCGAATACTATCCATTTCAAATTGATGAGTAGACCCTGTTACAGTAAATTTAGCAGGGGCTGCAATAAAAGTTAAACTGCTTTGTGTAGATGTAATATCAATATCCAGCACATAATCCCCCATAGTAATAAACCCACTCTTAACGTCTAAAGCTCCTGGAGCTGAAGCATTTATAATATCATCATCTGCATTAGCAGCACAGTAAAAATCAGTACTATCAGAGTCTCCAATAGTATCTTGCCACATCATTGTAAAAGTCCCTCCATTATCTGTAAAACCTGTTTCTACCACTACCAAAGTTTTCGGATATAATTTGTCTTTTGAAGAAGTGTTTCTAATTCTCATTTCTGTGAAGGCTGGATTATCTTCTGTCATCTTAAAACGAGTTGGATTAGGTGCAATAACCTCGGGACGGAACAAATAACCATAAGGATCATGTGCCGTTGAAGCATAAGTACAACCATTATTATAGGTGTTTCCTGAACCCCCAAAAGCGTAGGATGGATCTGTATCACAGAATCCATCGGCAGCAATTTGACAATTTTCTGTTCCTCCAGAACGTGCAATATTTTCTACCTCTGTACCACTAGGCACAAATGTGGGCGTACGCCCATTAGTTTGAGACAAAACTGTTCCATATAGCATATCTTCCCAACCAAAAAAAGTATGTGCAAGTGTAAAAAAGTGTCCAAATTCATGGGTTAAAGCAGCATTATCTGACATGTTCCACTTAGGCATACAAATATAATCATCAGCTACTCCACCTCGGTAAAACCCTCCTGCACCAGTTGTTTGATCAACAATAAACACATTAATCACATCAGGAGCCTTATACATTTGCATATAAAATCTTGCTATTTCTGTCTTCCCATCATCATAAAGGAAGCTGTTGTTGATAAAACGGACCGGTTCGGCCAAATAAAACTCTATACCCAATGTGTCAAAATTTTCATTTAATGTACAAAGCGCATTGAGTACTACCTGCACAGAAACTCCTCCAGTTCCATCAGTTGCATTGACTACATGAAATAATACAGGTGCATATAAAGTCCCGCTATTCCTACTGCTTTCTAAAGCATTCATTAATTCAACTTTGTTACGTCGATTCTCAAAAAGCCTGTTTTTTATTAAATAACCATCTTCTAAAGTAACACCACATTTTTGGTGATTATGAATTGGTTGCGCTAAAGTAGGAGCATGTATTATTATGAGAAGAAAAAGCGCAATTGCAAATGATAATATTTTGAACATAATAACTTATTTTTTAATAACTAATTAAACCAACAATAGAATAACCTATACTATACACTACATTTCTAGATCTTAATATTTTTTTAATAATGCTGATTTATAATTAATTTATGACTAACAATATTTTCGTTTGTTTTTATATTAATTATATATATCCCAGGTGAAAGGGATGATGTATTTAATGTTTGAATATTCTGTCCTTTGAAAAGAGTCATCAATTGAGCAGGCATAACTTCTTTGCCAATACTGTTATAAACAACTATCTGAGCTTCAACATCAGCTGTTGTATTAATTTCTATGATTACATCATTATATTCAGTACTTGGATTGGGATAAACCATTGTTGAAGATACAGTTGGACTTGGGTTTTCAACACCAACAGACCAATCAAAAACTTCAAATTTTGCCTTCGTAGAACCCATTCCTAAATCGCAAAAAGAAGTTGCATTTATAGGGTATACTACCCATTCATAGGTTTTATTGGGCTCGACAGTTTGCCAAACTTCTGTATCTGTAACCATATAATCATATTCCACCCCATTTAAAACTTGAATCCCTAAAAAATTAACTTCATAAATATGAACATGATAAATAGTAGCTCCATTTATCGGATTCCATCTAAAATGCACCAATGGATATGGAGCTACCGCTCCATCTAAAGGATTAATTACTGTAACGGTATCAGTAATAGTTATATTTGCAGGTGCAGGATACAAAGTTGCAAATCCTCTGGAAACAATATCTGCTTTAATAGCATCCCCTTGATCTTGAGAAAATAGAGTTGCACAAGCATCAGAATAATAGCTCATTACATTTTCTGATGTTGTTCCTGTTGTATCTCTATACGGAGCATAAGTATTAACATTAAATGAAACACCCGCAATAGAAGACATACCTGTGGAATTTACTAATAAATCACTTGCAGAAAAAGTATGAGAGGCTCCAGGAGCTAAAGAATCCGGCAGTTGAAAAGTTCTATCTGCTGTGGACAATTGAGTAGACCCATCTGTAAAAATATCAGTAATAATAATTGTCGTTGAACTAGGAACAGTATCCGTTGAACTAGTATTAGTCACTCTCAAACTATCCATTTCCACATCATAACTACTTCCGGCAACTGTATATTCCGCTGGTGCAGCAATGAAGGATAAACTTGTAGCGGTCGGTGCACTAATGTTAACATCAAGATAATGGCCTCCCATATTTATAAACCCATATTGTACATCAAGTCCTCCAGGAGCAGCAGCATTAATTATATCATCAGCATTATTTGCAGCACAATAAAAATCTGTAGTATCTGAATCACCAATAGTATCCTGCCACATTGTAACTGTATTTGCACCTAATGTATATTCTATCTCGACAACAACTAATGTTTTGGCATATAATTTATCTTTTGAAGAATTGTTGCGTAGTCGTAATTCTGTAAGATTAGAATTATCTTCTGTAAATTTAATACGATCTGGGCTAGCTGCAATTGATTCAGGACGGAATAACCAACCATTAGGATCATGAGCAGTAGCAGCATAATCGCATCCATTATTATATGCTCCACCAAAGAAACCAAACAAATAATTAGGTTCAGTATCACAGAATCCATCAGCTGCAATCTGGCAATTTTCTTTTCCTCCTGATCTATACATGTTTTCTACAGGGGTTCCAGATAGTGTAAATGTTGGCGTACGCCCATTTGTTCCAGTCATGACAGTACTATAATTGCTATTTTCCCAACCAAAAAAAGTATGCGGAAGTGAGAAAAAATGACCCAATTCATGAGTTAGAGTCGTTGCGTTAGCATTTACTGCCCCCCTTATTGCATATATAATATCCAACCCATTAGTAAAATACCCAAGAGTAGTACCTCCTGACTGACTATTAACAATTTGATTGCCTATAAAAATATTAACAACACCATCAACTTTATATAACCCCATAAAGAAATTGGCCATACCATCATCAAAACTGTTCGTATATAAATAATCCTGATTGATGAAACGTACAGGGCCAGCTAAATAAAATTCAATATTGAGGTGTAAATAATCTGCATTTAATCTACATAAATTAGCCAATACATCTTTTACAGATTCTCCGCCTGTACCATCACTTTTATTTACTATATGAAATTGAATAGGAACATATACCGTGCTATCATTACCACGACTATTCTCAAAAACAGCTAAAAGGTCATCAAGATTCCTCCTGTTATCTAGCATCCGGTTTTTTATAATTTGTCCTTCATCTATACCAACACCACAGAAGCTATGATTGTGTATTAACTGAGCTTCAATAATAGTAACTTGGGTTAAACACAATAGTATTGTTCCGATAAAATAAATTAAACAACGAACCATAACACAGATATTAACTTATAATGATATAATAACTTTAAACTATTAAATTCCTATAGTAAGATAATTATTAGATTATAAGAACTTAATAATCTACTAAAAATTTATCCTTTTTTCTTAAATGTATGTTACAAGAATCTAGGTATTCCCAACCCCAAAAAAAGCAAAAACTTTTGGGTCTGGCAATTTTTAGCCTGAATATTTTGAATTATAGGTTGATGCAGGTCAGAATATTGAAATAGTCAGTAATTAATACTTATACATTCATAATAAAACAGCAACAACTATAAAATAAAATTAATCAATTTTCTACACATAACATAGTATAGTAGTATGTTAAATAAGGTGTAGAATAGTATGTGAATATAGCTTTGGGACATTAGATATATCAACATGGGGTCTGTTGAAAATTTGCTAATGGGTAGTTTAGACCTATATAGACCATACAAAAAAGACGAAAAATCATGAACTAAACACTAACATTAAAACAAAGAACTTAACTTATGAAAAAAACTGAAACATTGCAAAAAAAGATGTTGAAAAGGCTTTTTTTTTTACATTTGTGTGGCAAAGGGGTAGTAATTTTGATTCATTTCTTGGGCTACCCCTTCAAAAAGAAACTACTTATTAACAAATTAAGGGTGTATAATAATAAACAAAAGATACGCTTTTTATAAAACATATTAAAACATGAAAGTAACGGTTGTAGGTGCAGGTGCAGTAGGTGCAAGTTGTGCAGAGTATATTGCTATTAAAAATTTCGCTTCTGAAGTTGTACTAGTAGACATCAAAGAAGGTTTTGCTGAAGGGAAAGCAATGGATCTTATGCAAACAGCCTCTTTAAATGGATTTGACACTAAAGTCACTGGTACTACTGGAGATTATAATAAAACAAAAGATTCTGATATTTGTGTTATTACTTCTGGCATTGCACGTAAACCAGGAATGTCTCGAGACGAATTATTAGGAATTAATGCGGGCATAGTAAAATCAGTTTCTGCGAGTTTAATTAAGCACTCTCCAAACACCATTATTATTGTAGTATCCAATCCTATGGACACTATGACCTATTTAGTACACAAATCTACTGGTCTGCCTAAAAACAGAATAATCGGTATGGGTGGCGCATTAGATTCTGCTCGTTTCAAGTACCGTTTAGCAGAAGCATTAGCTGCTCCGATCTCAGATGTTGATGGAATGGTTATTGGAGGGCACTCAGACAAAGGAATGGTTCCATTAACTCGTTTAGCTACGCGAAATTCTGTTCCTGTTTCTGAATTTCTCTCTGAAGATAGATTAAATCAGGTAAAAGAAGACACTAAAGTTGGTGGCGCTACTTTGACAAAATTATTGGGTACATCTGCCTGGTATGCTCCTGGTGCTGCTGTTTCTGGTTTAGTTCAGGCAATTGCCTGTGACCAAAAGAAAATATACCCTTGTTCTACATTGTTGGAGGGAGAATATGGCCTTTCTGATCTATGTATTGGGGTTCCAGTAGTATTGGGAAGAAATGGAATTGAGAAAATAGTTGAAATTAAATTAAGTAACGCTGAAATAGACCATATGAAGGCTTCGGCTGAGGCTGTTAAAAAAAATAACGCTGCATTAGAGCTAAACGTTTAGTTATCAACTATAATGAAACATAAATAGTTCATTTATAAAAATGCTTTGTAGACTATATACAAAGCATTTTTTTTATATTAAAAAATTGAGTAGGAATCCATTCTAAATTGGAGGGATCAAATCAATGAACCTAAAATTTGTTTGTGTTTCTCTGGGACCATGCAAAATGTATTATATTGAATCTCACAAGATGTAAAAGAGCCATCTTTAAAAATGAAAAATTGATACCCGATTTCACTTAATATTTTGGTAGCTGTTGGCGTTAAAGACTCCACGAGAATTACAGGAAGATTTTCCTTTATTGTATTCAATCCACCTTTTATTACTTCATCTTCAAAATTTTCAACATCGATTTTTATAAAATATGGCTTAAGGTCAAAATCATCTAATTTCTTAATTTCACACGGCATCTCCTTTATAGTTAAAAATTTCTCTTTGTAAAATAGAATATTGCCCTTTAGCCAGCTAGATGCAGCTGCAAGATTAAAAGAAGCCAGCCCATCAAACATCCAATTTTTATAGAAAGGAACATATAGATTCAAAGTTCCTTCTTCAGAGGACAAGCCACAACTATGAATTGTGATACTTTCATCCTTTTCGTACATATTGATTAACCTTTGACTTAGCTCTTGATTTGCTTCAAAAGCAATAATTTTTGTTTTTTCATCAGAATACAATCGCATTGAGTTAATGGATTGACCTCGATTGCTACCTATATCTAAAAATAATTTTTCTTTATGCTCATCAAATAAGCGAAGTGCACCAAATGCTTCTTCGTGTGGTTTATGTAAAAAATTTAGTGCAGCCTGCTTTAATTTCAAAATAAGATCTTGAAATCTGGGGAAATTTATTTGTATTGTTCGTAGAATTATTTTTGATTCCATAATTACAATTTTAAAAAATTTATTTATCATTATTGAGGTAACATCAAGCGTTGAGGTATTAAGGAAAAATTATTTCGAACATGGCTTTGGGCAAAGTTGTGTTTCAACTAATATAGCTTAACACGTGCGTACAAACAAAAATACATCCAAAATCCAATTCATTGATAATCAAATTAAAACGCATTATATATTTTGTTAAATAGTGCACAATATAGACTTGTTTTCCATATCTTGGAAAATGACTAAAAAATAAGCGTTGGGTTTTACTATTATTTTAATCAAAAAATCTAAATAATCTTTTACCTTTGGGAATGAATAATTATATCTTTAAATACGTAAATCTATATGAGAAAAATTGCAATTATTGGAGGTGGAAATTTAGGCTCTGCGATAGCTCAGGGACTACTTGTTAGCAATGAATTTGATGCTCTTAAAATTACTATTACCAGAAATAAAGTCGAACGTTTATCCCATTTAAAAGATAAGGGTGTTCAGGTTTCCAAAGACAATGTTTTTGCTGTTAAAAATGCAGAAATTATAGTTATAGCGGTTAAACCATATAAAGTAAAAGATGTTTTAGATGAAATATCCAGTTACTTAAACCCGAAAAAACAAATTTTGATTTCAGTTGCTACAGGGGTAACTACAAATGAAATTTCTTCAACATTAGGTTTTGAAATGCCCGTATTTAGGGTAATGCCCAATACGGCTATTGAAATAAGGGAATCTATTACATGTATTTGTTCAAAAAACTCAACTGAAGAGCAAGTTACAAGTGTAAATAAACTATTTGGCTTGTTAGGTGTTGCCATTAATATTGATGAAGAGCTAATGGATGCAGCTACCGTTCTAGGGGCATGTGGTATTGCTTTTGTCTTTCGCTTTATTCGCGCAATGATGCAAGCGGGGATTGAGATAGGTTTTGATGCAATTACTGCAAGTACAATTGCTGAACAGACTGTCAAAGGTGCTGCTGAACTACTTTTAAAAGGAGAAAATCACCCTGAAGAAGAAATTGACAAAGTAACGACACCCAAAGGATGTACCATATCTGGACTAAACGAAATGGAACATCGTGGATTTAGTTCTTCTTTGATTAAAGGTGTATTGAGCTCTTTTCATAAAATTGAAAAATAAATTTGTCCATTCAAAAAAGATGTAGTAATCCTCAACAACTTTATTCAAGTATTATTGTCTTTGCACCTCAAAAACATATCTATTATTTAAAGTTCATTTTAAAAAAAATCATATTCGTATTAAACTATAAAAAAATTGTGTTTCAACTAAAGTTTTGTTAATATAGCATTTAAATAAGTTAAATTTGTTTAGTTGTCGTATATTATACTATGAACAAAATTTAATTAATTTTTTTATGCCTGCAGGGATAATGTTTAATGAAGTAAATATGCAACTGAAATTTATTATTAATATCCTATTTTGCTTAACAATTACTTCAATAAACACAACCTTGTCAAATGAAACACTAGGCAATGAATGGAATATTTGACAAATTTTTTGTATATTGTATTGAGTTGTCAAATTGTTCTAACTTATCCTTACGTTTTCAATAAATGAACATAAGTTTTATATTTTGATTTTCTTTTTCCTTGAATCAGGAAACATTTTTAAGCTGCTTAACTACAGGTTTTGTAAATTCCTCAAACCTGTCACACGAAAATTCCCCACTATTAAGCACAGGCTATATTTACGTTTTGATTTATTACACGAATGGAATTAAATAAATATTATCATGTCAAGAATTCTTGATCCTAATTTTATAAAATATAAATTCAGAGACCTGAAAGTTTATTCATCTACTGAGTGGCTAGCTGATAACAAAAAAAAATACCGCCAGGTTTTTGACAGATACGAAGCCACGTACGTCTATGCTGAACTTTCATTTTATAACAAATTATTTGATGATGAAGATTGGAATGTGCAAATCAATATCAAATGTTATTCTCTAAAAAAGGGACGCAAAGAACTTTGTGACCTGAACTTTGATAGAAAAGTTAGTAAATATGATAATGTTGTTTATATCAGAGAGGGATGGGGAAATAAAAAACATGGTGCTTTCTGGAAAAAAGGGACTTACTATTGGGAGGCTTTTGTCGATGGGCAAAAAGTAGCAACTAAATATTTTTACATAGAAGAAAGCACTGAAAAACACCTGGATGCCTACTCATATATTAATATTAAATCGCTAAAGCTATATGAAGGGCCTTATGATGATGTTCCAAAAGAAGAGCGCATTTATTTCAAAACATTCTCAAAGGAAGAAACCCGATATGTTTATGCTGAGATATCATTAGAAAATCTTTTACCCACCAAGAGTTGGTATTGCGAAATATTTGTCAAGTTTTACAATGGTAGCCGTCAGTTAAAAGGACAAACCATGAAATTGCATCATGTCGACAAAGATGATGAATACATTGACCTCTCAATGCATTGGGGTTCAAACATAAAAGGATCGTGGACAGAAGACAACTATACTGCTGAAATTGTATTTATGGATACACTTCTAGCTGTTATACCTTTCGAAGTGCGTGATGAATTTGAAGAAGGTATTGTAGGCGCAGTATTACCTAATCAATATCAACCCGTAGTTCTCGACGAAACCGGACTTGATGATCCTAATTTTGAAGATGTTATGACAAAATTAGATGAATTAATTGGGCTACAGGACATCAAAAGGCAAGTCAGGGATCATGCTAGTTACTTACAGTTTTTACAATTGCGTAGAGAAAAGGGCTTTGAAGAAGAAGAAGAAATTAATATACATTCGGTTTTTATAGGAAATCCTGGAACAGGTAAAACAACTGTTGCTCAAATGATGGGCAAACTATACAAAAGCATGGGCTTGCTCTCTAAAGGTCATGTCCACGAAGTAGATAGAGTTGATTTAGTTGGAGAATATATTGGGCAAACTGCTCCTAAAGTAAAAGAAGCCATAGAAAAAGCACGTGGAGGAGTCCTTTTTATTGATGAAGCATATGCTTTAGCTCGTTCTAATGATGACAGTAAAGATTTTGGTCGTGAAGTCGTGGAGATCCTAGTTAAAGAAATGTCGAACGGAGAAGGAGATATGGCAGTAATTGTGGCTGGTTACCCTAAAGAAATGGAGCATTTCTTAAATTCAAATCCAGGCCTGAAATCACGTTTTAAACTTTACTTTACTTTTACCGATTACCTCCCTCATGAATTATCCTCTATTTCTCAATATGCATGTAATATCAAGAACGTAGTTCTTCAAAAAAGAGCTAAAAAAATGATTGACGAACTAATTATCGAAGCATACAGAAATAGAGACCGTGCTTTTGGCAATGCTCGTTTTGTATATGATCTGATCGACCAAGCAAAAATTGCTTTAGGCCTACGTATAATGGGTGATAAAGACCCCAAAAAATTTAATGTAAAAGAACTGGAAACCGTAGTAGTAAACGATGTAAAGAAGATAGAAATCAAACGGCCTAAACTACTTCCAAACCTTCCTGTTGATGAAAAACTATTAGAAATTGCCATGGGTGAACTCAGCCATATGATCGGCATGGAGAATATTAAAAAAGAAATCAATGAAATGGTTAGCCTTGTACGTTTTTACCGAGAAAGCAGTAGAAATGTATTAAATAAATTTTATTTACATACTGTATTCGTAGGCAATCCGGGAACTGGAAAAACTACCGTTGCAAGAATTCTTACTAAAATATATAAAGCACTTGGCGTTTTAGAACGTGGCCATATGATTGAAACTGATCGGCAAGGTCTTGTAGCGGGATATGTTGGACAAACGGCTATTAAAACTGCTGAGAAAATTGATGAATCAATGGGTGGTGTTCTATTTATTGATGAAGCATATGCGCTAACGAGCTCTGGAAATGGCAGCATGGCAGGTGGAAGTGATTTTGGAAATGAATCAATTCAGACAATATTAAAGAGAATGGAAGATAATAGAGGTGAATTTTTTGTCTTTGCCGCTGGTTATCCTGACAATATGGAAGCATTCCTCAAAGCGAATCCAGGACTTCGTTCACGATTTGATAAAATTCTAAAATTTGAAGATTACAATAGCAGTGAATTATATCAGATTGCCTTACAAATGCTATCTGAGGAAGATTTAAAAGTTGATAAAGATGCAAGAGACCATTTAACAAAATACCTTGACTTTTTGTATGATGCCAGAGATAAGTATTTTGGAAATGCTCGCTCAGTAAGAAACATAGTCACAGATATTGTTAAGAACCAAAGTTTGCGACTCGCGTCAATCCCAGGAGAAGATCGTGACCCCAATATCATTAATCTTATCACCTACGAAGATGTTGCAACACTTAAATTGAGCCATGATGATGATATATTTAACAAAAAATCTATTGGTTTTCGAAAAAAATCAGGTTCTGCAAAGTAGAACAATAAAAATACAATTTAATTAAGGTCCTTATTTTTATGGGGGCCTTTTTATTTGAGGTAAAGTTATTACTCCCGCAAAAAACCATAAACAACTTTTTCCCATGTCTCAGAATCATCTTCCATCAGATGATCGTGTCCTGCTCGATTAATAATTTCCAATTGTTTTTCACCCAATAAAGCATTATAAACAGAATTAATTTCATGAAGTCTTACTTTTGGATCTTTCCTGCCATAAAGGACAAGTGTTGGAATAGAAACACTTTCGGCATAAATAGCAGAATTATGTTCACTGCAATTCATGTTATTTTGTAGGCCTCCCCAGAAAAGCAAAAGTTGCGGTAATAATAATGTAGGGATTTTTAAATTCTCAAAGCGATTGTTAACAGCATCTCTAATCGACCCAAACGGGCACTCAATGATCAACTTTTTAACTTTCAATTGATGATCATGCATCGCTTTAAGAACGCTAACAGCACCCATAGATGTGCCCAAAAGATATATAGGTAAATCATAATAAAATTTTATATAGTTATAAGCCGCCTTAACATCCTCAGCCTCATGATAACCAATTGAAGTTTCTAATCCTTCTGAATCTCCATGACCACGCATATCAACCAAAAAAGTATGAAACCCTAGTTTTCGAATAACCCTGGCCCGATCTAATTGACTAGATTTACTTGAATTATACCCATGAAAGATTATAAAAATACCTTTTGCTTGTTTGTCACAAGGAATCCACCATGCATGCAACTTTGGATGCTGTCCAAATGTTACTTCTTTATAATTGATATCAGGCTTTTCTGTGTTTTGAGGCTTCCCAATCTTAATGCCCCAAATAGCAAGTGTTAGCTTTTTCCAAAAACTTTTATTATTGATATCCTCTGATTTTAAGTTCGCAATATTTTCGGGAACAAAATGAGTAAAGTAATAAGCATGATTATACATTATATAATTGGTTAAGATAAATAATAGTAACAAAACCCAAAACACCTTTTTTAACCATTTTCTCATTTTTGTCATAACTTAAAAATATTCGATTTTAAATCATATAGGTTATATACTTGATACCACTCGTTTTCAAAAATAATAAAATAGTTTTCTAGATTGCATTACTTTTGATTGTTTAAAGTTTTAAACCTAATAATATACCCTTTAGTTATTGCCCTGATGTTTGTCGAAATTAGTGCAAATAACAGCATACAGCTAAGCCGATAAATAACCCCACATCTCTATACTAAGTTTAAACATGTGTCTAATATAAAATGAATCGCTTTTTTATTTTTTTGAAAAAAATTATAATTTAAGAAAAACTTTCCTTATCTTTAGTGCTGGTAATGTGGAACATACGACTTATTGTTTGTTTAAAATGTCGTTAAGCATTACACCTTTTAAACTTAAAAACCGAACTTTTAAAGCTAACTATTTAACTAAAAACTTGATTACGATTACCTAATTTGATAGAAACAAACTTCAATCATTTTATTGGCAATTAACTGCCCCCCCCAAATTTATTATTCCGTGTTAATTCAACCTGGCAAATTATGTCAGGATTGTAAATTACAATATGCCATTCCCAGAACCTTAGGACATCCTAGGGCTTAAATAGTGCGCGCTAAAAAGTACTTGAATTTAATGTCTAAACATTTAAAAAAGTAATTTTGAAAAAAGATATAATGTCAAAATCTCAACTCAAAGTATTTTGTATTGTTCTCATGCAATTTTCAATTAACAGTATGTTTTCGCAAACCTTTTCTAACCAAAATGCGTCGATATACATTGATCCTAGCACTCATTTAAAGATGGAAGATGTTGATTTTTATAACTTAAGTTCAACTATCCATAACGATGGGAATATTTTGGTAACCGATAATGGAACAATCAATAATTCTGGAAAGATTACTGGCCGCCTGTCATTGCAGGGGAATGTTCCTAAAACTGTTCGCCTTGGTGCTCTCGAAAGCTTTGAACAAGCAAACACTGCTGATGTGATGGTAAATGCAAATTGTTCAATCAATAAACTACTAAAACTGGATGGCGGAACCCTAATAAGCAATGGCTTTGATATTACACTTCAATCAGATAGTGTAAGAACCTGCCTAGTTCACCACAATGGCGGGATTACTTCTGGCGATTTTATTTGTCAAAGGTGGGTGACAAACGATGGCTACCATTACTTGTCAACGCCTACCTCAAATGCAACCGTAAATCAATTAAACGATGATATCAATATTGATTTATCAGGAAATTTGCCGAATGCCCATTATTACAACGAAACCAGCACTACCTATGACTACACCTCAAGGTGGGCGCCAATCCCAAGCTTAACCTATCCAATGACATCAGGGGATGGTTATATCTTTCGCTTTAACGCTAGCACTGGAAAAGTAATTGATATTGTAGGTCCACTAACTAATGGCGACGTATCCAAAACCCTCACATATACTAATAGTCAACCAACTCCAAACACAAGTCCTAATAGTCCTGAAGGGTGGAATTTAATTGGCAACCCCTATCAATCCCCAATTGATTTAGATCTTGTTATTTCAAATAATGCTTCATCAATATTAAACAGCTTCTATCAATGGGATCCAAAAGCATATTTATATAAAAGTTATGTAAACTCAATATCTTCTCACCCTGATTTCAATGGGACAATCCCATCAATGCAAGGTTTTTTTGTAAGGGTTAATCGCGAAATCCCAAGTAGTTCACAAATTACATTTACTAATTCAATGCGGATTTCTGACCCCAACGAGACGATTAGCCCATTTATGAGAACTAACAGAAAATTGCTTCGCCTTCAAATATCTGGTCATGAGCAAAAAAATTATACAGTAGTATATTTTCAGGAAGGTGCTACTATGGATTTTGACGAAGCGTATGATGCCTATCAGTTGGGCTCTGACAATTCTATTGGCTTTGGATCATATTGCAATGACAAACGATTAAGCATCAATGGTCAGCCTGCTTCAAACTTATCCCAAATCTCAATACCACTATACTCGGATTTTAATACGCCAGGCACATATGAAATTTCTATTGAGGAATTTAGTAATTTTGATGGCAATAGTGAAATTGTTTTAGAGGATCTACTACTCTCGACAACTCATTTGTTGAATTCTGGTCCCTATTCTTTCGAAGGCCACCCATCAGATGGCACGAATAGATTTATTCTCAATGCGCAGTTGGGCACTAGCGATATAAATATACTAAACGAAGAATTAACTGCTATAATAAACAAATGTGGAAATGCATTGTGTATTAATTTTAATAAACCTACAACAGATGATTTAAACTTAAGAATTTTCAATGTTTTAGGGCAAACAATATTTTCAAAATCTTTGCCTAAGGACATAGAACAAGAGACAATTGAACTTGACCTGCCTAACCATCAGGCATACTTTATTGAGCTCGAGGGTGACAAAGAAGTAAGAAAAATTATTTGGTAAGTATTTTAACTATAACAATAAACAAAACAATAAACTATAAATGCAAAACGCTATGAAAAATGTAATCCCAATCATATGTATTATCTTTTTATCTGCAATTGAAAATAACTATGCACAAGGTGTTTTAATATCACCTTCTGATGCCAATATAGTGAATCCCAATGCTATGCTTGAGCTGAAGTCGAATAACAAAGGGCTCCTTATTTCACGAATGAGCGAAAGCGAGAAACTGGCTATTTTCCCAACACCAACAGCTTCTGGAGAAGGTTTACTTGTTTATCAAACTGATGGTGTATCTGGGTTTTATTATTACAATGGAAATAACTGGCAAGGCATGAGAGAAAATGACAACTCAGGAAACACAGTTGGAGACATGCAATACTGGGATGGGAACAAGTGGCATACACTTCCGTCAGGTCCAGACAACAGTTATTTAGTCATGTGCGGCGGTGTACCAACATGGCTGCCAGCAGGTAGCAATTGTCAATAATCTCTAGAATTAAAACTTTGACGACCAATTAATCAAAGTAAAAAAACAACTATTTATTTAGTTGCTAGGAGAAAAATAGAATAAGTCCCAAGAAACATTTTTGGGACTTATCGTTTTTTTGCAATTTACTATAAAATCTAGGCATCACTATTTTTTTAAGTTTATCCCTGTTTATTCATCGAGTTTTGATTTTGAACAATTGTTTTGAATCAACCGTCTATTTTCATTACGCACAGTAAGTTATCAGTTTTTTTAAACTCATAAATACTAACCCTCCAGACAAGCTATGATTTTTTAGCCCCGATTTGTTTTCGCAAATTACTACATTGAATAAAAACCTATCAATAACGGATTTATTCACCAAACTTTAATAACTTCCGTTCCGTTTCTAAAAAATACTATAATAAATTTATAAATTGGCTCCTCGAATAAAGAACTAACAGCTAAATAAAAGAATATTAAGCTGTTAGTTTAATTGCACTTTCTAAAAAAAACTGTGTTTTATTACTTTTATTATTGAATACAAGTGCATAGTTAAAACAAATCCTATTATCAGAAAAAAAATAGTATGTCAAATAAAAACCAAGCATTTATTGTAGAAGGAGGACATCAATTGAGTGGTGAGATTGTTCCTCAAGGAGCAAAAAATGAAGCGCTACAGGTTATTTGTGCAATCTTACTGACTCCAGAAAAAGTTATCTTAAGCAATCTTCCCAACATTAAAGATGTAATTTTTTTGATTGAATTAATTAAGGGCTTGGGGGTAAAAGTAGAGAAACTTTCGTTGAATAGTTATTCTTTTGAAGCTGCAAATGTAGATTTAGATTACTTTCAAAGTCCGGAATTTATTTTGAAAGCGAGCAGAATAAGAGGCTCTGTCATGCTAATTGGACCTCTTTTGGCACGTTTTGGAAAAGCGGTTTTGCCAAAACCCGGAGGTGACAAAATAGGCCGAAGAAGGTTAGACACTCACTTGTTGGGTCTTGAAAAATTAGGCGCAAAGTTCAAATATGACATTGACAAAAACATGTACTTTATAGACACTGACAGGCTTATGGGTACTTTTATTTTGATGGATGAAATTTCTGTTACAGGAACAGCCAATACATTAATGGCTTCTGTAATGGCTGAAGGAATTACTACTATCTATAATGCAGCCTGCGAACCATACGTACAGCAATTGTGCAACATGCTCAATAATATGGGCGCATCAATAAAAGGTGTTGGGTCAAATAAATTAGTGATTGAAGGCGTCAAAAGCTTAGGCGGCACAAAACACCAAATTCTGCCCGACATGATAGAAATTGGGAGTTTTTTAGGGCTTGCTGCAATGACTCAATCTGAATTGACAATTAAAAATGTAAGAGCAGAAACATTAGGCAACATTTTACCTATGTATCGCCGAATGGGGATTAAATTTGAAATTATTGATGATGACATTTTTGTTCCTGCACAAGAAATCTATGAAATACAGACATTTATAGATGGCTCTATTATGACTATTTATGATGCTCCTTGGCCAGGGTTTCCGCCTGATTTAATGAGCATATTGCTTGTTATGGCTACCCAAGCAAAAGGAAGTGTGCTTATACATCAAAAAATGTTTGAAAGTCGCCTTTTCTTTGTTGACAAATTAATTGAAATGGGAGCTCAACTTATTCTATGTGATCCACACAGGGCTACTGTTATAGGATTAGAAAGGAAATACCCCTTGAGAGGAATTACAATGACTTCACCAGATATTCGAGCAGGGGTGTCGCTTTTAATTGCGGCATTATCTGCAAAAGGAACAAGTAAAATCCTAAATATTAATCAAATTGACAGAGGATATGAATCTATAGACAAGCGATTAAACAATTTAGGTGCAAAAATAAAGCGAATTGACATATAATTTGCGATACAAGCAATTCTAAACTAGAAGAAATATAAATAAAAAATATTTTTTATTTTTTATTTTTTATTTAGAAAATAGCATTTATTCCCCCTAGATAAAATGTATATTTTAAGCGGAAAAAACCACAACTACTTTAAACTTGTGAAAACCAATATTTTGATGGCTTTTTAAGGCCATATATTAATCCATTTTTTTAATATAAAATAACGATTAAGTGTAGGATTGATGGTCTTTTTAGCAAAATAAAAACAAGTTTTTTTACCTTTTTTTTTAAAATGTAAGTCAAGTTGTTACTATTTACTAAATAAATGACTATATTCGATGTTACCTATAAACTTGGCAAAAGCCAATAAATAGTCATTTATAATCCCATAAAAATTCGATGTTGAAGTTTTTTTAGATTTGTTTTTCATAATAGAAATATCCGAAGACAAATAATGGAGAAGACTCACTCAAATAATAAAAGTTAACTATGCAAGGAGTAGACACCTTAAACATTAAAGCCCCTTATCCAGGGCTTCGTTCTTTTGAGGCATCTGAAAGACCATTCTTTTTTGGGCGCGAACGACAATTGGACGAATTACTGCGAAAATTAAGGGCAAGTAGGTTTTTAGCTGTTGTAGGTAGTAGCGGAAATGGAAAATCTTCGTTTATCAAAACGATGTTCATTCCTCGTCTTCAAGAAGGCTTTAATGGTCAAGCAGGTTCAGCGTGGCGCATTGCTGTTTGCACACCTGGTAATAATCCCCTAGAAAATCTCAGCCGAGAAATGGCCCAGAGGAATGTGTTGCATGGTGACGAAAAGATGGACCCAAGTTATCCATCAAAAATAGAAGGAATGTTACGCAATGGATCTTTAGGAATCGTTGAAGCATTTAAAAAATCAGAAGTTCCCCGAGGAGAAAACTTACTAATCGTAGTTGATCAATTCGAAGAAATTTTCAACTACAGTAAAAAGAATAAAAGAAACGAAGAAGATGCTGCCACCTTTATCAATCTTCTCCTCAATGCCAGTCGTCAGAAAGAAGCACCAATTTACATACTATTGACGATGAGGTCCAATTTTATAGGCCCTTGTGCTGAATTCAGAGGACTCGCGGAAGCCATCAATGATGGCCAGTTTTTAATTCCTCGTATAAAACCTGAAGACCTCAAAAGAATTATTCTGCACCCTGTACAACATGAAAGATGTGTTAAAATTCATGGTTTCAAAGCAGAAATTGATGATTCTGTTGTAAAATCCATTATCAATGACCTAGGAAAAAACACGGATGAACTAGCAACCTTACAACATGCGATGTTGCGCATGTGGAACTTTTGGCTAGATAAAGAACAAAACACTGAAGTGCCAATAGGACTAACGCACTACAAAGGAGTTGGTACAGTAAAAGGGGCAATGGCAAGGCATGCGGAAGAAGCTTATGCAGACTTGGATACGGATGAAAAACGCATAATATGTGAGCGCATTTTTCGAGCCATGGTTGAAAAAAGTAATGATGGCAGCCCTACAAGTCGAGCAATAACAGTAAAAGAAATGATGAACATTACTGGCCGCACTATGAGAGAAGTGCGACTGGTAATTTATACATTTAGCCAATCTGGAAGACGTTTTTTAAATGCACCACCAGTTGCTGAAATAGATGAAGATAGTGTTGTCAGTATTGCACATGAAAGCCTTATTAAAAGGTGGACCCGCCTAAAAGGATGGGCAAATGACGAAACTGATGCAGCAGAAATGTATAGTCGACTTTGTGCAGCTGCTGCACTTTATAATGACGGAAAAGGAAGTCTCTGGAAAGATCCTGAATTGACAATGGGTCTAAAATGGTATGATCCAGAAGAACATGATGAAGATTTTTCATGGCGATTACCCCCAAACAAAGAATGGGCAAAACGTTACGAAAGTCCAGCTATAAGCTATGGGAAAGCTATAGAGTTCCTCGAAGCAAGTGAAGGAAAGACCGTAGCAGCTAAAAGTAGGAATAAAGAAAATGAAGAACGAAAAGAAAGTAATCGCAAAAAAATAGGCTGGTTAGGGTTTTTAATTGTAGGCTTTTGTATTGGTATGGCAATTTGGGCATTAATTGAAGCTGCTAATGCAAACAGAAGTCGATTTGCGGCCTCTCAGAGTGAATTAGAAGCACGTCGGCAAACCTATCTGGCAGAATTAAGCAAACAAGAAGCTGGCAGGCAACAATTTTATGCGAATCTAAGTAAAGAAAAAGCCATGCAGGAAAAAGCAAGAGCAGAAACTGCTAATCTTACTGCAATGGAAGCTGCTCGTATTGCCGAAGCAAGAGCAAGACAAGCTAAAGATGCTGAGCGCATTGCAAAAAGAAAAGAACAGGAAGCGAACTTGGCGCGAGAACAAGCATTGAGAGACAGAGAGCTTGCTAAAGCTAAAGCAGCGGAAGCACTAAAAGCAAAAGAAGAAGCCATTAAGCAAAAAGAAATTGCTTTACGAGTAAAAGGACTTTCTCTTGCACAATCAATTGCAGTTAAATCTACGAAAGAAGAGAATGAAGACATTGAAGGTCTTCTAGCTAAAGAAGCCTATGATCTGAATTCCGTAAATGCAGGAGATCCACATGACCCTTTTATTTATGAAGCCGTTTACAAAGCCTTGAATCGCCTTGAAGAAATAAACAAAAACAACCCCGATTTCAACGCTTTGGACCAACCGCCTGATGGTCGTGACAGAATTGGGAGAATAAGATCTATTCAGGTTCCAGAGGGTGATGCTTCAATATATACTGTTGGCTCCGATGGTCTATTGCTTAAATGGAAGTTTGAAATCTATGGCAGCAAGGCTGCACGAAAAGACAAAACGAACAAACCTGAATTACTTTCTATAAACCTTGCTGTTTCGCGAACTCTTGACATTAGTCCTGATGGAAACACCTTAGCTAGAGCTGGTGATGCAGACAGGATTTTAATATGCGATGCTAATTCAGGTCAGGTAGTCAAGGAACTAGACGCTCATAAAGGTAGGAGAATTTGGCAATTGAGATATACACCTTCAGGTGATGGTATTATTTCCGTAGGCGATGATGGAGCCGGTGGAACTGCAATAAATTACATCAATATGAGTGGTGCAACCTCCCCTATTATTGGAAAAACACCACACAGAATTACTGCTATTGACGTTTCTAGTGAAGGCAAGTATGTTGCTGGAATTGGCAAAACCTCAGAAGTCTACATATGGAACATTCAAAACCAGAGACGTGAATTTTTACTCAATGACCCTCAAAGTGACAAACATGCAACAGCAGTTGCTTTCAGTCCTCAAGGAAGATTTGTATCTGTAGGTTATCAGGATGGGACAATGATGGTATGGGACTTAAATAAAGCTAAATCTGATCCCACTTACCTTCCAGAGAAATTCTTAAACCATAGTTCAAAGATTTCTGATGTTGAATTTAGTAATGATGGAACCATGCTTCTTGTAGGAAGTCTTGACAAAACTGCCACACTATGGACCATAAGGAATGAAGAATATCGTGGATATGGAAATGATAAAGAATTCCCCTATTTAAACCCCAAATATTCCCCAATAAAATTATCTAACCATCAGGATTGGGTAACCTCTGTAGCTTTCAGTAATGACGGAACTAGAGCACTGACCGGAACAGCAAATGGTGAAGTAAAAATCTGGGAAGTAGACATGACTTTATATGCTGATCAAATATGCGATATTATTCGCCAAAATCTAAGCAATAAAAGTTGGAAAAAATATGTAGGAACAGATGATCCTTATGAACAAGAACTTTATATTGAAACTTCCGACGGAGGAAGACGTTTCCCATTATCAACTTGTGGCGAACAAGCACCTCAAATGAAGGAAGCTAGTACATTAAAAGAAAATGATTAGTTTTATATTCAAGAATTTATTATTGTAATCTAAAACCAATAATTATATATCAAAAATCCAAAATAATGAAGGTCATTCGTTTTACATTGTTGTTATGTATATTGGGCTTGTTTACAAATACAACCGTAGCTCAAAAAAAGAATAAAGGGTCTTCTCATGACAATTGTCAGCTAGATGATGCTAAAAGATGGTATGAACTTGGCGAACTTGAACGGATAGAAGGAATTGAATCCTGTGTTAACAATCCAAAATCAATGTCTAGAGAAAAAAGAATCGAAGCGCTACAATTAATTACTGAATCATATCTGTATCGTGACAAAATTGGTGCAGCAGATAATTCCTTCAAACATTTACTATCCCTCAATCCTTTATATGTAGCAGATTCCACTGACCCAAACACCTCCTATGACCTAGTATATTTATCAAGAACCTTTAGCAGGCGGCCTATATTTTCAATGTATTTTGGAGCTGGTGCTAATTTTGCCTTAGTAGAACAATTGGAGAACTATGGTATTGACAATACATCTGGCATTGCCAACCACGAAGGATATCTCTCGGAAGTAAAAATTGGTTTTACCGGAACATTAGGTTTTGAATTGCCTCTAATATGCAACTTCGACCTTATTCTGGATGCAACATTTGGATACCGTACATTTGTGTTTAGCGATTCTCTATATCTTTCAGTCTCAGCTGCCAATCCTACTGGAGGGCAAAATAGTGACTTAGCCAATAAAGCTGGAGCTCCTTTACTCTATTCTGTGCTTACATTTCAAGAAAATCAATTCTGGATCGATGTACCTTTAATGCTTAGATATAATATTACTAAATACAAAAGCTTTTTCCCCTACATCTATGCTGGTGCAGCTGCCAACTTTTTACTAACTGCAAATGTTAGTGATGTTAAGCGCACTACTGAACCAGAACTTACTGGCGGAGGTACTGTTACGCCTGCTGAAGATAATATTGAGTTAACAACCAATACCAATCTTCACACAGGCAATACTGCTTCTTTAAGAACAATGCTTAATGTTTCTTTTGTTGCAGGTGCTGGAGTTAAGTTTAGGTTAGGGCGAAACTTCTTGTATTTTGACTTCAGATACACAAGAATGTTTCTTAATAATGTAGACCTTAACAATCGTTATGCAAACCCCGATTTATTATACAGATTCGCCCATGTTGATAACGACTATAGAATGGACAACTTTGCTTTAACTGTTGGCTTTGTAAAGGCTTTTTATAAGCCACGGAAAAAACATCAGCATAATCCAAACGTAATTAATAACAAATACAATAGGTGGCTGGAAAAAGAGCGAAATTATGCCAAAAAAGAAACTGATGAAGATTTAAAACGTGAACTTAATTCTGCTATTAAAGATATGGAAAGGCAAAAACCTAGTCTTATTGAAGATGTTCAAAAAGGTAAATCCAAAGGTTCCCAAATGCTAAATTCTAAACAAAAAGAATACTCTGATTACAAAAACAAACGCGCACGAGTGGAAGTAAAATATGAATAACACACACACTGCGTTATTATCTTTAGATAACTTTTTGTTAAAAAAAGACTTTATAATTGGATTGAAATTAATCGTTAATTAAGTCCTAAAACAGAAAAAACAACTATGTCATTAACCAATAAATTTACGATTTCTGTTATTGCTTTTTTTATGCTATACTTATTTACGGGTTGTGAAGAATCTGTAATTTCTCCTGCCAATCAAAGTGTTGCGTTTATTAAATATTATGGTCATGTATCCAATCAAACAGGTACTGATCTAAAAAGAACCACTTCAGATGGTGGTTATATCATGGTAGGATCTACTTCATCATATACTACAGAAGATGAATCTGATATATTTATTGTTAAAACTGACTCTTTGGGGAACGAACTATGGAGCACATCTTTAGGGAAAGGTTCAGAAGCTGGAACTGGTTCATTGTCTGGGAAATATGTTAAATATGACGAGGAAGGTGTTTCCATAGTCGTATTACCTGATGATCTGGGTTATGCGGTTGCTTGCAATAGAACTTATGTTGAATATGCAACTGCCTCAAGTACAGAAAAAATTACAGACCGATGGTCAAAGGTAGTAATGTATCAGCTAGACATATCCGGTGCTCCAACCTCTTCAAATGGTTCTGAATTAAGAACAAATACAGAATTCAGTGATATAGTCTCAGATCTAAAAATTGACACAACTATTAGTGGAGTTCCGTTTGTATATGTGTTAACTGGTCACACAACAGATGTAAATACTTCAAAACCTAGTTATAGTAATTATGTTGCGGAGGACAAATTTGATATTTTTACAATGGTACTTGACCAGAGTTTTGTCAAAGACCCTTCTTTCACTCCTGTATATGGATTAAACGGGATAGATAAAGGGGCTTCTGTTCAGGTTTTATCTGATGGTTATCTGGTTTGTGGTTCTAGTGAACTTATTTATAATGATCCTAATAATAATAATCTACCTAGATTTTACTCTGAAATCATAACTGTTAAATTAAAAAAATCAAATGGCACGCCTATCAATCCTGAATGGTTCGGTTCGCCATCATATGAACTTGAGGGTGGGCATTCTGTTTATGATAAAACAAACCAGAGAATTACTGTTACAGGATCTGTAACACCTAGTAGTAGTGCTAACTCAGGTCATGTCTTTTTGCTCCAGATTGACGAAAATTTAAATAATCAAAACCCCAATCCACAAAGCACAAGTTCAGACTTTAATTTTTTCCAGCCTGAGGAAAATAACAATATGACACCTCATTCATCAAATTATTATACGGCAGAATCCATTGACATTTTGCCAAATAGCGCAGGTTTTATTATTTCCGCAACTCACGAAAAACAAACTTGGGAACATAATATTGCTATTTTAAAAATTAACAATAATTTTGAAACTGTATCCGGCTGGCCCTATTTCTTTGGTTATGAAGATGGCCAACCAACATTTGGAACACAAGAAAAGGCAGGTACTGTTATTGCTGTTACTGAGACTATTCCAGGTACCAGCACCTCTGAATTGACGGGATACGCTTTTACTGGAACTTTTGGTAGCACGAACAATATGCTTGGATTAGTAAAATTGAATACTAATGGAAACTTTGAACCTGAATAAAATATATTGCCCTATATAGGTGCTCTTAATAAATAATAAATTTAAAATTAACAATAAAACAATAAATAAAATGGAAATTACATATGAATCAATAAAACCCCATATTCTGGAAGAGAATATTGATGGCAGTAAAGTGGAATGTAAATTTGAAATTGAAGGCAAGATTTTTGAGGGTGTAGGAAGAATCAAAAAAAGCCAGAAAAAAGGTGCAGGAAAAGTTAAAAGCATGGTTCAAAGAACAGCAATTGGACGTATGCGGTCAATGGTGCTTCGAATATTGAGAAAAGCCGTTGGTGGTGGTTTTGCTGCAACTGTAGTATCCCAAGCAGGCTCAGAAGGAATGCGACAAGGAACTGCAGGAATGCATTATTCTAAACAAGAAAAACAAGCAGCAGTGGTCATGGCTTTTGATTCTATATCTATGGATCTTACTTATGAAAATGGAAAATGGAGGCTAGCTACCGAGTTTTCTGAGTTTGAAAAACTAATAAGACGTAGTCCATTGAAAAAAGCCTATGACAAAAAAATATTAGCACGCATGCTTATAGAGATGGCTAATGCTGATGGGAAAATTGAACCTGAAGAAAAGGCGTTTTTTGATAACTTTTTAACTGATGAAACTGGAAGTATGGGTGAATTAATGCGCGCTCCTTCTGTATCAATCATAGAATGTGAAGAGGTTAGCCCTGAAGCAAAGGAAAATATCTTTATGATCGTTGCTGCTGTTGCACTGACAGACAATGAATTTGCTGACGAAGAAAAACTTAAGCTTGAAGAATATTCGCAGATGTTTGATTTTTCTGAAAAGCAATATGACGATTTATTAAGGCTCGCCCAGGATCATACTATTGAAGCTTATATTAACGCAAAAGGGCAAATGTCAAGAGATGAGGTATATGAATTTGCAGATAAAATTGGTATGGATAGAGGAGAAGCTGAACGTACTCAGATACGATTAGATAAACGACTCTCATAACTCAATAACTTTTCATCTATATACTCGACAATTAGGATATTATTTAAATTGTATTCCTATTTGTGTGTAACGCTGAAAATTAATGTATTGATTGTTTTGTTTTTGTATTAAGGAAAAATTCAATAACAAAAAAAGCATGTCTAAAAAGAAAAAAAAACAACCGGAAACACACAAAGACCTTGAAGGTTTTGACATTAAAATCAATGAATTCGGTGAAATCGTTTCTTCATATTCCATAGACAAACTCAATAGCTTTCTAAATGAAAATGTTGATGACAAAAAGCTAAAAGATACTGAAGAAGATAGTAAAAAACAATAAAAAACAAAGTTGCATATGCAACTTTGTTTTTTTAATTCCTTTCATAATTGTCATCCCAGTTTTTTACCTTTGGGTCACGAAGTTTACCTACAGATTTACCTACTAATGTAGCAACTGTTGCATCACCCGTAACATTTACTACCGTTCTACACATATCAAGTGGTCGATCTACAGCAAAGATCAATGCAATGCCAAATGCCAATTGGTCTGCTGGTATTCCTAACGTATCTAGTACAATTACCAGCATAACCATCCCTGCTCCAGGAACTGCAGCAGAACCAATAGATGCCATTGTTGCTGTAAGAACAATCGTCAATTGATCAGCGAGATCCAGAGGGAATCCTATTACTTGACAGATAAAGACGGCTGCTACTGCCTGATAAAGACTAGTGCCATCCATATTTATTGTTGCACCAATAGGACAAACAAAACTAGTCACTTCTTTTTCTACTCCAACATGTTCCTCCACTCGTTCCATAGTTACTGGCAAGGTCGCCGCACTGGAACTAGTTGAAAATGCTAATAACTGTGCAGGACTGATTGCCTTAAGAAACCCAATTGTTGATCGCCCGGTATAAAAATGAATAGCAACTAGATATAAGCCTAACATCATAGTTAAACCAATAACAACACAGAATGCATACTGTAACAATATTCCAAAAATAACAGGATCAGTACTTACCGTCAAATTACATAATAAAGCAAATACTGCATATGGCGATACAAGCATTATTAAATCAACCATTTTCAGTATTACCTCGTTAAGGCTATCAAAAAAGTCATGCATAGGCTTTGCTTTTTCTTTAGGGACCAACAACAAACATATTCCAAAAAAGATGACAAAAAATATTACCTGCAACATCCTGCCATTGTCACTAGCTGCTGCAAAAATATTACTTGGCACCATGTCTTCAATAAATTTTAATGGTCCTGTCTGCGCCTGAATTTCCCCCGCTTGAATCTTTGATGCACTTTGAGATAGATTTTGTTGACTAATCTCTTCAACCGCTCCTTGAGGAAGTCCTGCACCAGGTTGAATGAAATTGACGACCATTAAACCAAGTGTTACAGCCAGAAGCGTTGTAACTATATATACACTTATTGTTCTTCCACCTATTTTGGACAACTTTGAAATATCTTTCAAATCAGCAATTCCCTTTGTAAGAGATGCAATTATCAATGGAACGGCTATTAATTTAAGTAGATTTACAAAGATCTTCCCGATGGGATATATCCAATCCTTCACAAAATCCGAACCCTGATATGCTCTTGATTGTTTTATTGATTCGACATTTTCAATTACTTGACCATTAACAACTTCAAAAGTAGTTTGATTCGTTAACTTTATCACTTCAGATCCCTTATATAACCAATGTTCTATAAAGTCTCCAAGCCATAAACCATTTTTAAATAAAAAGCCGATTAATACACCAAAAAGCATCCCGATAAGAATCTTCCAGTGTAGTGCCATTTGTTTTTTATCTGCAGTCATTGAATAAAGTATTTAATACCTATCCCCTAATATTTTACTAGGGAAGAATTTTTTAAAAAAATCAGAGTACAACAAAAAATAATTATAAAAACTGTAACCTTTTCTACTTAATGCATTATTAGGCAAAATAAGAAAAAGTTCTTTGTCATTTCGGGTGTTTAAAAACCAAATATAATTAAAAATGAACCTGTTTTGTCAACATTGCTAAATAAGTTGGTCTTTTATTCTATCTAATTTGTGAATTATGGTATAATTAGTGAAGTAATANTTAATATAATCATTAGATTATATAAAATTCATTTATTTCAATAAATTTTAAGCGCTTTCAGATGAAAAACATCCTCCTTATAATTTATACTTTGATAATTTTTTATTGCTTAAATAAACCAATTTGTGTTTCTGCACAGTTGCGCAAATTCCCTGAAATCTATCCTTCTTTACCTTTTAATATAAGTCAGGTTGCAGATCAGGGGAATAGTAAGTGTTCATTATGGAAGGGCATCTACAAAAAAACAAAAAATGATAAATCAGGTGTTATATGGACTAATGCAATTGTAGAATCTCATCAATTCCAAAAATATTTTTTTCCGGATGGAAAAATGGACATGATAACTACATATAATTCATACGGTGATAAAGTCCAGCGAATGGAGTTTTTTTATAAACAAGGGTTTTTATCTGCAATTGAAACATTAAATTATGATTCGTTACAAAAATCCCATTTAGACCATGCATACCACTATTTTTACAAAGCGGATAGTGTCCCTTTTCAAAGAGTTAAAATGTTTGGACATCCAAACAAGAAACTCAGATTGCTTGATGAATTAACTTTTGATACGCTAAATCATCTTATAAGAATTAAAAGAACAGCTGTAGGCTTTTCTCCTTATATGGATAGTCTTGCGGGTATGGAGTCAGGTGAAAAAATATTGACATTGACAGAATATGAAGACTCAACTGTTTCGATTAGAAAGTATAAAAACCTTCATAATATATTATCTGACAAAAAGTCTTTCTATAACTACGAGGGCAATATTGAAAGAACTGAAATTCGGAATTCAAAAGGGGACCTCACGGAAATCATTGATTATGAATACACAAATGGGAAATTGTCAAAAAAAGTATATTCCTGTATAGATAAAATTACAAAACCTATATTAGTACCAGAAAATCAAGTAAAGAAGAAAAAGTCAAAACAAATAAATAGAAAAAGTACAAAGGAGGATGTGCCAGAAATAGAATCTAAACTTAAATACTATAAAGTCGAATTCTACACATACAATACTGATGGCTTATTAGAGACGCATATTATTGAAGAAAATTTAATTCAAACTGTTTTTGAATACACTTTTTTTGTGGACTAAAGTAATATAAGAGAATCAAAATTTACTAAATTTGTAATGTTTGTATTTTAACTTTGACAATTTAACTTCTAGTTCAAAGTCTGGAAAGCAAATCAATTATGAATCTTTGATCTAATAACTAAGTAGTGAATTCTTGTTTTTAATATGGCAGGTTCAAAATATACAGTTACTCAGCAGGCAATGCAAGAGGAGTGGATAGAGGTGCAGCAAGCTCAACAAAATCCTTCAAGATTCAGAGTCTTGTATGATCGGTATTATGAACCTATTTTTAGATTTGTTTTTAAACGCACCTTAAATGAAACACTAGCTGCAGATCTAACCTCTCAGACCTTTTTGAAAGCTATGCAAAAGCTTGAGAAATACACCTTTCAAGGAGTTCCTTTCTCAGCTTGGTTATTTCGAATTGCCAGTAATGAGATTGCTCAACATTTTCGTAAAAACAAAAAAACAAGAGTTGTTGCTTTAGAAGAAAGAACAACACACGAATTGATAGAAGAATATGATGACAAAGCAGATTTAGAAATTAACATTATACTTCTAAAAAAGGTTATACAAGATTTAAAACCCGAGGAAGTAGAATTATTAGAATTAAGATTTTTTGAAAAACGACCGTATAAAGAAGTTGCTGATATATTAGACATTACTGAAAATAATGCAAAAGTAAAAATTTACAGATTGTTGCAGAAAATGAAAAAACGATTTGTGAACCAGAAAACGAAATGATTAAAGCTGGATATTTATTAAATCAATTTTCGTTTGAAAGACATTATGAATATGAAAGACAAATACAATATTAAAGTTAACCCTCCTGAATTGAACTCTGAACAAATCAGCAAACATCAGGATTTTGATAGTCTGTTCGCTAAATTTCAGGAATCTACAAAATCTCTTCCCGAAGAAAAAGGAAATAAAAACACTCCTCTTTATGCTATTTCATCCCCCAAATTACCATCCTGGATGTTGAAATATGGCATTGGGAGTATTGTGGCAATAGCTGCTTCGGTTTTGATAATATTCATGCTAGAACATATGATTGATTCTGTAGATGGAGGCATTCCTACTACTCAAATTGAAGAACAATTAGCACTCCTCCCTCCTATAGCTGACGTCCAGAAATCTTATAGCCAGATGATTGTTAATTTAGCTGAAAAAGGCGAAACNCTTGAATACCATTCAGGATCCAAAATAATTGTCCCACCATCTGCATTTGTTGATGAACAAGGAATCACTGTCGTAGGAAAAGTTGAAATCCAATACAGAGAATTTAATGATCATGTAGATATGTTTTTAGCTGGGGTACCAAAAGAATTAGATAAACACCAGAACCTTCAATCTGTGGGAATGATGGAAATCAAAGGTTTTCAGAACGGAAAACCTGTATACTTGGGCATGGATAAAACCCTTGATGTAGAACTAAAAGGTAAGATTATAGCTGACTTCCCAACGTCTGATCTTGATGTTTTTGTATATAGTAAACAAAAAGACAACTGGATTTATTCTGCTGATGATCAAGTTGAAATAATTGCAGAACTGGCTGAAGATAAAAACATTATTAATCATTCACTTTCTGATGCTGAAATATTGGCCAAGGTTGAAACTTCCATGTCAATTAGTAAACCTGACAAACCTATTAATGTAGGAATCCCTGAAAATATGCAGGTTTTTAATTTTCAAATCAATAAAGCTGATTTTCCTGCATTAGCTCAATATGATGAAGATATAGAATTTATAGTCGATAAAACAAAAGTTGATGATGCTGTTTTTGAAATTGAATGGAATTCTATGGATATAAAAGAAAAAGCTAAGAACGTATTTGAATTAGCGCTTTCTAGAGTAGAAAATGAAGAAAAAATTATTGCAAAGTATGAAATTTATCCTGCGATTTCAGCAACAGAAGTTGCAAAAAAAGCATACATAAAAGAATATGAAGAATATAAAACCAAACTACAACAATGGCAGAATGATGTCGATGCAACAGTTGCACAAATGAAATTAGACTTAGAAAATATTGTTCAACCTAAGTGGACAGGTATTATCAATCGATTTACTATTCACAGGTTTGGTTTATGGAATTGTGGGAAAACTGTTGAAATGGAATCAGAACATTTAATTAATGCCAGGTTTGTGAATCAAATTGGTGATGCAATTGCTATAAATCAATTATTTATTACGAATAAAAACAATCAACTATATTACTCTATCCCTAATTCAGAAAACTCCGCTGACGCATCAATTAAATACGATGATGAAGCAAAAAATATTCTTTGGGCCCTTACCGAAGAAAATGAATTGCTAGTCGCAAATACCAAGGACACCGACAGGGAAGAAGAGAAATTCACTTTTCGATTACATTCTGCAGGAATTATAAATTCAGAAGAAGATGTCCGAAAACTGCTTACATTTTAGTCCAATTTAAATCTCTTATAACTTCATTTTGATTTAACTCTCTGATATTATCCTTACAGCCGACAAGATAAAATCATAATAGTCCTGCCCTAATTATTATTTATATTTTAATGCTATCATTTTTTATCCTTCCATTTCCATAAGTGACGACAAGCAATAGTTCTATAAGGGCGCCATTTATCGGCAACCCTATGCATTTGCATGATCAAATCCTTGCCCTTTCCTTTTAATCCATACAAATTTTTCATTGCCTGTTGAATACCCAAATCTCCTGAAGGGAAAACATCAGGTCGATTAAGTGAAAACATTAGTATCATCTGAACAGTCCATAGTCCTACTCCTTTGATTTCCGTAAGGAGTTGTATAATTGCTGTATCACTTTGTTCCGTCCAGTCCATATCTTCCAGCTGATTGGCAATAAAAAACTCCGCAATGTTATGCATATAGGAGGATTTTTGTCTTGACAAGCCTACAGTCCGCAATTCTTCTACACTCTTTTTCAGCAAAGCACGGGGATGTGGCCCCTCCTCTTCAAACAGTTCCAGAAAGCGTCTGTGAATAGTTCCAGCAGCTTTAACAGACAATTGTTGAGAGATGATTGAACGTATCANAGATCCGTACACATCCTTATTGTCTGATGTAAAAGATAACTCTAATTCAATTATAACCTTATTTAATACTGGATCTTTAATAAGATGTGTTATAGCTTTCGAATACATATTTTATATAAAATAATAATACTTCCCTTAAAAAAATAAGCGCGATACTTAAGATAAAAAATATCCCTATAATTCAGGAACACAAAACCCATTAAGAGGATTTAATATTAAATTAAAAAACACAAAAGACTACCTGAATATTAAGTCAGGCAGTCTTTTGTATATAAAGAACAAATTTTTTCGAAATCGAAAAAACTATAGTTTTTCACAGATATGAATAAAAGCAGGAGGTACGTTTAACATTACAAAATCTATCTCTGAATTATTAAAAATTCGTTCATAACGTTTTTTTGCTGCTAAAGAATAATGTAATTGAATAAATTTACCACCGTTTTTTAGGTTTTTATGCGCCTGTTCAATGATATCATCTTCAGGAATTATAACAAAGGGGATTTCTGAAAGAACATAATCAGCCTCCTGAAAGCCAGCATCTTTAATATATTCCCCCAACTTTTTTGCATCATCATTGATAATGGTAATACGCTTATCATGTGCAAATTTTTCTGTCAATTCTTCTGCAAACTTTTTATTTATCTCAAAACAAAGCAATTTAGCATCTGGTCGGAGTTTTTGTAAAATTTGCTTAGTAATCGGTCCATCACCTGCTCCCAACTCAACAACACATTTTGTATTTTCCCAATCAATGTGTTTATCTTTAGTCATCGTTTTAGCTACAAAGTGAGAAGATCTGGAAAAGGTACCAACTTCTTTGAAGTTTTTAATTCCTTGAATAAAAAATTTTAATGCACCCATATTGAAGTTTTTATTTTGAAGATTAGAAAAAAATAAAACTTATAAATCCTTCTAGTATTTTTCTATAATTTCACTTTCCCCCTAAGTATCAAATGTCTGTACAACACAAAAGTAACCTATAATTTTACTTTTTAAAAAAAAACATTCACTTTATTGGTAAAGATTTTGAATGTAATTTATAACATGAATAGGTTAAAATCTCTGTATCTTATTTATATTTGCTATTCAATCCTTCTATACATTTAAAAAACAAAAGCATGAAAATTGAGCATATTGGATTGGCTGTCAAGGACCTATCAATCAGCAACTCTTTATTTGCACGACTTTTAGGAGAACAAAACTACAAAGAAGAAAATGTAGAATCCGAGGGTGTTACTACATCCTTTTTCAAATGTGGTGAGACAAAAATTGAGTTGCTTAAAGCAACAAACTCAAATAGTACAATAGCCAAGTTTATTGAAAAAAGAGGTGAAGGCATTCATCACATAGCTTTTGCCGTAGATGATATATATGCTGAAATTAAACGTCTTGAAAAAGAAGGTTTCATTATACTGAACCCTGAACCCAAAAAAGGTGCGGATAATAAAATTATATGTTTTCTGCATCCAAAAAGTACTAATGGCGTATTAATAGAATTATGTCAAGAAATAAAATAAAAGTTATTTTCGATCTTCTGCCTTTAACCAATTAGGTTTTATTAAATTTAATTACTTAGAAGATAGTTCTAAAGCAGATCATTTTTTCTGTTGTTTTTAATCTGAAATGTTTCATTACCGCTTATTTTTTCTTCATTTATAAATGGAAATATATTTTTTAATTGTTGTTTGTGGTGTTTTTGCGGGTTTTATAGGTTCCCTAGCTGGGCTTGGTTCAGCAATAGGGCTTTATGCATTAATTGATATTGTAGGCATGGACGCAACAATAGCAAATGGAACAAATCGTTTGGGGATATTGGCAATGTCTGTGATGGCTTTACCAACTTTTTATAAGAAAGGACATTTGAACTTACAAAAAAGTAAATTTGTAATCCTTGCATTGTTTTTAGGAGCAATTGGTGGTTTTTATTTAGCNATATATACAGATGGGCAGAACATCAAAAATGCTTTTAAATACTTATTGCCTGTTTTATTNTTTATTATTTTGTTTAAACCACAAAAATGGACTCAAGGGACAGATTTTTCCTATAATATGAATATTTGGTTAAGTATGCCCTTTTTTTTAATGCTAGGATTTTATGCAGGATTCATCCAAGTAGGAACGGGAGTTGCACTTGTCATTTTCCTTTCAATTTTTGGACGTTATAGCCTTGTGGATGCAACTGGTGTTAAACTCTCTGCATTTGCTTTATATACAATAGTAGGACTTGTTATCTTTACAATTAATGAAAAAATTGACTGGGGGTATGGTATACTCCTGGCTTCCGGTCAAGGCTTAGGTGGTTATATAGCTGCACGCGTTGCTACTTCGTATCCTCACGCAAATAGTTTTGTACGTTATCTACTTATTATTGTGCTAATAATAGCAATTATAAGAATGTTTAAATTCTATGAATTACTTTATTAGGGAAAAAGATTAGCAGAAATTGGGGAAAGAAGGATTTAAATAAACACTAAAAGATTGTTAAAAGAGAAAAGATATATCTATTTGGTACAGATCTTGACAATTATTTAAACTAATAATCTCAATAGATTTATATTCGGTAAAAAAACGTCTAACATTCTCTACATGTTAGACGTTTGTTTATTTATTATATTCCTTTATTTTCTATTTCAACTTAACCTATTCGCAATTATTGAACTAATTCTTTATTGTTTTTTTTTACAAATAAAGCAGAAATAGAGCGGTACTCATGGACATTTCTAATAGCTCTTGAAAATAATTTTGCCGCTGGTACAACTTTTATCTTTTTACAGGCTTGTTTTAAAGGAATAGTATCAGAGACTACCATTTCTGTTAATAGAGATTTCTCAATCCTTTTATATGCAGGGCCGGATAATACTGGATGCGTACAAATAGCCCGTACACTTTTAGCTCCTTCAGCTATTAGTATTTCTGCAGCTCTACATAAAGTTCCGGCGGTATCTACAATATCATCAACCAATATAACATCTTTACCGTCAACATCTCCAATTACTGTCATTTCTGCAACTTCATTAGCCTTTTTACGATATTTATCACAAATTACAAGACCTGTGCCAAAGTGTTGAGCATAGGCTCTTGCACGTTTAGTACTTCCAACGTCTGGAGAGGCAAAAATCACATTTGAAGTATCTTTTTTCTCTAAATAATTAAAAAATATCGCTTCACTTTTAAGATGATCCACTGGAATGTCAAAAAATCCTTGAATCTGATCAGCATGTAAATCCATTGTCATTATTCGATTCGCTCCGGCGGCTATCAAAAGATTAGCGAGCAACTTTGCCCCAATTGCTACACGCGGTCTATCTTTTCTGTCTTGACGTGCATAACCAAAATACGGAATTACAGCTGTTATATATCCAGCAGATGCTCTTTTAGCAGCATCTATCATTAATAACAACTCCATAATGTTATCAGAAGGTGCAAAAGTAGATTGTATAAAAAAGACATACTTACCACGGACAGATTCTTGGATATTTGTTTGCATTTCACCGTCACTAAAACGCTGCAACATTATTTTACCTAAGCCCTTGCCATAATAATCTGCAATCCTTTCAGATAAATAACGGGTATTTGTTCCTGAAAATAAAATTGTCTCAATCATATTAAATGAATGTGCTTATATGTTAATAATAATACTGTTCCTTTATACAAAGGTAGATAGATTTAATTGGCTTAGCAAATTATGTGCAGAATTTGATCCATTTTTGGATAAAAACAAATACCATTAGATCTGTATATAGCTTATAAACTACTGATTAGCTAGTTATTTTAAATAATAGTGTCCATGATTTTTAATAAATGAGATAAAATATAAAATCTAAAAAAATCTATTTAACTTTGTTTAGGTTAAAAACAGTTTCTAATTTTTACTAAAAGAAAAAAATATTCTTAAATAAATAAATAAAAATAAATAATGGCTACTATTACATTAGGAGGAACCCCTGTAAAAACATCTGGCAATTTGCCAAACGTAGGTTCTAAAGCGCCTGCTTTCTCTCTTGTTAAATCTGACTTTTCTACTGTTACACTTGCAGATTATCAGGGCAAAAGAATTGTATTAAATATTTTTCCTAGTATTGATACAGGTGTGTGCTCAAAATCTGTTAGAAATTTCAATGAACTAGCTGCAAAGCTTGAAAATACTGTTGTATTATGTGTTTCAAAAGATTTGCCAATCGCACAAAAACGATTTTGCAGTGCAGAGGGCATTGAAAATGTAACTACATTATCAGATTTTGTAGATGGAAGTTTTTGTAGAGACTATGGTCTACTAATGTTAGATGGGGGGTTACATAACTTAGCATCAAGAGCTATTGTAGTCATAGACGAAGATAGTAACGTGGTATATACAGAACAAGTCCCTGAAATTGCTCAGGAACCAAATTACGATGCTGCATTAGCATCCTTACAAACTGTCTAAGTATATACTATATTTAATACTTTAACCATACCCAGAAATAGTTTCTGCGTATGGTTGGAGTATTAGTATATGTTTCACTAAAAGAAAATTGATATTTTCTAATGGACATCTCCAAAAAAAAACCACCTTTTCCTGTTTCTGACAACCTAAGAAAGTATCTTCTGAGTTATGACCGGTCAGATTCTTTGCCAATAAAATATGAGGATTTAACCAACTTTCAGGATTCTGCAGCTATCTATGATAGCAAAGGCAATGATACCCTTTGGGAAGCAGTTCGTTATCACCCATCATTTCAGGATGAGGTAGAGGCCGCTTTGACCTATATATATGGACTACTAAAAACAGGTGGCAATATGTCTGTTATTGAGCATTTAAATGTTAGCCGAATAGATTATTGCCTTTTTGGCAATTCAAAACCTTTTCGTATACGAATTATCAACAGTCTCAATGACAATCACGATTATTTTTATATTAAAAAAGCAGATGCTTCCAGAATATATGGTCTAGAATTAGAACATATACTTAGTCCCAACAGATTGGCATTTATTGTGGATGAAAATACACTTATCGAAGAACATATTCCAGGTATACCTGGTGATGCTTTTTTAGATTATTATATAGAAACTCCCAACTTTCTTAAAAGTTATGCAGCAAAAGAATTTGTAAAATTTAATGAAAGGTGTTTTGTAATGTTATTGGGTGATATGCGTTCCTATAATTATGTTATAGATGTTACGCCTGATTTTGACAAAGAACAATACCGCGTACGTGCAATTGATTTTGATCAGCTTTGCTATGAAGGTAGAAAAAACAATTATCTACCACAGTTTTATAAAGAAAACTTCAAAATAGTAGAGTTTTGTATGGAAATGCTTCCCCAGCGAACCGTAGAACAATATCAATATGAAGAACGAACACTAATGAAAAAGAGGTATATAATGGGGCATAAAAGATTAAGTGCCTTGTTAGAAAACATGGGAAAAGACAAACTTTCAAGCGATACAAAGCGAAGCTCACTCATTAAAGACCTCAATGAATATCATGCAACAAATAGCTTTGATAATTTGAACTCAATGGGAAAAGTTTTAAAACTCCATATGGAACTTATGCTTGACAAACCTGAACCCAAACACTAACTTATCATAAGTTTACATTTTTTTTAAAATGTAAAACCAGCTTAAAATTCAAGACTCCAAAAAACACCTCCTGATACTTTTTCCGGAGGCCCTGTCATAAATGACATCATTCCACTCATAATTTCCCTAACCTGTTCTTCTGCATCCTTTATTTGTTGTTCATTTTCGTAAACAGAAATCCCATATGATTCCGTTTCACTAATTTCTAACAATCGAAGACTTTGTAATCCTTGAATAGATTTAATTTTATCTTCCATTGTGTTCAAATGGTCAACAATTGATTGTCTTTTACCTGCCTGGTGCAATACTTTTGTGATTCTATAATGCATGTTATTTAAGTTTTAAAAAAATGTTTCCGAAGTAAATCTTTCATAGGAAACAAAATCAATTATTTATTAAATTAATATCATAACTCATACCAATCGATGTTTTTTAAAGGAGCTCTCCTGTTTTTTTGTTTCAACCCATAATATTTGGCCAAATACGCAACTATTGGTGCTTCATTACCACCTAGGTCCCATAATTTTTGGGTTTCCTGCATCCAGCGAATAGTTTCTGTCCACCCTTTGGCATCAGCACTATTCTGTGTAACCAATTTATGTGAATGACAACCGCCACAATGCCTTAAAACAAGTTCGTACCCGTCTCCAACAATAAGGCCACTACGAACATGTATCCCATTTTCAATACGATTAGGATCCTCATTTTCTTCAACAAGAAGCTCCATACTTGCGGTATTATCTCCTTTTGTTGAAAATGATGGTAGAAAATTAAAAGCATACAGAAAAAAGAAGAAAAAGAAAAGCATAAAGAAAATAGCCCATATATCAAATGTCTTCATCATCTTACTGACGAACTCCTCCTGTTGTTTAGATACACGATTGTTGTCATTCATAAACTCAAGTTCTTTTAACAGCAATTCTGTGGCATGCATTATTTAAGTAGCCTTTGGGATTCCAGTTTGGAACGACCATTGGCTGAGATACTCCATTAGAATCAGTTGCCTTGGCCCAGATCTCATAATATCCCTTTTCCGGAAGATCTATAGTGATTTTAAAATGCTGCCAGGCAAGCCGATTTACAGGATTTGTAAGATTACACTTTAACCAGGTTGCTCCAAAATCAATGGAAATGTGTACTGAATCGACCTCAAGGTCTCCAGCCCATGCATGCCCGCGAACTTGAAACTTGCGATCACCTTTTACCATTGCGCCAGTCTTTGGGTATGTAATAAGCGATTTTACAGGCATTGATTCTATGATCTTCATGTCTTCTTCAGGCACCTTTGTTCCGGGGGCCACAGGATATTTCGGGACTCTGTAGGAATAACCTTGCATTTTAGGGCCATCATGTACCTGATTCCGAATAACGATACGGTTAAGCCACTTACCAGAGGTAGAAGCTGGCCAGCCACCAAACACAAGACGTAATGGGAAACCATTCATGGCAGGAATATCCTCATCGTTCATTTTCCAGGCAATTAATGCCTCTTCCTCCATTGCTTTTTTAATAGGAACTCCCCTTGAAATAACAACTTTACTACGATCGCCACTTAAGTGCGTATCTGCACCATAATAACCTATATAAACAGCATCATTCCTAACTCCTGCATCCTGCAATACATCCTTAAGCCTAACTCCTGTCCACTTACAACATCCTACCGCACCAAGCGTCCATTGATTTCCTTTTGCCCCTGGATTAAATTCACTACGACCATTACCACCACATTCGAGAACTAAATTATAACTATATACCTGAAATTTTGATTGAAGGTCCTTAATAGAATATACTTTCTTGGTCTTTGCAGATTCCCCTTCTATTGTCAGTGTCCAGGAGTCAAGATCAACTTTTTCAGGAGGAATACCATTATTACGAACAAAAAACAAATCAGCAGGCGTAATCTTTGGATCCAGTAAATGGGGTGGTGTTTCTGCATTCCAGGGTTTATCATTTAATACAATCAAGTCCTCACTTTTACCCGGAATTTGATCTTCAGCATTTATCAGCCCAACAGGAATATACCCTTTTGGAAGATGTTCGCCAAAAACTATGTGAGTCCCCAAAAGCCCTGTCAATCCAGTTATAGCTGTTTTGGAAAGAAAATTTCTTCTGCTAAGTTTATTTTTTTTCAATTTATTTAAGTTTGTTATTTTTCAATTAAATATAAATTAACTAAAAAAACAGAATTCAGTATAGCTAAAATTGATATATTACAAACATACAAATATCCAATTATTTCTTTTGTTTTTACTTTAACATTATTGCTGAACAAAAATCAATTTAGCACATCAACCGATATGCTATACAGCAGAAATCCATAAAAATGCTGAGGAAATAATATACTAATAAGTTCGACATGGACAAAAGCTTATTGCTTTAAAATAAAAAATGTATTTTGTGAGACAAATACAATAAAACATACACCTTTTAAAAACATGAAACAATTAATCCCCATAGTTTGGATTATAATTGGTCTAGTCCTTTTGACTTTTATAGGCGTTAAAAAACATCCTGATGATTTGAACAATCGGATGGTCATCATAAAACACCGCCCAAACTTTAAACTAGAATTTTATTCCCCTCTACAAAGTTCGAAAGATGTGAAATTATTTGAAGATCTCTCAATTGAAGAACAAAAGGAGGAACAATTGTATCAAGAATTTATAAAAAGAAAAGAAGCTAGAACGATTGACAATCTAGCCCTTGTTTTTTTTCAATTTGGCATATACCTCATTGTTATTAATTTATTGCAACTAATTTTTTTCAGAAGAAAAACGAAAATAAAAATCAATCGTTTTTTTTCTATTAATGGTATTGGTCTGGCAGTTGCAATGGGTATTTATCAAATATACTGGACAGAAGATATTGCTCTATGGATAGTCATTACTATTCAGATAATATTAAATATCATACTTATTTTTCCCCGTTTACGAAAGAATGCCTGATAATGCCCCTGAATAATTATTATGAAAATAGCTATAAACACTAGATTCTTATTAAGCAACAAACTTGAAGGCATAGGTTGGTTTACCCATGAGGTGTTAAAGCGTTGGGTAGAACAACACCCGGAGCACGAATTTATTTTCATTTTCGACCGTCCTTTTTCTCAGGATTTTATTTTTTCAAATAATGTAAAAGGCATTACAATTTCACCTCAAGCACGCCACCCTATTTTATGGTACCTTTGGTTTGAATGGTCAATACCCCGTTTATTAAAAAAACTGAAGCCGGATATTTTTGTTTCTCCAGATGGGTATTTATCCCTTAGAACTGATGTGCCTACTTTGATGGTATTACATGATATCGGGTGGAAACATTTTCGCGAACACGTAAGTTATTCAGTAGCAAAATATTACGAATACTTTGTGCCTAAATTTGCAAATAATGCTACTAGAATAGCTACAGTTTCGGAATATTCCAAAAAAGACATAATTAATACTTTTGGAATAAATAATAATAAAATTGATGTTGTATATAATGGTAGCCATAACGATTACTTTCCTATCTCGACCGTAGAAAAAGATGAAATTCGCAAAAAATATACAGAAAATCAACCCTATTTTTTATATGTAGGATCAATACATCCACGTAAAAACATACCAAATCTTCTACGTGCATTTGAAAAATTCAAAACAAGCACAAATGCACAAATAAAATTAGTTTTAGCTGGCAGAATAGCTTGGCAAAGTGGAGAAGTAAAAGAAACATTATCTAATCTAAAATATAAAAATGACATTATCTTTTTAGGTTATGTGGATAACATTCTTCTCCCTCGTATAGTTGCTTCAGCCTTTGCACTCACATATGTTTCTTTATTCGAAGGCTTTGGGATTCCTGTACTTGAAGCTATGTGCTGTAATGTGCCAAGTATTACTTCCAATTGTTCATCCATGCCAGAGGTCATAGGAGATGCAGGACTATTAGCTGACCCAAAATCTATAAAAGATATCAGTGATAAGATGACTCGTATGTGGACCGAACCTGCTCTGCGTTCAGAATTAATCAAAAAAGGGGAAAAACAACGTCAAAATTTTTCCTGGGATCAAACTGCAAAAAAAATGTGGGATTGTTTACAAAAAACAATAAATGAACATTCTTAAAAAGAAACGGTTTGCCTTTTTAAAAAAATAAAGCATAAACCTTGGGCAAAAAAATTATCCCTCCTACAATAGCTGCACATATGGCTGAGAGTAATACTGCTGCAGCAGCAATATCTTTAACATGTTCAATCATGTTATCCTGTTTTGAAGAAACACGATCAGAAAGTATTTCTATGGCAGAATTTAGCGCTTCCATAGACAACACTAATCCAATACACAATACAAGAATACAACTTTCTAATACAGTTATTCTAAAATAAACAGCTAATAAAACAACTATAATACTAGCCAATAAATGTATTTGTGCATTAGCATGGTTTGAAAATAATTTTCGCATTCCTGTTATTGCCCATTTAAAACTCAATAATCTATTTTTAATATATTTATACATAAGGCCCGAATTGTTTCTTGTCAAGATAGCTAAGAATTAATGCAATAAACAATATATTTAAAGGAATTATTGTTCCCAAAAAAAATAGAACAGCTCCAAAATTAATTCCGGAGCTGCCATTCATGGGGTCTGAAAATTAGACTAAATTAAAAGGGATAATATGGGCAATAGGGCGTTTCTGGATTACAGGGTTAGGGTCACTTGGGATTATTGGGTAAAAATTTTTAATTCATTACTTTAGCAATACAGCCACGATTTTTTCCTTTTTTTCTTTTTTTAAGTAATTGTTTTTGTTTTTTCTTGTTAGCGACTGTTTCAGGAAAAGTAATAAGCTTCTCATCTGCAACTGGTGGCTTGTAATCCGGAGGAAGGTCGATGTTTACTCTCTTAGGAGCAACTATTCGGGGCCCTACCTTCGCTACTACTACAAGATGTTTTCCACAAAGAACTCGCTTTTTTGTGGGCTCTTTTTCCTGACCCATAATTGGGGTGCTGAAAACTAACGCAGCAAATATAATAAAATATATATATAGGGTAAGTTTATAGCTCATTTTTAAGGTTTTTTATTAAAAAAATGTGCAGAACTGTTTTAAAGTTACAGCAGTAATCTTTTATTAAAAATCACGTGGGGCTGCAGACTTTTTAACTTACTAATATTATAAACGATCTATTAAAAAAAAATGTTTAGTGATTTTTCCTATTTTAACATATAAAAATTACTTTGAAGCTTAAAATCTATAACAATTTCCGTAAAGAATGTATAATAGGATCCAGACATCTGTAAATTTTATTGAAAAACTAATCGCCAATTTTAAACCTAAAATCGGCATCATTCTTGGCACTGGGTTGGGTGAACTAAGTACTAAAATAGAGTTAGTTAAATCAATTCCTTATACTGAAATACCTGATTTTGCTACATCTACCGTTGATGGCCATTCTGGCAAATTAATCTTCGGTTATTTTGAAGGAATTCCAATCGTAGCAATGGCTGGTCGCTTTCATTTTTATGAAGGATATAGCATGGAGGAGGTAACCTTTCCCATACGAGTGCTTAAGTTTTTAAATATTGAACGTTTAATTATCTCAAATGCTGCAGGGGGTCTACAACCACACTTATACCCTGGTGACCTTGTCTTTGTTAAAGACCATATTAATTTACAACCACAAAACCCTTTACGTGGTCCAAATGACAAAAGGCTAGGGGTTCGTTTCCCCGATATGCTACATACATACGACAGAGCGCTTAATAAAAAAGCACTTGAAATAGCAAAAAAACATAAAATTCGTGCTTTTGAAGGAGTATACGTAGCCACTCAGGGGCCAAATCTTGAAACACCTGCAGAATATAACTTCTTCCATATTATTGGAGGTGATATTGTAGGAATGTCCACGGTTCCAGAAGTAATAGTAGCGCGTCATATGGGTTTACCAGTCTTTGTCGTCTCCGTAGTGTCAAATCGTTGTTATCCTATTAATGAACTAACTGAAACTACAGTTGAAGAAGTTATTAGTGTAGTTAATTCAGCAGAAAAAAAACTTAGTATCATCCTAAGAGAATTGATTCCGATGATAGGTTGATTACTGATTGCACCTATAAGCACTTTTGAATATCAATTATTAAATTGTACTTTTGTATCTCATTCACCTATATGAGAACAAATACTTGTTGATTATTAGG
>JAKVCV010000003.1:142673-177300 GCA_022448945.1 Saprospiraceae bacterium
CNTNAAAATANTTTANAGTTTAGAATAAAAAAACAACAACCTATATTGTTGTAAAAGAGAAAACATGATTGATAAATTAAGGTCTTTAAAAGATAAATTTGAGCTTTTGGAAGAACAGCTTTCTGACCCGGAAGTCACTTCTGACATGAAACGTTTTCTAAAGATCAATAAAGAATATAAAGGATTACTTCCATTGGTGGAAGCACACGATAAGTACAAAGCAATGCTCGATGGTATAGTGGAGTGCAAAGAGATAATTGAAGAGGGTGAAGACCCAGAGTTTGTAGAAATGGCTAAAGAAGATTTAAAAGAACTAGAGGAGCAAAAAGGACCATTTGAGGAAGAATTAAAAATGATGTTAATTCCCAAAGACCCTGAAGATGAAAAAAATGTGACTGTAGAAATTCGAGCTGGAACAGGTGGTGATGAAGCATCAATTTTTTCTGGAGACCTTTTGCGAATGTATGAACGATTTATTGACAAAAAGAAATGGAAACGTGAATATATAGTTTCAAATGAAAATGAATCTGGTGGTTTTAGCAAAGTCATTATACAAGTTACCGGAGATAATGTCTATGGCACCCTTAAATATGAATCAGGGACACATAGAGTACAACGGATTCCAAAAACGGAATCTCAAGGTCGCGTCCATACTTCTGCTGCCACCGTTGCTGTAATGCCTATTTTTGAAGTAGAAGATGTAGAGATCAACAAGGCAGATTTATCATGGGATACATATAGAGCAAGTGGTGCAGGTGGTCAGCATGTAAATAAAACAGAATCTGCAGTACGGGTTACACATAAACCTTCGGGAGTTGTAATAGAATGTCAGGATGGCCGTTCACAGCTTAAGAACCGTGAAATTGCGCTTCAGAAATTATATGCAAAACTCTACGAATTACAGCAACAAGAACACGAAGATAGTATTTCAACTTTACGGAACACTTTAATTGTTTCAGGAGACAGGTCTTCAAAAATTCGCACATATAATTATTCTCAAAACCGAGTTACTGATCACCGAATTGGATTTACTAAATACAATCTTAGTGAAGTAATGGATGGTTTCCTGGATGAGTTTATAGAAGCAATTCAAGTTACATACAACATGGAAAAACTGAAGGCTTCAGAGGATGTATAAAAGCCAGCATCTACGTGCGCTTATTATTTAAAGCTTGAGCCAATAACCTATGGAACTGATGCACTCCTTTCTCTTTGGTTGGAGAAAAACGCCCGTGCTTATATAGTCGTGATCTCAAGCCCAAATGTACACGTTCTACTACTTCCTCATCTTCCAATTCTGTATCATGGATATCTTTTTTGGAAAAACCTTTAGCTCTTTCATCTTTGAATAAATAGGTTTTAAAAACAACCCGAGTATTATTAATATCGACAGGCTCTACAATATTAACTGAAATACCCCAAGTATAAAAATTGAACATCATATTCGGGAAAACCCACCAATAATAGGCAAAAATACCTTTTCCATAATCTTGCGAATCCGAAGGCAGATCAAAAGTGTCCGCGCCTTCACTAGCCACTCCTAACTGAAGGTTACAATAATCAAAAAGTTCTGTATCATATTCCTTATAGTCCAAAGACTGATTTAAGCCTGGATGCACAAAAGGAACATGAAAACCCTCCAGATAATTATCACAATAAAGTGCCCAATGTGTTTTTATATCATAAATATGTGACCCCTCTTCATTATAAACAAGATCTTTAAAAGGAAACCAGCTCATCCTATCCAGCATAGGCTTAAAAACCATTTCAAAATCAAGGTTCGGTGCTAGAGAAGTAAACAAAAAGTCCCCCAACACCCCCAACTTCAATGCTATAAGATCATCCATTTCAGTAGGAAAGTTTTCAGTTGACTGAAACTCTGGCATCGAGCGAAATTTTCCATTCATATTAAAACATCTGCCATGGTATTTACAGGACAATAAACGGTACTTACCCGGCTTATCTATAAGAAACATGCCACGATGTGTACAAACATTTGACAGGCAATGTATCGTATCTTCTTTATCCCTTACCAACATTAAAGGTTCGTCTACGCTGTCTTCAAAAAGAAGAAAGGGATAGGCATAAGAAAGTTCGGGAAGCAAACCGGAATCGCCAACAAACTGCCAGGATGGAACCAGAATTTCTTCCAGTAATTGCTCATAGATACTTTGGCTTTTATAAAAAGTTGACGGCAAAGTAGTTGCCTTACGAATATCCGGGTCAATGTAAATTTCCATAACACTCTTTTTTACGACAATTATAGAAGTTTTTTTTAACAAATCGCTTTTATTAATAAATAACACATAAAAATATTTTACTTTTTTGAATTATTATTAACATTTAAGATCTTCAAAAAAACTATTTCTAGTTGTTGAGAATTCATACAACAGCAAAGCCGATAAGACTAATGATCTTATCGGCTTTGCTGTTATAAAAAATCGACTGCTACGCGGTTACCTTAAATGGTTGAATGGATAAATCGAAGATTGACGCAAGTAAATAGCTAAGTTGTTAAAAAGCCCGAACCGCACGCACATAGACTGTGAAGTTCTTAATGAAGCTGTACTGGTTCCCATTGCCGAAATGCTGAAGCCACGCATTGTTGTTGACGTACTCCGAAGAACTCCAATAGGAGTTATTGGCAAAACCGCCAATATTTCCTAATCCATAATAATTTCCTTGACCAATATATTGGCGCATCAAATTCAATTCATCTTTTGAAGGCAGAAACCAATCACTGTAACCTCCAAGCGTTAAATTTGCACAAATATCTGCAGCTGTGCCTGGTGTTGTACATGCTGCTTCAATGGTTATCGTATTTTGAGCTCCTGTTCCAAGAGCAAATCCAGTTCCCAATAAAGTTCCTTGACAACCCCATGGTGCACCAGAAGATTGATCTGAAGGTGCTGCAATTAATCCTCCACCATTTCCATCCAAGTAAAAGATAATTCCTCCTTGGTATGAGTCACCGATTGATAGTGCAGCAATACCTGATGTTGTAGCTGTACATCCAGATGGATCAGTCACTGTTACCTGATAGCTTGCTCCTAAAGTAAGACCTGTTGCAGTAGCTGTAGTCTGATTGTTTGCCAATGCATCCCATTGATAACTATAAGGGGCTAAACCATTACTACCTGACGCAGTTAATGTGTTTCCTGATGCTGTTACACTTGCTGTTAATCCACAAGACCAGGAAGCAGATGAGGTCGCTGTACATCCAGATGGATCGGTTACTGTTACGTTATATGTCCCTGGTGGCATACCTGTTACTGTTGATGTTGTTTCACTACTTGCAGCCCCATCCCATGTATAATTATAAGGGGCTATACCACCATTAGATGACGCAGTTAATGTACCAAAAGATGCTGTTACACTTGATGTAATACCACAAGACCAGGAAGCAGATGAGGTCGCTGTACATCCATTTATATCCGTAACTGTTACATTATATGTTCCCGGTGGCATGCCTGTTACTATTGATGTCGTTGCACTACTTGCTGAACCATCCCATGTATAACTATAAGGAGCTGTTCCTCCATTAGATGACGCAGTTAATGTACCAAAAGATGCTGTTACACTTGATGTAAGGTTACATACTATTGGTGGGCATGGGGCCGGCGTTCCCGTATAGAAAGGTAACCATACGGTCCCCGAATAATAATATAAACCTGGATCCACATCTGTTTGGTAAATCAGCAAATATGTGGCTGGTGAAGCGATTGCGTTACGCTGTGCTTCTGTCATTTCAGTTGCTATTACATAAATGTCCCCGATTTGCACCCCTTGCTGGGCGGTACTATTCAATAGGTATCCTAATAGGATCGAGAGTATTATTATTACTTTTTTCATGGTGTTTTGTGTGTTTTGTGTGTTTTGTGTGTTTTGTGTGTTTTGAGACATTTCTTGCCCCCTTGTTAATACAAAAAACACACCAAAACACAAAGCGCTGAAATTCAATTAGTTAGTTTTTTTTTTCGAGTTCAGGATTTGGAAAAATTCCAATATATGGAAGTAATTATGTGCTTATTTTTAATGTGTGTGTGTGTAGAGAAATATATGTGGTTAAATTGCCTTTATAGCACCTCCTTATCATTATGAACATCTGTTTCTTCATCTTCAGATGAAGTTATAACTTGTTGAATCACAGGGTCGGTTTTGTTGGCAGGATCCTGATGATAAACATTCATAAAATAGTTATAAACCTTTGGCAATGCTTTCTGCATTGCTACAGGGCATTGGAAAAAATGTTCTGTACACATTTCAAAAATTTCCATTTTGGGAAGACCATTATAAATAAACTGAAAACCAATTTTGAACTCCCTTAGATGATGTAATTTTACAAGCAGCTCCTTTTGGTTTTCATATGGAATATCTTCATCACTATACCCATATTTCATTTTGAAGATCTTAGCCATTCCATGCAATCCAGAATTATAAAAATTTTCAACATCCTGTATTCCTTTAGAAAACATATCAATAGATAGCAGCAAACAATCATAGGTATCATTATTAACTTCTACATGGTGAAGCTGAGTATTGATATCAGGAGTTATAAATGCTTTTGGAAAAAGTACGATCATTCCAAGATTATCAAGGTATTCTTTTTCTTTTTTCATTCCCATCGTAATCTGTACTCCTGTAGCACAAACCAATAATTGCAAATCTCCAGGTATTTTTTTTAGGAGACGCATTTGAAATTTTTTCTGCAACCTAAATACGCTAAGACGATCTTCAAATAATTTTTTGTTAGGAATGTTAAGTCTACGATAATATGGGAAAAACCGGGCAAGAATATTTTTTTCTACATCACTAAGCCCGGGAGGGTGTTTGACATACCACCATTCGTTGAGACCATCCCTAATAACATAAGTTCCAACTGCTATTGAAAATGGAATAACACCAAGCCATTTATAATATATAATATAGTTGCCAAAAGCCATTCCAAATAAGACACCTGCAAGAATAAACGAAGGGACAAAAATCAAACCGGCAAACATAATGTTTAATTTAATTTATTACGAACATCACTGTAGAATGAAAATCAAATACTTACACAATCAATCAAGACTAATCATCAAAAAAGCTATATAAATACTGAACAAGAAAAAAAGATACAATTGATGGAGGTATTTATTAAAAAAATAGTGTGTCTAATCGATATTTTTATTAATTTCCCCCAATCTTTAAATTGCATTCCAAAAATAACAATTTTAATTACCAAAAAGAATTTAGTTCAATATGATTCCTACTCGATTATTTGAGATCCCTTACTATCAATTAGAAAAAGGACCGCTTGCTGCCTCTATCGGCGGCAAACACATGAAAGGTCATAACTATAGTTACAGCACCAAAGATTTTATTAAGCTTGCCAACCAGGTTAGTCTTGGCTTACTTCAGATGGGTGTAAAACCAGGGGATAGAATAGCATTGATTTCTCACAATAATCGTCCTGAATGGAACATTATTGATATAGGCATGTCTCAGATTGGAGTAATCAATGTTCCGGTTTACCCAACAATAGCCCCCAAAGACTATATTTATATTTTTAATGATGCCAATGTGAAATATTGTTTTGTAGGACATGGTGACCTACTAGACAAAGTCCGAAAAGCTCAAGAAGATTTACCAAACCTACAGGGCATTTTTACCTTTGACAAGGTAGATGGTGAAAAAGATGCCAATGGAACAGATGTCAACCATTGGGAAACCATTCTTACTGATGGAGATTTTTCTCCAGTAGAAAAAATTAAGGAAACTATTGACCCGAAAGGTCTTGCGACACTAATCTACACTTCCGGCACTACAGGAAACCCAAAAGGAGTTATGCTTTCTCACTATAACATATTAAGCAATATTGAAGCAGTGTCACCAATGGTACCTGTTAACAGAGGTGACGTAGCCTTAAGTTTTTTGCCGCTATGTCATATTTTTGAGCGTGTTGTAACCTATTCTTACATGTATGTTGGAGTCAGTATTATGTATGCTCAGAGCATAGACACCCTCGGCGAAAATTTAAAAGAATTCCGCCCACATTTCTTTACTACAGTACCCCGATTACTCGAAAAGGTATATGAAAAAATTGTAACGAAAGCTCAGGAAGGAAGTGAATTAAAAAAGAAGATTTTCTTTTGGGCAGAAGATCTTACCTCTCAATATGCATTTGGATATGAACCTTCAGGCTTTAATTCTGTAAAATGGTTTTTGGCTGACAAAATTGTGTTTAGCAAAGTTCGTGACAACCTAGGCGGTAGAGTAAAAGGTATACTAACTGGCGCAGCAGCTTGTCCTAGAAAAATGGCTCAATTCTTTTCTGCAATTGGCATTGATGTGCGTGAAGGCTATGGCATGACTGAAACTTCACCTGCTATTGCTTTGAGTGGATTTGAACCACACCTGGCCTTATTAGGAACTGTTGGACCTGTTATCAGCAATGTTGAAATTAAGATAGATATTGATGAAGATGCATATGGCCCTGATGCGGGTGAAATCATGATTAAAGGCCCTAATGTAATGATGGGATATTTGAACCAACCTGAAAAAACAGCTGAAGTATTTACTGAAGATGGCTGGTTCCTTACCGGAGATGTTGGTAGACTGATTACCAAAAATGGCATTGAATTTTTAAAAATAACAGATAGAAAAAAAGAACTACTAAAAACCTCAGGTGGGAAATATGTTGCCCCGGCACCTATTGAAGCTAAGTTCCGAGAAGATTTTTTAATAGAACAATTAATAGTGATTGGCGATAACATGAAATTTGTCTCCGCATTAATATTACCTGCGTTTGAAATATTAGAACAATGGTGCATTGACAACGGTGTTGATAATTCTTCGAGAGAAGCAATGATAGCAGATCAAAAAGTAATAGATTACTATAGCAAACTAATTAATCAACTGAATCCCAATTTTAGTAATGTAGAACAAATTAAAAAGTTTAAACTTGTAGCTGGCCCATGGGATGTTGAATCAGGAGACCTAACACCTACAATGAAATTAAAACGAAGGGTGATCTTGAAAAAACATGAGGCCCTTATTAAATCAATGTATGAAGCATGACAGTAAAAAAGTCTGCTTTACATAACAACTGATAAGAATTCGGATTGTCAGTAAGAATATCTCATCTATCTATTATCAAGACCGAACATGAAATTCTGTAAATTAAGTTGCTAGGCATCGGAGCTAAAGCTTAAATCATTTTTTTAACAGATATTATCTGTAATGAAAAATTCAAAAAAAAAGAGCTTGATGCGCAACATTTTATAGAGTAGTGCGTTTTTTTATTAACACCGTAACAATTTAATCTATAAAAATGACACCTACCCAACATGAAGCATCAAATTACAAAAACAAATCTTGTCCGTGATATTTATGATGAATCTTCTTATCTTGAAAAAATGGCTATTCAACAAGCAAGAAAAAAGAATAATCAGATAGATGAAGAATATAAAAATCTTAAAAAAGCACAGGACATACTTAATTCAAGTGAGATTGAGCCACCACAGTTTCTTATTCAAAACATTTTAGACTATAGTAAAAGTTCAGAATTCGAAACAAAGACATGATAATAATATTAAATAAACGAAAAGAAAAAGGCTACCACTCATATAGAGTAATAGCCTTTTTCTTTTCGTTTATTTAGTCCAATGACCTATTTTTGTACCTCCATGTTATCCAACATCAGATCAATGTTTTTAATTAAGTTTTTAAGATCTTTTTTATTTGTTTCTGTAAGAACCATTTGATCTCTGTCAGTATTATTGTGTACATCTTCAGTTATTCTATCTTTTTCTTTTTCTAATTCATCTAACCTTTGCGTTTGTTTACCATCCTTTACTTGTTTTCTCATATTATCAAGCAGTTCTCCGATTTTCTCTATTGTTTCATCATAAGTCCCATCCTGTATTTTTTCACCTTCGTGAAAAAAGATTTTAAAAACACTTTGTATGGTTTCTTTACCATTAGAAATCACTTCCTGACCCATTTTTTGTTCTTGAGGTGTACCAAAAAACTGAGTATAGGCGATCCACCCAACAACAAAAAAGAAAATCAAACTTAATAACTTAACAATCATAATATTATTTATATTTTATTGGTAAACTATACTAAATAGGTCCTTTGGGTTTTTCCTTCCTATCCTGTATTTTTTTCTTTTTCTTTGAAGGTTCAAAAAGATAAGTTCTATCTTCTTCACCAATAAAAGGGACAACTAAGGAAATTTGAAAACCAAAATGACTCATATTGTCTTCTATAGCATTATTAGGGACATTAGGTGTTTGATTCAACTCCGTTTCAAAATTGCCTATTGCAAAGTTACTTTGTAGATGAACATAGGGACGTATACGCAAAAGATAAAAATATTTGTCCCGCTGCGACTTTTTGAGCATAAACCTAATCTTTATGCCATAATCAATATAAAATTCTGTTCCAATAATATAATTATTTACTGGAGAACGATAATCTCCTCCAAATGAATACCGTATTCTTTGACCACCTAAGTGCATTGCCATACCACAGGTTAAAAATTCTTTTGGAAAAGGTTTAACACCTAAAAGAAAATGTGCAGACATAAAATTCACAACTACCTCTGCACTTTCTTTTAATTGATTAGGGTTTGAACTTGACTGATTAGAAATAAGATTTCCAAAGCCCAGTTCCATAACTGTATGCCTGCTATACTTACCTACACCTACCCTGTATCCATGAAAGTTATTGGTAAGTGGCGGAATAGAATGATTTTCCGTTTCATTAAAAGTTGCCACTATTGTATTTGCCCCTTTCATATCGATTGCAGCATAGTTATAACCACCATACATATAATATTGACCAAATGTAGTGCTATAAAAAAGCAAGCATATTAATAAAGAGAAATAAGGCATATTATTGTTTATTATGACCGATTATAAGATCAATTTATTACAACATTAACAAATATAAAAGAATAAATAAACTCAATTAACATAAACCTATAGAAATACAGAAAAAGAAAAATAAAAAAAGTCCTTCCTACCCCCACAGTAGAAAGGACCAAATAAGAATCCCTAAAAATGTATTTTTTTACTTAGATGAGTATACTTCTTCCATCATAAGTTATATATATTTTATTCATAGTAATGAAATATTATTAATATGGTTTATTGTTATACACAAACTTATGAAAATATGTCAATATAAACAAATATTAATAGCTTTATATTTTGTTTATATTTTTATATAGACATATACTGCTGGCTATTAATTTATTATAAATTGTTATATCACTAAAGTATTATGTGCGACGCGCAAAAAACAACTTCTTTTTTGACAAAACATAAAATGTTTATTTCAAAATATTCATTTCTTTATGATCTGTTCTGGAATGTGTAGTTCCAAAAATAGCTTTATCGTTACTTGCGCCATATAATGATGGGATAAGGTATTTCCCTTTTTCCTGAGGACGTTTTTCCAATTCAACAGTTTTTTGATCTGGGTGTTTTTGCATATACAAATCGTTTCGTTCAGCATAAACAGCCCATGATACTTCTTTGCCTGAAATACCACCACTTATAGTAAATTGATTATTCGCATTTACTTTTTCTTTAACAAATAAAGGCATATGGGCGCCTATAGGTGTAATTTGGTAGCTTATATTTATATTTATCTCATTAAAATAGCTAGGCAAACTAATGATAGCATCACCAGAAACATCAAAAGTAGCGGTTCCTCTATAAACATTTAACACTTCGTCTGACTCAATACTAAAATGCCTCAGGTATTTGTTTTCAGGATCTTGAGGATGGTCTATTCTAAAAGTTTTAGTACCTGTAGCACCCAGTGCACCGTTACTGTAAAGACCGTAAGCTCCCGCTGCTGCTCCTAAATAACGATCTTCGCCCAATACACCATAATAGCCTTTACCGGCTACTCCAACACCATTCCCCCAAGGAGTAATATTATCTAAATTTTCTCCATAAACCGCATAGCCAGTAGATTGTCCTGTTTGACCTACAACACCATTAAATCCTACTCCATAAATTCCATGACCACCATTAGTTCTAAGATTACTTCCGTAAAGGCCTGCTTCAGCTGTTGCAGTAGAAGCTACCTGGCCTGCAACTCCCCAAGCACTTCCAGTTGTATTACCTATTATTGCAGCAGAACCAGAAGTGGTACTGTTTGTGTTGGCCTGGATTGCTGAGAAACTATTGCTGGCATTAGTATTGTTACTGACCACACCAGCTCCAGTATTCGTATTTGTTGTTCTAATAGCAATTCCAGAAACTGTATTTGTTGTCAAATCTATTTCTCCAGCATCAATAGTAATAATACGACCAGCTCCTGAACCTCCAAAGTCATAAGCATCATCAAGGGTTCCACCACCACCCGGTAGCGTTACTGTATTACCATTACTAATCGTTAAATCTTGTCCATTAAGCGAAAGTGTTTGCGCTGTATCAGCAGGCAACGTTACTGTATTACCATTGCTAATCGTAAGATCTTGTCCGTTAAGTGAAAGCGTTTGTACTGTATCAGCAGGCAACGTTACTGTATTGCCATTGCTAATCGTAAGATCTTGTCCGTTAAGTGAAAGTGTTTGTACTGTATCAGCAGGTAGCGTTACTGTATTGCCATTACTAATCGTTAAATCTTGTCCGTTAAGTGAAAGTGTTTGTACTGTATCAGCAGGCAGCGTTACTGTATTGCCATTACTAATCGTTAAATCTTGTCCGTTAAGCGAAAGCGTTTGAATCTCATTATTAGGGTCTGCATCTGCATCATCTGCATTATCAACAGAATTCGCATGTAGTGCATAGGGGACAGAAATCAATTGCACAGTACCCATAAGCTGATATATTGTGCCACCGGCTGCATCCATTTCAACTTGCAAATAATGTATATTTGACCCCCAGGATATAGTATTAAACATACCAGTATTTACTACACCTGTACCTACTTCAAGCGTAAACAAACCAAATTGATTTGTAGATGGATTATGCGTTTCTGTATACAATAATGTCCCTTGCGCACTTCCAGATATCACTGAAATACGAATGCTAATATTTTGATTATTAAGGGGTGTACCCGAATTATCTCGGGCTATTGCTTGATATTGAAATGCTTGAGGAGATTGAGCGTAACTTGTTACTATAAATAGAATAGCGATAATAAAAGAAAAAAATAATTTTATCATGATTTATTGTGATTTTTGAATTTTAAATGATTGGATAAATTGGTTATTAGTAGATTTTATACTCAAAAAGTATGTGCCAGGGGTTATACTTTTTAGATTTATTTGTGTGATTTTTTGTTTAAAGATGTAAGAATCTATAATCTGGCCCAAAGGATTAGTTAGCTCTCCATAAAGACACATTAGGTTATCTTTTTTTATTGTAACATATTGTGTTGTTGGATTAGGGAAGACATCAATATCCAGATTATATTGCTTGGGATTAAAAATAGAAGTAATTGTTAAAGGATCTGGTTGTTGAAATCCCTGGGTTATAATTGCAGAATGACTACTTTCTGTAGTGCCCACTATTTCACCTAAAGTTGAACTCAGGGTCGTTCCAGCAGTAGTAGAACTAAAATTACCGAACGAACCAATAACATATCGTTCAAGCGATTGCCCGTGAGTATAGTTTACAACTAGAACAAAAAATATAAAGAATTTTGTTTTCATAATATGGGAGTGATTGTGATTAAAGATTAATTTATGGTAAATTATAAACAGACGAAGGTACTTTATTTTGAAAGATAAACAAAGAAGGATCTAGGAAATAAGCGTTTAAGAATCGTTTATTGTAGCCTTTAGTAGGATATGAAAAAGCAATATAAATATTAAATATATATTTATTGCATATTAGCCAGTTTTTGAGAGCGTATAACTTGAGCCAATACCGTAACTGCCCGATTGTGTTTTTTTACGTATGGGTTAGACATGTCCCATACATAACCTGCTAAAACAGAACAAATTTGTTTTTTAAAACTAGGATCTTTATCAACAGCAAAAAATATAGTTTGTAAATTACCTGAATACCATTCTTTGACATAAGTTCTGAAAACATTAATACCATGTTGTATATATTCAACATAGTCTTTATTCCAATCTACTACTTCTCCATTAAGTTGTTTACTTACTAAATCTCCGGCTATAGCACCTGTCTCAGTGGCAAAGGCTACGCCTGAAGAAAATACAGGGTCCAAGAATTCAGTAGAATTGCCTACTAGTACATAGCGGTCGCCATGCATTTGTTTTACGCCAACAGAATATCCTTTTATAACCTTTGGCTCAGTCAGGAAATTAATGTTGTTGCTATATCTGCTATTTAATTTAGGGTGTGTTTTTAGAAGTGAAGCAAAAGTGCCCTTGTCAAAATTGGAGCCATGACTCTCTAGAAACGCTGTATCTCCTACAAAGCCTATAGAAGTAACTCCTGGTGCTACCGGGATAATCCATGTCCAGGCTTTTTTCAAGTCCGCTACCTCAGTGAGAAATTCAGTCCCTTCTATTCTGTTTTCATCCTTTATATGTGCAAAAAATGCAGTTCTTGCTGGAAAATTAGAGGGTTTACTCAAATTTAATAGTCTAGGTAAAACACGACCATACCCACTTGCATCAATTAAGAATTTGGACTCTATAATGTAATTTAAGTTATTGTTAGTCTGAACACTCACCAAGACCTTATCAGTCTTAAACTCTACTGCTTCTACACTTTCTTGATAAGACAAACTTACACCTTGACGTTCAATTTCATCAGCAAGCGTTTTGTCGAATTCTGAACGTCGCATTTGCCATGCATATTCCCATCCCTTAGTATGTTGTTCTGCAAAATTAAATTCGCATATTTCATGTTCATCTCTTACAAAAGAAGCACCATTTTTACGTTGAAAATTTTGCATCTGAACAGCTTCTAAAAGCCCGGCCTTTTCCAGATTATCCAAACAACGAGGCAATAAACTTTCGCCAATTACAAACCGAGGAAATTGCTGTTTTTCAATTACTTTAACACTATATCCGTTTTTATTTAAAATAGCCGCAGCTACACATCCAGCTGGCCCAGCACCTATAACTATAACGTCCACTTTTTCGTTTATCATTCTTATTTTCTTTTGTTATCTATCTATTTGTCATAAAAATACGAAAAAACTGTTTTCTATAATTGTTTTAGTATAGATTTGTTGTTCTTGAGATTATATATAATTTATATTACTATTAATAATTTCACATCGTTTATACTTCAATAGAGTTTGTATTAGATTAAAAAAGCCGTGCTNNNAGCACGGCTTTTTTAATTAATTTAATTCCATTTTTATCATATTATCTTTTTTGCCTTTAATATAAATTTCAAGCATAAAAACTTTGTCTTCTGCTTCATAAATTCTTTTTACATTAAACTGGTAAGCTCTCATCTTATTTCCATCTACCTTTACCATATCTAATATCGTGTGTTTTTCAACTTTGCCAGTTTCATCGTCAACTTTATAAGCTGTTAAGAACCCTCCCATTCCATCTTTGTGGGCAGCAGGAACCTCATCTCTTTGAATATCTGCATTTTTAGGATTACCTATATAAAGGAGATAGTGGCAGCCATTGCCAGGCACATATTTGAAGCTCATTTGACCTTGACCTGTTAAACCAGCTTGATTTTTGGGTAATTTTTTGAGCCATACTAATTTACCATTAGCATCCACCTTCATCACGATCATGTGTCTGTAATGCCATACGTTTTGAGTAGAAGTACCTACCATTTCATTTCTCATATACCATTGTTCAGCAATAAAAATGGAACTTCCATCTTCTTGAGTGAAAAAATGAGACATTTTTACATCTTCCATACCAGCATTCCCTTTGTTTTCTCTTTTTTCAGCTTTGGCTCTTTGTCTTTTAGATAAATATTGTTGGATAAATTTAAGCGGGAATTCATAATCGTATTCTTTTAAAATTTCACCCTCATCTGTAGTGGTAAAATAATACAAACCATTACAATTAAAACTAATTGAAGCACTGCCCCAACTCCATTTAAAATCAAGTCCATTGGCATAAAACCCAGCGGCTGCAATATTCCCATTAACATCTTCCCTTAGATCAAACTTTGCAAATAGCAAACCCTTTTTTACATTTAAACTATTTGTTTTTAAATTCCCATTTTTTATAGTAATTAATTCAAAAGCCTTACTAGCATTTTTATAAATTAACATACAAGCAGTGCCATTACTTTTGACCATATAGGCAAGGTTATTGATTTCTTTTTCTGTATATGGCATTCTTATATCCTCACCCCAAATTTTTTCAAAATTTTGGTCAAAGACATAAAAACCAATTAAATCATTACTTTTTGCATCGTTTTTAGTTTTTGGTTTATACCTAAAACGAACTAAAATTTTAGAATCGTCAAACGATGTAGAAATATCAAATTTGGGTAAATTGCCGAGGCCAAAAATTCCAAATGAACCTCCTCCTAAGGCATCCCAACTCCAAGGGAGTGCAGTTACAGGTCCTGAAGTTGTAAAAAGCTCCTTCGCTTCTTTGAATGTGCCTTTATCAACATTAATTTCTCTAATATAGAGCGTAAAAGATTTGTTTTTGTCTTTTTTGTTATAGGCCTCATAAATATAAAATAGCTTCCCCCGAATTTGTAGTATTTTTTGAACTTTTGTGTACTTGGGAAAATCATCATATTCATTCCTGCCTATTTCTTTCATACTTTTAGTGTCAAACCTTTGAAGCGTAACGTCTTCACCCCTTGTTTTAATAGCAATAGTTTTACTGTTCCCTAAAGCAAAATATTGTTTATCTCCGGCATCAATTACTTTGTAAGGTTCCCCAGCTGTTACTTTAAAATCTTTTGATAATTTAGATTGTGCTGATAAAAAGATTGGTGTAATAATAATAAATGGTAATAAAATTAGAATCTTATACATTGTTTATATATGTTTTTATTTAATTAATAAATAATAATTTAAAAAGAATGTTTTATAAAAAACGGAAAAGTAATATTAATAAAAACTTAGCGTTTATCGAAAAACAAGATAGGTTTTCGGCTCATTTCAGGAAAACGTAATTTATTGATTGTATTAAAATCTTTAAACTCTACTTTTGGGGCCACCCTAAGTTTAGCCCTGAAGTGGTCTTTTATTTTTTTTTGAAATCTTGGAGTCTCTTGTTTAGATGCAACTTTTATAACAATTTCATCTGTACCAATATTATTGGTAAACACTTCTATTACAAATGCAGAAATTTCTTCAAATTCATTAAGTAAATTATACAATGCTGGAGGGTAAAGCGTTGTGCCTTTATATTTTATCATTTGTTTTTTACGGCCAATTACTGGGCCTAACCTTAAGGTAGTACGTCCACATTTGCAATTGTCTTGAAACCATTCACAAATGTCTCCAGTTTTAAAACGCAATAATGGCATTGCTTCCATTTGCAATGTACTAACTACGACCTCTCCAGCCTCGCCTTCTTTACAAGGGGCGCCAGATTCATTTAAAACTTCAACGATAATCAACTCAGGGTGATGGTGGCCACCACGACTACATTCGCACTCTGTAAATGCCGTGCTCATCTCTGTAGAAGCATATGTAGAATAAAGTTCTATATCCCACAAATTAGTGATTTTTTGTCCTAATGTATTTAGTGTAAAGTCTGAGTTTCGAAGCGACTCACCTATGCAAACTGCTTTTTTTATACTGCTTTGTTTATAATCAATACCGTTTTTTTCAGCATAAGCTATTAACTTAAAAATAAATGAAGGGACAGCTATTAACACTGTAGGTGAAACCCTCTTTATTGTGTCCCACTGAAGCGCAGGCAAGCCAGAACCTACACGCACGATTCCAGCACCAAGTTTTCTTGCTCCAAGAAAGTAAGCTAGACCTGCCATAAAACGTCGATCTATTGTAGTGGTCAGCAACAAAATATCTTTGTTGGTTACACCAGCACTGGCGAATGAAACAGCTTCATTGTATGCCAGTCGGTCGAGATCATTATCGGTTAAAGCAAAAGTAATAGGTTTGCCCATTGTACCTGAAGTGGTTACATAATCTATTATTTTCTCTTTATCTACACAGATAAATTCATTATTGTTCTTTTGTAAATCTTCTTTTGTAGTAAGGGGGATTTTATGTAAATCATCCAAACTTTGTATACTATAAGGGTTAATATTTTTATCCTTGAATAATTTTTGATAAAAAGGTGAATTTTTAGCTAAATAATCCATTAGTTCTTGCAATTTCCTTTCCTGAAATTGTAGTATTACCTCTCTTGATTGTGTCTCTATTGCTGGAATTTCCATTGCTATATTAATTTACATGAAGTTTTCTGTTTTCTGCTTTGCATTCTTTCAAATTACTTTGAATTAAATCATGTTCTGTAATTGTTGCTATTTCTTTTTCTAAAGCCTCTTTGTAAGCTGTTATTGCTTTTTCATACATCTTATTTGCTTTGTAAAAATCACCAGCTAGTTGATATGCATGATAATAATCAGGATTTAATTCAATGATTTTTTCTGCCTTTGTTATCCCTTCTTTATCATATTTTATGCCACTTTTATTTATCAATGACAACTCTTTTTTTAATTTCCTGAATTCTATATAATTAGCAAAAACACGATTGTATACAAAACTATCTGCTCTTATGAGTAAACTGTCCGTAGCTACTGATTTGTTTTTTGGCTTGGGCTCCGAAAATACTTTTTTTAAATCATAAGCAACGTAGCTTCCTAATTGATAGGGCGCTGTAGACACCCACATAAGTAGCTCCTCTGGTTTAAATATAACAGAATGATGACCAAGTAGTTGGTTAAGTGCTTTTTCGTTCCCGAGTCCTATGTTCGTATTGCCTAATCCTTGTCGATCTCTTAAAATACTTGCTACTGTATTATAGTCGAGTTTATTTGCTTGTTGTAACAATTCTTCTGTTCGTTTTTGGCGATAATAAGATGCTGTATTTGCAATATTTTTAAGGTTGTCTTTATCTGTTTTAAAACTGTCACTTTGATAATGATTCGAACAAATTATAGAGCTACTATCGGCTAAATGAAGGGCTATTTTATCAACAGATTTTTCTATGATAGCTACCTTTCGATCATAGGCAGATCCAATCATGATAGACTCAGAAACAAAAGTTTCATATTTTTTGGCAATAATATAGGCTTCTTCAATATTTTGGGCATACTGAAGAATTTGTCTGGCAACAATTGATATTGGGGTTTTAGCTGAACTAGGCAAGCCTGATTTGGCAGCATTTAATGTAACAGTCAAACCCTTTTCATTCATACCTGAAACTACGCCCATAAATCCACCCCAGGTTACACTTGCTATTTTGTATCCGTCTTCCGGGTTAATAAAAAGTACCATTTTGTCTTTGGCAAAGTCATCACCAACATAAAAATCAAAATTGCGGCCAATAATAAGACTGCTGTCTGTACTTTTATCATCCCAGCCTGAAAATGCCGTACACCCTACTATAGCATAATCTGTAAGAGCGTGACCAATGTCATGCGCTGCATGATAATTAAGAATTCGTTCATAATTAGAGCCTATTGCACTATACTTATCACTACAAAAATATGTCTCACCATAAATTTCTTGTTGGTATTCTAGCGGAATATATTCATCAAGATTTCTATTAAAAAAACCAATTAAATAACGCAATAAGTATAAAAAAGCATTAGAAGGTATGATTTCTTTTATTTGTTTAATAAAATAGAACTCCTGTTTCACAATAAGTTCTTTTGCAAGATTTCCAAGAATTGCTCCCCTTTCAAAGGGCCTGCCTTCAATGTAAGCCTCCCAAAGTCCTTGTTCATTTTTCCTTAACCAATTGTTTTCTATACTATAGAAGTTTTCAGCTTCTTCTATTCGTTTTAATTCCCAGGCACTTGTATCTGGAATATTAGGAGGGTTTATACGGAGCCACCATTCCATAAATAGTATTAGGATCAAAAAAAAGATTAGTAAGTTTCGGAGACGTTTACCCCATTTTTTTAATTGTTCCATTTTGATTTATGCCGAAATGATATCAGACAATAGTTTTTTTCGTGGTATAAAATTTAGAGCGGTTAAAATTCCACTCACTGTTACACCCAGTATCCCATGCACATTAACATTTTGACCTGTTAATGATAAATTTGGGATTCTGGTTTGTACAGCTAAAGCTGTACGCATTGGATCATTATAATCGCGTTCAAAGCCATAAAGAGATCCTGTTGGGCAGCCAATATAGTCGCGGAAAGACAAAGGAGTTGAAGTATGAATTCCCGTTACATTCCCTTTTAATTGTGGAAACTTAAGGTAAAGATTTTCTAGCAAAATTGTTGCTTTTTCTTTCTTAAAGATTTCATAGTCATCACCTCTATAATGTTCATCGCCAACAATATTATAACTTTTTTCCCATTTTTTTACCTCACTGTATTCCATATATGTCATTGCAGCAAAACTATCAGCAAAGATTTCTGATTTGCTTGTTCTTGGGGTTAAGGCAAGGTATGCAGTGGGCCAGTTTTTAGCGTTATCTGAGACTATATTCCATACATCTTTAGATTTTGAATGGTAGTAGTTACTATTGATATACTTCATTGTATTCGGCTTAAGCGTATAGTGTGCAGAAAACACAGAAGGAGTAGGTTTTATACTGTTAATCCTATTTAAATACGCTTTGCGCAGATGTCCTTTCTCACCATTAACGAACCTGTTTAACTGAAAAGGGTGCGCACTTGAAATAACCTGTTTGCAGTCGATTTCTTTACCGGAAACAAGACGAACTGCTTTTATTTCAGAACCAGAAAAAACAAAACGATCAACTTCTTTCTGTTTAAATATTTCTCCACCATTTTTTCGGATATTTTTAACTAATAGCCTTGCAATTTGAGAGCCACCATCTACACAACGCCAAGAACTTTCTATATAACCATTAAGCACCATAGCATGTAAATGAAAAGGCGTTACATCTCCATCTCCCCCATAGAGAAGGTTGTTACCTCCTAATACAGCCTGGAGTGTTTTATTTTTTGTTATTGATTTTATTGTATCTCTTGCATTTAAACCAAGATGACTAAAAGTATCAGGATATGCTTTATCAATATCTAAATAATATAATGGAAATTTTGCACATATATCCTGCAACATTTTCGAATAGGTCTTTATCGCTTTGTGTTCTTCAGGAAATTGGCAGGATAGACTATCAACAAATCTATCGTGGCCTTGTGCAAGTTTATATTCTTCCCTGTCTGCGCCAACACTTATTATATCAAAAGCATCAAGGTCCATTTGCTGTACCTTAAGCTTATCCATAATGCCAAAGTATTGAAAGTATTGATTTAGAGATTGTCCTTTTGACAAGCCTCCTATATAATGTACACCAACATCAAAAATGCATTTATCTCTGACAAATGTCTGAAGACATCCACCAAATTGTTTGTTTTTTTCCAGAATACAAACCTTATAGCCTTCTTTGCTAAGGACATATCCACAAACAAGACCACTGAGTCCACTTCCTATTATTATTATGTCGTATTTTTCTTGCAAAATATTTTTTATTTTATACTTACAATTTTGTTTGGGGATTAAAGCGTTTTTCTTATCACAAAGATAATATTAGAGGTCTTTCTTGTCAAATCAAGTCGCTCAGTTTTTAGGCCATATTCTGCGCTAATTTTTTCAATATCTTTCCCAGATAAGAAGCTTAACCCCTCGCGTCTTGTTTTATTAAAACCAAAAACCTTGGTTGAAAATTTTTCAGTCCATTCTGTACCACCATGTCGATCTTTAAGGTCCGAATCTCCATCTCTTATTATTAATAGCCCCCCTTTGTTCATATTATTAATACAATTTCTGATAAGGTTATGTTGTTCATCGGTTGAAATATAATGGAGCATATCACTTATTAAGAAAACATCGCTTTTTTCAAGCGGATAATTAATTGCATCTGCTGCTATAAATGTAATGTTATCATTTTTAAGAAAACATTGATTTGCAACTTGTATTTTTTCTACATCATAATCAATCCCTTTGATTATTCTTTCGTCTGATAATAGTTGTAACATATAGGCCATCATGCCATATCCGCATCCAATATCTGTTATTTTAGCTTTTTTTGGAAGGATTTTGTCAAAAGGTTTGTATTTGTCTTCCAAGTTGACCTTTATACGAGTGTACCATTCTAAGACAGGACCTTTGTAAATATAATTCTTTATAAGTTTGTTTACATAAAAATCGGCTGTTTCTATAGTTGCTCTAATTTTTTCGTATTCAGCTTTAAAATGTTTGCTGATCGATTTTGTCCGATCAGAGTAATTGTTTCCCCATGAGTGGTCATAAGGGCTTATTCTATCTAAAAATTTCATAGTTACCGTCGTACCATTAACAAGAAAATCATTCTTACGAATACAATCTCCTGTTCCATGTAACACAATTGGAAGGACATCTAGACTAAGCTGTTCAGCAATGTAAAAAGCCCCTTTTTTAAATCTTGCAATCTTGCCTGTTTTGGAACGGGTTCCTTCTGGAAAAACCATTACTGAATACCCTTTATTAACGAGCTCTTGTAATTTGTTTGCACTATTTTTAGCACCTGCATCCGAAGGATAAAAATCAGCAAAACGTATAACCCGCCCAAAAATCGGGGAGTTCCAAACCCAATTATTGGTCATAATAATAATCTTCGGATGAAGCATTAAAATAAGAATAATGTCAAGAAAAGATTGATGATTAGCTATAATAAGAGCAGGTTTGTCCAAGTGTGCATTTTCTCTGTTGATATATATTTTTTTTACATTAAACATTAAATGTATCAAAGAGGCAGACATTGGACGAATTAGACGATGTATTATGTATTTTTTCTTGTTTTTACGAAAGGGGGTAATCGTTAATAAAAATGTGGCTAATGTCAATATCACACAGCCAAAAACAAAATATGTATATGCAATAATTGTAGAAATAATATTAAGCATGGTATATGGAGGTAAACGTTTGTGTTTTCTATTAACTATAAGAGCTCCAAAAACAATAGGCTGTAATGTAAAGGTGATAATCAGAATAGAACAGATACCAATAATAGAGAGACTTGCAATTGAAAACAAAGCCGGATGTTTTGCAAATATCATAACACCCATCCCACAAGTTGTGGTTAACGCAGAAAGAAGGATAGATGTTTTATAGGCAGGTAAAATATGTTCACCATACTTATATTCATGTAACAACCCTTTAGTAATAAAAATACTGTAGTCAATTCCTAGCCCAAAAATAAAAGTACATATAATAATATTAACTATATTAAATTTTAAACCTAAAATAGCCATTAATCCAAGTGTCCATTCCCAGCTTAGCAGAATAGGGAGCATGGTTAGAAATGCTAATTCGATACGTCCAAAGAAAACCAATAAGATGAAAAACACAACTAAAAAAGACCAGTTAGCAAGTCGACTAAAATCAACCTTCAGAGAATTGGCAAATCTATCTGCTATAAACTGTTTGTCAAAAATAGCAATAGCCTCTTCGTTTTGAAATAACGGATAGACAAGTGATTTTTTATCATCATCCATTTTCACAACAGTTATAAAAGAAAATTGCTCATTTTTTATATTAATATAATCTTTGAGCACTAAGTCTTGTAATAATTTGAGGCTGTCTATATGTATAGGTTTAAACTCTTTTTCCAATAAGGCATAAAATTCCAAAAATGTGTGATCTTTGAATTTCAATTGTGCACCTTGTTTAATCAAAGCTTCTCTTATATAATTTTTACGTTCGGCAGTCCAAAATTGCTTCCAATTATTTATTTTTTCTTGTTGACTTTTTTGTGAAAGCAGGAATGTACTAACTGAAGTATAGTTTTGAATAACCCCATCTTCTTTAAGCTGCTGAAGTTTTTCACTAGCTATTTCATTATTTTCCATAGCACTTTGAAGGTTATCAGAAGAAGATACAATATAGGTGCTTTTTAGCGCCTCCCCACCCATTGACTTTAGATTATAGTCAGTAGTCTTCAGCTTTTCTGTCATAAAGTTAATCTTGTTCATATCGTCCTCAAAATCAACTTTATTATAAAAGAAAAAGAATATAATTGTAGCGGCTAAAACAAAAAACTTTAGGAATTTATTTTTGTGAAAAGAATAAATAGCAATTTTATCTAAAAGAGTAGATTTAAAAGTAAGTCCATTGTTTTTTAAACTTGGTAATAAATGTGGTAATATTACCAGGGCAAAAAAGGCTGAAGAAAAAACAGCAATAGCAGCAAAAAGCCCCAAATCACGCATTGCTTCTGATGTCATAAACAACAAACACAAAAACGCACTACTTGTTGTTAAGCCACTCATTATAGTTGGAGCTGCAATATCACGAACGGTTTTTTTTACATCGCCTTCTGCTCTAAAATGCGTAAAAACATGTAGTGAAAAATCTACAGTTATTCCGAGTAAAATAGCCCCAACCCCTAAAGATATTGCCGAAATGCCATCTTTAATAAAAACTAAAGATGCTAACCCTATAGATGCTCCTAAAATTACCGGAATAAAAATGAGAAGAGGAGTTAGGATTCTTTTAAAAAAAAGAGCAATAAAAAAAATCAAGGCAATTAAAGCAGCACCAACAGTATAATTAATATCCGTTTTTATTTGTTCTGCATTTGCTACAGACACCGCAATATTTCCAAAGTATTCAGCATTAAATATATTGTTAGTTTTTTCTTTTTCAATAGCAATTATTTTGTCTATTTCATTTAGTAAAAGCGCATTCTCTCCTGTAGCGCCTGCATCAGACTTTGGAGTAACAAAAAACAAGAGATGCTGTTTGTCTTTTGTCATTATACGGTTGTTATAGAGTGTGTAATTGCCATCTATTTGGAAATCTTTTAATGCGGCCAGAGGAATTGCTGTAAACCCTAAAGGATCTTTCAAAACATTTTTTTTCATGACCAAACCAACCGGGGACAACAAAGTTTTGTAAACCGACTTTAAAGAATTTTGGACACCAGAAGAATCAAGTTTATGTGAAAGACTTATATAGTCCTTTTCTTTTAAAAACAAGGGGATGTTGGTATAAAAAAGATCATACAAATCTGTTACAACACCATCCGAAAGCGTGTATTGGACATCTTTAATCTTCGTGGAATCTATTTTTTCAAGGCCTTGTACCAGATTGTCAGCAAAGTTAATAAGTGCCTCTGGTGCACACGATTTTATTGTGTCTGAAGGAGAAAGATGAAAAATAAGGTTGTCAGAAAATTTACTATTCTGATAGGCACTGTTTATTTTTCTTACACTTTGATCTAAAGGGAGTATTTTAGACACATCCTCTACAAGTGTTATTTTATTTATTATCAATAAAACTGATAAAACAAATAATGAGGTTGCTGCAATTATTAAGGCAGTTTTTTGTTTATAAAAATAATTATATATTAAAACAAATACAGAGCCCATGTTTATTGCTTAAAAAAGGAGTTTTTAGTGTATTCAGATATAGATCAATATCTTATACAAGACAATCTAAAGGTACAATTTATTGCTGCCTCTACCAAAAATTAGGGAGGCTATGATTTTGACGATTCTATTTATTAAATAAAAATAGCAAAAGATTAAAATTTAAGAAACAAAAAAGCCAGACAAGAAATATCTTGTCCGGCATTTTGTTTTATTAGGAAGGGTAGGTCTAGAGCAGCAGTTATGCGGCTTTATTTCTTATTGACATTTTTTTTCTGAGTCTGCTTAATGTTTCAGGAGTCATTCCAAGATATGATGCTATCATATATTGAGGAACTCTTTGCTGTACATCAGGCTCTTCTTCTAAAAACTTTTCGTAACGCATCATAGAATCATTTACCATAAGTAAGTTTACTCTATTTGCATTATTTTTTGCCATGCAAAATGATAGATGCTGATTAAGTTCAGAATTTGTTTTGCTGATTATTTGAAAATCTTCATAACTTAAAATCCAAATTTCACTACCTTCTAATGCCTCAAGATAGGAATCTGATGCTGTTTGAGATAAAAAACTATTAAATTGACATGCCATACTTCCTTCAAAATAAAAATTCTGAATGAACTCTTTATTGTCCGACATGTAATACTCCTTTACAGCTCCTTTTTTTACAAAGTAGATGTTTCTGCAAGTTTCGCCAGCAATTAGTAAGGATTCCTTCTTTTGAATTTTTATAATTTGAAAAAATGATCTTAACTCATGTTGAGTTGAGGATGAAAGGGCATAATCTAATATGCTGTAATCGTTTTTAAACATGTGATTAGTAGGCTGCATAATGGATTGTTTTAGGGGTCAGTTAATATTTAGGTTTAGTTGATTTATTTAAAGTTTTAATTGGGTTATGTAACTGGTAATTTATATTGTTAACCAATTATATTCTTTTGTAAATCAATTCCCGGGCCAATTATATCAACCGACTGAAAAAACAATTATAAATACATGAATATCAATGACTTAACTTCTAATTTTTTAATGTTAAGAACTGTGCCAACTACCCTGATTTTGTCCATAATATGGACGATTTTTCCAAAAATTGGAAAAATAATATTTTTAAGTATGGAGATGTATAAGTATATAAAAAAGTGTGGGTAGGAAATAACATGAATATCATGCTTTTTATTCCTAATAGCAGATGATCTAAATAAGTTGAATAAGTTAATTATAGGATATAAAAAACTTGTATTAGTATTTATAAATACCAACTGATACTACTAATAAAGCTTAAAGAATTTAGACAAAAGTCTAAAAGAAATGATTTGAAATCTAAGTAGCGTGTAATTGTATTTTTTAATTCCCCTAATTAATAACTTTGGGTGTTCTATCAATTAGGTAATCCTATAGGATATATTAATTAAAATTACAAAATGGAGGATTTATTAAACTTCAAAAACCAATCCAAGAATTCATGGATTGGCTTTTGAAGTAATAGAGAGATCATATCTTTAAACATAAGAAATGGTAGAAATTAATTTTTATGCAGCAGAGGGGCTTATAAATAATTTTTTCCTAATTCTACTTAATGTTTCTGGCGTCATACCCAAATATGATGCAATCATATATTGCGGTACTCGATTTTGTATTCCAGGTTCTTCTTTTAGAAATCTTTGATAACGCAACATGGCATCACTCAGTAATAGTAAGTTTATTCTGTGAGTGTTCATCTTAGACATACACAGCGTTAATTGAAGATTAAATTCAGGACTTGCCTCACGTATTTTTTTAAAATTGTGGTAACTTAGAACCCAAAGTTCGCTCCCTTCAAGCGCTTCAAGGTAAGAGTTTGATTCTGTTTGGGTAAGGAAACTATCGAACAGACAAGCCATATTTCCTTCAAAAAAGAAATTTTGGATAAACTCTTTTCCATCAGACAAATAATATTGTTTTACAGCTCCTTTTCGGACAAAGTAGATGGTTTTACAAACATTGCCTTCCATCAATAATGTTTCTTTTTTTTGGACTTTCTTTACGTAAAGAAATGGTTTTAAGGCTTCCTGCATTTGCATGCATAATTCATGTTTTGTCAAATGATTTCTGGGGGCCTCTTTAGTTGTGTTTTGCATAGTGGTGTTATTTTTTAAGGGGGGGGGAGATTATTTAATCAAGTAACCATAGTAGTAGGAGTAAATAGTTAATTAAATAGTAAATTAAATTAGTTAATATTATATTTATGATGTTAGTTCTGCCAAAAAATGTATTCCCAAAAGGAATACATTTGTTTAATCATGGGTCTATCAAAAGATAAACAGAGTCTTAGTTTCAATATAGATTAGCGGCTTTAATCGGAAATTAACAGCTAAATCTAAAACATGTTAATTATATAATTGCCACAGGTTTTGTATTGTTATTTTTTTATTCTTTCGTTTGTTGTAATTAATAATCTACGACAAACCCAAAAAATAAAAAAATTAAAAAAATAGGATATATAAATTAGAAAGGAGTGATTTTTTTGCACAAAAGTCTAATAATTAGCACTTTATGTCTAATTAATATTAATTGAAACAATATAATTTAGGAGCTTTTTTTAGATGAAAAAAGTTAATTTTTCCTATCTTGTCTTAATCCAACCGGTTAAATCTACAAAACGCAAATTTTTTCTTGCATCCAGTTTTTGGGTAACTAAATGCTTATAAAACTGTCTACATAAAGTAGTTGTATTGGGGAAAGCGGAGAGCATTTCAGTTTCAAATTTTTTAAAAAACCTGTATAAGTTTTTATTAAAGTCATTAGCTAGTTCTTTTTTTGTTATGAACCGCTTAAGGCTATTCAAAATACTTTGAATGTAAAAAACATTATTAAGCTCAATGTGAATTAATAATTTTAGAACAAGAGCATTATAATGAACAAAATATAGAATATTCTTTTTGGGGGCAGACATTATTTTATTATTCCAAACAATTGCTTCATCTAAGTCCCTTTGTATAAAATAATATGAAGCGATCGACAATGATAGGTTGGGTGAAATTTCTAAAGATGCAGTTTTATGTTTGTGTAAAATTTCCTGGACCAACTGTGAGCTATATGTGGTATAGTTCTTAAAATTATAGTGGTTAAGTTGATTATAGTATAATTGATTATATAAAGGAGTGTGAAATGGGACAAAAATATCTTTTTTTAATAGTTTATGAGTTTTTTCTATTAAAGTATTGATTTTTGAATCCTCCACTTTTGCTAAAAAAGCAATTGCAACGCTATTGACAAATGTAATGGCCTTTTCTTTCTGAGCTTTATATGTTTTCAGATTAACATTTTCAATATAATCAATTTGGATTTCTGTATAGAAAAATGCCTTTACAAAGTCTTCTATATATAAATAGTATAATAAATTAACTTGATAATAATAATAACGGGCAATTTCGTTGACTGGAGGCTCGTGTGTATGGATAAAATCTTCTATACTTGCCAATACTTCTTTGTGTTCTTTTACAGATAAAATTTCGGGATTATTCCTGAGTACACTAATCTTAGATGCCCAAAACTTATAATTCCATATATCTTTTAAAAGATCTAGGCCACCTATATAAGAATTATTTATTGTTTCCAAATCTTCTATTGAAGCAGGCTTTTCTAAACCAGAGGAAATAATATCACTTTCCATACTAATCATTTGAAGCATTTGATAATGTTCTTGATGTTCGGTTGCTTGTTTCTGGATTTTCCTAAGTTGACCTAAAGAATAATTGCCCAATCCTCTGTTTTGTAAAAAAGTGAATTCAAAAAAGGAATCCAAATGCTCAGCACATTCCTCTTCTGCTTCATTGATGTAAGATTTTAAAAACTTTATTATAGAATTATATAAATTATTTTTTTGAACAGGAAGATATTTAAGGAATGGAGCATTTTTGAGCGCCGCTAAAAGAAGTTTTTTATTATAGGTCTCCTGCTTTTCTATACACTTAAAAAGCAAAAGATTATTATTTTGTTTAAATGCTTTTAGACATTTAACAATCCATTGTTTTTCATTGTTGTTTAATACTTTTATAAGCTCAAATAATTTATCTTTTTGTTTCATTATTTGGAGAAGGTATATAATTTATCAAATAGAACAACAAAAGGGTAGACATGATAAATCACTGTTGTATTAAATTAGCACATTTTATCGAATGCAGCAAAAGGGCAATTAAGTATCACCTAAGATAGTTTATCTTTCCCTAAGATACAAAAAAAACATGGGCTATATTAAAGCTTGAGGTCTTTGCAATCGAAAGTAAAGATAAAAAAGGTTTTAGTTTGTAATTTTTGCTTCCAACACATAATAAAAAAAGATTTTCTAAATAAACTTCAGAAGATTAGCATTATGAAGGATTGGTATTTATGGATAAGAAATAGAAAAAGTCGCTAGATTTGATTTTTATTTATAGTTTAGAAATCAAGGATATAATTAAAATCGCAACTCATAAAAGATTGTATAATTAAAAAAGCCAAAACAACAAAAGTCGTTTTGGCTTAGTCCTCTATGAAAAACATAACCCCCATTATGTTATAAGTAAAAGTACAACAGTAGAAATCATATTTCATTGACTATTATCAACTAACTAAAAAAAAATGAAAATTATTTTAAGATAATTGAAATTCAACATATCCGGAGAACGCAAATCCCAATTTGGGAAATTGTTTCTTTTTGGACTTGGTGTTTCAAATTGAAAAATTAAACTCCCTTGGAATATGATTTATTTATTTTAATATATGTATTACAATAAAAATCAAATACATAAGAATGTGGCCTGGTTTTGCTCATCTAGGAAAAACAATTGTGATAATTTAAAACTGTATTACTTGATAAAAATCAATGAACGCATTAGCAGGATGTTCTAATTTTGGTTTTGAAAAGAATATAGAATTGTTAATAAATGCAAACAAAACCTCTCATGCGACATTTTATTAAAATTTCTTACTTTGTTGTACTATGTCTTTTATTGTCGACTGTTTCATTAGCTCAAATGCATAATGGCCAGTATGGCAATGAATGGATTAACCATAATCAAGAGTATTATAAAATAAAAATAATAGACGATGGTTTTTATACGATAGATAGACAAACATTAGAAAATTATATAACAAATATAGAACAAATTGACTTCCACAATATTCAGCTATTTCATATGGGGCAAGAAGTACCTATATATATAGAGACTAATAATGGAGAATTAGATGCGGTGTCTTTTTATGCAGAAAAAAACAAAGGTGAACTTGATGTAAACTTATATAGAAAGCCTCACAATCATTTTAACCCTGAATATAGTTTGATTTCTGATACTGCATCGTATTTTCTAACCTGGAATGTAGATGGAGTTTCTAAACAATATCAAAATTACACACCTTCATTTAACAATATACCCCAAAAGGAACCATATTTTATTCACGAGAGTAAAACTGTTCTTAATCAAATATGGAACAGAGGAAAATATAGAGTTTATGGAGGCTATTCCTTATCAAATGGAACATATGACTTTGGAGAAGGGTACGGAGGAAGCTTCCAAAAAAACAACACTATACCTGTAAACACTCCTTCAACTAGTAACATTGGCCCAAATCCAGTTGTTAAAGTAAAAGCATATGCTTTTGGCTATTCTTACCATAATTTAGAACTATCTGTTGGAAACTATACCCAATCATATAGTAGTTATTATGGGGATTCAGTTATTGATTTAAGTACACAAATTTCACTTTCAGACATTACCTCTAACTTAACTAATGTTGAAATCAACGGATTATCAGGGAACAATGACAAACACGCTGTAAGCGTCGTTTCTATTGTTTACCCTAGAGAATTTGATTTTGAAGGAAAATCATTATTTAAGTTCAATCTAGAGGCAAGTAACAGTAGAAAATTTTTAGAGATTAACAATTTTAACGGGGGAGCCAGTGGAACACAAAATGTTTATTTGTATGATATAACAAACAACCTAAGAGTTCAGTGTTATTGGGATGGAACAACAGTTCGTCTAGAGCTTCCTCCTTCATTATCAGACAGAGAACTTGTTTTAGTAAATGAAATAAGCAATAAAAACATAAATGAGTTGCATCCTTCAGTTTTTGAGGATTATTCATTTTCTCGTGGAGATTATATCGTAATTACAAACCCAAAGTTGTTTAGAGACTCAAACGGAAACAATCCTGTTTTGGATTATTGTATGTATAGAGCCACTACGGGCCATTTACCAGTAATTGTACCTATCCAAAGATTATATGATCAATTTGCATATGGAATAGATGGGCATCCAATTGCGATAAAAAACTTTATATCTTACGCCAAAAATAATTGGGAAACTATAGTTCCTAAGAATGTGTTTCTGATTGGGAAAGGCCGCATTTATAAAGAGATTAGAAATATTACAGCACTTGACAACTTAGTTCCAACTTTTGGTTCACCTCCTTCTGACAATTTGCTTCTTGCACCTATTGGCTCAGATGTACCGATGCTTCCTGTGGGAAGATTGGCGGCAACAACTGGTGATCAGGTTAGAGATTATCTAAATAAAATCAAACACTTAGAAACGGCTGCAAAAGATAGTCTTGATTTTAAAAATCAAAATTGGCGCAAACAAATGATACATCTAGGTGGAGGCGCGAATGATTGGGAAAACAGTCTTCTTAAAAATCATCTTTTGGCTATAGAGCCTGTAATGGAGGATGGCAATTTTGGAGCAACGGTGCATTCTTTTTTTAAAGAACAAAACGATCATGTATCTGTACCTAACTCCCAAAAAATAAATGATTTAATTAATGATGGTGTTTCTATGGTTACTTTTTTTGGGCATGGGAGCACAAAAGGTTTTGATTTCTATTTAGATGCGCCAGAACGTTATAAAAACAAGGATAAATATCCATTAGTAATGGCTTTAGGTTGTTATAATGGCACCATATTTGGGTCTGATAAATTAATTAGTGAGCGCTTCCTCTTTGAGCAAGAGGCTGGAGCAATTGGGTATATTGGATTTGTTGATGCTGTAACTATTAGTGCAGCTGCTTATTTAAGCTCTACTTTTTACGAAAAAGTGAGCGAAGAATTTTATGGGGAAGGGATGGGAACACTTATAAAAAAGACCCTTGAAGATTACACATCTCTTCCTAGTTACCTCAATAGTGATGTGCTTCAAATGGGCGGTCATTATTTAGTATTCCATGGCGATCCAGCTTTAAAACTAAATTACAGAAATACTCCTGATTATTATATTGACGAAACAACAATCAGAACAAATCCAGAAGTGATTTCTGAAGACATTAGAAACTTTAAATTAGAAATAGATGTCTATAACCTTGGCAAATATATAGATTCCACCTTCATAATAAAGGTAATCAGAAAACACCCTTCGGGCTTAATTGATACTTCTATCTCAAAAGTTTCAACCCCCAAGGATAAAAAAACAGTAGAATTAATGTTTCCCGTAAATGGTTATGAAGACTTTGGATTAAATAGCTTCAAAGTTATAGTTGATGCAAATAATAATATTAATGAGGAACCTTTAGAAACGGCAGAAGAAAATAATAGGGTTGAAAATTATCAGGTTATTATTGGCAATCCAGTTGTTGTTCCTACATATCCTAAAGAGTATGCTATTGTAAATGATTCGATATTATTATTAAAAGCAATGACTACAAATGCATTTAAAAAATCTTATACTTGGGTTATAGAAATAGATACTACAATTAACTTTAATTCGCCGGAATTGGCAGAAACTACTATAATCTCTAATTCTAGTTTAGTAGAGTGGAACCCTAATATTGTTTTAAATGATGAATGGGTCTATTATTGGAGGGTTCAAGTAATTGATGACAACCAACAAGTTAGTGATTGGGTCAATAGCTCTTTTGTTTTTAAACCTAATAGCATTAGTAGCGGATGGAATCAATCACATGTTTATCAGTATCAAAAAAATGATCTTCAAGACCTTGAAATAAGCGCAAATGAAAATTCTATTTTCAATTTCACGCCTTCCCTGTATGAAATAAGTGTTAAAACAGGATATATAAATTATGGCATTGATAATGAGAATTTAGCCTTGTTCCAAAATGGAAGCAAAGTTGATAAGTGCAGGTGTGCGAATGAAAATGGTATTTATGTGGCTGTTTTAGATCCTGAAACCCTTGATTTTTGGACTCTACCTGGTGCAACCAGTAAATATGGGGCAATTAATTGTGATGGAGCCAATAGAACTGCCTACAGTTTCTTGTTTAAAAATGCAACATCTTCAGCTCAAAAAAGTTTTGAAAGTTTTGTTATGGACACAATTCCAGAAGGACATATGGTGATTATTTATACACTTAATAACGCTTATGGACAAAGATGGTCTAGTAACATTACTGATTACCTAAAAACTCAGGGAGCAACAAAAATAGATTCTTTTGTAAATACTAATGAAGAAAGGTCTTATGCAATAGCATACAAAAAGGGCAATCTAGAATATCCTTATTTTTCAGAAGAAATAGGATACAACAAATATGATGCTATTGCTGCATTTACTGCAACTAATAAAGATTGGACCCAAGGTCAAATGACATCTTCTTTAATTGGCCCTGCTCAGCGCTGGGAAAAATTGGAGTGGAATGCCACTCATCTTGAGATGCCAGAATTTGATTCGGTTTCTATAGACATCTGGGGCGTAAATGAGTATGGCGAAAAACAAATATTGTATTCAAAATTAAAAGAGGATACACTAGATTTGACATTTATCGATGTAGAGGATTTCCCTTACTTACAATTAACACTTAACAACAAGGATGAGCTAAATTTAACACCTGCTCAACTAAATTTCTGGAGGGTATATGGTGAGATGAATACTGATGCAGCAATAACGATTGAAGACGACTATGCCATAGAACATAATTCTGTTAACAATCAACATTCTGTTGTTCTTGATTTAGCAGTATGGAATATGGGTTCAAATCCTATTGACAGTTCAGAACTAGAAATTTTTGTTCTTGGATCAGATACAGCGATTATAGATATTGAGGGGCTAAACGTCTCTGACTCAGCGAATGTACAAATTAATATTCCTTTGTTAGGACTAGTAGGCCAACAAGTTATAGTAGCAAAATTAAAAGCTCAGAAAAATGAAACTACACTCGCCAACAATTGGGGGTGGGTAGAAGTTAATGTACCAAACAACCCTTCTATTGTACCAGGGTCGAACGAAAAAAACCTTTTTAATCAAAATACAGATGTCGTTTCTAGGCTAAACAATTACCCAAATCCATTTGCCAATGAAACGCTTATTTCTTTTGAATTGGCTGAATTTGGAGAAGAGGGTTTGCCGGAGACAGTAAGCATAGAAATGTATGACGCCAGAGGGCTCTTAGTTAGACAAACTATTCAGCCAGCTGAAACTGTCAATACTTGGTCATGGAATGGTAAAAACGAACAAAGTTTATCTTTACCATCAGGAGTATACTTTTGTAAGGTTGTGCCAATGTATAAAAACAATGACACACAAAAACTTGTAAAACATAAAATAATAAAAATATTATTGGCAAGATAATACGTTTAGTGAGAGGGCGTATTATTAATAAAAAGCAGCCCATGAGGGCTGCTTTTTTAATTGTTTATCTTTTTTAAAAGGTGACTTAAAAAAACATAGAAAATCTTATAAAGATTAATAAAAATTAAAAATGATAATGTATTTGAAATTGGATTTAATTAAAGATAACAATTCAATTTTGCTGGCCGGCTGAAGAAAAATAATCATTATAATTTATAGCCATTTAATATGGCAATTATTTAATAGAAAAAAATTAAATCAAGGAAAGGCTTTCCTTGATAAAAGTCAATGAAAGCTATGGGCAGATAATTTATCTTAGTATTGTGTCTTATGGTAGTAGTTACATGCAAACAACAGCTAACCATAAAGCATAAAATATTTTATAATCAGTATAACTCACTATCAAAAATGTTTAATACAAAAGGATTAGCATACATACTAATATTTACTTTATGTATGTCAACAAGTCTTAAAAAAACAAGTGCACAATCTAGTGGAAATCAAAATTCTATAATTACAGCTGTGCCGTTTTTGAAAATTGTACCAGATGCAAGATCTAGCGCTATGGGTGACGTAGGAATAGCCATTGATCCCGATGCTAATAGCATATACTTCAATGCTTCGAATTTGGTTTTTGCAGAGTATGACTTTGGACTATCATTAACTTATACTTCGTGGCTAAGAGGGCTAGGATTGGATGATATCTTTTTGGGATACTTATCTTCTTTTAAAAAAATTGACGATAAGCAGGCCTTAGGATTTGGCTTGCGTTATTTTTCAGTAGGAAGATTACAATACACCGATGATCAAGGGAATTCTTTACAAAGTGTAAAACCATATGAATTAGCTTTAGACATGGCTTATGCTAGAAAACTAGGGAAGAACCTCTCACTTGGGTTAACAATAAGATATATTATGTCAAATCTTGGCTCAGGAGCAACAGCAGGTGGAGCTTCAATTAAGCCCGCCCATGCTTTTGGAACAGACGTATCCGTTAGTTATAATAAAACATTCAAAATAGGAAAAAGAAAATCAACATTTAGGGCGGGTCTGGCTTTGACTAACTTAGGGACAAAAGTTTCTTATGTCAGCGAAGGCGAACAAGATTATTTGCCTGCAAATATCGGAATTGGAACATCACTTAAACTTGAACTTGATGAAAGAAATTCAATATCAATAGCTGTAGATATAAATAAACTGCTTGTTCCTACACCAATATCTAATTATATAGAAGACAAAAATGGGAATACTATTACTAACCCTAATTATGATGAAAATGGAGATGGAATTCCTGATTATAAACAACATTCTATGCCTTGGGCTACAATAAGTTCATTCGGGGACGCCCCTGGTGGCGCAACTGAAGAGTTTAACGAATTGATGTTTTCTCTTGGTCTTGAATACTGGCATAATAAACAATTTGCAGTAAGGTGTGGGTATTATTATGAGCACCAGAACAAAGGAAATAGACAATTTTTTTCTGTAGGGGTTGGAGTAAAGTACAAAATTTTTAATTTCAATTTTTCGTACTTAATTCCAACAAAAAAGGCACAGAACAACCCATTGGACAATACATTGAGATTTTCGTTAATGTTTAATTTTGGCAAAACAAATAAATAAAGAAAAGAATAGTTTGTAATTTTTGTGGTAACAGGAGAGGTGTTCGACTTTTTAGAATCTGCTTCTTAAGCAAC
>JAKVCV010000030.1 GCA_022448945.1 Saprospiraceae bacterium
CATGGAGATGTATGCTGTCCTAAATCTGACCAATCATCCTGAGAAAGGACTTCCCATTCAGAATCCTGAGCAGTAGTACCTGCTGAAAGCATCCAATCAGTATTACCTTGTAAGACATCACATTTTCTTACAAGTGTATGGTCTTTTGTAGCTTCTGTAACACCTGCTACATCCCAACCTGCACCTGGATCTCCATTAAAGTCTCCAAGAAAATCCAGAATTATATATTCATTACCAGGTGGATCGGGGTTTGATGGTTGTGCACCATAAACTAAAGCAAAGCCATCATCTCCATTACTCAATGCTGAATAGGTCATGTCAGTCTGCAATAAAATCAGTGAATCGGCAGATGGTGGTGCTACAACATAAACATCACCTGGCAAAATAACTGATCCAGCATCAAAATCTACCCAATATTCATATACCCCTGGAGTCGTTGGTGCATTACTCACGCGCGTAAGTGCATAATCGGATAAATCAACAGGATTAGACGTCGGATTATAAATCTCAATATATTTATTGCTTGAACTTCCTTCTGCATATTCTGAAATGAACAAATCTACTTTATCAGATAGAAAAACACATGTTCCATCATCTGTATTGGCATTAGCATCATAATTCATTGCTGTTGCATCTATACATCCTAATATTGGTGCTATACACGTACCATCATCATAACATGCTGAGGGATTATAATTAATTGCCAAAGAATCTGTACATCCAGAAACAAAACAACATGAACCATCATCTGTATTCGCTAATGGATCATAATTTAATGCCGTAGGATCTGTACATCCATTTACAGCGTAAATACATGAACCATCATCTGTATTCGCTAGTGGATCATAATTTAATGCTGTTGGGTCTGTACATCCGTAAATGGCAGCTGATTGGCATGGTGATGTATGCTGACCTATATCTGACCAATCATTTTGAGGAAGGACTTCCCACTCAGAATCTTGAACATTGGTACCTGCAGACATAAGCCAATTTGTATTACCTTGCAGAATATTACATTTTCTTACCAATGTATGATCTTTGGTAGCATTGTTAACACCTGCAACACTCCACCCTGCACCAGGATCGGGCCCATCAACTCCAATAACATCAATAAGAGCATATGACCCTCCTATACTCTTAGCTAATCCAACAGCATCATCACCAGTCCAACTAACCTGACTCCATGTAATATCACCAGCAGTGCTAATAATAGAATTGACACTAGAACTTGAGCTATATACAATATAAACATCATTATGAGACAGTGACCCAGTCAAATTAAAAGTATATTCCGGCCAACTTCCTCCATTAGTTATTTTCCATAACTGATAATTTGATAGATCAACAACCTGACCTGTACCGTTAAATATTTCTATATACTTATTTGTACCACTTCCTTCTGCATATTCAGAAATAAATAGATCTTGAGCATAGCTTATTGTACAAAAAAGAAGGCATGTAAGAATGGATAAAGAGTTTTTCATGATAATAGAGTTTAGTTAACTTTACAGCTTCAAAAAACTGTAATTTATACTTGGGAATCATCCTATAATTTTTATTCCCAAAAAATTTGAATTGATTTTACATAGCTTTTAGTGTCTAAAATTTAAATTAGCACCTCATGTTGATGACAAATTTAATGCCTTATGTCAAGTAGCTGAAAAACAGTGGTTTGTGAAGCGATAAAATGTTAAAAAATTCCAAAAGTCGGAAAAATTCTATTATATAGAACCTTTAGATTGTTAAAAAACAGCTTTATCAATTATAGTACTAAATAGCTATGAACCTTTATTATTGAAACAATAATTGACAATCGTTCCCTTTTTATTAATTACTTGNACATAAAACATCTTATTTATTTTAACCTTAATCATTGATTAGANATTCACTCCTATAGGTATTAAATAATAATTATAATCTTGCACTAATATCTTTATTCAGTGTTCTGAAAAAACTATTTTTCTTTTACAAAATTGAATAATAATTCTGTTACCTATCTTAACAAATGAAGCCACAAGTTCGATAGCGAAATTGCGGCTTCATTTTTGCTAAAACTTCTTCTAAGGAATTAACTTATGGTTTTTATTCCCAAAATATTTTAGCTGATTTTTCGTAGCCTTCGATGTCTACAAAATATACATTTGTTCCAGACAAGTTCGCATTCTCTATACTCCAGAATTGTTTTCCTTCTTCGAGTGTAGATGAGAATATTGTTTGTCCAAGTGTATTGTAAACATTTATAGAAGCATTTTTATCTAGCGCTTTTGGTAATGTAACGCATAAATTATCAAAACATCTATACGCTTCAAAGGTAGCTACATCTTGAACTTTATCTGTACTTAGAACAGCTGATACAACAGTAATAATAAATCTGTCGTTACCTTCTACCGGATTGCCGATATAACTATAGTCTCCTTTGGTAAGGTCATGAGAAACTGACAATAATAGATCTTGTAACATAATCTTAGTACCACTTGTGAAGTTAGAAAATTCTGTAAGCGATATTGTATAATTATCTAATAATGATATATCAGTATAGAGGGGTATTGTAACAGAAGAACCATCTAATTCTGGCAAACCATTAATGCTAAGATAGGTATTACCAGTTTTAGTAGCAAACTGGAATGAATTATCTCCATTGAGATAATGAGCATCGTATATACCGTCAAGACTATCTGTTGCAGCATTTGAAAAATATACGACTGAACTAACAGTATCATACTGATTGATCATAGCTAGACTAAATAATGGTATAGTAGTTTTAATGAAATTACCTACGTTAATAGATGGATCAGTAACACGCATACTGTTATTAAATTCAACGGTACCATATACTGGATCACCAGGGTTACCATTACCTTCACGCACCCAAAAACCCTGCATAAGAGTAGCATTTACACTTACACCTGGAGGATTACTTATACCCATAGAAGCGATATAACTATTATATGAATTGTTATAGTATCTATAAAAAACTCCTGGGTTATTACCATTATCCCATAATTTAAATAAGTCTATAGGAGAAGGATACGGATTGCCAACTATATTCCACCCTCCACCATTAGTATTGGTAATTGGAACACTAATATTTCCTGTATTTAATGTACCTGTAAAATCAAATATTTTTCCAATCCAAGGAATATATGCATATTGATAAAAACCATATCCATTTGTCAAAGGATATGAAAGAGAAGTTGGCGTTGACCAAAGACCTGTATTTTCATCATAATAATATGAATTTGGATTACCAGATAACCATAAAATACAATCATCATCAATCTGGTTTAAAGTTGCATTATTAACAGGTGAAGAGTAAAAAATATTTGAATAAGCATTTCCTGCCTGTGGAATAAATTGTTCAACTATAAAATCTCCAACCGTAAACCCACCATTATCGTGTACAAGACAAGTCCTGGATTCTGATGCTAATAATTTGGCTTTATAACCCGTTACATCAATTGTTGCACCAGCATCTACTTTTAACAGTCTACTTATGGAACAATCGGCATTCAATGATATAGTTCCTGCAACTGATACAATCAGATCTTCGACATCTCCTAAATTGACGACTCTTGATCCACCTGTTAATGTATATGAACCCAAAATATCACCCCTGTTTTCTAAAGCTCCAGTATGCGATAAATTAAAGCCATTATTAATTGTAATACTTTTGTTTCCTGCAACTATTATTTGACCATTAATTGTCAAATTAGAATTGACAGTGATATGGTGAGAAATAGTAACATCATCTGTAACAGAAGGTACTACACCGCCTACCCAGGTAGAAGTATTACTCCAAAGACCATCTTGAACAGTAGTAATTCCACTGGGTTCATTAACGACTATATTATTTATTATAGTAGAACATGCTGGAGTTGTTGAATAATCTTTAATCTCTACAGTATATGTACCGGCAGTAATAGTATCACCAGAACGAACTGCACTAAAACCTGCATATGGAAGACCATTAGCAATAGAATTCATTCCCGTTAAAATAAATTCATAGTTATTTCCTCCATTAGACCACCCTCCTGCTGCAATAAGTTGAATAGCCCCATCACTACAGCCAACACAAGAAACATCAGTAACAATAACGGTACCTGTTATTGGATTAGAGGGACCAAGAATATTAATTAAACTAGTATTTGTACAACCATAACTATCCGTAACAGTATAACTATGGTTTCCAGCTGGCAAGTTGTTAACATTCCATGTTGTTTGATTTCCTGCACTTACATCCCAGAGTATCTGTAATGGGGGTACGCCTCCTCCATTTTGAACTAACAACTGAGCAGTACCATCATTTGTATTATAACATGATAAATCTGTTGTATTTGCTAAAACTGAAAGTTCATTGACAACAGTAATTGTATCCATAATCCCCTGACTAAGATTATAATACGATCCACTAGCAGATTGTTGTAGAGTAAGTGCCCGAACCATATATTCATATGACCCTGCCTCAACACAAGTATCTAGGAAAGAAGTATCGACTACTAAAGTATTGGTAATATTCTGAAATGAATCTTCTGAAATTTCTTTTCTATAAACATAATATCCTAAAACAGAGTCCACTGAAGCCGACCAAGAAACTAAAAGGTTATTTCCAGTAGTGTCTAATGATAAAGAAGATACAGGTGCTACAATATGCATTCTTAATGAAGGATCTCCCAACAAAGCTATATGAACTCCTCTTTTTTGATAGCCCCCCCAATAAGTAGTAGTATTATTTTGTGACAACAAAGAACTGTAACCTATATGCTGACCTAATGCCATATGATGAAAAAACCAATTAGGTCGTCCACCCCAACAATTAGTTAATGTGGAACCGGAAGCTAAAGTGGCTCTAAGTAAATTATCACTTCTGTCCCAGTCACCGAAATAACTACCAAATAACATGGTAAAAACAGAACCTAATGAATCTGTTGCAAAATCAGTTGTAGCCCCTATTCCGTTACAACTGGTATGCCAACCTGGGCCACAACCATATGACCATAGATAATTATCATTTTGCATGCTAGTAAAATAATCAGCATCTATAACATTTTCAGAACGAAAAAAGGTAGAAAAATTTCTGTACCCATTAGCAGCAAAGCCTTCGTTAAAAGTAGAAAAATTATCATCTACAACAGCTTGATCATTAGCTATAAAATCCTTATGACGAAAAGCATGATTTTTATTCAGATAGGACCTTAGAAGTTCTTGTTCAGTTTGAGTAAAGCTGGGCAAATCAGAAAAATCTACCCTACCTACCTGCAGTTCAAGGTCTATAAAAGATTCTTGATCAAATTTCCCATCACCTGGGACATTATGATTTCTAGGATCTGAAGCTGAGGTTATATTAATACTTGTATCGGTCCAAACACCGTCCATTTCGCCGTAATAACAATCTGCTGGCCAAGCACCTTCATGATCAGGATGGCCATCAGGTTTCAATTGCCCAGAATAAGGCACTGGTATATTCCCAAACAAAAAAACAGCTCTGGTATAAGTTGGATTTTGAATATAACTAGAATATATTAGTGACTTAATTGCAGCTACTGAAAGTGCAGGATTAACATCATACCTATCAACAATCCAGCCATCACCACGCAGATCATTTGTCAATTCTTCTAATTCCAAAACTAAGGCAGCAGAATGTGTATTGTCTATAATTAAAATAATCCTACCTCTATTTTCAACTACTGGTAATTTTATGCCAGCATTAATATATCCATAACCAGTAAAATTACTGCCTTGTTTTACAATTCTGTACTCATATGATTCCCCTATAACAACATTGTTATCAACATAAAGAGAATCGGTAATTGATAATGATTGAATCAAACCACCCCAAGAAGTATCAGCAGGGAGTTTTCGGTACAGTGAATAGGAAGTGGCATCAACATCCTGTCCGTAATTCAATGTAATCTGTGGAGGGTTTTCTTGAGTTATTGCATGAATAGATACAGCATAATTCTTTGTAACTTGCGCTTTGGCAGAAACACAAAGGCAAAGTATAAACAGTATTAAAACAGAGAACTTAAACATCTTATAATTTTTTGAAGTGTAAAATCAAGAATATTAGGTACAATGTCTTATACATTAGAATCAAATCTAAATATTAAGTGTAAAGCCTAAATACGAAGTGTAAAGCCTAAATACGAAGTGTATAGTCAGATTTTAGGGGTATAGTCTAAATACTAGGTGTATAGTCTAAATACTAGGTTTATAGTCTAAATTGTTAAGTGATAACACTTTATATCTTAGATGCCAAGTCTAAATATATAAGATGAAAAAACAATAATGGGATAAAAGGTAAGGAAAAATTTGTTGTTATTATAAAAATAATGCATCTATTTGCTATTAACAAGGGTAATAATTGTTAGAATCAACTTTTTATAGCTTTAATTGCGTAATGCATACATTGCCAAGCCACTAAAAATAACTTTAAATCAATTTAATATATTTAGGGATATATAATTTAAACAGATTATTTAACGATATCGAAGTATAAACGTATTGGAGTAAAAAAACAGAAGGCACATCTTAGTCAAGATGTGCCTTCCGAATATTATTATAATATATAAAACCTACAGACTATTGATAAAGATCCAATACATTAACATAAGAAGTAAACCAATTGCAATACATGTATACAAAGTAAGGTTCTTAATTTGAGCAGTGTCTTCTTCTGTGGGCGTCACCTCTGCTTTCTGAAGGTTTTGTGCTTTACGCTCTTTTTTAGTTAATTTTTTTTCGTGTGTACTGCCTGCGACTTTAAATTGTTTTCTGGACATAAGAATATTATTATTTAGATGAGCTTTGAAAAAGCTGAATAGTAGCAAAATAATTCGACAAAGTTATTGAGAATAAGTTTATACAAATATACTTTATTCTCTATACAAAGACGAAAAAAAGTTATTAAAATTTCTATAACGGAATAAACGGAAAAGATTAAATAAAAAAAGCATAATGATGTAAAAAGCAATGTTTTTAAATTTTGCGCGTTACATATATATACCCTTTAAGGAAATATTAAAGGATTTGCTAAAATTGTTTTCCCCCGTTCAGATGAAGTGCATACATATATACGTCCTACCTGCTTTATTTTTATTGTCTTCTATTTCGTTTGCTACAGCACAAAAAAGAAATATAAATATACTAAAACAAAGGTTAAATAATCTATCGAACAATACTGATAGTATAATTTATCTTTATCGGCAACTTACACATTTATATGTTAAAGATAGGATGTTGAAAGAAGCCCTGATAATGGCTAAAAAAGAATGTGAAATTCACCTCAAATTACAAAGGTCTCAAGTAAATGAATATATTAATCTTTTAGAATTAGGAGAAGTATATTTTAATATAGCCAGTATACATAGATCTCTTTCTGAATATTCTAAATCTCTAATTTTTGCAGAAAAATCACTCAAAATTTATACATCTAAACTAGGAAAATCACATCCAGAAACGCTTAGTATATATAGATTTTTAGCCGGTACATATTACTTAAACAAAGAATATGCCGCATCATTGAAATGTATCCATTTGGCAATGGATTTTCATGCTAAACTAGAAAAAAGAAATCCTGAAGAAGAACTCAATTTACAAATTATTCTAGGTTGTATATATATACAAAAAGCAGAATTTGATAAAGCCCAAAAGATTTTAATAGATGCTCAGGACCTTTATTATCAGTATGAAAAAAAAGTTGATAAAGATCTATTAAATAGAATATACACTAACTTGGCAAGTCTTAAATTAAAACAAAGAGCAACAATTGAAGCACTTGCATATTTTCTTGAGATAGCCTCAAACAGGAGAAAACTATATCATGAAAACCATCTTGTTTTACGGACAACCTATACAGATATAGGATTTTGCTATTATACATTGGGAAACTATCATAAGGCATTGATGTATCATCGTAAAAGCCTTAGAGTCTTGTACAACAATTATGGAGAACTACACGAACTTGTTGCATTTACACATAACCACATAGGTGGCACATTCAGAATGCTTGAAAAAGAAGATTCAGCAAAACATCACTTTTATAAATCCATCAAAATCAATAAAATTTTATTCGACAAAAATGATTATAATCTAATTGATCCGCTTTGGCAATTAGCAAAGTTAAATTTCAAAAACAAAGAATTTGAAACAGTCCAATCCCTTTTGGAGAAATGTATTATAATACAAAAACAACACTATGGAAAAAATCATTCCGACCTTGCAAAAATGTATTTAGACATGTCTTTATCACTAAAGGAACAAGCTAACTATAAAAAAGCATATGAATTTACACAAAAAGCCTATGCTGCAAATTGCAAAAATGAAAGAATAATTGATAATTTTTTAATGCTGACCATTATTGAATTAAATATTCGAATGAGCATTTGTCTTCCTGTTTCAAAAATAAAAAAATCCTTCTTACTACTGAACCCTATTGATTCCATTATAGAATCCTGTCAAAAGGAATTAAATTTTCAGACTGATAAGGAAAATCTAATTGCGGACATAAGAAATATTTGCAACACAGGAATTGAATTATGTTATCTATTATATCAATTAAATAAAGAAAAAAAGTATATCGAAAAAATTTTTCAATTAATTGAACACAACAAAGCTGTTTTACTTGCCATCCAAATTAAAGAACAGTTTTTTCTAAATAAAAACGCTAAAAATAAACAACAACAACTCCATTCAAAAATTACAAGAATAGAAAAAGAATGGAAAAAAGCAGAATATTATAATGATTCTGTCCAAATTGTAAATCTCCAACATCAACTTTTTGAATATCATAAAGTTCAAGAAAAAAATTATAGTCAAGTTAAAAAACGCCTTACTTCTCAAAAACCTATTGAATTAAAAGTTTTACAAAACCAATTAAGTGAAAAGCAGCAAATTCTAAATTATTTCTATGGCAATGAACATCTATATATATTAAAAATCAAAAAAAACACTATTCAATTAAAACAATTAAACCTAAATTTTGACAAAGAAATCGATGAGTTTTCTAATTATTTACTTAAGCCCGAACAAAGCCATGAAAGACTAATAGAGAGCTGCCAAAAATATGATAAATGTGCAAATATTTTATACCAAAAGCTATTATCTGATTCAAATTGTAGTCAGCTGGTTATTATCGCAGATGGAAAACTCAATTATATTCCCTTTGAAGCCTTAACAATAAAAAAAAACAATGAAGCAAGAGGTTATCATCAATTAAATTACGCTTTATTCAAATACACTATGAGCTATGCCACATCTGCTTCAAGTTACTATTATCAACAATACAAACATACCAACAAAAAAAATGGAAAAATTCTGGGAATTGCACCAAATTATAAAGAAGAATCGGAATTAATAGCTTTAAAATCAAACCGTCTTGAAGTTAAATATTTAGAATCGAATTTTGATGGAAATTATTATTATGATAAGCAAGCAAATAAAGAAACATTTAAGGAACAATGTAACGATTACAATATTTTACATCTTGCATTACATGGCTATGCAAACCAAAATGAGCTAGATGAAGGGAAATTATATTTTGCTTCATCCGCTAAAGATGGTCTAAGTTCAAAATTATATTCTCATGAAATATTACAACTTTCCTTAGAATCAGACTTTGTTGTTTTAAGCGCTTGTCAAACGGGTATAGGGTATTGGAAAAAGGGAGAAGGAGTAATGAGTATAGCACGAGATTTTATGTACTCTGGAGCACCTAGTGTTCTTATAACCCTTTGGCAAATAAATGATAAATCAAGTCATATAATCGTTCAGGAATTTTATGAACAATTAAAAGATTTACCTAAAGATGTTTCATTACAGCAATCAAAAAAACATTACTTAAAAAAAGCATCAGCATTTTATGCACACCCATATTTTTGGTCTGGTTACATTTTATTAGGAAATAAAAATAGGATTTACATTGACACTTTATCTTTCAAAAAAATATGGTACCTTGGGGTATTAATACTTGGAATCATTATAATCCTTCTTATTTATAAAAAACTTCACTTATAAAACCATACTTTAGTTTATGAATTTTAAACTGGACAGAGATCTTATTTTTTTTGATATAGAATCAACTGGAACAGATGTAGTCAAAGACAGAATCATCCAAATTGCTCTTATTAAATACTACAAAGACGGAAGTGATCCTATTGAAAAAAACATTCTGATGAACCCACAATATCCGATTAAACCGGATGCCATTAAAGTACATGGGATAACTGTAGATATGGTAAGAAATAAACCCACTTTTAAAGAGTTTGCTGTAGAGCTTTTAGATTTTTTTGATGATGCAGACTTGGGGGGATATAATTCCAAACGGTTTGACATACCGATGCTTATTGAAGAATTTGCTCGGGTAGGTATTGACTTTTCTGTACAAAACCGTCGTTTAATAGATGCTCAACAGATTTTTTACAAAATGGAACCTCGCACACTGAAAGCTGCTCTAAAATTTTATTGTGGTCAAAATTTAGAAAATGCACATGATGCGATGTCTGATACTAAAGCAACTGCTCAAGTTTTTTGGGGACAAATAGAAAAATATAAAGGGGTGAATTATATAGATAAAGACAATCAAATTATTGAAGCTCCTATTAAAAACGATATCCAAGCTATACATGATTTTATCTCTAATGATAATAATGTTGATTTCACTGGCAGATTCAGTAGAAATTCAGAAGGATATATCGTATTTAATTTTGGAAGCAATAAAGGTCAAGAAGCATATAAAAACCCAAATACACTAAAATGGATACTCAATAAAGATTTTCCTGCTCAGGTTAAAAATATAGCCAAAGCAATTTTGGATGGTAAGATGAAATAAATTTTTTATATTTGTATTATACTCTTAAATTAGTTTTATATGCTAATATTGAATTAAACTTCTCAAGTTAGTCAAAAATCAATTAAAATGATGACAGAACAAATTCATTCATCAGTCCCTGCCATATGGTTTTCTTTCATTGCGGAAAATATTGAGCATAGCCATACAGCCATGCCTGATTCATGGCATTTTGGGATCACTAAAAAAGATGCTGACACATGTGTCATGCTTGTTAAAGCTGGTATAAAAACTGCATCATCCGTTGCACTTGCTTCATATCTACATTATGAATCTCCAATCCCTACAGAAGGAGATTTTGCGATTATAACCAATTGGGAGGGTGAAGCACAATGTATTATTCAAACAACCGCTGTTGAATTCGTTCCATTCAATGAGATAACAGAAGAATACGCTGTCAAAGAAGGTGAGGGAGATCAATCTTTAGCATACTGGAAAAAAATGCATTGGGAGTTTTTCTCTAAGGACTTAAGAAGTTTTAGTGAACCAATTACTGAAGACATGATGGTAGTTTGTGAAGAATTTGAAATGGTATACGATCTTTAATAAATCTAATCCATAGTTAATATTATAGACTATAAGACTTAAAAAACCTCTTCATTTTTTTTTACCCCTTTTTTTTGACTTAAACTTTTCTGCTTTACGGGCAAGACGTTTTTCTTTTGCTTTATTTACCTTTATGTTTTTTTGTTTCTTTTGATGTAATGCACCTTTAGAATCTTTAATTAAATTTACATCTTTTGTGGCATTTCTTTGTTGATAAGTTAGAACTTCATACTCAATGAGGTTTGTAGAGATTTCTAAATTTTTAGGTAATGGCAGAATATCAATTTTCTGATTCATTAAATTTTCTATTGATTTCAAATAATATAATTCCTTTGTAATTTCGATTTGATTAACAAAAGTAACAGCAATACCCTCAGCATTTGCTCTTGCAGTTCGCCCTACCCTATGAATATAGTTTTCGGGGTCGTCAGGGGTATCAATATTAACGACATGAGTAATGCCATCAAAGTCAAGACCACGTGCGATCAAATCAGTAGCTAACAAGACTCTATATTCTCCCATATCAAATTTTTGGACAGTGCGCAATCGATAATTTTGAGATTTATTGGAGTGTATAACTCCTATTTGTCCAGGATATTCATGTTCAAGGGTTTCAAATAATAAATCAACCATCTTCTTTGTTGAATCAAACACAAGAACTTTAGCCCATTTTTTATCCGAAGAAAGCAAATGTTTTAGCAAATTGATTTTTGTATTATAGTTCGGCACTAGATATGCTTCCTGCTTAATTCCATCTGCTGAAGTACCCGAAGCAGCAATTTCTATTTTATGCGGGTTTTCAAAAACATTTCTAATTAAGGTATCTACTTCTTTAGTTATAGTGGCAGAAAAAAGGATATTCTGACGACGTTCTGGTAAAAGATCAAGTATGTCATTCAATTGTTTACGAAAACCAAGATTAAGCATTTCATCCACCTCATCTATTACAAACTGCTTAATTTTTTTGAGCTTTACTCCCCTACTAAGTGCTAAGTCTACTAATCTTCCAGGAGTAGCCACTAATATATCCATTCCTGAGGCTAACCCATCTTTCTGAGTATTTATATTAACACCTCCATATACCCCACGAGTTCTTACATTCATGTATGAAGATAGTTTTTCAATCTCACCCATAACCTGAACGACCAATTCTCGAGTTGGTACAACAATAAGAACACGTGGGTGTTTTTGATCTGAATACTTCAATTGCCTCAGAATAGGCAACATATATGCAAAAGTTTTACCTGTTCCAGTTTGTGCAATACCTACAAGATCCCTTCCAGACATCAATAAAGGAAATGCCTTTATTTGAATTGGAGTTGGTTGCGTAAGCTTCAAATCATCAAGTGCATTACGCAATGGTGTATTTATATTTAAGTCATTAAATGTCATTTGGTACAATTTACACAAAGATAAGGATAAATGTGTGAATAGAAAAGATGCCTATTATGGCATCATAATCCTTGCGATTACAAATATTGAAAATGATATGATATAAAAAAATGACTACTTACAATTTGTAAGCAGTCATTTATATATTGTTATGATTATATTTAATTCTAATTATTTGGCACAACAGGAGAAGGTGCCTGATTAGGGATGAAAACTTTTAATTCATTTGTAATTTCTTCCTTAAAAGCTTCGTCAGTACTAGAACCAAGGAGTTGCATTGCGCCTTGAACCATACCTATTGTCTCTCTCATATCCCTATCGAAAATCGATCTGTCTGGTTCTAATAAACCAACATAAAAATTCATACGATTCACTAATGCGGAGGTTAGTGTTCTTAATTCCTTTTGAGCCTTTTCAACTTCCCCTAAAGTATAATAGAATCGAATTGCCTGTAAACCCATTCTATTTTGATCATAAGGAAAATTAAAATGTGGGAAAGATTCAAAAAACTTATCTACTGAAGCAATAGCTTTTTCATTTTTACCTTCATTAATAAGCGCATCAATTAAACGAATAAAGCCATATTGCAGGCTATGTACAGAAGGCATATAACTTTCATTAATAAAAAAGGCTTCTTGGTCAAAACCACCCCATTTAAATTTACCGGGTTGTTCTGAAGTGCCGACCATATTCTCAAACATTAAATCAGTATCAACTTTACCCATTAAAATAGCCATTGAAGGCTGACTAGGCGTTTTAAATGGTACAATTCTTAAAGCCATCCCTTCAAGCATCAAATAATCCTTAAGTCCCATTATTTTTTCTGGCCTGCAGGTTACAGCAAAATATATAGGGCGTTCCCATCCACGTTTTGCATTAGTCGATATGATATCTATAAGTGCAATCTCATCCTTCATCATATATTGACCAGCTTTTAATTTAAAATTCACTTTATCAAGAATCATAGAATCAGGAATACTTGCAGGAAGCGCACCATTTGATATTGCTTTTTCTTTATCAACTGGCAAATAAACATTTCTGGCAGGAATAATACTTTCAAATTGATCAAGAAGCCGAACATCAAGTTTTTGTTTGTTTGGTCCAAGTTTATCAACATCACCTATAATTTTAACAACATCATGAAGGTTAACAGACTTTTCAGTAATTGGAACAAATGGCAAATAGTTGCGCTTTCTGCCCTTATATGCCGATTTAGGAATAGTCATTTCAACCTTTGGTGATTCATTAATTTTTCTACGCAATTGATCAATATACCAATCAACTGCTAATAAGCTAAAGTTGATAACACGCACATCAGGACGAATATTTTCTACTTCTTGAGCATACCAAAGAGGATATGTATCATTATCTCCATATGTAAAAACAAGTGCATTCTCCGCACAAGATTCTAAAAAGTTAATAGCATAGTCCCTGGCACCATATTGGCGTGCCCTTGAATGATCATCCCAATTCTGAAAGCCCATAATAAGAGGGGCAATCAACACTAACAAAGTAGCCAATATTGCTGCAATATTACCTGCAATTTTTTCTTTAAATTTTTCATATAAATAGGGAACTGCCATACCCATCCATATACAAAAAGTAAAAATTGAACCTACAATTACATAATCCCTTTCACGCGGTTCTCTAGGCGGCTGGTTAGTAAATACAATAATTGCTAAGCCAGTCATCAGAAATAAAACACCAATAGCAGCAGCCTCTCTTTTTCGTTTTGAAAGATGAAAAAACAAACCAATCAAACCAAAAAGAAAAGGAAGAAAGTAATAAGTATTTCTTGACTTTTCATTTTTAATATAATCGGGCAAATTTGATTGTTTATGTATTCTCATTGCATCTATAGGACCTATGCCTGAAATCCAGTTCCCTTTAGTTGGGCTATTATAAACACCCTGAAAAGCATTTTGTCGACCAATAAAGTTCCATGCAAAATACCTCCAATACATATAGCCTATTTGATAATCAAAGAAAAAGCTAATATTATCACGCATTGTAGGTTTATCTATTACATCCATCCATTGTTTATAATCACTATCCTTATCTAAATGTCCTAAGCGAGGGAATAACATCATATTACTTGGGTCGTAAATTACATTCATTTTCTCATCAACAACCTCATAAATGAGCTTGCCATCTTTTTCCACTGGTCTATATACATCTTTATCTTTTTCAAAAGTTCTCTGTTGGTTTTTATTATCTGCAGCAAAATGCGGCCCATATAGAAGAGGTCGCGTACCATATTGTTCACGATTAAGATAAGACAACATACTATAGGGATCACTTGGATTATTCATATTTATTGCAGCTTGTGCATTAGCACGGACGACAACCATCCCATAAGAAGAAAAACCAATCAAGATCATTGCAAACATCATAGTACCTAAATGTAAGTAATAATTTTCCTTTTTATGAGCATATCTTAAAGTAGCAACAACACCAGCTATTAAAGCAAGAATAAAGACAAGTACACCTGTACCCATACTCATTCCTATACCATTAACAAAAAAGTAATCAAAGGCAGCAGCCATCTGTGGCAACCTAGGAATAATAAAATATTGAACAGCAACCAAACCAATAAAACCACCTAAAAAGCCTATAAATGTACTTTGCCAAGTAAAATCATTTTCTCCATTTTGGAGTTCTTTTTGCTTATAATAAAACAATACTCCTAAAAATGGGAAAGCCAATAAACTCAACAAATGAACACCTATAGACAAACCCATCATATAAGCAATGAATACCAACCATCTATCTGCTTTAGGGTGATCAGAAATATACCACCTCAATGCAGCCCACATTACAAGGCCTGAAAATCCAGAAGACATTGCATACACTTCCCCTTCAACAGCAGAAAACCATACTGATGTAGCAAAGGTAGTAGCAAGAGCTGCTACAACTCCAGATCCAAGAATAGCTATAGTTTGTCCTCCCTGTTCAGGAATTCCTTTTCGTCCTACCATTGCCAATTTGCTCAATATAATTGTCGACCAACAGACAAACAATACCAAAAATGCCGTACATATACCAGACATAACGTTAAGGGCATAAGCTATTGAAGAAGGATCATCAGAAATAAATGTTGCAACCCATGCAAACATACGCCCAATCATTAAAAACAATGGTGCACCAGGTGGGTGTACAACTTCTAATTTATAGGCTGCAGAAATAAATTCACCACAATCCCATAAACTTGCAGTTGGTTCTGCAGAAAGCATATACACAAAAGCAGCTATTAAAAACATTAACCAACCGGTAATACTGCTAAGCTTATTAAATGATTTCATTATTATTATTTGATATTTTTCAATTTTAGAAATATTAAATATAGAGATATACAAATATCAAAATCTAAAATTAAATGATTAAATAGTAATTTGCTTTTCATTAAAGAAAATGCATCTATAGACTTGAGATATAGAAGTTACAAAGGTAGAAAATATGCTTTCTTATGCAAAAGATATGACTTGTTTTATACTCTATAATTCATATTAAACAAAACAAAAAAAAAATAATACTTTATTTTTTGTTATTATTTAAATTAACCTGTATATTGTACCCAACCTTTAACATTAATTTAAACTATTCTTAAATAATAACATCTCAACATCTTTCGTTTCATTATGGAAAACAATTTCAAAACGGAACTGAATTATATATATTTATATATGTATTGCGCTGTAGATTAATTAATTAAGAGAGGCATGGTTTTTAGGCATAATGTTTAATACATGGTATAATTACATTTATTAATAAAAAAATTAAAAATCGGTAACATTTTGGATTGAGTATTCATTAATCATTAAACCTAATAAGTAACTAAATAATGAGAATATAAAAGTCAGATTTGTACTAACCAGTTAATTTATTGTATAATTTACCCCTTTTTAACATGATTACCTTATATAACACTTACAGGCCTTCTGAGCAAAAAATTGCTCACTATCCAGATCTAAAAGATCTTATACAAGAACATGTTTATGTTCGTAAGATTTCAAAAAAAGAAACATTATTACTACAAGGTAGTAAATGCAATAGCATCTACTTTGTACTTAATGGCTTAATAAAACAAACTTCGTTTGTAAATAAAATAAAGAAAGTAGATAAATTATTTCTTGAGGGAAGTATCGCTACTGACTTAAATAGTCTTCTAGATGATACAAAATCAAATGTCTCTTTCGAAGCTGCTGCTGGTACAGAACTCTGGGTGCTAGATTCTGAAAATTTTCATAAATTGATAGCTAAAGACCCAGAATTTAAAAATCAACTGGTAAGTTCGATTAAGAAACTTGATGAAAGTAGAGAAAAAGATTTCAATTATCATTTGCTAATGGCACTTTATAAAAATCTTGAAAACTTAAGTTAATTCCCCCGAATCTATGCAATATTAAAATTCGTTCTTCAATAAAATTTTATTGTAATATATATACATTTTCTTACAAAAGGCCATCAGTTAAAACTGATGGCCTTTTTGTTTCTATGAATATCTTTTTGTAGATTCTACCTACCTACTCGTTAGACTTTGAAATATTTTAAACCGAAATATTATACAAAAATTGAAACAAAAATTATTAATTAAACCTCAATAATACTCAGGATAGATTATTATAAAAATAAATAATGATATCAAATATTTTAAAGCATAACCATCTCAAGTTTTATTCCTCTAATCTATTTTCACTATTTTAGATTTAAATTATTATTTTATATTACATGTATAAATTTCGATGTCTGACAACCAAAAGGAACTTAAATACAAAATTGAAAAGCTAGTAAAATCCAAGCAATCTGAAAATAACTATATTGCACTAACTTTAATGCAAACACAACTAGGAATGTCATTTGAAGAATCTTTTAATGCTTTGGAAATAACCTTAGTTAAAGAGGCTTCACTTTTTACTGATAATATTTATCTAGTTAAAATACTTGATTACAATATTTATTACGCTGTGGAGCATTGTTGGGCTACTATAAAAGAATATCCTTTCTTGGAAATTCGAAGAACTATAAAACAATCTCTAAAGGTCCTTAATAAATACAATAAAATTTTTACGATTGATTTCTTTGAAAGCGAAAATCAACGTGATATGTTTGAAGCAATGAGTGCCCTACCTAATCTGGGAGAAGGACTTGAAGAACTATTATCTTAAACAAGACACAAAAACCCTATGAATTACCAGCTTTTTCTGAATTAAAATCCAATTGAGGGTCAGTCTGATTATATAACAGATCTTCAAAAGACTCTCTTTTTCGAATCAAATGTGCCGCTCCTTTATGAATCAAAACCTCTGCAGGTCTATATCTACTGTTATAATTCGATGCCATTGAAAAACAGTATGCACCAGCATTTTTAAAACACAAAATATCTCCTTCTTTGATTTCATTAATTTTGCGATTCCAACCAAAGGTATCAGTTTCGCAAATGTAACCTACAACAGTATAAATTTTAGGTTTTCCAAGTGGATTTGATATATTCATTATATGATGATGTGCTCCATAAAACATAGGTCGTATCATATGATTAAATCCCGTATCCAATCCCGCAAAAACAGCCGATGTGGTTTGTTTAATTACATTTGTCCTGGCTAAAAAATAACCAGCTTCACTGACCAAAAATTTACCTGGCTCAAAAGCAAGTGTTAGATCTTTTCCTGTTTCTTCACAGAATGCATTGAAACGTTCACTCATCATATTACCAAAATCCTCCATATTGGTTTCAATATCATTTTCCTTATATTTAACCTTAAAACCAGAACCAAAATCTATGTATTTTAAATTATCAAATTTGCGAGCTACATTAAAAAGTAATGCAGCAGCATGTGAAAAAACATCTACATCTAAAATATCAGAACCAGTATGCATATGGACTCCTTCTATCTGTATATTAAGTGTATCTACAAGTCTTTCCACTAATGGCATCTGATGAATAGATATACCAAATTTTGAATCTATATGGCCCACTGAGATTTTTGCATGTCCTCCTGCCATTATATGAGGATTAATCCGAATGCATAAAGGATGATTAGGATGATTCATTCCCATGTATTCTAGTGTCTCTATATTATCTATATTCACCTTTACACCTAACTTCATACAAGCTTCCAGTTCTTCAATTGAAACTGAATTAGGTGTATAGATAATATCTTTGGGGTCAAACCCTGCCTCCAATCCAAGTCTGATTTCCTGATAGGATACTGCATCAAGCCCCGAACCCAGGTTTTTTAAAAGCCGTAAAATAGTAATATTAGTAAGCGCTTTACAGGCATAATTTATTTTAACTTTTTTAACTTTTTTCAACGCATTTTTCATCTTTGAATATTGTGCCTCTATCTTGGCAGAATCATAGACAAATAAAGGAGTGTCATAATCTTGAGTAAGTTGCAGAACGTCTACACCTCCAATTTCAAATCGTTTTGTTGTTTCATTCAAAAACATAATGGTCAAAATATATTTTAGTGATTATAAAGCTTTTGTTTATTACTATTTTAAAATAAAAAAAAGCGATTAGACATTTTTGACTAACCGCTTTTATTAATTATCATATTATATTATACTAGTAGTCAAAGTCATTGAAAAAAATAAATTTCTTTTTCGTTTCTTTTATAAATTCAGCACCCTTATAGGACTTACATAGGAAAGTCAATATATTACCATCCTGTATCTTAGCTATTAATTTCATCCTGCGAATATAGCGATTTTGTTTCATAGTACAAACAATTCATTATAAAGGCTAGTCTCTTACAACACGGACCTTTAGCCTTATATCATCTATTGGTCGTGCATAAGCATCGGTTGTCTTATAGCATATACTGTCTATTAGTTCAAGACCTTCATAAACACGTCCAAAGACCGTATATTCCATATCTAATTGCGGGGAACCGCCCAATTTATAATATAATTGCCTCTGTTCTTCAGTATATACGATATCGTGATTTCGTTCGTTTTTGTCTAATTGTATAGGTGATACAGAACTACCCTGAACGATATAAAACTGACTACCTGAAGATTTTTTATCTGGATTCATTTCATCTGGTTGTCTTGCTGCCGCTAAGGCACCTTTGATATGAAAATAATTTTGACCAAACTCAGAATCAATTTTATGCGGTGGACCACCACCACCTAAACGTTGTCCTTTTTGTGCATTTCTAGAATTAGGGTCTCCTGATTGAGCCATAAAATTTTTTATAACACGATGAAACATCAAACTATCATAATATCCTTGGTTGGACAATTTTAAAAAATTTTCTCTATGTTTTTGTGCATCGAAAAACAATTCAATTTTCATTATACCAAACTTGGTTTCGATTTCTACTAAAGCGGAATAAGGATCAGGTTCTAAAATAATTTTAGTTGGTTCAACTTCTACTACATTTCCGGCCTTACGGACTATTGTTTGCCGTCCATTATTATTGTAATATGTAGAATTAGTGTCACTATTTGATGAATTAGTTGTTGTACTTGTTGTTACACAAGCAGTAATAGAAAAAAATATTAAAACTATTATAATACAAAAAATAGTGTTATTTTTTTTCACGCGAAAATTATTATTTAATAATAAGGTAAAATGTTTTTTTATAATATTGAGACAAATATAATGAATCCAACTCAATCTACGCAATCAAATAATTAAACAAGGTCTCTAAGGTTACTTTCATATCATAATTAAAACTAAAAAGATTAAAACCTTTGAGGGTTTTAATCTTATTTAATTATTAAAAGCATCATAATAGAAAATGCTTAACCTAACGAACCTGAATAATTTTGCTAATATTTTCTTTTCCATTTTGAACAGACAAAAGATACATTCCTTCTAACCAATCTGAACAATTAAAAGATATTTGCTTTTTATTATTTAATGAGGTTTCAACTATTGTCCGACCTAAAGGATCCGAAATTCTAATTAAAGCAGAAAAATCAAATTTATCACCAAAATGTAAATTTAATTGATCTTCAACAGGGTTAGGAAATACATGAATTTCCATTGGCTCTTGTACAACTTCGATATCAGTAGTTACTGAAGGCACTATTTTTCTTACCCGATTAGTAAGCCTATTAGTAAACCAAATATTTCCTTCAGGCCCAATTTTAAGACCTGTCAATCCAGAGGGACCAGTAGATAAACTCCCCAAATAATTTACAGGATTAACACTAATGTCATAAAATCGTATATCGCCAGTATTATAATCTCCAATAATCATTCTATTATCAACAATATCAATCCCACAAGGACGCGTCAAACCGGTATCAATAACTGTTTCAGAAACGACACCAGTCATTTGAGAATATTCAGCAACTGCCTCATAACCTGTTAATGCCGACTGAACCGTTCCTGTATTTGTATTCATTCTAAGAACTCTGTCATTACCTGTATCTACTATATATAACCATCCAGTATTTTTATCTAATATCAAATGAGAGGGCACATAACTATCTTTCAGGACAGAAACCTGAGGATATCGTTTTATGATTGCATCTCCATGATATGATTGTCCTGGACCATGGTCCTGAACAAAATCATAATAAACAATATTTCCGGAATTTCCATCAAAAACCCAATATGCATTATCCTTATGATGAGCAATTCCCATCCCATGTGGTGTTTCGTGTAACATATCTAGATGACTCCCATTTGTTCCTGGGCCAGCATTTTGAGCATATATGGACATATCACTCGACCAAAGCGTAGGTCCTGTAAAAGGGGCACCTCCATCATGATTAGCATCATAGACACCAGGTGATGATGCCCAATTACTATTGGTTCCAAATGCAAGCGCAGTTGGTAAAGACATAAAATGCCATGCATTACCATCTCTTAAATATACAGAAGACTGGTTAGAAAGCCCTGCATTAAAAATTGTTACCGTACTACCCCCTGTAATTTCAGTGTCCTCATTAATTACCCAAAGTTCTTTTCTATTCAAATCAGAATGAAAATCTAAATCTGTTGGTTTATTAAGCTGATTTGAAGAAGTTGCAATTGTACTATATACAGGTGGCGCAGCTAAAAAATCATCCATCCTATTAGGAATTACTGCCCCCTGATAAACATCAAGATTTATATTTACAGTATCATTATCATTGTATAAATCAAGGTTGCCCGCATTTATATAATTCAACCATACTCTAATTGCCTGATTACCTGTAACTAAAGGAGTCCACAAAGTACTAAATTCAATTTGATATTCACCTGCAGGAGCAACGGACAAACCATTAAAAGTCTCTGTGACGACAGGTTCTGAACCAGCCTTATAACTTAGTGTTAATGATGAAATTGTCGTACTACTTGTATTTCGCAGACTTCCTTTTACAGAAACTGTTTCTCCAGTTCCAAGAACTGGGAAAGGACTAGTAATCGGATCCATAGAAATATCATATGCTAAAACTGGAGCGAAGAAAGTAGTTGATTCACTAGTTGAATATTCCCCGCCTGTGGCTACCATAACACCATTAACAGTTACAGAATATGAACCATTTCCCTCTGAACAACATATTCCATCACCATAACTATCAAAAATGGTAAAAATAACTTGAGTTCCCGTGGGAACACATACATCTTCATTGACAGGAGTGGTGTTATTATCAAAATAAGGGCCTCCACTAGAATATGTAGGACTCCCACCTGGACCTGTAAATTGCCAAGTAATTTCTGACCCCCAGTCATCAGGAACAATATTTAATTGTATTAATGTCTCTCCTGCTGAACATTGTGAAAGAACAATTTTATTGATACAAAAAAACATGATAAAAATCATAAAAAAAGTAAAAATCCGCATAATAAATTTTTTAGTAATAGTTTTATAACCAGGTATATTGGGTATGATCAAATATTATTTTTATACTAAGATTACTTTACCCCAGGATATAATTAAAATAAAAACTTTGCCAAATATATTTTTAATTTAGGCTAAATTATAAAATAAAAAGAGTATTAAAATTACAAATAAAAACTATTCTTTCGATTCTAATCTCTCATTCGATAAATAAAATAGATCTACTTAATTGGGATTGATTGGATTTAATATTCAAAAAATAAACACCATTTTGATTGTTTTGTTTAAATAAGGGTATTAAATGTGTACCAATATTCATATCCTTAAAAAGAAAAGATTGAACCACTTTACCATAAACATCACTAAGGCTTATCTTAATATCAGTGGGTTCTGTAACCGTGAAACAAATATTAGTACTAATTTTAGAAGGGTTTGGTATAATTTGAAGATCTATTAGATCTTTTGTTACTTGTCCGCTAAATTTCTGAATTGCTACTGTAGTATCGATATTAAATTTAGCAATAAATACATCATAGCCATATTGGCTCATTATAGTATCTTGAATAAATATTGTAGTATCTTGAAAGCTACCTGTCAAATACAAAGTATTTGAATTTTGTACCAACAAATCAAAACCAAAATCATTGTAATCATATCCAAAATCCTGTGCCCATATACAGGTTCCATATTGATCGAATTTAGTAATAAAAATATCGGTAGGTCTATTGAAATGCCTATTATATAATGTATCGGCACCTAGTATCAAAACACTATCTAATGTACCCATTATATATACATTATTAGAAGCATCAAAGTCAACGGCATAAACGCGTTCATCAAATTCACCAGCCAAAGAACTTGACCAAAGTACATTTCCATTTACATCAAACTTAATAATGTAGCCATCTTCTTCTTTTTCACCATTCAAAGTAATTGAATCAACAATCATAGAACGATCATACCAACCTACTGCATAAATATCCTGATTTGCATCAACATTTATATCCACACCCTCATCTGCAGCAGCTCCTCCCATAGTTTTGATCCACTGAAGAATACCATTTTTATCAATTTTAGCTACATATGCATCGTAACTACCAACACCAAATAAAGTATCATTTCCTGGTAAAAACATAAGATCCCTAAAAGCGCCTGTAATATATATATTGTCTATATTATCTGTAACAATAGCACGTCCATCTTCAAATGCCGGCCCTCCTATTGATCGCAACCAGATTAAATTCCCCATCTGGTCAAATGTAGCAATAAATATATCTCTAAGACCGTTTCCCTGAATTGTAGTGGTATCAATATTTAAATCATTTTCAAAATAACCCGTAACACACAAATTGCCATTTTCTGACAAACAAATATCATTGGCACTTTCATACCCTAGCCCACCCCCAGCGTTTGCCCATTGTATAGTTCCAGAGCTATCAATTTTAACTAAAATTAAATCCATCTCATTCTGACTAACCAAACTATCATTATTATAATATACAGTACCTTTAAATTCTCCAACTATATAAATCTGATTGTCATCCTGTACTGCAATACCATTAAGACGATCTACGCTACTACCATTAAGTTGATTGATCCATATTAGATTGCCATTTTGACTAAACTTTGCTACAAACCCATCTTCTCCACCAGTAGCACTAATACTCCCAAAATACTCCTGAAAAAACCCCACTACGTACAAATCACCACATGGTGCTAGTGCCATACTACTCGTTTGTTCATAGAGGCTACCCGGTATAGTGTTGACCCATTCTTTCTGTAGTGGTTGTCCATTTAAATAAATTGAAAAAAAACTAATAACCATTAGTAATATAATTTTCATAACTTTAATTGTATTTTGATTCCATTTATATATCATTAGATTACAAATTAGTAGATTTAAGACAACAAAATCTATAAAAAATATTTAAGCACCCCAAATAATTGTTTATGATTAACACTTAATAATTGGAAATAGATTTTTTATTAACCTCTAAACAATAGTTTAAAATCATACCTTAATCAACATAAATATTATAAAATAATGAAAACCCTAATTTTAATAATTTTACTAATTCCTATACTTCTAAGCGGGCAAAACAAAATCAATAATATAAGTCAAACTGAAATAACAAAAACTAGTTTTCAATTATCGTGGGAAAGTACTGAAAAAGGCATACCTGCTATTCAATATGGATTAACTAAAGAATTGGAGTTCGGTATAGTACACGGAAATTCAGTTAACCCTATTAATCATCGTGCAAAACTGATAAATTTAAACCCTGCCACTTTTTATTTTGCACGCCCAGTTCTTATCAATAACAAAGATACGCTTTTTGGCAAAATTGAACTTTATAGTACGCAATCGAACTCTACTGGTGTTATAAACGTCATTTTCAATAAAGGCGTTGATTCTACATATTCTTCTGGCCAATCGCCTTATATAGCTTCTGGTGGTAACAATATTAAAGATGAAATTATTAATATGATTAATCAGGCAACAAGTACTATTGATATAGCCTTATATAACAACTCGAGAGCCGCTATAGTTTCAGCTTTAACTGCCGCCCATAATAATGGAATTCGTGTACGTTATATAGCAAATATAGGAACCAGCAATTATGCCTTAGACCCTGCTCCTCCGTTTCCAGTGTTTTATGTTAACCCTAATGATCATATGCATAATAAATTTATGCTCATAGATGTTGATAGTGTAAACCAATCCTGGGTATGGACTAGCTCAATGAACTGGACCTACACAGACATGTATAATAATTATAACAATTGCCTAGCTATTCAAGATCAGGCATTGGCTCAGGCCTATACCCTGGAATTTGAAGAAATGTGGGGAAGCAGTTCTGTAAATTACGACTCTACCCTTTCGAAAGTAGGATCTCAGAAAACCGATAACACGCCTCATACTTTTAATATTGGTGGCAGAACAATTGAATTATACTTCTCTCCAGGTGACAACACTACAAGTAAAATTGAATCAGCATTAAATTCTGCTGATTATGATTTGGAATTTTGTTTGTTTTCATTTACTAGAAATGACTTAGGGGCAGCTGTAATAAACGCACATAATTCAGGAGTATTAGAACATGGTTTAATGCAAAACATAAACGATATAGGTTCTGAATATAATTTATTGGTTAGTGAGGGCGTAAATATTCTTGCAGACAATCACAGTTTTGCTTTACATCACAAATACGCAATTATTGATGCAGGAAATTCACTTTCCGATCCTCAAGTGATTACTGGTTCACATAATTGGACTACCGCTGCAGAAGAAGATAATGACGAAAACACGCTTATAATACACGATGCAGCCATTACTAACCTTTATGTTCAAGAATTTTCATTAAGATGGTGTGAAGTAAAAAACAATAGCAATTGCAACTTACCATTTACGACATCTTCTCAAATAATTAATGATACTCAACAAGAATTAATTTTATTCCCCAACCCCATAAAAAATGAAGCAACGATTCGTTTTGAACATATTTGTCCTTCCAAATTAGTTGCAAAATTATTTAATGTCTCTGGCCAACTTATTGATCAATTCGAATATGATAGTCATCAAAAAGAATATTATCTAGATTTTAGTTCTATTAATACAGGATTATATTATCTGATTATAAAAACCGATAATAAAAGCTGGCAACAGCCCATTAGTATTTCTAAATAATAAAAAAAGGCCAGAACTTGATGAGTTCTGACCTTTTAAATACTTCGATACTTATATTAAACTTACAAGAAATTGCTATTATCGGTGTGAACTATTCTCGTATAAACCGAATAGTTTTATTAAATCCTTCACTCATTAAATTAATGAAATAAACACCTGATGATATTGAATGAACATCTAATATTGTTTGTGTCATCCCTGGTTGAATATTCATAGAAGTTTCTAACACAGACTTACCTGTAACATCCAATATAGAAACCTTTGCATTCGCAAATTCTTGAGTATTCACATTTAGATTAATTACGCTTGATGTTGGATTAGGATATAGACCAAATGATATTTTTTCAGTTCCTAAGGAAGTTAAACTAGTATTAATGTTGATTTCAGCCTGTAATGTGTTTACCATAAATCCTGGTTTAACATCTTTATAATTTATATTACGGCTGAAATTTCCTGCTGAATCTATAGTAATAGTATCACAAAATGAAGCGATACAGCCATTCATAGAATCCAAAGCTGTAATACAAACTATATATGAGCCCCAATTATTATATTGATGGACCGGATATCCACCAAAGGCTCCAGTATTATCACCAAAATCCCAAACAAAATAATAATTTGTATTTGGTAATGCATTATTTACAACAGGCTGCATATACAATAAAAATGGATTTAAAGAGTCTTGGAAAATATTCATATCCACCGATAAACCATTACATGGTGTACTATTATTATTCGGGGCATTGTTTACCATAATAGAATCACAATAAACTGCTGTACAACCATTTGCATCAGTAACAGTCAAACAAACAGAATAAAAACCATTATTTGAATACGTAAAAGTTGTATTAGAGCCCGAAGCTAAATTGTTGTTTCCAAAATCCCATGCATAAGTATAAGGCCCTGTCCCTCCAAAAACCTGACTATTAAAGTATACCTGACCATTCGAAGACGCATTCCAACCCCATGAAGCATTAAAGTTACCACAAGGATTAGTAGCTCCACCAACACAAAAGTTAGTATGTTCAGAATATCCAAATGCACCACCACTTGCTAATGTGGTACCAGAAGCAGAAGTTAACGCATAATATCCTTGTCCCCATGCGCAACAAATGCCATCGCCATAGCTATCAAAGATATTAAAGTCATAACAGCCGGTTGGTAAACAAAAATTCAAATGGAGGGTTGTACCATTATCACCTTGGGTATAAGAACTTCCACTATATATTACATTACTATTTTGATCTGTAATAGACCAAGATGTTTCATATGCAAAATTATCAAAGTAAAGCGTAAGTGTTGCCATGTTATTATTACATGGCAATGGATTAACCACAACTGTATCACAATATGTTGCTACACAACCTATAGTATCATAAGCTGTCAAACAAACAATATAATATCCCGAAGCAGGCGCATTTGCATATGTATGAACAGGATTCGATCCAGAGCCAAAACTATTATCTCCAAAATCCCATACATATTGTAAACCGGTGGCATTAGTATTAAAACTTACAACATTACCATTTGTTGTAGATGTAAAACTAGTTGTCATACCAGTACATGGATTAGTAGCCCCACCAACACAAATCGTTTGAGTTTCAGTATATCCAAAAGCACCTCCTGATGCCAGAACATTTCCATTAACATCTGTAAGTGAATAATGTCCTTGACCGTATAGGCAACAAATTCCATCACCATAGGAGTCATAAATATTAAAAGTATAACAATCCGTAGGTAAACATAAACTAGATGTAATTGTAGTCCCATTTTGGTTAGTAGTGTACCCTGAACCACTAGCTATAACAAAACCTTGTACATCTCTTAAATCCCAGGATGTTTCATATGCATAATTATCTAAATTAATAGTAAGGTTTACAATGTTTTGATTGCAGGGTGTATTTACAATTACCGTATCATAAACTGTATAAGCACAACCATTGGCATCAGTTACAACTAATAGGGCACCATACATACCTGGTCCATTATAAGTATGTGATGGGTTGGATAAAGCACTATAACCTCCATCCCCAAATTGCCATTGATAATTAAATGGCGCCGTCCCTGCTATTATAGTACTTGTAAAATCTACGGTATTTGCATTAACAGTATAAGAATAAGAAGCACTAAAGCCTGCACAAGGACTTCCTTGACCTTGAACAAAAATAGAATCACAGTAAGTATAAGTACAAATTGAATCTGTTATAGTAACACAAACAATATTCCACCCATTTATAAGCGTTGATTGCCAATTAGCTCCCGTCGATGTTCCTGAAATTGTCCCATTTACGGTCCATGAATAATTAAGAAAGGTATTTGAAAAGCCAGAAGTATACGGGTAAAAAGTCGTTAAACCATTCGTGCCGACTGCATATTGATACCCTCCTGTAGCTCCTAAACAAGGGCTAGAAGAGCCTACTATTATCGAATCCCAAGCTGTATAAATACAACCATTAGCATCCGTTACAACCAATATTACACTATAAACACCTGCTGAATTATAAGTATATGAAGGGTTAGCTAAAGAACTATAACCTCCATCCCCAAATTGCCATTGATAATTAAATGGCGCTGTTCCTCCATTTACAGTACTAGAAAAGGTTACGCTATTGCCATTTATAGAATGCGTAAAATAAGATGCAAAATTTGCACAAGGATTAGTTCCAAGTGCACTTACAGAATCACAATAAACAACTGTACAATTAGAATCTGAGGCTGTAAGACAAACAGTATAGTAACCTAAGCCATTATAGCTATGTGTTGGATTAACACCAAATCCCGTACTGCCATCGCCAAAATCCCAAGAATACACCGTACTTGTAGTATCTAGCCCAAAAGTTGTAGCATTGAAAGAAATTGCATTAGTTTGTGGATTCACAGTCCAATTAAAATTAACTGTACATTGTCCGAACGACTGATAAGAGAGACTAATAAAAATTACAATAAGTAATCCAAGTCGATTCAATAATTTCATAAAATTCGTAATTTAAATAGTTAAGAATAATGCAAGTGTTATAACTTAAAATAAGTATTTTCACTATTTCATAATACAATTATAAATCAAGACTGCACTAAAACAAAATACAATATACTCATATTCTTTTATATATTAAATATAAATAAAACTATAATTAGTTGATTATAAATTATTTGTAATGTAATTAAAAAATAAAAACTTTAGATGAAATCAATATTATTATTATTTTTTCTACTTTATTGCAATCTCTTACTTGCACAACAAACTATTGGACTCTTCACAAATACGCCTGATTCTTATAATGGCTACACCTTATTTGCTCCTACAACGAATACCACAACATACTTAATTGACAACTGTGGAGAAAAAGTACATAGTTGGAATTCTACTTTTAGGCCAGCCCTTTCTGCTTACATACTTGACGATGGCAACTTATTGAGGACTGGAAAATTAAACAACAGCACCTTTACGGCAGGTGGAAGTGGTGGGCTTATAGAAATGATAGATTGGAATGGCAATATAATATGGAGTTATACGATTTCTTCTACCCTAGAATGCCAACACCATGATATTGATTATTTGCCCAATGGAAATATTTTAGCTATTGTATGGGATTCTAAAACAAATGCAGAAGCAATACAGGCAGGAAGAACTACGTCTGGGGCAACGGTATGGTCTGAAAAAATTGTAGAAATAGCACCTGATTACATTAATGGCGGAGGTTCTATTGTTTGGGAATGGAAAGTATGGGACCACTTAGTTCAAGATGCAGATAGCACAAAAGACAATTATGGAAATGTTGGCAACTCACCAGAACTTATTAATATAAATTTTATTCCTAAAAACCCTAACAGTAGTGATTGGTTACATATTAATAGTGTTCACTATAATGCCGATTTCGATCAAATTATTTTGAGTAATCATCACTTCAGTGAATTTTGGGTTATAGACCACTCCACTAGTACTGCAGAGGCCGCAAGTCATACTGGAGGCAACTACAACAAAGGAGGTGACTTGCTATATCGCTGGGGCAACCCACAGGCCTACGACCAAGGAACAGCTATTAATCAAAAGTTATTCAATCAACATGATGCAAATTGGATACCTAACGCTATGACGGATGGTGGTATGATTATGGTTTTCAATAATAAAGTTGGCAGCAATTATTCCAATGTAAATGTAATTAATCCTACTGTTGATAGCCTAGGCAATTACAATTATACAGGAGGCGCATACGGGCCTTCTTCTTTTCACTGGACTTACCAGGCCCCAATCCCTTCGAACTTTTATTCATCAAATATTTCAGGGGCACATCGTTTGCCCAATTCCAACACTTTAATTTGTGAAGGTCGCCCAGGAAGATTATTTGAAGTAGATTATCTTGGTAATATAGTATGGGAATATGTCAACCCTGTAACACCTTCAGGACCAGCAGCACAAAATACTACAGTTAGTCAAAACAATGTTTTTAGAGCAACAAGATATCCACTAGATTATATTGGGTTTACTGGCAAAAATCTTACACCACAAGGATATATAGAAACTGGTTCTACATTTTCTTGCACATTATATACTTCAACAATACCTACCCAGAAAGAGGATATTAATATATCTTTTTTTCCTAATCCTACATCAAATATTATAAATGTTTCAGCTTCAGAAATACTAAGAGAAATAACTTTTTATGATCTTACTGGGAAAAATGTGCTAACAAAAAAATGTAGTGCTAAAAATTTAACAATTAACTTGTCACTACTTAAACAGGGTTTTTATATAGTAAAAGCAAAAACAAATTCTGATATTCAAACAATTCAAACAGTATCTATTATTAAATAGCCTTATATAAACATAAACACAATGGAAAACAATGACATCATTAGGCGAATCAGATATATTTTCAATTTTAATGATTCAAAAATGATAGAGTTATTTGCTTTAGCTGATTGTGTTGTAAACAGAGAACTGATATGTAATTGGTTAAAAAAAGAAGAAGACCCTGACTATAAAACAATAAATGACAAACATCTTGCTATTTTCCTAAATGGATTTATAAATTATAAAAGAGGAAAGAAAGAAGGCGAACAAAAAAAACCCGAAAAGACACTTACAAATAATATTATATTTCGAAAATTAAAGATTGCACTAAATCTAAAAGACACTGACATAATTGATATATACAAATTGGTGCATATGAATATCAGTAAACATGAATTAAGTGCTCTTTTTAGAAAACCTGGCCAAAGACAATATCGTAAATGCAAAGATCAATTTTTGCGAAATTTCCTATATGCATTACAAACAAAATATCGGGGGGAGTTTTAAAACCTTTTTATAAAAGTCTGATAAATACAATTATCCACTTCAATAATTTCTTTTCTTTAATTATCTTGCGTTTTTTATCAGAATAATGCTCAATAGAATAATTTATAACAATGAAAGAACAGATTTTAGACCGCTTTCTTCGCTACGTAAAAGTTGATACCCAATCTAAATTCGGAGTCGAAAAAATCCCAAGCACAGACAAACAATTCAACTTGTCAAATCAAATCGTTGAAGAACTAAAAAGAATTGGCCTAAGTGATGTTGAGATAGATGAACATTGTTATATTATGGCTACATTACCTGCAAATACAGATAAAAAAATACCAACAATTGGATTTGTTGCCCATGTAGACACTTCTCCCGATTTCACTGCAACTGGATGCGAACCAAAAGTTTGGGAAAACTACGATGGTAAAGATTTAGTCCTAAACGAAACAGGGGGTATTATTCTGAGAACCAGTGAATTTCCTGAAATGCTACAGTTCATCGGTCAAACAATGATCACTACAAATGGTATGACATTATTAGGGGCTGATGATAAAGCCGGTGTAACAGAAATTGTATCGGCAATGGAATACCTCATTAATCATCCAGAAATCAAACATGGTAAAATTCGTATATGCTTTACTCCTGACGAAGAGGTAGGTCGTGGAGCAGATCTATTTGATGTTGAAAAATTTGGCGCAGAATGGGCTTATACTATGGATGGCTCAATTCCAGGAGAAATTGAATACGAAAACTTCAATGCTGCTTATGCTGAAATCGATATACAAGGAAAAATTGTTCATCCTGGTTCTGCTAAAAATAAAATGGTCAATTCTATGTACATTGCGGCTCAGTTAATGCTAGAATTACCGACAAACGAAGTCCCAGAAAAAACAGAGGGCTATGAAGGGTTTTTTCATTTAACTTCTATTAATGGCAATGTTGATAAAACAGAATTACGATATATTATCCGCGACCACGACACCGAAAAATTTAAGGCAAAAAAACTGTTCATTGAAGATTTAGTAAACCATTTTAATACTAAATTTGACAACCGTATTAGTCTTAAATTAACAGACCAATATTACAATATGGCTGAAAAAGTAAAACCAGTAATGCATATTGTTGATATTGCTAAAGAAGCCATTTCTGCTTTAGGAATGAAACCAATTACAAATCCAATTCGTGGAGGCACAGACGGGTCTAGGTTATCATTTATGGGACTCCCGTGCCCCAACATTTTTGCTGGAGGACTTAATTTCCACAGTAGGTATGAATATGTAGCACTTGAATCAATAGTTGCTGCCACAAAAACCATTGTTAAAATAGCTGAAATAATGGAAAAAAGAAATTGGGATTAATACGCCTATATATATTTTAGATTATTAAAGCGTTTCTTTCAACCACTTAAAAAATTCCTTCTGCCAAACTAGTGCATTCTGGACTGATAAGACCCAATGATTTTCTTCAGGAAAGAAAAGTAATTTACTTTTAATACCCCTCAACTGCGCAGCATTAAAAGCCTCAAGCCCCTGGCCTATAGGCACTCTATAATCCTTTCCTCCTTGAATGATCATGATTGGGGTATCCCATTTATCTACATGTTCTATGGGATTATATTCATTAAAACTACGCTGAGCAATTTTATTGTCCTTATCCCAATAATGGCCACCCATGTCCCAGTTTACAAAGAACATCTCCTCAGTTGTTCCATACATGGATTTCCAATTAAAAATACCATCATGTGCAATAAAGGTCTTAAAACGCCGCTTGTGAATGCCAGCAAGATAAAAACAAGAATACCCTCCATAACTAGCACCAATACACCCTAATCGATTATTATCAACATAAGGTTCTTTAGCTAATTCATCTATTGCTGATAAATAATCTTTCATATTCTGCCCTCCATAATCACCACTAATCTGTTCATTCCATTCTACTCCGTACCCTGGCATACCCCTACGATTAGGGGCTACAATTATATAACCCTGTGCTGCCATAACCTGAAAATTCCATCGGAAAGAATAAAATTGACTCAATGCACCCTGCGGCCCACCCTGACAATAAAGCAAAGTTGGGTATTTTTTGTTTTTATCAAAATTTGGAGGATAGATGACCCAAGTAAGCATTTCTTTGTCATCAGTTGTATTGACTATACGTTTCTCGATATTACTCATATTGATATTACTATATATATGCTCATTTTCATAGGTTAGTTGCTGCATTTTTCCACTTTCCAGATCAACTGTATAAAGTTCTGATGCATGATTCATATCGCAACGAGATACAACTAATTTATTACGGCTTTGACCCACAATTCCATTGATATCAAACCTTCCTTTGGTAATTTTTTTTGGTGATATAATTTCTGTTTCAACTGTTTCTGGAACTATTAACTCAAACAATTGAACTGTTCCATCAACAGGAGCATTAAAATAGATTTTGTCTCCAGCATTATTAAAAATGAAACTATTAACTGTGCCGTCCCAATCTTTAGTAAGATTTAAATCTCCATCCTTAATACGTACTATGATATCATTTTTATCTGATTCATAACCATCACGCTTCATTTGTAGCCACCCCATTATACCTTTTGAAGAAAAAGCCGGTGATGTATCATATCCTTTATTATATTTTGTAAGATTGATTGTTTTTTTTGTTTCCAGGTTATATTCAAAAATATCTGTATTGGTGCTTTGTGTATAAGCAGTTCCATGTAATTTTTTGGTCACATAAATAAGACGCTTTCCTTCAGGGCCCCAAAGATAATCCTCATCACCACCAAAAGGCATTTGAGGACAATTATAAGGTTCGTCAAACATAATATCTATTGGCGCTATTTCACCTTCACCTTCAGGCTCAATAAAAACATGTGAAAATTCTCCATCTTCCCACTTATCCCAGTGCCGATATTGCAAACTTTCGTAAATCTTAACATCTGTGTTTTTTAGTTCCGGATAATAATCCTGACCTGAAACCTTGTTTATCTTAACATTCTTAATAACTATCCTTTTTTTGCCATCAGGCGAAACATGCTTATCTGCAACTTTTTCAGTATCTCCTTCAATTTCCTCCTTTTCTCCACCATCCAAGGATTTCAAATAATATTTAGTTAACTTTACATTTCCCTTCAGATTGTATTTTGAAACACCATACACAACAGATTCCAGGTTTTTCGTTATACCTACAGGAAATACTCTGTTGAGCTCCAACAATTGCTTTGGCGAAAGATTTTGCTGGGCAGTAGCCACATAAAAAATTGTAGAAAAAAGAATGATTAGAAATGAATTGTTCATTTTATAAAGTATTAACGATTAACGAAATAAGAAATATAAAAAAATCTAAAAATCTAAAAATTATACTATTAGGAATAACTTAATAATAAATATAAATCAAATAATCAACAGCATACTCAATTTTCAATACAACGACACGAGAAGCCCATAGTTTTATCAGCATACCCTTTGGTTACTCCGACAGATGAACTAAAAAGTCTACGCCGCCATGCAGTGGTGGAATCATTTGAGGTAGATGTCCAAAAACTGGCTTCTGAAAATAAACCACTAAAAGTAGTATCTATTGAATTAACCTTTCCAGATGGGTATGCATTAAA
>JAKVCV010000031.1 GCA_022448945.1 Saprospiraceae bacterium
ACACCATCATTAGCATTGGTATTAGGCAATCTCCCTCCAGCAGAAATAATTTGGCGAATTGCTTCATCAAAAGCACCGGCTGACATTTGATAGGCATCAATATCCCCATAGCGTGGAAGAATTCCATTGGATACAGCAACACCCTCAAAACTATCAAAACCAAAACGCATAATTGCAGCATCCTGAGGGGCTTTCCCTTTAGGCCCCATGAGTGGTTTTATAATAGTTTTACCTTTTACTTCATGGTCATATTGACGTATAATTGCCTCCCTAGAACATATATTCAAAGACCCCATCAAATTCAACAATATTTGATTATAGTCCATATGATCTGGCAAAACAGGTTCTGTCAACTTTAATTTTTCCCAGTGTGCATACATGACTTTCTGGGGGTCTCCTTCATGTAGGAAATGCATGTTCAAATATGCAACTTTTTTATTATTATACCGGATATCAAGAAAGCCACTATTAGTAAAACTTCCAATGTCTGTCAGCTCCACTTCCATAGATTCTGCCAAAGCAAAAAGTGCTTCTGAATGTCTCGATTCAACAACCAAAGACATTCGTTCCTGAGATTCAGAAACAAATATTTCCCATGGTTTAAGTCCAGCATATTTAAGTGGAACTTTCTCCAGGTTTACAATTGCTCCACCAGATATTGTTGCAAGTTCACCTATAGATGACGATAAACCTCCTGCACCATTATCAGTACTGCATTTGACAAGACCTTTTAGGCAAGCTTTAATCATAAAATCAGCTACCTTTTTCTGGGTAATAGGACTGCCGATTTGCACTGCCGAAGAAGGAGAATGTTCATCAATTTCAATAGATGAAAAAGTAGCGCCATGAATTCCATCTTTACCTACACGTCCACCAGCAACAATAATTCTATCATTTGCATCTATTGGCTTTTCCCATGAGGGCATTCCTTTGTAATCATATGGCATTAAAGCTCCTGTTCCACAATAAACTAAAGGTTTTCCACTATACCTATCATCAAAAACAACTGATCCATTTACAGTTGGCACTCCTGACTTATTCCCGCCATCTTCAATCCCTGAAACTACTCCCTCCATAATTTGACGTGGGTGTAATTGTCCCGTTAATAAAGGTTTGTCATAATCTGGGTTCCCAAAACAAAGTACATTAGTATTAAACAAAAAGCGTGCACCACCAATTCCAGTTCCTAACGGATCTCTATTATTTCCTAAAATACCAGTAATAGCACCTCCGTAAGGATCAAGAGCAGAAGGAGAATTATGTGTTTCAACTTTCCAAACAAATAATTTATCTTCTGTAGCTTTTACGACTCCGGCATTATCAGAAAAAACTTTTACTAACCATTCATTTTGATTTGCCTCAAGACTTTCCTGAACTTTAGAAGTTGTCCCTTTAATAAAAGTTTTAAAAAGAGAATTAATGGTTTTATCCTCACCAGTTTCAGTATTTTTATAATGAATTACAGCATTAAATTCTTTATGCTTGCAATGCTCCGACCAAGTCTGACCAAGAATTTCTAGTTCACAATCGGTTGGGTCAGATGAAAGGCCAACTTTTTGTCGTTCAAGTATGGTTTGATTGTCCTTATAATAAGCTACAATTGCTTTCATCTCAGCAAGATTTAAAGCCAGTACCTTCTCTTTAGACAATCTTACTAAATCGGCATCATTCAAGTCAAGATTAACTGTTTCTGTAGTATCATCAGCATTCATTTTAACTTCAGGAACATATGGAGAAAAAGACAAATTTCCTGAATCATCCTGAATCACAAAAGTAAAATGATTTATTAATGGGTTGCCTAAAAGCCGTTTTGCAATTAATTCCAGATCTTTTTCAGAAAGCTTGTTTTGGAAATAATAAATCTCTTGTGTAAATATATGCTGAGTATTAACATCTGCTTTGATATTAAAAAAGTCAACCCAAGCCATTTGAGCAGAAGTCCCTTCATCATCAGTTACACCAGGCAGTTTAGCAATCGCTATACAAGTTTGAAATTCCTGTGTTTGGTAAAGTTCATTTAAAAGAATTTCATCTGTTACTACATCTTTGATACATCTTGTTGCAAAATCATTTAACTGACTTTGAGAAGCATCATAATTGACAGAAAAAAGTTTCGAACTGATTACCTTTCCGGTATTAATGCCCAATTGTTTCAAACATTTTTCTTCAACTTTTTTACCTTTCACATCCAAAATGTGAGCTTTCAACATCACTTGAATAGAAGCAATCATTATTCTGAATTTATTATTTAACTAAAAAAACAAATGTATCAAACCAAACATTTATAAAAACATTCGGTTTATATTAAGGGTGCTTATATACAATACAATTTGCATGCATCCCTGCGCCGACTGATGCAAAAACAACGACATCTCCTTTACTTATTGAATGATCGCCCATTTGCCCTTTCAGAATTAAATCTAATACTGTGGGAACTGTAGCTGCAGAACTATTACCGAGATTCTGCACTACCAAAGGCATCATTTCTTCTGGGTAATCTTCATATCCATTCAATTCATATAATCTTTTAAGGATTATTTTATTCATTTTTACATTGGCCTGATGTATTACAAATTTATCAACATCTTCAAGTTTTAAACCTGCTTTTTCTAAACATTCATTCATCGCCATTGGAACTTTTGTGACTGCGTAACGAAAAACTCCTTTACCATACATTCGTATATATATCCCTTCAACTTCAGGTTTAAGGGAAGAACCCATTTTTAAATATTCTGCTTCACCTACACAATCTGAAACCGTTAAATGCGAAAGAACACCTTTGGGATCTTGTTCAGTTGATTCAAAACTTTCTAGAATTACAGCACCAGCACCATCAGCAAACAACATCCCATCAATATCATGTGGGTCAGTCATTCGGGAAACCGTATCTGCTCCAACAACCATAATACGTTTTGCATCTCCTGATTTAATATAATATTCTGCCTGAATAAATGCCTGAATCCAACTGGGACAGCCAAACAAAATATCATAAGCAACACACCTAGAATTTTTAATACCTAATTCCTGTTTTACTTTAGCAGCCAAATTTGGTAAAATATCAGATTGAATAGATCCTGAATTAACATCACCAAAGTTATGAGCAACAATAAGATAGTCTAATGTTTCAGGGTCAATTCCAGAAGATTCGATAGCTGCTTGAGCTGCTTGAGCACCTAAATGAGATGCATTTATACCTTCTTCTGCCACTCTTCTTTCGAAAATACCACTAACCTCCTCAAACTTAGCAGTAATCATATCATTGGATTTCGCCAATTTATTGTTCGTATTGTCATAAAAAGAATTGTTCCAAAAGTCTTTGTTCTCTTTCCTGACAACAGGCAATACAGAACCACTTCCTATTATTCTTGAACTAAATCTCATTATTTTCAATATTTTTAGCTTAGAAACAATTAAAGTCTTTTAGCAGATGATTAATGCTATATTTAAAGCTGTCTCGAATATTCAATTAAAACTAATATACACCTTCTAATTCAGCTGTTGATGTTTTAAGTTTAATACTTGGATCAGTTGTAATAATTCCAGCAACACGCGCATCATAATTGAGTGAATTTGCTGTTTTTAACAATGGATCTATCTGACTCTCATCAGCAACTATCAACATACCATTGCCCATATTCCAATATAAATATGCATCTTCTGCAGACACCGATCCCAAGTCCATCAAGCGCTGCATAACTTCCAATGGTTCAAACAAATTGTTTAAATCAGCTCCAAGCCTATTAGTTTTGAGAACGCGCTGAAAATTATCAATAATACCGCCTCCTGTAATATGTGCTATTCCAGACAATTGAACTCCATTTTTTATTATTTTATTTATAACAGGAGTAAATATCAAAGAGGGTGTCAATAAAATTTCACCCCATGTTTGAGTATTATTATATAATTCATTATGCCAATTATCTCCAAAAGAAGACTCCATAATTCTTCGAATTAAAGAAAATCCGTTACTACGGAAACCATGCCCTTTCAATGCAACAACAATGTCACCAGATTTTACTGCAGTACCATCAAAAGGTGCATTTAGCTCAGACGGTAATACTCCAATAGCTGTAGAGCACCAATTAAAATGCATCCCATCTCCAAATCCTCCAATTCGATTTCCTAACTCAGCAATTTCTCCTCCTGAAATACTCATTCCACAAAAATCACAAGCCTCAGATAATCCTTTCATCAAAGCGTTAATTGTATCCCTATCAAGTCGATTAACATCAATGATATTGGATATATTTGTTGGCTCAAATCCTGCAGTAGCAAGATCATCAGCCACCATAGCTACTAGATCATAACCGAGCGTATCATATATCCCAGTTCGTTCAGCCAACTCAATTTTTGTCCCAATTCCATCAGAAGCTATACCAATACGTTGTCCACCAAAAGTAAGCATGTTAGAAAAAACACCATCAACTTTAAGTGCAGCAGCCCCTACTTTGTTTTCTCTATTAGAGAAAGTTTTCTTAGCCCAATTGAATGCATCTTTTGAACAAAGATTTCCAAGATCTATGTCAAGACCACTTTTCTTTTTATTAGACATTTACATTATTTAAAATTTATAAATATAGATTATCTTTAATGCTAAATCAATCAATTATTAAACTAAAATATTAAAGTGCAAAGGTAGTATATTTTAATAGTAAAAGTGTAGCCTTGCATCAAAAATAATCACTTAGTTTTTTTAAGTTTAAATAATATACAATCTAAACATAAGTTCCAATAATTTTTTAAGAGATTTCCTAGAAGAAAAAAATTATGTGTAGAGCCCCAAACTAGGGCATTTCGCGTCAATTAAAAACAACAAAAAATATACAATTCCACAAAGCAGAAGCTTCATTTCTTTTATTTCTGCAGAAAAAGTTGCCATTATTGCAATTTTGGACAATTTTATTTTGATTTTGAAAAACAAGAGCGTACATTTGCTTGCAATTTTTTCTAAACAAATATATTGCTACAATCATGAAAAAGTTGCTAAAAGAAGGGCTCACCTTTGACGATGTACTCCTCATCCCCAACTACTCCAATGTTTTGCCTAATCAGACCTCCTTGCGCACACGTCTAACAAAAAAATTGTGGCTGAATATCCCACTTATAAGTGCTGGAATGGACACCGTAACAGAAGCAAAAATGGCTATTGCAATGGCTAGAAATGGTGGAATAGGCGTTATTCATAAGAACATGTCTATAAAAGAACAAGCGGAAGAAGTTATTAATGTAAAGCGTTCTCAAAACTTTGTTATCTCTAAACCAATTTATCTTTCTGCAGATCATTATGTTTATGAAGCGGAGGCTCTAATGGCAAAATATAAAATTTCGGGTGTACCTATAACAAACGACCAAAGTAAGCTTGTAGGGATTTTAACTAACCGGGATTTGCGGTTTGAGACGAATCACAACAGAAAAATAAGTGAAGTTATGACAAGAGAAGGCTTGATAACCGCTCCTGTCGGGACAACACTCGAGGATTCAAAAGCTATTTTACAAAAACACCGTATAGAAAAACTACCCCTAGTTGATAAAGATTTTAAATTGGGTGGCTTAATCACTATAAAAGACATCGAAAAGGCTGTAAAATACCCCAATGCTGCAAAAGATGAAAAAGGACGACTTTTGGCAGCAGCAGCGATTGGAACTTCAAAAGACACAGATGAAAGAGTTAAAGCATTAGTTAAGGCAGGTGTAGATATCTTAGTTATAGATACTGCACATGGCCATTCTCAAGGTGTACTTGACCATTTAAAAAAAATCAAATCAGCATATCCAAAAATAGAAATCATTGCAGGAAACGTTGCAACTCCTGAAGCAACAATCGCATTAATTGAGGCTGGAGCCGATGCTGTAAAAGTTGGTATCGGGCCCGGTTCAATATGCACTACGAGAATTGTTGCTGGAGTAGGTGTCCCACAGATTACAGCTATTGAAGATTGTGCTGAAGCTGCCCTTCCATATGATGTGCCTGTAATAGCAGATGGAGGACTCAAATATTCGGGTGATGTAATCAAGGCTCTAGCCGTTGGAGCACATACATGTATGATGGGATCTGCTCTTGCTGGATGTAATGAAAGCCCTGGAGAAATGGAACTATTCCAGGGTCGAAAATTCAAAGTTTACAGAGGTATGGGATCAATTAGTGCAATGCAAAAAGGGAGTAAAGACCGATATTTTCAAGAGGGTAAAAAAGAAGAGAAAAAACTAGTTCCTGAAGGAGTAGAAGGACGTGTTGCTTACAAAGGCGAAGTAGCGGACACACTTTTTCAATTGATTGGTGGCGTTCAGCAAGGCATGGGATATTGTGGTGCAAAAGATATTGAAACACTTCATAAAACTGCGCGTTTTATGCGAATTACTGGTGCTGGTCTAAAAGAAAGCCACCCACATGATGTTTACATCACAAAAGAAGCCCCAAATTACAGTATGCGCTAAAAAATTATTGCTGATCTTATAGAATTTGTGTTCATAGCCAATTCAATGATTAGTTTCTTTAACATAAAAGATACTTGCTCGTAAATTAACGGTTAATATTAAATTTTATAATTAACATTTTAAAATACAAATTCAAAATATATAACTACAGTAAAAATGAACAATCACGAATTAGTTCTTGTTTTAGACTTTGGAGGCCAATACAACCAACTTATAGCCAGACGCGTAAGAGAAGCAAAAGTATATTGCGAAGTTTTACCACATGATGCTGATTTGGCTACTATTATAAATAAAAACCCAAAAGGAATCATTTTTACAGGTGGACCAAGTATCGCTTATGAAGATGATGCACCATCAGTTGATCATAAGATATTTGAGTTAGGCATACCCGTTTTGGGAATTTGTTATGGTGCGCAACTTACAGCACATCTTTTAGGTGGCAAACTAGAAGCTGCAGCAAACAGAGAATATGGAAAAAAAGAACTTGAAGTTGCTTTAGATCACCCTTTATTTAGTAAGATTTCGCAACAAACAACTTGCTGGATGAGTCACACTTATCATGTAACGTCCTTGCCTGAAAATTATAAAATAATTGCAAAAACAAACCATTGCCCCGTAGCAGCTTTTGCAAATGATCAGGAAAAGATCTATGGATTTCAATTTCACCCTGAAGTAGTGCACACACCAGAAGGCACAAAAATGTTACAAAACTTTTTATACGAAATCTGTGAATGTAAAGGAGATTGGGTTATGAGCAATTTTGTCGAAAATAGTATAAAAAAATTGCGCAATCAAATCGGGGACAAAAAAGTCCTTTGTGCCTTATCAGGTGGTGTTGATTCATCTGTTGCAGCAATGTTAGTACATAAAGCAATCGGTCACCAATTGACTTGTATTTTTGTAGATAATGGCTTGTTACGGAAAAATGAAGGGGACATGGTTGAAAAAGTTTTTACCGAGCAATTTGACCTAAACCTGATACGAGTTAATGCTCAGGATCTTTTCTTAAAGAAATTAGAAGGCATAACAGACCCCGAAACCAAAAGAAAAAACATAGGGGAAACCTTTATACGTGTTTTCGAAGCCGAAGCTGAGAAACTAGATGGCATTGAACTATTAGTTCAGGGTACTATATACCCTGATGTAATTGAAAGTGGCAGTGCACATGCTGCAGTAATTAAAAGTCACCACAATGTTGGGGGCTTACCAGAGGACATGAAATTTACATCTGTCATTGAACCTTTAAGGGATTTATTTAAAGACGAGGTTCGTGAAGTAGGTCGTGAAATAGGCCTGCCATCACACGTTGTTGATAGACAACCATTTCCCGGACCAGGTCTCGCTATTCGGATCATAGGAGATATAACAAAAGAAAAATTAGCAATATTGCGTGAAGCTGATTGGATATATAGAGCTGAAATTAAAAAGGCCGGCCTTCAAAAAAAGATATGGCAATATTTTGCTGTTTTAACTGGAATTAAAACCGTTGGAGTAATGGGTGATGAAAGAACATATAACTATACTATTGGTTTACGTGGTGTAACTAGTCTTGATGGCATGACCGCTGACTGGGCACGGATTCCTTACCCAACATTAGAGACAATTTCTACTCGCATTGTCAATGAAGTAAAGAATATCAATCGAATAGTTTACGATATAACCTCCAAGCCACCTTCAACAATAGAGTGGGAATAATTTGAACCTTAGACGAAGCCTCTAGTAAGATCAACTCATATTTTAGTAGTATAATATTATCAAAGCTCTAAAACTATATAACATCTTATAATATAATATTGAAGAGCGTTATATATACATTAGGAATTACTGAAGGGACTTCAAAATCTCAATTTAGCAGAGCAAAGAAAATATTACAAGTCTCATTAAAAACTCATCATGGTTAAGGAAGAACAAAAAAATAATAATCTCCGGGAGCGTTTTGAAAATTACGCTTCCAAATAAAAACCCATCTGATCTAATTTAGAAAAATATAACGAATAATCCAGACAAAACAATTGCCTCAAATTCTATTAAAAATACTAGTAAAATATGAGGCAGCTTTAAATCTTAATTTCAGTATAAAGTTCCTAAAAAACTATAGGATAATAGCAGATAAAACTCTGTAAACATTTTGTGTGTTATATAGATGTGGGATCTCCTCCTTTCTATCTAAAAATTATTGTTAGGGTTGTTTTTAACAATTTTATTAAAGCAAAAGATAATGGGAATAAAACTCTTTAATGGATTTATTGTGCCTCAAAAGCGCACTTAAACGTAAGACATAAAAGTAATAATATGAAATTTATTATTTACTAAATAGATTATCATATTATAAAAATTTTAATTCCTGAAAAGAGCAATTTATAAAAAGAAAATGTTCCATATACTAAATGGTTTGATACTCAAGTAAAATTTGTAACTTTGAAGCTTTATTTAATACAAAAAAAAACAAACAGTAGCATTTGCCATGAAAGTTTCATTAAACTGGTTAAAACAATACGTAGAAATAACAGAATCCAAAGAAGAAGTCAGCAATATTCTGACTAATATCGGCTTGGAAGTCGAAGGAATGGAATCCTATGAGAACATTAAAGGGAGTTTAAAAGGGCTTGTTGTTGGAGAAGTACTTGCCTGCCAAAAACATCCTGGTGCCGACAAGCTTTCTGTAGCTACTATAGATATAGCTAATGGCACACCTTTACAAATTGTTTGCGGTGCTCCGAATATTGCAACAGGACAAAAAGTTGTAGTTGCTACCATAGGTACTATATTAAATCCTAATCAAGGAGAGCCATTCAAAATCAAAAAAGGAAAAATTCGAGGGGAGGAATCATTTGGTATGATATGCGCTGAAGATGAAATTGGTCTAGGAACTTCGCATGATGGCATTATGGTTTTAGATTCTAGTGCAGAAACAGGCCAGCCTGCTAATGAATACTTTGCCTCGCAAATTGTATCAGACATTGTATACGAAATTGGTTTAACGCCTAATCGATCTGATGCAACAGGACATTTGGGGACAGCATTTGATTTAGCGGCAGCACTTAAAACCAATTATAAAAGCCAAGGGGATTTCAAAAAGCCGAGTGTAGAGAATTTCAAAGTTGACTGCACAGAACTTAAAATGAAAGTTTCGATTAAAAACCAAGCAGCCTGCCCTAGATATTCTGGACTTTGTATCAAAGGAGTACAAATTATGGACTCACCAATATGGATGCAAAACTGTTTAAAAGCTATTGGTATTGAACCTAAAAATAACATTGTAGACATAACTAATTTTGTTCTTCATGAATTAGGACAGCCTTTACATGCTTTTGATTACGATCAAATTGTTGATAAGCATGTAATAGTCAAAAATCTTGCTGATAAGACTAAATTTACTACTCTTGACGAAGTTGAGCGCTCTCTGAGTTCAGAAGATCTTATGATTTGCAATGGCAAGGGAGAGCCAATGTGCTTAGCTGGAGTTTTTGGTGGACTACAATCTGGTGTAAATGAAAATACCACAAACATCTTTCTAGAATCTGCTTTTTTTGATGCTACCTCTGTTCGAAGATCTAGTATGCGCCATTTATTACGCACAGATTCAGCTACTCGTTTTGAGAAAGGTACAGACCCTAATGGTACTTTATATGCTTTAAAGAGAGCAGCACTCCTGATAAAAGAATTTGGTGGTGGTGATATTGCATCTGAAATCATTGATATATATCCTAGTCCTATAAAACGTGTTCAAGTTTTAGTTCAATATCAAAAAGTTACAGACTTAATTGGTGCTAACATTCCTAAAGAAGAAATTAAAAAGATTTTAGGGCTCCTTGACATGAATATTATCGAAGAAAATATTGACTCTATTCTAATTGACATTCCTACCAATAAAGTAGATGTAACAAGAGATGCTGACGTAATTGAAGAGATTTTGAGAATATATGGTTACAATAAAATTGAAACTCCAACAATAGTAAATTCAGTACTTTCATTTGCACCATATCCAAACCCTTTCAAAGTTAAAAACCTAATCGCAGACTTATTAACAAGTTCAGGCTTCAACGAAATGATGGCAACCTCAATGACTCGTTCAAGCTATTATCAAAACCACTTGCCACAGGAAGACAAAACACTCGTCTATGTCAATAACACATCAAATCAACATCTTGATTTGATGCGCCCCAAAATGTTATTTAGTGGTCTTGAAGCTATCATACACAACCAAAATCGTCAACAAAATAATCTTAAACTCTACGAATTTGGGAAAACATACTTTAAGAAAAGTATCGATAGTGAGGGCATAATGGATTACTTTGAACAACACCATTTGACAATATTTCTAACGGGCCAAAGAAACCCAGAAAATTGGTTAAACTACAAAGGACCTAAAGTTAACTTTTATACATTAAAGGCTTATGTCGAACATATAATGACTCGCATTGGCATTTTACCCAATGCAGTTCAATGTACTCCCATTAATGATGATACATTTACCTATGGATTGAAATATCACCGTGGAAAACAAAATATTGTTTCTTTTGGTCGAATCAACGGAAACATAACACACGGATTGGGCGTCAAACAAGAAGTATTCTACGCCGATTTTGATTTTGACACTATTTTGATTATCTTGGAAAAACACAAATTAAAATATCACCCCATGTCTAAGTTTCCTTCAGTAAGAAGAGATTTAGCGCTTGTTCTGAACAAAAACATAAATTATAATCAAATTTTAGAAGTTGCTGTTAAAACGGGTGGAAAACAATTGAGAGAAACAAATTTATTTGACGTATATGAAAACGAAGAACATGTTGGCAAAGGGAAAAAATCCTGCTCAGTTAGTTTTATCTTTCAGGATGATAACAAAACCCTAAAGGATAAAGAGATTGACAAATTAATGTCTAAACTAATTGCTAATTTTGAAAACAAATTAAATGCACTCATCAGAAAGTAAGTGCATACAAAATCAAAGATTCATAACTCATAAATCTTTTTAATCAACAATAATGAGTACCTTAGAGCAGAAATTAGAAGATATAGAGAAAAAAGTAAAAAAACTGGTAGAGCAAAACACTAAGTACCAGGAGGTATGTGCAGATTTGCTTAACGTGCGTAGGCAATTAGAAAAAGAAATTGCTGAGCTGAAAAACAATCTTAAAGAACAAACTAAAAAGGCTAAACCCCATGTTCAAGATAAAAAACAGCTTAAGATCGCATATCAGGGCACTACTGCGGGGTTAGAGAAACGAATTGATCAATATATTCAAGATATAGACACTAGTATTGAGTGGCTAAAGCAACTATAAAACAAAAAGTTGTAAAAGAATGAGCGACAATGATTTAATAAACGTATCTGTTAATTTAGCAGGGCGTAGTTATCCAATTTTAGTTTCTGAAAATGAACTAAGTAGCATTGAAAAAATCAATGCGAAATTGAATGAAGAATTCATCGCTTTAAAAACGCAATATGCGAACAAACTCAATGAACAAGACATATTAGCTATGCTCTTGTTAACCTATGCAAAAAATCTACATGAAGAAAAACAAATAAATGATTTAACTCCTGTAGAAAAACGCATTCGATCTATCGAAAAAATATTGACTCAGGTTTCTGACAAATAATACTCAGAAATTCCTTTCTCTCCTTTTATCATCCAGATTAATTTACTTTTTCTGTTTTCTTCTAATCAGGTTACTTAAAAACTATTTAAGGGGTTCTATATGCACCCCATAACGAAAACAATAAAAACATTATGGATCCATTGTCAGTTGGCATCGGCTTTGTTATTGGAATTTTATTAGGTGTTTTGGTAGGCAGATTTTTGCTAGAAAAGCTAAATAAAGACCGCAGAATAGAACTAGATAAGAAAGCAGATGAAATTTTAAAAACCTCAAGAAAAAGTGCTGAAGATAAAATAAAAACTGCAGAAGATAAAGCTTCCAGGATTATAGAAAAAGCTAAAAAAGATGTTTCAAATCTTAGAAATAATAAAATTGCAGAAACAAAAAATTATTTTATTAACAAGAAAAAAGAATTTGAAAACAACTGTAGAAAAAGGGACGCTAGACTTAAAAATGGTGAGAGCAAAGCTGAAGAAAGAGATAATATTTTGTTGGCACGAGAAAAAGAAGTCCTCAAAAAAGAAACTGCAACTAACAAAATCAAAGAAAATTTAGATCGTCAATTAGAATTGGTTGAAGTAAAAATGGAACAGATTTCAACCAAAGAAAATGAATACCAACAAAAATTAGAAAAAATTGCCAAACTAACTCCTCAGCAAGCAAAAGAAGAATTGATTAAAAGTATAAAAGATAAAGCCGATTCTGAAGCTATGGCCTATGTGAAAGATAGATTTGAAGACGCTAAAATGACAGCAAATAAAGAAGCTAAAAAAATTGTCATTCAATCAATTCAACGAATGGCAGCTGAACATACAATTGAAAATACAGTATCTGTTTTTCGCCTAGAATCCGATGACCTTAAAGGACAAATTATTGGTCGGGAAGGAAGAAATATACGTGCTTTAGAATCTGCTGCTGGAGTTGAGATAATTGTAGATGACACACCAGAAGCTATTATTATTTCGAGTTTTGACCCTATCCGTAGAGAGATCTGTCGTTTATCACTTCAACGACTTGTCGCTGATGGGCGTATTCACCCTGCTAGAATTGAAGAAATTGTAACAAAAACAAAAAAACAAATTGAAGAACAAATAATGGAAATAGGCCAACGCACTATTATTGATCTAAACATTCATGGTCTTCAAACACCTCTTATCAGAATGGTTGGTAGAATGAGATTTCGGTCTTCCTATGGACAAAATCTATTGAAACATTCTATAGAAACTGCTAAACTATGTGCAATCATGTCTGCAGAGTTAGGATTAAGTTCACAAGAAATAAAATTAGCGAAAAGGGCGGGATTGCTTCATGATATAGGTAAAGTTGGAGAAGAAGAAACAGAACTATCACATGCGTTGCTTGGAATGAAAATGTGCGAACGCCACGGCGAAAAAGCCTCTGTTTCTAATGCAGTAGGTGCACACCACGATGAAGTAGAAATGAAATATATCATTTCTCCAATCGTACAAGTTTGTGATGCTATTTCTGGGGCCAGACCAGGTGCAAGACGTGAGATTCTTGAAAGCTACATTGAACGTATAAAAGATCTTGAAAAAGTTGCTTTATCTTTTGATGGGGTACACAAAGTATATGCTATGCAAGCAGGCCGCGAGCTACGTGTTATTGTTGAAGCGGATAAAGTTACAGATGCAAAATCTGAAGAACTTTCATTCCAAATTTCACAACAAATTCAAAATGAAATGCAGTACCCTGGACAAATAAAAGTAACTGTAATCAGGGAAAAACGTTCAGTATCTTTTGCTCGATAATTTAACACAAAGTATATATAATAAAAAAACAAGCAGCTTTGTCAGTTGATGACGCTGCTTGTTTTTGTTTTAAATTATAATTTTCAATCTTGAAGCCTTACATTGTTCACATACTATGAAATTTTTATCTTTTTTCTTGCTACTGACCATTATCAGCTGTGAAACTGCTGAACCCGAAGTCAACTTATCTTATCCTGAAGTAGATTCAAGCATAAAAAAAGAAACTATCGATAGCAACACCTTGAAGTTATTTACATCCATAGAGGGTGAATTTAGCATCCATATGCCTTCTAAGCCGATTAAAGACATTCATACTACATCTTCAGAGATAGGAGAAATAAAACTCACACAGTATATTCACAGCAAAAACAACACCCAAGCCTGGCTTGTAAGTCATTCTGATTATCCACCTAAAATGATTCAAATTGGAAACAATACCAAGCTATTAAGTGGAATAAAATATCGCGTCCTAAAAAGTCTTGGGGCAAAAACTATTTTTGAACATAATATAAAGCTAAAAGAAAAATATAATGGATTAGCTTTTGTAGCACATACTGATAAAAAAAACATGGATATTATCTACCAAATCTATCTTGTAAATCATCGCGTCTATCAATTAAGTATGTATTCATCTATCGGACCAATAACTAAAAAAGATTCTCTGGATTTCTTTGGGAGTTTTAAATTATTAGCTAAAAAACAGGATTTATAAAAAAAGAGCACTCAAGAACTTAATCATTGATCTTTGCTAGGGCAGCAATGTCTATTCCTCCCCAATTACCTGAACTCATTAATAACAAATTTGCAGATTTTTTCTTCACATCAATTTTTAATTGTTTTTCTAACTTTTTCACATTAGTAAATACCTTCATGTTGGGGTGATAAAAAGCCTCCTGAACATCTGCGGGTTTAAATTCCCTCAGCTTTTTCATCTTAACTGTATGACTGTTATAATATACATAAGCATCATTAGCCGCTCCCATAGAACCAAGGTACTCATTCAAAAAATCAAAATTTAGAGAACTAAACGTATGTAATTCCAAAACTGCTACTAACTTCCTATCGGGATATTGCCCTTTAACAGCATTAATGGTAGCTTTTACCTTAGATGGAGCATGAGCAAAATCTTTATAGATAACCTGATCTTTGTTTTCAGATAAAATTTCCAATCGTTTTGCTGCACCTGAAAAACTTTGGATGGCATCAAAAATCTGTAAATCATTTAAACCCAACTCCCTGCAAACTAGACGAGCTGCCTGAAAATTTTGTAGATTATGCTTACCAAAAAATTGAATTGGAATCGAACTTTTACTCCCCTTTGGCAAAAGACAATTATATTCTAAAGACAAAAATGTTTTATGATTTTTAATTGTATACTGAGGTGTTACATACCCAGTTGTTTGAACAGTTGCCTGAGAAGCAATCTTTCGTAAATATTGATCCTCTTTAAAATAAATAAGCATTCCTTCCCTAATGATGCTTTTGACAAAATTCTTAAATTGTTTTTTATATTTTTTAAAAGTTGGAAATACATTAATATGATCCCAGCTAATACCTGTAATTACAGCAATGTGAGGATAATAATGTAAAAACTTAGGTAACTCATCTATTGGTGAAGATAAATACTCATCACCTTCAATAATAATAAGTGGAGCATTCGTCAAACGAACCATCAATTCAAACCCTTCTAATTGTGCCCCTACAGCATAGTCATAATTGATATTATGAAACTTCAAAACATGCATTATCATAGAAGTTGTTGTAGTTTTACCATGGCTACCACCCACGACAATTCGTTTTTTATTTTTGCTATGTAAATAGATATATTCTGGGTAAGAATATATAATCAGACCCAATTCCTGTGCTTTAAGTAATTCTGGATTATTTGGACGAGCATGCATGCCAACAATAACAGCATCCAACTTACTATGAATATTTTCAATATGCCAACCCATTTTCTGTGGCAGAAGGCCTGCTTCTTTTAGGCGACCATAAGACGGATCATATATTTCATCATCTGACCCCGTTATAGAATAACCTTTATGTTGAAGAGCCAAAGCAAGGTTGTGCATTAGAGCACCTCCAATTGCAATAAAGTGTATTTTCATTGTATTTGCATGTATTGATTTCAACTAAAGCTATGTATTTTTTTTTGAAATCTAAATTTATGCTTCTGTAATTTATTTTTAGAATTAAATATCGTAGCTTTTCAACATCTACAAATAATTACGAAAAATCTACATACATTAACAATTGCCTATAAATTATTAATTAGTCTACTTTCATGAAGTATTGCAAAAGCTCGATTATTATCAACGCTACTACAGCAACTGTCTGGCAAGTCCTGACTGATTTTGATCGATATCCAGAATGGAACCCATTAATCAAAAAAATTCGCGGAATAATGAAGGAAGGAAGCATCGTATTAGCGAATGTCAAGCCGCTAAAAAACAACATTCCTGTTCGTATAACAAGTTATAAATATCAAAAAGAAATTATATGGCAAGGGACTTTTTTATCTCCTAAAATTATTCTTGGCGAGCACTATTACTTCCTAAAAGATATGGGTAACAATCAGACGGAACTTAAACATGGAGAAAAATTTACTGGTTGGCTAATAAATTGGATGCCAAGATCTATTTTATCGAAAATGCAAGACAGTTATGAACATCACAACCAAAAATTAAAAATTATATCAGAACATAATGAAAGACAATTATTTGTTCATGGAAGAAAATAATTTCTAATATTAAACTAAGATAAATGTAAATTGACAAAACCATACATATTGTACATTTAAAACATAGAATTCAAGAGCACTAATATCGAAAATTAGCATAATGAATTTTCAAATTTTAAGTTCTCAAAGTATCCGTTTTTTTGTACTTTTATGCCATAATCTTATGGTTTAATTAGAACATTATTTATGAAATGGTTGAATGCAATTATAAAAAAAGCTTTTCGCAGACATATGCACAAGGTTTTACGTGATATGCATAAACCTGAGGATGCTCAAGAGCAAACATTTACTGAACTAATTAAAACATCCTCAAACACAGAATTCGGTAAACTATACGATTTCAATTCCATTAAATCTATCTCAACTTTCCAAGAAAGAGTTCCGATCCACAGTTACGAAGATCTTAAACCTTATATACAACGCATGATGTTGGGTAATGAAAATATCCTATATCCTGGTAAAATCACTCATTTCTCACGATCATCAGGTACAACATCGAACAAAAGCAAATACATCCCTGTATCTAATGAAAATCTTAAAAAGTGCCACTTGAAAGGAGCCCATGATGCTGTTGCAATTTGGTTACATAATAATCCAAAATCAAAACTTTTCGATGCAGGAAGATCAATTATAATGGGTGGAGAATTATCCATTTTTGACCGCTCTGCTAGAACTATTGCAGGTGACATATCTGCAATAATGCTCAAGTATTTACCATTTTATGCAAATTACTTTTTAACCCCTGACATACCTACTGCTCTCTTACCTGATTGGGAAGAAAAAATAGAAAAAATTGCAAAAGTTGTTGTCAATCAAAATGTAAATAACTTAAGTGGTGTTCCTACCTGGACCCTAGTACTATTAAGGCGCATTCTTGAATTTTCAGGGAAAGATAATTTATCCGAAGTGTTTCCCAATTTTGAGCTTTATTCCCACGGAGGAATCAATTTTGAACCATATCGTACACAGTTCGAAGAATTATTTCCTAACACTAACGTCCAATATAGGAACACCTATAACGCCTCAGAGGGGTTCTTCGCTACACAATTTCTAAAAAATGATTCAGGGATGCAACTTCTTTTAGGGAATGGTATTTTTTACGAATTTGTACCTATGGACCAATTACAAGAAAAATTCCCTAAAACATATACCATAGAAAATGTAAAAGCAAACACAACATATGCAATAGTTATCAGTACTAATGCAGGGTTATGGCGATACATGATAGGTGATACGATTAAATTTACTTCATTACACCCACATCAAATTGAGGTAACAGGGCGAACTCAACAATTCATCAATGTTTTTGGAGAAGAAATCATGGTATGGAATACGGAAAAAGCTTTGGTTAACACCTGTAAAGAATTAAAAGCGCAGATCTGTGAATATACGGTGGCTCCTATATTCGTATCATCCAATAATAAAGGAGGACATGAATGGTTAGTAGAATTCAAAAAAGCCCCCGAAAACTTAGAACAGTTCAAACATCTTTTAGACCAAAACCTGCAGTTATTAAACTCAGATTATCAAGCAAAAAGATTTAAAGATATTGCATTAAAAGAACTGCATTTACATAAATTACCAAAAGGATCTTTCCATAATTGGCTAAAGTCAAAAGGGAAATATGGAGGACAGAACAAAGTACCTCGATTATGTAATGAACGTCATTATGTGGAAGAAATCTTAGCTTCAATAATATGACATTCTATAACTTAAGCATATCTCACTAAGAACTATAAACAAATGACGATTATATTTTTACTTCTTTTGGCCTTCGGAATTTTACTTAATGGTCTCCTCATCATTATAGGATCAATCGCTTCCAGAAAACTAAATTTTAAATTCTCATATTTAAGTCTATTCTCTTTGATTATATATCTAGGAATAAGTTACTGGGGTAGCGTATTGATTAATCCTGTATCTGGAATTACTCTAGCAGGACTGATAGGCCTGTTCGAAGCAACAATGGGGTTTAAATTAATGCTTAAATTCAATGCTAATATTGAAGACTTCAGAGAAGAGCTCAGGCCGATTCTTGATGACAACTACAACCCTCACCCTGGTTTAGTAATGGCGATGGTCTTAGCATATATGCTAATTGGCTGGTTTGGGACTCTACTAGTTTAATTCATTCCTGGAAATGAAGTAACTTTCTTAACTTTTAGATCTGGAAATGAAGTAACTACCTGAACTTTAAAATCTGGAAAAGATGACACTTCCTGCCACTCTCCACAATCATCAGGGAAAGATGAGACGAACTTAACGTTAATATCAGAAAATGATGTAACGTATTCAATTTTGATATCTGGAAATGAAGTAACAAATTCTACTTTTCCATATAGCTTAATACCATTCCATTCACAATCACCCGTCTCAATAACATGTTTAATAAACGCAGCCTTTTCTTCGGCATTAAGGTCAGAGATAGTTCGGGGAGTTTTAACTGTTTTTGAACTATTATTTGCATTTAATGATAAAACACTAGGATGAGCAATAAATATAAATGCAGTAACAGCTAGAAAAAAAAGTGCTCGATACATTGTTGTTCTTTTTGTGGTTTGTGATAAAATTATCCGAAAGGCATAAATTAAAAATAGTACTATAACACTAATGCTAATAATTAACCAAAAGTTCCATTTTTAAACCTCTGTAGTTAAAAATTCATCTAAAATAGGAATAAACACCTTTGGTTTTTCCATCATAGGAGCATGGCCACATTGATCAAAAATATGTAGCACTGAATTTTTAATTCTCTTATTGAATTCCTCACCAACAAAAGCAGGGGTAATTGTATCCTCTTTACCCCAGATCAATAATGTTGGTGTTTCTATTTTATGTAGTTCCTGTTCAAGATTATGCCGCATTGCAGATTTAGCTGTAACAATAATATTTAATCCTTTGGTCGGAGTATTAACAGTTTCAAAAACTTCATCTACCAATTCTTTAGTAGCCACTTTAGGATCATAAAAGATATTTTCACAAACTTTTTTGACAAAATCATAATCCTGACGACGCGGAAACCCTCCTCCAAGAGCATTTTCAAACAAACCTGAACTTCCAGTAAGTGTCAATGTTTGTACAACAGAAGGGTTTTTAAGGGTCAACATCAAAGCAATATGCCCCCCTAACGAATTCCCCACCAAATGTACAGATTCAAATCGTTCTTCATTAATAAAATCTAAGACATGATCTGTTAGAGATACCATAGACAATTCCCTAGGAGATAGATCAAATATTGGTAAAATTGGAACAATCACTTTATATTTGGATTTAAACCCCTCAATCAATTCGGTATAGTTACCAGTTGAACCGAATAATCCGTGAAGTAAAATTATTACATCCCCTTCTCCTTCCTGAATGTACTTGTATTTACCTTTTTCTTTAACACTATAATTCATAACAAAACACTTTACTATTGTCTTTGTATATATATCAAATTATTATTCCAAAAACTTTTCTATTAGTTGCTGTAAAGGTAACAGAGATTAGGCATTATGACAACTATTGAATTGTTTTTTAATTTTGATTTAATATGCTTAGACAAATAAAAACTATCTAATAATTTATGCTTAGATAGCTATCATGAAACCAACAAACCTTTATAACCTCCGTCGAATTGTATAATACAAAACCTTAAAAGTTTAAAAAACATTATCTATCTATTACAATAAGTTTGTATTTTGGCCAAAAATTAAAAAAAAATAAAAATAATGATTTTAAGATACACAATTCTATTCCTTTTCAATATTGTATTGATAGGGTGTGGTGAGAATAATTCAATAGACACAGATAACTTAAACAGTAACACTTTAAATGTGTCATCTGAAAGTGAAGATAAATCTAAGAATACACCTGTGATTGATGGAACTCCAACAACTATAAAAGGTATGGTCTCAGGAATGGATTCAGGGAAGAAGATTTTTTTTGACAGAAAAACATTAGATGCTTCAGATGTTATGAGCACAACAACATTAGACAATAATGGTAACTTTGAACTTATAACTGGCATTCAAACTTCAGGCATATATCGTGTACGATTAGGTGCAAGGCCAATTTGGATGCTATTAAAAGGTGGTGAGAATATTGAAATTACAGCGACAATGGATGGTTACAAGATTAAGAATTACAATTTAACAGGAGCCATGTATGCTGAAGAAATGAAAAAATGGACTAAAGATCCTGATATAGTAAAAATAAGGAAATACCTAACAAAATCTAAAGAAACAAAACCGTTGTTGCATCTTTATTTGGTACTGAAACTTGACATGGCTTCAAACCTTGATTTATACAAAAAAGTGTTGGTTGAATTACAAAAATCTTTTCCTAATGACACTTACACAAGACAATTTACATCAAAAGTAATGACCATGGAAGCAAAGATAAAATCCCAACCATTATCAGTAGGGTCAAAAGCACCAGAAATAAATCTACCTAACCCTAATGGGAAGAAAATTTCCCTTTCCTCGCTACGGGGAAAAGTAGTATTACTAGATTTTTGGGCATCTTGGTGTAGACCTTGTAGAATGGCTAATCCACATGTTGTTAGCTTATATGAAAAATACAACAAAAAAGGCTTTGATGTTTTCAATGTGTCTTTAGATGGAATTGATGATAAACGCGCAGCAATGTACCAAAACAACCCAAAAGCGATTGCTCAAGCAACTGAAATTGAAAAAGGAAAATGGAAACAAGCAATAAAAACAGATAAACTTCGGTGGAAAAACCATGTATCTCAACTTAGAGGTTGGAGCAGCCCAGTTGCAGGACTTTATAAAGTGTCTTCCATTCCTAAGACTTATTTATTGGACCAAAAAGGGATTATTCGTTATGAAAATCTTAGAGGTCAAGCATTGGAAGATGCTATAAAAGTACTTTTATCTGAATGATTATATAATAGTTTTGAAGTCTTGATTGCAATATGCCAAACACTATTCTGCATGTTAGAAACAAGTATTAAACCATCGATTTATTATTTCAAAACTAGATAAAGTCATTATATCCGCTTAATTTGTTTTCAAATATATACAATAAATTACCAGATTATATATTTTTTTGTACCTTTGCACGGCGTTTTTAGAAAACCAAGAATCAATGAAAGTACTTAAAAGATTCACCATAAACTACGCAAGTTTGGCTGATGGTGAACATTTGTTTGAATATCAAGTAGATAACAAGTTCTTAAAACATTTTGAAACAGCTCTGGTACAAGAAGCGAATATTGCCGTACAACTTTCTATGCTGAAATTTATGAACAGTTTAGAGTTGAACTTTAAAATTAACGGTTCTGTTCTAGTTCCATGTGATGTATGTATAGAGGAATTTGATTTAGAAATTGTAGGGCAAGAACGTATAGCTATGAAAATAGTAAACGAAATCCCTCCAAACAATGATGAGTACAATATCATATATTTAGAAGAAAGTAGCAGTTCTGTTAATATAGCTGAAATGCTATATGAGTTAATAATGCTTAGCATACCGATGAAAAAAGTTCATCCGCTAGATGAAAATGGCCAGGCTACATGTGATGCTAGTATCTTACAATATTTAGAAAACAGTGGAGAAGCAATCAAGAGAGATAAGCGAGAAACTGAAAATAATATAAGTCCAGTTTGGGACGAGTTAAAAAAATTAAAATAACAACGATTAAATTAAACCAATATGGCACATCCTAAAAGTAGAATTTCGAAACAACGTAAACGTAAACGTAGGACGCACTACAAAGCAGAAACTCCACATGTAGTAATATGTAGAAGTTGTGGCAATCCAGTTCAGAGACACCGCATTTGTGATGCCTGTGGGTCTTATCGTGGTCGCACTATCATCAACAAAGCTGAAGATATAGAAGTTGAAGATATAGACAACACTATTGACGACGTTAAAGTTGAGGATTAATACAAATACATTGCCTCATTATAAAATGATATAACTCTTATTCCTACAAGTTAGGAATAAGAGTTTTTATGTTTATAATTGTCAATAAAAACATTGGATAATAGCTTGTGTACACCTTGCCCTCATCCCTATTTAGAAAATTAGTTTGGCCTTCTAAATTCACCTTAACATACTACTTTTGTGACAAGTCAGCGAAATACTTATAGAAATAAGGAATCGTCTCAATACCTTTATAATAATTGAACAGACCAAAATGCTCATTAGGTGAATGTATAGCATCTGAATCTAAGCCAAAACCCATCAAAATCGTTTTAACACCTAATACCTCTTCAAACATTGCCACAATAGGGATTGAACCTCCTGAACGTTGAGGTATTGCCTTTTTCCCAAAGGTAGCCTGATATGCCTTATCAGCAGCCTGATATGCTATACCATTTGTAGGTGTGACCACAGGTTCACCTCCATGATGAGGTGTTACCTTTACCTTTACAGAGGCTGGTGCAATTTTTTCAAAATGTTTTTGAAATAATTCAGTAATTTTTTGAGCCCCCTGATTGGGAACAAGTCGCATCGATATTTTGGCATATGCCTTAGACGGTAAAACTGTTTTAGCCCCTTCACCAATATACCCCCCCCAAATACCATTTACATCCAAAGTGGGGCGAATTGATGTGCGTTCAAGAGTAGTGTACCCTAGTTCACCTTGCACTGCTTCTATATCCAAGTGGCTTTTATAATCTTCCAATGAAAACGGAGCTTTATTCATCTCTGAGCGTTCTTCATCTGATACAACTTCCACATCATCATAAAACCCATCTATAGTAATATGTCCATTGTCATCATGCAATGAAGCTATCATTTTGGACAACACATTAATAGGGTTTGCAACTGCTCCTCCATATATTCCAGAGTGTAAATCTCTGTTGGGTCCAGTAACTTCTACTTCCACATAACTCAACCCTCTCAATCCAGAAGTAACAGAAGGGACATCATTAGCAATCATTCCTGTGTCTGAAACTAAAATAACGTCACAAGCAAATTTATCAGCATTTGCACGAATAAATGGACCTAGACTAGGCGATCCCACCTCCTCTTCCCCTTCAATCATAAACTTAACATTACATGGTAATGAGTTATTTGCTATCATGCTTTCAAATGCCTTTATATGCATATACATTTGTCCTTTATCATCACAAGATCCTCTTGCAAAAATTGCCCCTTGAGGGTGAAGGTCAGTTTTTTTAATAACTGGGTCAAAAGGTCCAGAATCCCAAAGGTCAAGTGGATCAGGTGGCTGAACATCATAATGTCCGTAAACACAAACAGTAGGTAAATTAGGGTCGATTATTTTATCGCCATAAACTATTGGATATCCATCTGTTGGGCAAATTTCTACATTATCAGCTCCAGCATCAATCAATTTATCTTTTATGAATTTAGCAGTTTTTAATACATCATCTTTAAAATTAGAATCTGCACTGACAGAAGGAATGCGCAACAAATCTAGCAATTCATCCAAAAATCTTTGACTGTTAGCTTTTTGGAAATCAAATAGTTCTTCCATAATATATTACTTATGGTTTTCTTTTATAAAAAATGTTTAAATAAATTAATTCTATAGTTAAGAGAAATCAATTTCTGTATTTTCTCCAATATTTAAACTAAGGCTAAGTCCTTTTATTGATGCATCACTACCAATAATCGATTCTTGTAAAACTACACCCTCTATATTAGCATAACTTCCAATAATAGAATCAGAAACTATAGCGTGATTCATAACCGAGTTGTCACCAATACATACATTAGGCCCTACAATAGAGTTTTTGATAGTGCAGTTTGCACCTATACTTACAGGATGAACAATTATAGAATTTTCAAAACCCGGAATCAATTCTCGGGATTCATCCTGTCTTTTTAATAAGACAGCATTTGTGGCCAAAAGAACATCTTTTTTCCCACAATTATACCAATTGTCAACTTCAAAAACTGTTAATTTTACTCCAACTTCAACCATACGCATCAATGCATCTGTCAAATGGAACTCCTGAATAGTACGAATATTATTCTCAATAATATAACTTAAAGCATCTGTTAACTCAGTTACATCAGAAATTTTATATAGTCCCACTAAAGCCATATTGGATTTAGGAATACGTGGTTTTTCAACTACCTTGGTAATTACACCATCATCACCTAATTCGACAACACCATACTCTCTCGGATCTTCCACTTTCTTAATACCTAGGCAAGAGTCAGGCTTATTAAAGAGATCTGACAAGTCACCTTCAAATATAGTATCTCCTAAAACAATTAAAATTTCATCAGAATCTTTATAGGTTTCAGAAGCAATATGCATAGCATGTCCAAGCCCCAATCTAACTTCTTGATAAACAAATTGTATATCCAAATGAGGGTATCTATTTTCTACATAATCCTTTATCTTCTCTCCAAAATAACCAATTATCAGAACAAATTCTTTAATTTCTGCATCTACTAATTGATCAATTATTGAAGCAATGAGCGGTTTACCTCCAACTGGAATTAACGGCTTTGGTTGAGTATAAGTATGGGGTCTTAAACGTGTTCCCACTCCCGCAACTGGAATTATAGCTTTCATGATTTATATTTGTTAATTAATCAAATTCTCAAGTAAAACAATAAACAACGGCAAAATCATTATCACGCATTTTTTGTAATTATCTTTAACGAAGTTAATTCTTTTGTAATGGAGTAAAAAATATATTTCATTTTTTATGAAATTAGTCGCTTTTTATAAAAATGACGGCATACTGAAATAATACTTCTTCAATACCATAAGAATTTGTATTTTTGTTATTCCTAAATATTAGATACTAAATTAAAACAAGAACAATACAATACCAGAATGACTGACAGAAAAAATTTATTCGAGGAGTTTCCTGCTGTTAACACAGAAAAATGGATATCTGAGATTGAAAGATTCTTAAAAGGAAAATCTACCACCAGCCTTTCTTTTAATATTGATACTAATCTTTCCTTTTCACCACTTAACCGATCTGAAAACAGCACCCCTCAGTATCTTGGGACTGTTAATTTACAAAGTCAAAATAATTGGCACATTTGCGAAGAAATAGAAACACAATCCTTCACTGATGGCGAATTAATAGAATACAAAAAAATAAATTCATATCTATTGGAATCTTTGAGGAAGGGAGCAAATGCTTTAGTTATAATATTACATAAATTACCCTCCGCAAAAGAACTAGAAACACTTCTTGAAGGAGTGTTGTTTGATTTAATTCCTGTACATTTTAAAGGATTAATATTCCACTCTTTACCAGCAGAATTTTTAACCAATTTGTCAAAAACTACTTTTGCGTCCAAAATCCACGGCAGTTGTGATTTAAGTAACAACTCAGAAGACAAACTTATTGATTGTTTAGACATATGTTTAACATGTGGCCTTAATCTTCGTCCTATAAACATTACCATTAATAACAATAGCACAGAACAACTTAGCTATGCGATATTTAAAACTAGCAGATGGATTGATTTGCTATTAGAAAAAGGTAAATCTATTGGACAAATTATTACCAACATACGTTTTGAATATAATGTTGGGACAGATTATTTTATTGAAATAGCCAGCATAAGGGCTTTAAAAAAATTGTGGTTTGGAATGTTGGAAGCATATAAAGTTGAGAAACCCTACTCTCCTTACATACATGCTATAACACAAAGCAACCAGAATGAAAATCAATATAAGAATATGGTTGTTGCTACTACACAAACAATGTCTGCCGCCATTGGGGGTGTCAATAGTATTTATGTTTTGCCATCTGACAAAAAAAACAAAACAAATGAATTTAGCCGCCGTATTGCAAGAAACGTACAACATATTTTGCAATCAGAGACACACCTAAACAGAGTAATCGATCCAGCAGCGGGATCTTATTATTTAGAGAATTTAACTATTGCAATAGCCGAAAAAGCCTGGGAAAAGTTTTGCAAATTATAAATCAAATTCTAACAATATATTTATAACGGAATAAATTTATTATAACTGCATACATAGAAAATATTGCCTACTTTTCAACATGACAATGAAAAATAAATATAATTATTTTGTGTTATATATTCTTGCGATTTGCTTTAATACGACCGCATTATATTCTCAAAATAATAAACTTTCAAAATCCACTTTAGGGGCACTAAACAATTATGTTATATATTCTAATGAGGTTATTCATGGCCTTAACCTAATGTATAATGACTTTATTTATCTTAACAATCAATTTTATTCATACGTAGAAGATACAATTGACAACATTACTTATATAAAAGAACCAATTCTTAATAACTATAAATATTTCAAAATATTACCGAGAGATTTATTCCCGGTTATTCTAAAAGACAATATCTATTTACCTTATGAAATGCGAGGTATTCCTCTTCAATTGATTGGTAAAGTTTCTAATGTATTAAAAGAGATAGAAGATATTAGGGAGAATTTATCTAAATATCTAAACAACAATAATTATATAAAGGATACAAATCTCATAACTGGTTTTAGGATGCTTCAAAGAATAGAAGTTTTGTATTACGATATATTTACACTTCAAGAAAAATTACATTGGACCCTTACCTCAATTTTCAACTCCTTGCAACCTCAGTATTCTGATAAACAATCCTTTCTGCTTCTTCAGGAACTTCAATCTTTAGTTAATCATACAAAATTAGTAATTAAATCAATTCGTGCTGAGGGAAAAAACTCCCTAAACTACAATTGTCTAAAATTAAATGAAATTATAAATACAATCGAAAGGAAAAACTCCGTTTCTTTTCAAGAAAAGAACTCAGAATCAAATGTTCAGGATTCTATAATAAAAAACTTTAGTGCAATTGTTAATAACGCAAAAAATAACCTTAAAACAGCCGAAGAATACTATAAAGCTCCAAAATATCAAAACAAATATTTTAAATCAAGCTACTACTATTATAACAATATTCTTCTAGATAATTATAATCGTTCTTATGGCGGCATGATAATATTATTTAACGATCTCATAAAAACAAATGGAAACTATTGGCTTTTAGAACACAAAATGCCTAAACTTTTTGAAGTTATGTATCCAGACATTCCTGAGTACAAACAATACCAAACTGATGAACTTGATATTGAAAGCTTAATAAAGTCAGCCTTATTAAACAAAAAAAAAGCTGATAGCCTTGTAAAAGCAAAAAACGACAGCCTTTTAAAGATCCGTTTAGACAGTATTACATTGGCTGAAAAGATTGCTGATAGTATAGAATACAGAAAGGCCCACCCGAAAATAGGGGATTTGAATTTAACGGGTTTTGCCAGTAACAACCTTGTTTTTTTACTTGACATCTCATCATCGATGAATGACACAAACAAATTGCCTCTACTAAAAAATGCGCTTACTCAATTACTGGATTTAATGCGACCTGAAGATAATATTACTTTCATCACATATTCAGGAATAGCGAATGTGGTTTTGACACCCACATCTGCAATACATAAAGAAAAAATATTATCCGCTATTAAAAACTTATCGTCAGGAGGCACTTCAGACGCCAATCTAGGGCTTAAACTTGCTTACCAAACTATTGAATCAAGCATAATAAAAAATGGCAACAATCGTATTATTATGGCAACAGATGGTGGGATTAAAGTTAGCAATAAGATTAAGAGAGTAATTAGAAAAAGTAGTAAAGAAAAAGATAGTATAAAATTATCCATATTTTATTTTTCACAAAAAGAATATACACACCACAAAAAACTTTTAAAAGAGCTTGCACACAATGGTTCTGGGAAATACAGCTACATCCAAAAAGAAAATGCAAATAAAATATTATTACTAGAAGCTCAAACAGTCCGCAAAAAAGACAATTAAACTCTTTACTATACTCTATGCTGTAATTAAATTATTTAGTTGTTAATTCCAAGTGCTTTTTGCCAATTTTGATACACATATTTTATTTCCCTTGTTGTAAATAAAAATATTGTGAGTAATTTATTACCTTCAATACATTAAAATTCAAAAGGAACATTAACGATAAAGTTATTTCAAACAAGAAAAAAATTTAATTGCTCCACATAATTAATATTTTGAATGGAGTTATTTAATTTCACTACCCAACATAACTAGCTAAAAATGAATGCTAACACTAACGACACTGCTTTAAATCGCACGCTATTGGGACACCCTATAGGATTGTTTTTTCTGTTCATGACTGAGATGTGGGAACGTTTCTCCTATTATGGAATGAGAGCAATTCTTGTACTTTATATTGTTGAAGCAACAAATTCAGACAATCCAGGTCTTGGGTGGACTAATGAAAGTGCAATAGCATTATACGGATGGTATACTATGTTTGTGTATGTTGCATCTATACCCGGTGGTATTATTGCCGATAAATTAATTGGCCAACGAAAGTCTGTTTTCATAGGTGGGCTATTATTAGTTGCAGGACATTCTGTGCTTGCAATAGAAGTGCTATGGGCATTTTATACTGGATTAATACTTATTGTATTAGGTGTTGGAATGTTAAAGCCAAATATCTCTACCATGGTTGGTGGATTATACCCCAAACATGAACAAAACAAAAGAGACATGGGCTTTTATATTTTCTATATAGGTATAAATTTAGGTGCTGCTGCTGCTGCTCTTATAGTAGGATATGTAGGGCAAAAAATTGGGTGGCATTATGGTTTTGGATTAGCCGGTATTGGTATGGCAATAGGCCAACTCACCTATTGGTATGGCCAAAAATATCTATCGCATGTAGGAAATCTTGTCTTAAAAGAAGATACAAATGAAGTCGATTCTATGGGTGACGATAATTTACTTGATGACCAAATGGCAAGTAATAACAATGTAACTACCAATTCGACAAATCCTAATTTGTTTCTATCTATCTTCCAATCAACCAATTCTCTAATTGGCTTTACTATCACTTTTATAATAGGAGCTTGTCTTTGGGGATATTGGGGCGCATGGGATTATGGGCTTCTTGTAATGGGACTTGCATTTGCTGTAGGTGTTGCCATTGTAGTCTATAATGATGGAAATAAAGTAGAAAAAGATCGAATTCTAGTAACCTACCTATCGTTTTTAATAATTATTGTTTTTTGGGGCTCATTTGAGCAGGCAGGTGGTTTACTGAATATATATGCTCAACAAAAAACAGATTTAAATTTAGGTGGATTTGAAGTCCCTGCTAGTTGGTTTCAATCTGTAAATGCTATATTTATTTTAATTTTTGCTACTCTTGTAGGTAGTTTCTGGGTGTGGTGGAGAAACAGAGGCCGTGAATCTTCTTCAATATTCAAAATGGCTATTGGTGTAATTATCATGGGTTGGGGATTCTTCTTTATGTCCATAGCAAGCAGTGAAGTTACTTATGATACAGCTGGGCAGATAATTGGCAAATCAGGCATGCAATGGCTAGTCCTAGCTTATCTGTTTCACACAATCGGAGAACTTTGTGCATCTCCTGTTGCCTTATCTTTCATTACTAAATTAGCCCCCGAAAGATGGATGGCTTTTATGATGGGCTCTTATTTTGCAGCTACAGGACTTGGCAATAAAGTTGCTGGTCTAATAGGTGAATCTGCGGGAGATTTAGGGGAATATACAATTTTTACAGGAATTGCTGTTTTCTGTACTATATTCGGAATACTAGTGATACTAATTACAAAACCACTAAAAAGACTTACACATGGTGCTGAAGACAATGAAGTAGAAATTAAATAATGAATTTATTGGGACTTGTATGATCAAGTAGTTTTCATATACAGCGAACATCATATACATCTATTAAAACACAAAAAAAAAAATAGACAATGGATACATCTAAAACTAGAACTGAATTTTTTGAAACCAAAGTGCTTGGCCATCCGGCCGGCTTAATGGTGTTGTTTTTTACGGAAATGTGGGAACGATTTTCTTTCTATGGAATGCGCGTTTTATTGGTGAACTTTTTGACTATGGCTGCAATCAGCTACAACCCTGGTTGGGAATGGACTGCCGAAAATGCGGGCGCTTTATTTGGCACCTATGCTGGTCTTCTTTATCTAACACCTATCCTAGGTGGAATGATAGCAGACAAATACATAGGATATCGATGGGCTGTTGTAGTTGGGTCTATCATTATGACAATGGGCCATGCTTCTATGGCTTTGGAAACTGAGTTATCCCTGTACATGGGTTTAGCCTTATTAGTAATTGGAACCGGCTTTTTTAAACCTAATATGACTTCAATTATTTCTGAGATGTACAAAGATCTACCAGAAAAGAAAGATGGCGCTTACACTATTTTTTATATGGGTGTAAATGCTGGAGCTTTCTTCGGGATGATGCTTTGTGGCTACCTTGCAGAAAGAATTGGATGGAGCTGGGGCTTTGGGTTAGCTGGTATATTTATGTTATTGGGAACCCTACAGTTTTGGTTGGCAAAACCACTTTTTGGTGAAATCGGGGAAATCCCCAAGAAAACAAACACAACAACACAAACTGAAAAAAATGTTGACGATAACCCAGATGAAAAAAGGAACCCATTCACTGTACTCGATAAAATTTTGGTAGCTATTTCAGCAATAATTGGCTTTGGATACCTTATCAATGACCCTCTTTCAAAAATTGGCAATATCAATATGTTCAACTTTGAAATCATGGGAATCGCTGGTCAATATGCTACTGTGTTAATCGGTCTTGTTATTTTCCTATTCTTAGTTATTTCTAGAATTATTCGCTATGAAGCAATAGTCCGCGACCGTATGATTGCGTTCATCATCTTTGCCTTTTTTACTGTTTTCTTTTGGATGAGTTTTGAACAAGGCGCTTCCTCTTTAGTGATTTTTGCCAGAGATAATGTTAATCGCTCAATGCAGGGAAATGCAGCAATCGCCTATAACATTGTCAACATACTACTAACTGTAATACCATTGCTAATCATTACCTATGTTTTGTATTTATTATGGAAACAAACATTCAAAAGAATCCCCAATTCAAACCTGGTTCTTGTTGGTTGTTTTGCTATAGTATGGGCAATTGTTATTTGGATGATTAATCGCGATCTAAAATCAACCGCATACGACATCGAATTCCTAGCTATTGAAACAGTTGTGACCGATGAAAAAACAGGCGAAGTCGTCAAGAATGATGCAGGTGAAATTAAATACAAATATACACCCGTAAGCACAGGAATTGATACATCTGGGAGTACTGTTGTTAAAAGAATAGCGGAAATAAGTGAACCTGTAGAATTAAAAGTTGGGCAACAAATTAATATTATCAAAAAAAATAACACTGGTGACAAATTTGGTTATGTCACAGATGAAAAGCTCAAAAAAATAAAAGAACATGCTATAAAAATCAATAGAGAAAACGGGCTTGTACCTGGTACAGTAACTCAAATTAAAAACAATCAGGTAGACATACCTGTTTCATGGTTTAGTATCCTGAACTCATTCTTTATTATCGCATTTGCCTCTTTCTTTTCTAAATGGTGGGATTCTAAATACAATCCTGATGCAGCTGTAAAATATGCACTTGGATTAATAATCATGGCTGTAGGCTTTGGATTCCTTGCATGGGGGTCTTATGGCCTTACCGAAGGGATAAAAGTGAGTATGATATGGTTGGTTATTGCGTATCTCTTCCACACCCTGGGTGAGCTATGTCTGTCTCCAGTTGGCTTATCATATGTGTCAAAGCTAGTCCCTCCAAGAATGATTGCATTCATGTTTGGCATGTGGTATTTAGCCATTGCTATTGGAAATAAACTTGCTGCTGTTTTAGGTGGGCAAATTGAAAATATAACACATGAATATTCATTAAGTGTATTTTTCTTAATATTCACAATTGTACCCTCTTTAGCAGGTTTATTAATTTTACTCTTAAATCCATTATTAAAGAAACTAATGCATGGTGTAAAATAATTTAAGACACTTATATGCAATAAAAAAGGTCGTACTAAAAATATCTAGTACGACCTTTTTCTTATACATATTACCTTATAAAACTACACAAAGTTCGCTTGAATTTTTTTAGCTATTTCTTTAAACATTACCTCATCCATTGAAGTCCTTTTTGAAAAATCAATGAATTGCATATTTAGAAGTGGGACGAGATGAATATGGGCATGTGGAACTTCAAGCCCTAAAACTGTCTGTCCAATACGCTCACAGTGTATGGTTTTTTCGATTGCGGAAGCCACCCGTTTAGCAAACAAATGCAACCCAAGATAAAGTTCTTCCTCAAGATCAAAAATATAATCAACCTCCTTTTTAGGAATAACGAGGGTATGCCCTTTAATAATAGGTGCAATATCTAAAAAAGCTAAAAAAGCTTCATTTTCAGCAACCTTATAACAAGGAATTTCACCATTAACGATACGGGTAAAAATACTAGGCATTTTTTAAGCTTTTTCTTCTATAAAGAATTAAAATCATATAAGGTATACTGAAATTGATGTTTTAAAGACTTATCATAATATTAAGAATCTCAAATTCCATTGTTCCTCTGGGCGTTTCCACTTTAGCAATTTCACCAACAGCTTTACCTAATAAGCCTTTACCAATAGGAGAATCTACAGAAATTTTGCCAGAACGCAAATCAGCTTCAGCCTGAGAAACTAAAGTATATTGAAATTCCTTCCCAGTTTTCATTTGTTTAATTTTTACTGTACTCAAAATCACTACAGTAGAATCATCCAAATCTTCTTGGTTAATAACTCGTGCAGAGTACATTTCCTTTTCCATTTCAGAAATTTTAAGCTCCAATAAACCCTGAGCCTCTTTGGCAGCATCATATTCGGCATTCTCGGAAAGATCTCCTTTTTCCCTTGCTTCAGCAATAGCTTTTGCAGCTTTTTGGCGACCATTAGTCTTTAATTCATTAAGCTCTTCCTTTAGCTTATCAAACCCATCTTGGGTCATATAGGAATATTTAGTCATAATCATATCTTTATTAAATTTTCATTAGTATTGTCAACTTAAGGGTGTCATACGAAATTATAGCATAAAAAAGTAAAAAAAAAGCTAGCTCATTTTTATCAAAATTAATTTGAAATGAGCTCTATTAGACTATAGACTTAGAACCTGAAAAAACAATCAGACAAGCTTCTCTTCGCAGTTACGTTAATTCTATAAAACAATTAAAAAGAACGTTCCACCCTTGATTCTGAGTGGAACGTTCTTTTCCCTATGCTTGTATACAAATATACACAATAAAAAAGAAAATAGCTAGATATTAGTAGGGATTTTTAAAACAAATTTATTTTTTTTATATTTTAAACGTTAAATCCGTTGAGCATCAAAAGCTCTGTTAATTATAAAGCTCTTCAGAACTCTAGAACCAACACCATCTACTTTTATATGGATTAAATATACCCCACTTGCTACAGGAACTGCAGCATAGTTCTTCAAGTCCCATTCCACCGATGTGGTGATCTGTTCCTCTGCAGCACCTCCATTCTGACCAATACCTACACGAGCTATACCATTCCGCGCAGGACTATTATATTCCTGTGCTAATTTATACTCCCGTACAAAGCGTCCGTCTATTGAATAGATCCGTATATTACAAGCAGCAGGTAAATTTGTGAACTTCACTACATTATCTGCTTCTGTAACTTCATAATCAGAATATGCATAATACGGATTCGGTACCACGCGCATCAGATCAAGCGCTGATGCTGCTGTCTCAGATGATTCTTTCGTCGGCTGTAATCCATTAAGTGAAAATTCATACAATGGATAGCCTACATTCTCATAGCTGCCCTTCTCAATTTGATGCGGCCGACTTACACGTAACTTCACCGTAGCATCTGTAGGTGGGTACTGACCATGACTACCTTTCATGGAAACTTCTGTCTCCAACAATGCCATTGAAGCCCACGTTATATCCATGTTCGGTACTATATTATTATCTGAATCAAACAAAAAGAATGTACTGTATTGATCCAGTATCGCCTGACATGAATCATAAGGC
>JAKVCV010000032.1 GCA_022448945.1 Saprospiraceae bacterium
ACTAACAGTTTGTTAAATATTGGTTTTGCCAAAATTAATAATTGTTATGATAAAAAAAATGAATTATTATAATTATAAGATCAATTTAGTAGTTTAACAAATCTAAAAGTGAACTATATACTTTATCTGCAGATAGTAGCATTGTTTTCTCTAATACTTGGTTCAAAGGTATTGCAGGTACATTAATGGCACCGATAGTACGAACAGGTGCATCGAGGTGCTCAAAACAATTTTCCTGAATACGTGCAGCCAGACTTTGAGCAAAACTACAATCAACAGCTTCTTCAGTTACCACTAAACACCTACTGTGTTTTTTTACGGATTCAAAAACAGTGGCTGTATCTAATGGATATAATGTTCTAAGATCAATTATTTCAACACGACCTTTCACCTTTTTAGCAGCATTTAATGACCAGTGTACTCCCATTCCATAGCATACTACAGCAATAGATTTACCTTTCCTTATCTGGTCTTCGTCGGCAGATAAAGTAATTGCAGCTTTACCAAAAGGAATGATATAATCATCATCTGGTAAAACTGTACGAGCAGAATCAGTTCCCTTAACTTTAGACCAATACAATCCTTTGTGTTCGAAAATAACAACAGGATTTGGATCATAATATGCTGCCTTCATCAAACCTTTTAAATCAGCACCATTACTTGGATAGGCTATCTTAATTCCCTTAATATTAGAAACAACAGATTCCACACTGGATGAATGATATGGTCCTCCACTACCGTATGCACCAATTGGTACTCTTAAGATCATAGATACAGGCCATTTTCCATTAGATAAATAACAGGAACGACTAACCTCTGTAAATAATTGATTAAGACCCGGCCATATATAATCAGCAAATTGAACCTCAACAATTGGTTTTAATCCTACTGCAGACATACCAACTGTAGAACCTATAATAAAAGCTTCTTGAATTGGCGTGTTAAAAACCCTGTCATTACCAAACTTTTGTGCTAATGTAGCAGCTTCACGAAAAACGCCACCTAGACGATGTCCAACATCCTGACCATACAAAAGACATTCTTTATGCTTATTCATCAATTCTTCAACAGCAGATAATGCACTATCAACCATAACAGTTGGTTCAGCACCTTTTGGTGAGCGAATTCCTTTTTCTTCTAAAATTGTAGTTGGTGCAAAATCATGAGTATAAAGATCTTCAGGAAGTGGATCTTGTGCAGCTTTAGCTTTTTTAAAATCCGCTTTAACAAGCTTATTTACTTCCTTCTCTATATTAGACAACTCTTTATTTGTATATCCAATATCTAACATTTGTTGTTTAATAATTGGATATGGATCTCTACTTTTATGTTCCTCTAGGTCATCACGATACCATTCCATTCTTACTCCAGATGTATGATGGTTCAATAAAGGGACTTTGGCATGTACCAGTATAGGTCTACGTTCTTTTCTTATAGTATCTATAACATTTTGCAAAGACAAAAAAGATTCAATAAAATCGCTTCCATTAACCTGAATTGACTCAATACCCTTAAATCCCTTTATAAATTCAAAAGCATCTTGAGCACGTATTTCATCGGCACTAGCTGAAATATCCCAGTCATTATCCTGAATAAGATATAAGATTGGTAATTGTTTTAAGGCTGCCATCTGAAAAGCTTCAGAAACTTCACCTTCGGTTATTGAAGCATCCCCAAGGGAACAAACTACGACAGGTTTTTCATTGTAGTTATTAAAATTTTTAATACCCTGTTTTTCTATATATTGTATTCCCATAGCAACACCTGTAGTTGGGATCGCTTGCATACCTGTGGCAGAAGATTGATGTGGTATTTGAGGTTTATCATCATCTTTAAGACTAGGATGAGAATAATAAGTACGACCTCCTGAAAATGGATCATCTCGTTTTGCTAATACCTGTAACATCAATTCATATGGTTGCATTCCAATAGCAAGTAACATAGAATCGTCCCTATAATAAGGAGCCACATAGTCCTGTGGATGAAGTTGCATCCCTAGGGCAAGTTGAATTGCTTCATGTCCCCTTGAAGTAGCATGCACATACTTCGATGCAATTTTGACATTAGATTCGTAAGTTTCTGTCATACATTTGGCAGTCACCATCAACCTAAAAGCCTTTTCAAGAGTAGCTTTTTCAATTTTCATTGTAGCTGCAGGACTTGATTTAATCTTTTTTTTAGGTGTTTTTATCTTAGCCATAGACAAAATTAAACTTTTAGTTCCTTCAAATATACGAACAACTGTTCGCTTTTTATTTGAATTGAATCATTTTTATCTAAAAATAACAAAATTCTATATTAATTAATAACTATACCATTAAGGAGAAGAGTAGCAATTTGAGATTTCAATTTCTCAGGTCCTACTTTTCTATTAGGTTTGTACCAATAATGAATCCATCTAACAGAAGTAAGAATTGTATAAAGAGCAATATCTGGATCTATGTTCTTAAGCGCACCACTCACTCTCCCACTTACAATAATTTTTTTTAATCTATTTTCATAATCTTTCCTTAAATCGAGAAATTTCATGAGATTAGAATCATCTGATTCATTTGAAAGATGTCTCCACTCATTGTTAAATACAGTTACTGAAGATGGATTAGACACTGCTATATCAACATGTAGATCTATAATTGCTTTAATTTTATCTACTGCTGTAGTTTCTGTTTTCTCTATGCGATCGATCCCATTTGTAAATAAATACGCATTGTCAAAACATATCTTTTGCAATAATTCCTCTTTTGATCCAATATGACTATATAAACTTGATACTTTTAAATCTACCAATTCAGCTAAATCTCTCATAGAAGCAGCCTTATATCCTTTTGCACGAAAAAGAAGCGCTGCTTTCTCATAAATTAAGTCTTTTTTACTTTTTAGAGGTTTATTTTTTTTAATCATATTATTAATATAAAAAATAGTTGTTTAACAAAAGTAGTAAATAAGACTTAAGATTATGGTGAATTGCAAAAAACTATTAGATTTGTCATAAATGCATTTTACAATACTTATTTAAATCCTTAAAACATATCAAAATGAAATTTTTTGTTGATACAGCCAATTTAGCACAAATACAGGAAGCTCATGATTTAGGAATTTTAGATGGTGTAACTACCAACCCTTCTTTAATGGCTAAAGAAGGTATAAGTGGTCATCAAGCCATTATGGAACACTATCAAAACATTTGTTCAATTGTCGACGGAGACGTTAGCGCTGAAGTTATTGCTACAGATTTTGACGGTATTGTAAAAGAAGGTGAAACATTAGCAGCCTTACATCCTAATATTGTAGTTAAAGTTCCTATGATTAAAGAAGGTATTAAAGCAATTAAACATTTTTCAACTAATGGCATTCGTACAAATTGCACACTTGTTTTTTCAGCGGGTCAAGCTATTTTAGCTGCAAAAGCTGGTGCCACATATCTTTCCCCATTTATTGGACGTGTTGATGATATTTCCTGGGATGGAATGGATTTAATTGATCAAATTGTACATATCTATAGTACCTATGGGTATAAAACTGAAGTTTTAGCTGCCTCAATTCGCAATCCACTACATATTATCAAATGTGCTGAGGTTGGTGCAGATGTTATTACAGCTCCACTAAATGCAATTTTAGCTTTACTAAAACATCCGCTTACTGATAATGGTCTTGCAAAATTTCTGGCTGACCATAAAAGGGTAAATGGCTAAGCATTAAAAGATCTATTAAATAAAAAAGGATGATTGTCTAGACAATCATCCTTTTTTTTGTGTATCATGATTTACAAAAATCACAATGCCCAATCCATTATTTTCTTTAACCAATTAAGATTCAATTTATAAGGTGCATATCTTATAGGTTCTTCTACAAGAAAAGAGCGATGCAAAACAGATTTCAAATGAGAAAAAAGATCAAAAGAATGCTGACCATGATAAGCGCCAATACCACTTGCTCCTACTCCTCCAAACGGTAAAGCACCATTTGCGATATGCATAAGTGTATCGTTTACAGTTACGCCACCTGCAGACGTTTCATCCAAAATCCGGGATATTTTTTTATTGTTTTTAGAAAATATATATAGTGCCAACGGTTTTTCTTTAGAATTAATCAAATCAATTGCTTCTCGTAAATTTCCATATTCAATAATCGGCAAAATAGGCCCAAAAATCTCATCCTCCATTATTGGAGCATCCATATTTACGTTATCCAAAAGAGTTGGTGCAATATATTTATCTGATCGATCTGAGGTACCACCTTCAATCACATCTCCATCTTTTAGGTATGATAACAAACGGTCAAAATGTACATCGTTAATTATTCTACCCATACTTTCACTTTCCTGCGGATTTTCGCCAAAAAATTTATGTATATAAAACTGAATTTTAGAAACAAGTGCATCCTTAATTTTTTTATCAACTAATATGTAATCGGGTGCAATACAAGTCTGACCTACATTGATAAACTTACCCCAAACAATACGCTTAGCTGTAAAATCAAGATGAATATCTGTATCAACTATACAAGGGCTTTTACCCCCTAACTCAAGTGCAACTGGAGTTAAATTTTTAGCAGCAGCTTGATATACCAGATGACCTACTCTGGTGCTTCCGGTAAAAAAGATAAAATCAAATTTTTCTGCCAACAATAATTGTGTTTCTTCAACTGCACCTTCAATTACTTTAATATATTGAGCATCGTAGGTTTCATTCAACAATTTAGAAAGCAATGCAGATGTGTGTACAGAAAGCTCTGAAGGTTTTAATATTGCAGTATTTCCAGCAGCAATTGCACCCACTAGCGGCAATAACATCAATTGAACTGGGTAATTCCAGGGTGCAATAATTAAAACATTCCCGTAAGGATCAGGCTTTATATAACTTGATGCAACATAATGAAATGGTGGTGTTTTTACTTTTCTGGGTTTCGCCCATTTAGTCAGTTTGGAAAGTGCTTTGTCTATATCTCCAATTACAATTCCTATTTCAGTTGCATAGGCTTCAAACTCATGTTTCCTCAAGTCCTTATGCAATGCATCAATTATTGCATCTTCATTTGCATTAAGCATGTTTTTTAGCTTAAGCAATTGATCTTTTCTAAATTGAATGTCTTTAGTAGCATTACTGGCAAAATAATCTCGTTGAAATTTTACGATTGATTGGACGTCATTTGCATTCGTTTTTGCCTGTTCATTAATAGTATTATTCATAATGTTTTATTCGTGATGTTTTAAAAGACTAAGTATTAGCCTCCTTGAAAACGTTATTAATTGATATGATTTGAAGTAATTATTAAAATAATAATGGCTTTAAGAAAGAAGGACCTTTCTTAAAACCATTAAAGATAAAACATCTAAACCAAAATACAAATTGTTATTTGGAAGATATATATTTAAATTTATAATTATCTTTTAAAAACCATATGTGGTACATTCTGTCGTAAATTCAGTACTTAAAAATTTGGGAGATTTAGAGAATTTTTTGTACTCAAATTTTTCAAGTAAACCTTTATCATCATATAATAACTGTACTATAGGCAAATATGATTTTTTGTCTATGTATACGATGACTTTCTTTGCATAGGTGCTAGGTACTATTAATTTAGTTCCTTTTCTAATAGTTCTAGTATATGATAGCCCATTTTTAACTTTGAGCAAATAGTCTGAAGCAAATATTCTACGTGATAATTCTAATAATTTTTGATCCCTTTTAGTTGTATAATTTATATATTTAAATACTGTTGGAGGTTCGATATAAAGTTTATAACATTCGTATCCATTAATAGTAACTTCGCCTTTATAGGTATATAAAGAAGATAAAGATTTACCTGATTTGTCTGCAGCCTTTTCAAAGCCCTTTAAAAGGGTATTGACAAAACCAAAGCCAGCGTCATCTACAGTATGATGATTTTCCGCAACTACTTTAGAGTCGAATCGATTAAGACTTATGTTTATCCAAGGAAAACCATTGGGGTTAATATATGCTTTGTTTTTATTCCATCCATCTACATAAAGAAGTTCAACTCCTTCATCAAGATCTTTCATATAAACTTTCTTTGGTGATTCCTGCATATGAAATTGCATCTTTTTATAAATGTATTCGTCATCAAAACGTTCTTTTGAATGTAATTCAAATGAAGATTTATTCATCTTTGAAATTACACTACTCATTTTGGCAATAATTTGAACAGGATCTTGAGCGAAAGAAAAATTTATACAAATTATAAAACAGGGTATCAAAGACCAAAGTACTTTCATAATATAAATATGATATATTGTTTAAGAATAAAATCGATTTTATGTAACTAATAAACAGTTATTTAAAATACTAGTGTACAATAACTTATGAAATTAAAAAGACAAAAACCATTCCAGATTTTAATCATTAGTTTCAAAAACAAAAAAAATAATTATGTGGGGTCTTGATTTATAAATTAGAAGTATTATATAGTGGTGGATACTTATGTTAAAGGGTACGCTAAAAATTATTAACGTACCCTTTAAAAAAATTAATATTTATTTCTTAAAACTATTTTTCTATGTAACATATCATTACCAACCCTTAAATATAAAATATATACACCATTGGTATGATTACTTAAATCTATTTGCTGATTATAAGCACCTATTAGATCTTCATTGGTCTGATCAAATACAACTCTTCCCAATAAATCACTAACGACAACCTGAACATTTTCTGTGGCATCATTTAAATTAAATCTTACGTTTACTACATCTGATGTTGGATTAGGAAAAACTTTAAGTGTACGATCGATCTGATTAATATAATTAATAGGAGTATTACAATAGTTAACTGTTACACTATCTACATAATTTATAGTATCAACATAGTGAGAAATTGTTATCTCAACGTCCATTGTACCACTGGAAAGCGTATGAACACCAGCACCCAAAGCTGTTGTAAAAGGCATTGGCCCTACGCCACATGGATCATCAGCATTTAAAATAGAATTATCATCATCCCAAATCTCTAATTCATAGGTTTGACCATTATCTAAAACCAATGGGCCAGGGAAAACCATTGTGTCTCTTGGGTATTCATCATTTGCTGTATTCCCAATTAGATTAAAATTTGGATCTGTATTAATGATTTCTACTCCATTAAGTTTAAGAATCATATACATATCCGGTGCATTGGTAACAAACAACACATCATCATTACATGAATTTCCCGGGTCTGCAGCAACAACTACAGCTTCTAGCAGGTAAGGAAAAGTATCGATAATAACCTGTTGTTCGATTGCTACTACAGTGTCATTAGTGATTCCAAAATCATACCATACAGTATCAGGATTTTCTTGTGTTGAGGTAGTTCCATTATTAAAATCCCATTGATATGAAAAACCAGTATTCCCATTGCTTGCAACTAAGTTATTTATTACTACTCCAAAAGGAGCGCATCCAGCTGATGTATCAACTGCAAAAGGAGCATTGGGATCAGGTAAAACAATAAACTCAAGTGGTAATGGTGGAGATGGAAAGACAAATCCTGAAACCATGATCTCTATATTAACATTTACCATAAAAGTTCCTGAAGCACCAGGTGTTCCACATAGTGTTATACATCCATCGCGGGTATCAGGTGCGACTTCATCATAAGTCATCGGTGATGGACGATCACCAGTCCATGAAAGTCCTGGAGGCAGACCTGTCACACTCAAAATTCTAAAATGATCTACTGATAGACCAGATGGTATACTAGTGCCAGGAGGTGCAACTGCAGCCAAAGGATCAGTAGTGTAAGGCATACGATAACTCATTGATTCTTCATAGTATGCATTTTTAGTAGCAGGAGGTAGAGAATCTACAACAATAGTATCTCCAGGAATACCTGCTGGTAGAACAATCGTACAATTAGGACATTGTGCCATTACTGTATTTAGGCTTCCAAAAACCACTAAAAATAAAGTGATTACTAAAAAGGATAAGTAGGTAATTTTGTTCATTTTTTTTGTTTTAAATCATTAATTAAGGATGAATATAAGATAACCCAAAACTCCACTTTTCAAAATTTTCCCCAAAATTACCTATTTTATTTCATTTATACAACCATTTTTTACTATTTGGTTGAATCTTTTAAGTTATATGGACGATGATCTTCAATAAAAAAGGCTGCAATTGCTATATTTCCAATTGCAGCCTTAAGACATTTTAAGTATTTTCTTTTGTTCGAACTATCGAACCAATAATTTTTCTATTGTACTGTTGTGCCCATCTGTAAGTTCAACAGAATAAATTCCTGAAGAAAAATTATCTAAAGGCAGTAATGTACTAAAATCGCCATCAACATTACCTAATTCTATATTGTATATACTTTGACCTAAAGTATTATAGATATTGATATTTAATTGAACCTGTTTTTTTGTAGTAAAATTAATATTTACATTATTTGATGTGGGATTAGGGAAAATTGCAAAGAGTGATACATCACTTAGTTGTTGAACAGGAACTGGATCGTTAATTACATAACCATATCTGGAAGATTTGTTCATTCCATATGAAACGAAGTTTGCAGATGCAGTTCCACCACAATCAACAGAAATACTACCGCCATTCGTATTAATAACTTCCATAGTATAAACCATTGACTCTACCGAAGCCTGACCAGTAGAAAAAGCATCAATAATATCCAGTACCTTTTCAATATTATTCACATCGCTACCATTAAATATTCCGGCATTGTTTACGCTATCACAAAAACCAGCTACAGAAGGTTGGCCTAATCCAATTGCCATAAAATAGAATAAATTACAACAAGGATCAAGTGAACTACCATTTAAGGCATATCCATTCAATAATGAATCTGTAAGATTTTGCATAACTGCAAGATCATATCCAATTGCTGTCAATTCAAATGTATCATTATCCGCTAATGATATTCCGTACCTGGATAAGTCAGATGGTTTAAATATACCATCTTCATCACCACCAATAATAACATCTCCACCTCCACCAGTAGTATCTGGTCCACTACCGTCATTGAACATTGCTGCAGTACCTTTTTTTGTAATTAGAAATTCAACATTTGGTAAATCTGATGAAGCATTAATATTTAATGCTAATCCGGGAGTATTGGAATTTATCATAACTGCTGTCCCATATAAACCACTCGCAACTTCTGGGGCTGTGGTTGTACTGTTACAACATGTATTTTGTGCTGACGAACTGTTAAATAAAAATAAAAGAAAATTTAATGCAATTACCGAGTTAAAAAATTTCATAAAAAAAAGATTAAAAAAAAATATAAACAGAAAAATCTTTCTGTTTATATTTTTATGTGTAAAATAGAATTATGGTACAAAAGTTAACATTACTACTGAATAACTAATTTGCGAATCTGGTTACTGTATCCATCTGTTAATTCTACAGAATATGTACCAGAAGTTAGATTATTAGTAGGAATTTGTAATGCTTGATCACCGGAAATATTTCCAAGTATTTGAGCATATACTCTCTGACCCAATGCATCATATACGTTTACTGACAAATCTACTTCTTTGGTAGTAGTAAACATTATATTAAGGTCACTTCCTTTTACAGGATTTGGATACATCATAAAAAGTGATACATCACTCAATTTTTCTACTGCTATTGTTCCTTCAACATCATAGCCATATCTTGCTGCAAGATTAACACCATAAGGTAAAAAGTTATTTTGTCCCGTTCCGCCACATTCAGGAGATATATATAATCCAGCACCATTGATTGTTTGCATCACGTACAAAACAGAATTTACAGATGTTTGTCCGTCAGAAAAAGCATCAAATACAGTTAAAACATCATTCATGTCATTTACGTCTGAACTACCATTTACGCCCGCATTAGTCACACTATCACAAAAGCCCGCTAAAGCAGGTTGTTGTAGAGCAATTGCCATAATATTAAATAAACCACAACAAGGCGCCATAGAAGCGGTAACTCCATTTAAAAGTGAGTCTGTTAAGACTTTAACTACACTAAGATCATATCCAATAGCTATTACATCAAAAGTATCACCTGCAGAAAGTGTAACACCGTAGCGATTTAAACTACCTGGTGTAAAAACACCTGTTGCACTTGAACCTATAATAACATCTCCACCTCCACCAGTAGTATCAGGTGCAGTTCCAGAGCCATCCATTGCTGGTGTATTCCTTTTAGTAATAAGATATTCAGTGTTTGGAAGATCAGTTGAGGCAGTTACTGCTAAATTTGGTGATGGAACGTTTGCAGTTAGTGCTACTTGTGTTGAACTAAATCCTGGTGTTAATTCAGGAGCTACAGTGGAGGTGCCACAGCACTGAAATGTCGTCTGAGCATTAACAGATAAAGTAATAAACAAAGTTATTAATAAGGATAAATGTTTCATAAAATTATTGATTTTTGAATTTTTACAATAGGTTTGATTTTATAATTGTATGTACTTTAATGGCGTAAAAGTAGTTGTTTATTCCTTACTATAAGAATTCTATAACATTTTTTTTGATATTTTTTTCTGACATATCTTGTGTTTGCTAAATTAAAGATAAAAAAATGCTGAATCTTCGTTTAAGTATTCAAAATTATGTTTATTGAAACGTTAAATGTTTAAAAAAACATTTTTGACTTTTCAGATTTTAAAACTTTTAAGTTTTTCTTTCCTAAGTTCAACTATGTTGTATAATATGCAATAGAAAAAAAGACCTAACATAGTAAGACAAATTATATGGCTTGTATTAAATAAATATTGTATTATATTTGTTTGGATTTTGTTCCCTTAGGAATTAATAAGACCCCATCATTAAATCACTAATTAACAACAATGAAAAAACAACAACTATCATTTCTTTTAAGTATCATATCAGTTTTTTGTAGCATTAATATATTTGCTCAGGGTACAATAAAAGGCATCATTAAAGATTCACTTGAAAATGAACCCCTCTTAGGTGCAGAAGTACGAATTAATGACCTTCAAGGAAATTTTGTCACTGGTGGTGCTACCGATTTCATAGAGGGTGTTTTCAATATTTCTATTAATGCAGGAACATACGAAATGGTTTGTAGCTACATGGGTTATGCTTCAAATAGCCAATCTGTTACGATTAAAAATGGTGAAACTACGGAGATCACAATCAATATGGCAGAAGAAGTAAATGTATTGAAAGTAGTAACAAAAACTGCCTCGCGTTTTGAAACACCCGTTGGTAAGTCCTCGATTTCTCTGGATGTTGTAAAACCTTCTTTAGTTGAAAACACAAATGCTACAAAAGTAGATGAAGTCATTACTAAAGTCCCTGGAGTTACTGTAGTTGATGGACAAGCAAATATTAGAGGTGGTTCTGGATTTTCTTATGGTGCAGGAAGCCGTGTTTTACTCCTTGTAGACGACCTGCCATTATTAACTGGTGATGCAGGACAACCCAATTGGAGAGATATTCCAGTTGAAAATATATCTCAAATTGAAGTCGTAAAAGGAGCTGCTTCTGCACTCTATGGATCTTCTGCACTAAATGGTATAATTAATATACGTACGGCTTACGCTAAAAATAAACCAGTAACAAAAATTGCATTATTTCAATCATCTTTCCTAAATCCAAAGCGTGCTGAAACTGCCTGGTGGAATCGAAACAAAGTTATAGTTAACGATGCTGATGAATCAGCACCTCTGGCATCTGATACGATTGCTCCTGCTTTTTTATCTGGTAGAAATGGATATCGAAAACCTATGGAATTAGGTCTTCAATTTGCACACAGGCGAAAAATCGGCAAATTTGACCTCACATTGGGCGGCAATTATTTTTATCAGGATTCATATCGAATGGGTGCATATGAAAGGAAATATCGATTTAACAGTAACATGCGTTATCGATTTAATACAAAAGTTAATATTGGTGCCAACTTTAATATTAATTACGGCCAGTCGGCCAGTTTTTTCATCTGGGGTAATGAAATGCCTTTGGTATCTCCCTTTTTTACAACAGGTGATACTGTTGTTAATGACATCTACGTGCCTATTGCAAATAGTATTACAGAATCCGTAATTTTCCGGGTAAATATCGACCCCTACTTCACAGCATACGACAAAAAGAATGGCAAACATAGATTGCAAACGAGATATTACCATGTAAACAATCAAAATGGTCAAAATCAATCGAATTTATCAAACCTTGGCTATGCGGAATATCAATATCAAAGAAAATTTAAAATCAATTCTTCATTTTTTGGTGACTTTAAATTTGTAACCGGTGCAGTAGGAATGTACACTTATGCAGAATCCCAACTGTTTGGAAATGCAACTTATAATATTGTAAATGCAGCATTTTATATACAGGGTGAACAAGGCTTGATAAAAGAAAAAAACTCTGACAACACTAAATTGAGCATTACTTTTGGAGCTAGAGTTGAATACAATAGAATTGAAAGTCCTGATTCGGTACAGGTAGACCCTACACAAGCTGGATTAATTCTAAACCCAGAACCATTGTCACAGGAAGCCAAACCTGTATTTAGACTAGGGCTAAACTATGAACTGACACCTTTTACTTTTATCCGAGCATCTTGGGGACAGGGATACCGATACCCCACTATTGCAGAACGTTATATCACTACACAAATTGGTACAGGGTTCACATCTTTAGCTATACGTGCTAATCCTGAATTACAATCCGAAACGGGTTGGTCTACTGAAATCGGTATTAAACAAGGATTTAAGATTGGAAACTGGAAAGGATTTGCAGACCTTTCAGGATTCTGGACCGAATATCAAAACATGATGGAATTCACATTTGGTGGTGGGGACCCACAACAAACTGGGCTTGGAAATATCTTTTTTCAATCTGTAAATATAGACGATACGCGTATTCGTGGTTTTGAATTTAGTTTGATGGGGACTGGCAATATTGGCAAAGTAGATTTTAACGTATTGGCGGGTTATACATTCATTGCACCTGAATTTCAGAATTGGGACGATTCTGTGAAAGGACCAGTAATCCAGGCATTATCCTCCGCAAATTACAATATTCTCAAATATCGCAATGTGCATACTTTCAAGTTTGATATTGAATGTTTCTTAATCAAAAAAGCACTTTCAATTGGTCTTTCCTTAAATTATAATTCAAGAATGGATAATATAGATAAAGCATTCGAAAATATAATTGCTGACCCAAGCTGGGATTCTGACGTTTTTGGTCTTGGTTATTATCGTCAAAATTTCAATAGCGGAGAATTTTTAAATTTAAGTGCACGTATTGGATACAGACATTCTTTCAAAAACAGTTCTAAAAACGAAATTGCTGCAGTGAAAATTTCTGTTGTAGGGAAAAACCTCTTAAATCAGGAATATATGATCCGTCCTGCACTTGTTGATGCGCCAACTAATATCACAGTACGACTTGACGTAGAATTCTAAAATAGTGGCCCAATAAAATTATAAAGAATGCTATTTAACTCTTTTGATTTTGCAGTTTTTTTACCCATATTTTTTATACTATATTGGTTTGCTACAAATAAAAACCTTAAACTTCAAAACTTTCTAATTGTAATAGCTAGTTATGTTTTTTATAGTTGGTGGGATTGGAGGTTTTTATCTTTAATTATTTTTAGTACTGTTGTTGATTATTCGGTAGGACTAAAACTAAATAATGAAGAACATCAATTCAAACGAAAAACGCTATTATGGACAAGCATTTTAGTGAATCTAGGTTTTTTGGGGTTCTTTAAATATTACAACTTCTTCCTTGATAATTTCATTACAGCATTTACTTTCTTCGGAACAGAAATAAATGCCAATTCTTTAAATATTATTCTACCTGTTGGTATTAGTTTCTACACATTTCAAACTTTAAGTTACACTATTGATGTGTACAAAAGAAAACTTGAACCCACCAAAGATTTTATAGCATTTTCTGCATTCGTTAGCTTCTTCCCTCAACTGGTTGCTGGTCCAATTGAACGAGCTACAAATCTTTTACCTCAGTTTGCAAAAAAAAGAACATTTGATTACAATCAGGCTGTTGACGGAATGCGCCAAATCCTCTGGGGTTTATTCAAAAAATAGTAATTGCCGATAATTGTGCTGAATTTGCGAATGAAATTTTCAATAATTCTGCATACCTAAATGGTAGTTCTTTAGTATTAGGAGCAATATTCTTTACTTTCCAAATCTATTGCGACTTTTCAGGATATTCAGATATTGCAATTGGTACTGCACGGCTCTTCGGTTTTAAATTAATGAAAAATTTTGCATTTCCTTATTTCTCAAGAGATATAGCTGAATTTTGGAGAAGATGGCATATTTCTTTATCAACTTGGTTCAGAGATTACCTATACATACCATTAGGGGGAAGTCGAGGAGGCACCTCTATGAAAGTTAGAAATACATTTATAATATTTATCGTAAGTGGTTTCTGGCATGGTGCAAATTGGACTTTTATTGTGTGGGGAGCTTTAAATGCGCTTTATTTTTTACCCCTATTGCTTAGAAATAAAAACCGAAACAACATTGAAACTGTTGCAAAAGGTAAATTATTTCCTTCATTAAAAGAATTTTCATCAATAACAATTACCTTTTGCTTGACTGTTATTGCTTGGATATTCTTTAGAGCAGAAAATTTAACACATGCTTTTAATTATTTATCGGAAATATTCTCAATTTCATTGTTTGAAATACCTAATTTCCAACCAACAAGTGGAGGAGCTAAAATAACAATTTTAATTCTAGGTTTATTCATCTTAATTGAGTGGATTGGTAGAGATGCTGAACATGCTCTTGCTAATTTGGGTTTAAAATGGAATCGACCCTTAAGATATGCAATGTATTATTCTATAATTATTGCATTATTCTTTTTTGGAGGTAAAGATCAGCAATTTATTTATTTTCAATTTTAGATATTACAATGAAAAAATTTCTTCTAAATACAAGCCTGTTTTTTATTCCATTTATAGCCATATTTACATTAAATAAGCTCCTTCACAATCAATTAGAAGGAGATTTGGTTCGCATAGGATACATATATTCTAATCCTTCACCAAAAAGTTTAGTCAATAGTCAATATAAAATACCTAAACAATACACGCTTTTATCCGAAGTAGATCTAAAAACCAAAAGAAAATTTGATATCATTACTATTGGAGATTCTTTTTCAGAGCAAAGAAATTTTAGCTATTATAATTACTTGGCAAAGAAAGGTGTTTCAGTACTTCATATCAATAGATTCCAATTTTTAGATGAAAATCCAATGCAAACTCTTATTCAATTACTAAATTCTAAAGTATTTGATTATATAACTGCGGATTATATTATATTACAATCAGTTGAAAGGACATTTAATGAAAGAATCCAAAAAATAGATTTTGATAGATCATTTGAATTAGATTCTCTAAATAATCTAATTGATAATTATATACACAAAAGCAATGATTACGACATAAAATTTTTCTCAAATGCTACTTTGAAATTACCTATAACTAATATTCAGTACCTTTTTCAATCAAAACCATATTACTCTAAAACATATAAATACAAATCAACTAGTAATAATTTGTTTACAAACTCACCTAATGATTTGTTGTTTTTTGAAACTGATATTAAAAACCTATATATTAAAAATGATTCAATAAGCACTTTAAACAGTATTAAAACAATAGAAAAGATTGACACTTTAGTTAAACAACGTAAGATGAAATTAATTATGCTTATAAGTCCTGATAAGTATGACCTTTACTATAAATTTATTGACAAAAATAGCAACGCAAATTCACCTTTATTTTTTAAATTTTATAATCAAGCCAAAAAGGAATACATCAATATAGATTCTTACAAAATTTTAAATGAAAAAATAAACTCAATAAAAGACATTTATTTTTATGACGATTCACATTGGTCTCCAATTGGCGCACAAATTATTGCAGATGAAATATATGGTATTATAAGTAAATAAAAAGTATAAGGGTAAAATGACTATTTCTNAATCAGTATAGTATTTTAGATACCTATCCATTCAACATAAAATCACTGAACAACTTCCCTCTTTTTAAATAATATAGCGTATTTCAAAAAAAATTCTAAAATATAAAAGCATCCTTATATATAATTTAACCACTAGAAAACTTCAAATGAGTAAAATTTATTTTTAATAAAGTAATTTATCCAGTTTTATTTAAACGGCTCTAATAACGCAAAACTTCCTATATGAAATGGACTGATGATAAAATATCTGCATTGGCGCCTAACGCATCAACTGATAGAAGAGGAAAAATGTTGGCCAATTCAATAAAATGGGACAACTTAGGTACTAATTATATAGCTATATGGGGCGATTGTATTCCAATAGAATCACAGCGTTACCTTGTACAAATAAATTTATCCGATTCATCGTTTAAATGCAGCTGTACAGTACGAAATACTGTTTGCAAACATATTTTGGGACTTCTGTATATGTATTCAAAAAGCACAGCTCTTTTCAAATATCAACCTCCTCCTCCATTAATCAATAATTGGTTGTCATCTGATACCAAAACACTTGCAAAATCTAAATCTTATAAAAAAAATAATAAAACAAAAATTGAATTAGAAAAAATCAAAATAGCAAAAGAAAAAAGATGGCAAAAACGATTAAAATTGATGTCCGATGGTATAGATGAATTGGAATTATGGCTGACTGACCTTGTCCGGCATGGTATAGCTAATATTAATGCAACTAAAAGTGATTTTTGGCAACAAGTTGCAGCCAAAATGATCGACGCAAAACTTCCTGCCATAAGTACTTACCTAAAGGAAACACATCAAATAATCCTTCAAGAAAAAGAATGGGCAAAATTGATAGTTTCACGTATTGGCACTCTTTACTTTTGGGTGGAATCATTTAAAAAAAGAGAATCATTCGATAAATTATTACAAAATGAATTATATATTTCATTAGGAAAAACAATCAAAAAATCTACCATTTTAGAATCTCATCCTAGAACAACTGATATCTGGTTGGTAATGGGGAAAAAAGAAGGTATTGATATAGAGGGTACAAATTATCGAAGGGTATGGCTTTATGGACAAAAAACTGGTAAAAATGCATTAATTATCGATTATATTTTTGGGAAAATATCTTATGAACAACAGTACAACGTTGGCACGCTACTTAAAGGGACATTAGCATATTTCTCCTCCAATTATAATCAACGTGCTATTTTTGCAAACTTTGAACTAACTAATGAAGAAAACTTAAACATTAATAAATACCGGAATGTATCTGATTTTTTTGACAATTATAGTGAAGCAACTGCACAAAATCCTTGGATACGTCTCTTCCCAGCAACTTTAGCAAATATTAGTGTATTTATGAATAATAATAAAGAACTTATAATCAAAGATATCAAGGGTCAGCTAATGCCAATAGCTAAAATATCTGAATCTGCACAATGGAAGCTGTTAGCTGTTAGCGGTGGACATCCAATAAGCCTTTTTGGAGAATGGAATGGCATTTACTTTGAACCTATAAGTATAATTGATAATTCAATTATTACCAATCTCTAAGTTGTTTATAGATTAATTTTGTTAATTTTGTATAAGAATATTTTAAAATCAGGAAAAATGAAAATTGAACAACTTTATACGAAATGCCTTGCGCAAGGTGCTTACTATATCGAATCGAATGGAGAAGCAGCAATTATAGATCCACTACGTGAAACACAGCCTTATATTGACCTTGCTAGAGCAAATGGAAGCACTATAAAATACATTTTTGAAACACATTTTCATGCTGATTTTGTTTCTGGTCATATTGATCTAGCGAATAAAACAGGTGCAAAAATCATCTATGGTCCTACAGCGAAAACAGATTATAAAATTCATGAAGCAACTGACAAAGAAGTTTTTTATCTTGGTGAAATTAGTATAACTGTACTGCATACACCAGGACACACTCCTGAATCCACTACCTATCTTTTAAAGGATAATTCCAATAAGGATATAGCAATTTTTACAGGAGATACACTTTTTATCGGTGATGTTGGGCGTCCTGACCTTGCTTTAAAAAATAATGTTAGCCAAGAGGATCTAGCAGGTATGCTCTATGATTCTTTACGTAACAAAATAATGCCACTTTCTGATGATATTTTGGTATATCCGGCGCATGGTGCTGGATCTGCTTGCGGCAAGAGTATGAGTTCTGAAACCTACGATACTCTTGGTAATCAAAAAAAGACAAATTATGCCTTGAGAGCTGACATGACTAAAGCAGAGTTTATACAAGAAGTAACGACTGGCCTGAACAAAGCACCGAAGTATTTTGCAAAAAATGCGATGCTAAACAAAAGCGGTTACAACAGCCTTGATACTGTCATTTCAAAAGGGTTAAAGGCATTAAATGCCAATGAATTTCAAGACTTAAGTAAACAAATTAATGTGCTTGTCCTTGACACAAGAAAACCTCAGGAATTCAAAGATGGTTTTATTCCAAATTCAATTAATATAGGTCTTAATGGAAGTTTTGCACCTTGGGTTGGAGCTGTCATTCCTGACATAAACCAGCCAATATTATTTATTGTTCAAAAAGGTCGTGAGGAGGAAGTTGTTACTAGATTAGCAAGAGTAGGTTATGATAATACTATCGGCTACCTTGAAGGCGGAATTGATTCCTGGATAGAATCCGGGAAACCAATTGATAAAATAGAATCAATTACTGCGACAGAATTGGAAAACAAACTTCAAACAGAAACAGGAATAGTTCTTGATGTCCGTAAACCTTCAGAGTATGAATCAGAACATATTGTTGATGCTCAATTATTCCCGCTAAGTGGTATAAATGAAAACCTAAGTGAGATTAATGACGAATCTACCTATTATGTACACTGCAAAGGAGGCTATCGATCTATGATTGCTAGTTCAATTTTAAAATCTAAAGGATTTAATAACCTAATTGAGATCAAAGGTGGGTTTATGTCAATCCAAAAAACAGATATTCCTCTTACCGAAATTTCATGTACAAATAAAGATAAATAATTAATCTGTCTGTAACATGTTAATATAATTCGAATCTAAAGACTTATTTACATAGCGTAAACTGACTTTAGGGGAAATACCTATTTCAACAATTGTCTCGTAAAAATTAAAATCATCTGCATCAAGTTTTCCAGCAAGAGAAGAAGCTGTATCAAGCATCGTCAAAATCATATTGAACATTTTTTTTTCTTCATGTTCTTGTTTAAGCACATCAATCTTTTCTTGAGGTATATCCAAAAACTTAGAAAAACTTATCTCAATAACTGGCGAAAGTCCGATGCCAATATTAAATTCATTGGTTCTGTAACCAGCATCCTCAATAATAGGTAATACAGCAAGTACATCATTTACAACTTCAACCGCTTTTTCTTTTGCAGCAGGTCCAACCGAACTTAATTTTTCAGCACTATTCTTTAAAAATTCGGTTGTTTTTGCAAAGCCCTCCTGAAGGTTCTTCTTAAAATCTTTCATTTTATTTTAATTTTTAATAATAGTCAGAAAAATAGAACTGTATAAAGTAGATTATTTATTCCATGTGACAAAGCCTAAGTCTTGTAATACAAATTAAGGTCAACAAACAAGTAGTAACTGCCCACAAATAATAACCAAGTTTAAGTTCTATATCATTATATGCTATACCCCATGAAGACCAATAAATCACTGATATAATAGATAAAAACAACTTAAAAGTATACGCTAAAAAACTTTTTTGCTTTCCTTTCTCAAAATAGTATATCAATGCTAAAACAAACAAATATGTATTTGCAAAACAACCAATCAAAAGACCACAAAAGCTAATCATTGCCCCTTTATACAAAGATGCAATAATCATTGTATAAGAAAACACAAAACATTGATAACCAAATAATAAATCATTGCTATTGTCACTAGAAAAACCTAATATATCACCATTTTGAGCACCCACAGAAGGCAAAAAAAATGATAAAATATAGAACAACCCAACAATCCGAAAGATTGTTTTTAATTGGTTGTCATTAAAATGGTATAAACCTTCTTGTAACATAAAGATTAGAGTATCTTATATAATTCTAGTATTTCCACCATCAATTGGAATTTGAGCCCCTGTAATTTTTGAAAATGAATCTCCTAACATCAAAAAAATCATTTCTGCTACATCATCAGAGGTGATTTCTACCTTAAGAATATTATTGGTTTTGTAATTTTCAACCGACAAACCATAATGCTCCGCCCTACTTTTTAATACTTCATCGGTCCAAATAGCAGTATCATATACAGCATTCGGATGCAAGATATTTACTCTGATACCCTTCTCTCCCATTTCCATTGCCGCAATTCTACCTAATTGTGTCAAACCAGCCTTGGCAACAGAATATGCTGCTGCACCTTTGCCAGGAGCAGGAACATTTTTGGATCCCACTATAACTACTGCAGGGTCAATGCCCAATTCAAGATATGGTAAACATAATTTTAAAATTCTCTGATGACTACTAAGATTGATATCAAGACTTTTATTCCAGATTTCTTCATTGATATTCGCAACCACCATACTAGCAGGAAAAATACCAGCATTACAAACCAACATATCCAAGCCTCCAAAGTGAGCTATCCCTTTCTTCAACATATCTTCGAATTGCGCTACATTACTAACATCACATTGCATTCCCAAAACATTGTGATCATCGAAAGAGGATAAAATTTCTGGATTAATATCCAGTGCGATGACTACTGCTCCTTCTTTAAGCAATTTTTCAACTGAAGCTTTCCCAATACCAGAAGCAGCACCAGTAACCAAAGCAACTTTTCCTTGCATTAGCTTTGTTTGTTTCCCCTTTTTGAGCTTTTCCTGCTCAAGTATCCAATATTCCATTTCAAAGAGCGATCTCTGATCTAGAGAATGCCAGGAATTAAGTTGTTCAGCCTGATATACAGATTTTATAGTATGCTTAGCAATGTCATTAATTATCATCATATCTTTTACAGATACACCGAAAGAAAACATACCATGATCAGGCCATAAAGCCCATCTCGGTGCCTTGTCAAGACAGATTAGTTTTCCATTATTAAATGTATCAAAATAAGATTCATATGCAGCAGCATAAGCATTCAGATCAGACAAATGATTATCTCCAAGTATTATAGGTACCCTTTTAGTCCTTATAATATGATCAGGAGTCAACGGACCCCTATTTGCAATATTATTTACGTTTTTAAGATTACTAAATGCCGTACAATAAGGGTTATTATCACAATGCGCTAAAACTGGTTTTCCCCAAAGATCAGAAACAGATTTCCTTAATTTAGCTATAGCCATTGGTTCAATTATACCATATTTATCACCTTTAATATCAAGGGCTTTTTTGTTTTTAAGGTATGTTTCAGCTGTATTAACTATTGATATCATCTTTTCATAACTCTGTTTAGGGTCGTTATCAAAAGTGAACACACCATGATTCATTAATATCATACCATCAATAGATGACCAATCCAAATCCTTAGTCATTTCATAGATTTTACGGGCTAGAATAAAACCAGGCATTACATATGGTACAATCAACATTTTTTCTCCGTAAAGCGATTCAATTCTACTTCTACCATCTGGCGTATTACTAATAGTAACAACGGCATCTGCATGTGTATGATCTACAAAGGTAAAAGGAATAATAGCATGTAAAATAGCTTCAACTGAAGGGTTAGGCGCGTAGGGATTGGTCATTGCTATCCTTTGGTACTTGACCATATCAGGATCACTAAGTGTTTCTAGCTCTGCCATTTTCAATAAACTATCTAATCTAACAGGAGCAAATCCTTCTGATTCTATTGTTGCAAGATCCCAGCCACTACCTTTTACATATAAAATCATTTCTTCCTCCCCAAATGGATTGGTTTCATTGATTTTAACTGATGTGTTTCCACCACCATGCAGTACCAAATCAGAATCCGCACCCAACAAGCGGGAAGTATAAACTCTTAACTTGAGTAAATCATTATTTAAGGCCTTTGCCTGATCATCGGACCATAAACTATTCATAACCTTTCTATTATAGTTACTTATAAATTCAAAAATTAATTTATCTTCAACGATTACGATTGCTTAGGAAAAAGACTTTTAATACCTTTTTCAGATGCTTCACAAATTCCTCTTTCAGTAATTAAGCCAGTAACCAAATTAGCAGGGGTAACATCAAAAGCATAATTCGCAGCTGGACTTTTTTCCGGTGTTAGTTGTACATTTTTTATCTCACCCTTTAGCAAACCTTGTATGTGTTGCACTTCTGTAGCGTCACGTTCCTCTATTGGTATTTCCTGTATTCCATTTTCTATATCCCAATCGATAGAAGAAGAAGGCAGCGCAACATAAAAGGGAACATCGTTGTCCTTAGCTGCAAGTGCTTTAAGATAAGTACCTATCTTATTACATACATCGCCCGTATAAGTTGTTCTATCAGTACCCGTCAATACTAAATCTACCATATTGTGCTGCATCAGATGACCACCAACATTATCAGTAATTACTGTGTGTGGAACTCCATGTTGTAACAATTCCCATGCAGTTAAGCGGGCTCCCTGGTTTCGGGGTCTTGTTTCATCTACCCATACATGTACATCAACACCTGCATCGAAAGCTGCATAGATCGGAGCAGTAGCACTCCCATAATCCACAAAAGCTAACCATCCTGCATTACAGTGCGTAAGTATATTTACAGTTTGGCCCTCCTTTTTATATGAAATTTCCTTTATTAAGTCTAAACCATTAAATCCTATCTCTTTACAAAATTTTGCATCCTCATTTGAAATATCCTGAGCCGTACGTAAAGAAGCTTGAATTTTTTGATATATATCCTGAGCTTTATTAATAGCCTTTATTTGTTTTTCAACAGCCCTTGATAAATTAACAGCAGTTGGCCTTGTCGCCAATAAATTATTTGCAGCATTTTGTATATCATCATCGAATGAATTACTATTTGCAGATTGTAACGCAGCCAGATACATTCCATATGCAGCAGCAGCACCTATCAACCCTGCACCTCTTACATGCATATCCTTAATTGCTGTAGCCATTTGCTGAACGGTACGAATATCTTCAATTACAAAATTGTGAGGTAAGGATCGTTGATCGATTATTTGTATGCACTCATTATCCGCCTCTTTTACCCAAATAGTACGAAAGTGTTTTCCATTTACATTCATTCCTAGTCGCTTGTTAACGTATTATTGAATATGTAATGAGTCTCTCAAATAATCCTCAATTTTAGTGTATTTGCCATTAATTTTGAATTCAACATCAAAAAAATTCTGAATAAGGATCAATTTAGTATGAATGGGAGTTGCCATACCATCTTCTATTAAACTTAAGCCATTCTGAGTAATACCTACTGAATCAGCAAGATCCAATTGTGTCATTCCACGATTGAGCCGCTGTTCACGTATCTGAGATCCAATTGATTTATATACTTCATCGCTCATCACAACTGCAGGATTATTACAACACAAAAGCGAAAAAAGTAATAATAGAATAAATGAATTAGATTTTAAATACATCAGTAATTGTATTCAGTAGAATAAAATAAAGTATTTTGAAAGATAAAATTAATACAATAAACGTAAAAGGCTTAATTTATTACATACATTTCTTGACAACCTATAGTTATTCTCTAATATGATATACTATAATAGGTTTCAAAAGATTAACACCAGCAAAAAAAAAGCCAGTTATCAATAAAGACAACTAGCTATTATTAGTTTATAGAGTAATAAAATAGAGATAAAAATTACTCACCATATGGCACCCAAATATTTTTAATGTCCGAGGCTCTACGTAGAAATTCTTCTCCTTGACCCTGTTCATGATTATACCAGTTACGATATTTTCCATTTGAAACCCAAGTACGTTTCATATTTTCTGCAGAAGTATGTTCTATCATTTTACTTACCTTATTACCTCCAAAATACCATATACCATCGACATCATCATGTTTGGCAAGGACTTCAGCCAATTCAGCTTGATTGCCTGTAACAATATTAATGGTTCCAGCAGGAACATCTGAAGTCTCTAGAATCTGATAAAAATCTGTTGCTAGTAAAGGTGATGTTTCAGAAGGAACAACCACTACATTATTCCCCATAGTTATCGCTGGTATAACTGCAGAAACAAACCCAAGCAATGGCGCCTCATCTGGACATATTACAGCCATAACGCCAATAGATTCAGGCATTGCAATAGTTATATTCCCTGCTACTGTATTATGAACACGACCATCATATTTATCCGCCAACGCAGCATAATAATAAATTCTTTCTATCGAAAGTTCCACTTCTTCTGTTGCCACATCTATTTCAACATTTAATGATGCTGCAATTCTTAGTGCCAATTCATGTTTGCGGGATTCCATGTTTTCAGCGATATAATATAGTACCTGCGCTCGAGCATGTCCGGGTTTTGCACCCCAACTACCATTTGCATGCGCAGCTTCAACAGCATTTCTAATATCTTTTCTATTGCCCGCCGATGCTTCTCCTATATATTGTCCTGTTGGACTATATATTCTATTACTATAGCCTCCATCTGGACGACATTGTTTTCCACCAATATACATTTTTGCAGTACGATCAATTGATGGAATTGTATTATTTGTAAGTTCTACAACTTTTTTGGCAACCGGTAATTGAAAAGGTTTCTTACCAAAGCTATCATTAATTCGTGGAATTGTATATTCATGCAATCCCTCTCTACCTCCTTCTCTACCAAAGCCAGATTCACGACATCCGCCAAAACCAGCAGCAGCATCAAAGACATTGGTACAATTTACCCATACAACACCTGCTTTTACTTTTGGAGCAACCTCAAGTGCCATGTTAATATTATCTGTCCATATACTTGCCGCAAGTCCATATCTAGTATTATTGGCCAATTTAATAGCTTCAGCATGTGTTCTAAATGTCATAGCAACCAATACTGGACCAAAGATCTCCTGTTGAGCAATTGTAGCAGAAGGTGAAATATTAGTAAAAAGTGTGGGAGGATAAAAATATCCCTCTGTTGGACATGGACATTTGGGTTGATAAATTTCACCTCCTTCATCGATTCCCTTTTGAACAAGATTAGAGATCGTTTTGAGTTGTGATTCATCAACAATTGCACCCATATCGATGCATTTATCAAGAGAATCTCCAATTCGAAAATGCTCCATCCGTGCTTTGATTTTTCTATATAATTTTTCTGCAACACCTTCCTGAACAAGTAATCTTGATCCTGCGCAACAGACCTGCCCTTGATTGAACCATATAGCATTAACAATCCCTTCTACAACTGAATCAAGATCAGCATCTTCAAAGACAATAAAAGGTGATTTACCTCCTAATTCTAATGATAATTTTTTGCCGGAACCAGCAGTTGCCTTACGTATGATTCTGCCCACTTCTGTAGAACCAGTAAATGCGATTTTATCAATATCAGGATGATTGACAATGGCAGCACCTGTGTCTCCAAAACCTGTTACAATATTGACAACCCCAGCTGGTAAACCTACCTGGTCACAGATCTCAGCAAATAACAAAGCAGTTAAAGAAGTAAATTCAGCAGGTTTTAAAACAAGCGTATTCCCCATAGCAAGTGCAGGAGCAATTTTCCAGGCTAGCATTAAGAGTGGAAAGTTCCAAGGGATAATCTGTCCCACTACACCTACTTCTTTATAGTCTTTAAGTTCTGTATCCATCAATTGCGCCCATCCTGCATGATGATAAAAGTGTCGCGCAACAAGTGGAATGTCAATATCTCTTGTTTCACGTATTGATTTACCATTATCCATAGATTCAAGAACAGCAAATAATCTTGAATGTTTTTGAATTTGGCGAGCAAGGGCATAAAGATAACGAGCACGTCCATGAGACCCCAATTTCACCCATTTAGGTAAAGCTTTTTTTGCAGCCTTTACTGCTTTATTAACATCTTTCTCACCAGCATGCGAAATCTCAGCCAATACATTTTTGTTGGATGGATTTATGGAATTAAAATATTTCTTTGTAGAAGGTTGTTCCCATTTACCATTACAGTAATACCCAAATTTGTTATTGTGTTTTTCCAGCCAATTTAATGCTGCTTTTGGACTTTCGGGAGCAGGACCATACTCCATTGTTTCAAATATTTTTTTGATTTTCATCTAGTTGATTTTTATATTTCGCACTTCAGTTGAAGAAATGTTTTTAAAAGGTGTTTATAGAAATTATGTAATTAAGATGAAGGATGTCTATATGCTGCAGAATAACGTCCTGTAACGAAATGTTCAAGTTGTCTTTCAATATCTCCAAGTAAACTTGAAGCACCAAAACGGAAAAGTTCGTTATTCAACCATTCATCGCCTAATTCTTCTTTGATAAGCATCAACCAACTTAGTGCTTGTTTTGCCTTTCCTATACCTCCAGCTGGTTTGAAGCCTACTTTATAACCTGTATATTCATAATAGTCACGAATAGCACGTATCATTGTCAAACTAACAGGTAAGGTGGCATTTATTTTTTCCTTGCCAGTACTTGTTTTTATAAAATCTGCTCCAGCCATCATACATACATGGCTTGCTTTTGCAACATTTGTCAAGGTAGATAATTCACCAGTAGCTAAAATAGTTTTCATATGAGCCGGACCACAAGCCTTACGCATTAATTTCATTTCATTATACAAGCCCTCCCAATCACCAGTAAGTACTTGCTGACGGTGAATAACGATATCAATTTCCATCGCACCTGCAGCTACAGAAAGTTCTATTTGTTTCAAACGCTCAGTTAGTGGAATCAAGCCAGCAGGAAATGCTGTTGATACTGCTGCAATTGGTATATTAGAACCTTTTAATGCTTTTTTGGCATCACTTATAAGATTGTGATATACACAAACTGCACCTGTAGTAATACCCATTTTATGCATACCCATAGCTTTTAGCAATTCGTGGCGTACAGGGTTCTGTGCTTTTGCGCATAAACGCTGTACATTACTTGGCGTATCATCACCGGAAAGTGTTGTTAGATCAATACAGGTAACAGCTCTAAGCAACCAAGCTGCCTGCCATTCTTTTTTTACAGAACGTCTTTTCCCAATTGTTGCGGCTCTACGTTCAACAGCACTTTTATTTACACGTAAACCTTTTATATAATTAATATCAAAAGGAATTCCATCATTACGCTCCATTTCTGAAGTTTCTGTAATGCCATTATTCTTCTTTATTTTTTGCATATTCTGATTTATTGAGTGAATTTCAATTCAAAAACTAGGAAGCAATTCCCGTTTTGAATGCGTAAAGATAACTACTTATAACCAAAGAAACTAGGAGAATTAGAATTTTGATGTAAATAGCCATCAAAATTAGACCAAAATTCAGATTTATATCATTTTATTTTATATAAATAATCTATTTTATGGATAAAAAATATTTTACACAATTAGTTAAAATAAATCTTATATCATTTTTATAAAATAATAATCATCTGTATTTTATTGAAGTAGGTATAAAAACAAAGAATAATAAATTAATCTTTATTTTCCACAGACTTATTATCCTGAGACTTTGGTATAGGTTGATTAGCATTTTTGTCATACGCGTCTATAATTTCTTTAACGAGCCTATGACGCACAACATCAGAGCTGGATAATTTTAATACGGCAATACCATTAATGTCACTTAAAATATTTAAGCTTTTAATCAACCCAGATTGCTGTCTGCGAGGCAAATCTATTTGTGAAAGATCTCCCGTTATTATACACTTTGCAGAAGGTCCTAACCTAGTCAAAAACATTTTAAGTTGTGTTTCTGTAGTATTCTGTGCCTCATCAAGAATAATAAAAGCATGATCAAGAGTACGTCCTCTCATAAAAGCCAAAGGAGCAACTTCAATAACCCTATTTTGCATATATAGCGCTAATTTATCTGGTGGAATCATATCATCAAGGGCATCATATAATGGTCTTAGATATGGGTCAATTTTATCTTTCATGTCACCTGGCAAATAACCGAGATTCTCACCTGCCTCCACGGCAGGACGGGTTAAAATAATTCGACTAACAGCTCCTAATTTTAATGCACGAACTGCCATAGCAACAGCTGTATATGTTTTTCCTGTTCCTGCTGGTCCTATGGCAAATAAAATATCATTATCCTCAGAAAGGTCAACCATTTTTTTCTGATTCTGAGTTCTGGGCATTACCACTTTACCATTTACACCATAAACTATAGCATTTTTACTATCTTTTTTAATCTTAGTTAATAATGGATTTCCTCCACTCAAAATATCTTTCATATTTCCTTTGGTCAATTCTCCAAATTTTTTAAGCATCTTGGTCATCATTTCCAATTTACTTTTTACTTCCTGAACACGTTTTTTATCACCATTTATTTTGACCATACCACCCCGGGAGGTAATGGTGACATCTGGATAAGCTTTACGGAGACCATTAATATTAGCATCATTAAAACCGTAAAATGAAACTAAATCTAAATCTTCAATAAGTAATACAACTTCACTTAAATTCATAATTTTTGGTTATAGTTTAATTAGGATAAAAAGATAATAAGACAAGTGCTCAAGTTACATTTTGAACTTGAGATTTGCAATTTAAAACAGACAAAAAAAGAAATACATATTCAAAAAGAAAAAAACCTCAAGTTAAGAACTAAGGAACAACAATAGTATCTCTATCATACGAGAGAAAAGCAAAGATTCCCTGACCTCCAATTATATTGGATTTTACAACAGCGGGCTGACCAAAAGGGCTTGCATTAGCACTTTGTGCATCACCAACAGATTCTAAATAATCATGATAAGTTTTATCTATATGATATATTGTACCAATTAGTGTATCTCCACTTTTAAATCTGTAATTTGATGCTGTAGTTACCTCTTTCCCTGCAAAAACACCACCATCATCAAGTGTCCTATCAAATTTGGGATTGCGAGCCACAGGAATTGATGCTACACCATTACTTCTTTTTTTTGTAAGTGAAGTTTTATGTAGGACAAAACGATAAAAATCTGTAGTATTAATATCATCCATTGTACTCAATAAAGCATAATATTCTCCTGAATTATTCGAATCAGAAAAAAACTGTTCAATTGGCGATTCAGGAATAAATTGTGTTGTTGACATTGCAAATCTACCTGTAGTATCCCATACTTCTACGGTAAATGAATTATCAAAATCATGTGGACATAATGTATTTGAACCATAATTAAAGAAGCGTGTTGAATCATGATTCAGATAAGGCCAGAATCCATAGGGAATAATATCATTGGGATCACAATTATCATTAAAAAAAATAGCTTCAGTAAGTGTATCCCTCTGACCTGCATGCGTTATTACTACAATAGCATTACGTACAAAAGGACATTCATCTAAATTATCAAAATAATTTTTAGTTTCTGTCAACATAAGGCGATATGGTTTGCCTGCTTCTAGATAACATTCAATCACAAGTTCTTTTTCTATAGGAGGCATTTCAATCTCTATAACTGTTTCCATATCCTCACAGGACAACGCGACTAAAAAAGCTATTATAATAATTAAAAAACGCATAAGTTGAAAATATTATAAAATAAAAAAACTACCATTTAAAATTCCATGTTATGGTAGGAATGATTGGAAAAAGTGAAACCGTTTTAGCTTCAAATTTTTCGGGTAATTGCGTAGAATTAAATCCATTACCACCATCAGCATAAACAGCATCGATATACATAAAAAAGGCATTCCTTCTATTATAGACATTATACACACTAATAGTAAGATCACTTTTAAAACGTTTTTTGCTTTGTGGAAACAATTTCCAAACTAATCCAAGATCAAGCCTATGATATGCAGGCATCCTAAAACTACCCCTTTCTGTATAAAGAGGGACAAATTGATAAGGATTTTGGCCAATTATCCCAGACATTATATAACGTCCTGTTGGCAAGGAAGTTGCATTGCCTGTACCATAAACCCATGTAGCACTTAAGGTAAGTGGGAATTTCTTTCTTGCCCAGGGAATATCCCACATTACCACAATAGAAATATCATGTCTTCTGTCGTGCCTCGGGTGGTATGGTATACCATCATTTACCAACTCAAATTCTCTCCATGTCCATGAAAGCGTATAACCAATCCATCCCCTTATCATACCATTTTTCTTTTCCAGATATATTTCTCCTCCATAACTATAACCTTTACCAAAGATAAATTCTTTATCTAGTTCGTCATTGACTATTAAATTGGCGCCATCTCGAAAATCTATTTGGTTATGCATCCATTTATAATAGCCTTCTCCTGAAATATAAAAATCTTTGCCAAGTGCAATTGATACCCCGGCAGAAACCAAGTCTGAAAACTGTGGTTTAACACGTTCATTGGAAGGGTACCAGACATCTGTCGGCAAAGAAGCTCCTGATGTAGAAACAAGATGAATATATTGTGCCATCCTGGAATAATTGGCTTTCAAAGAAACATTTTGATGTACGCTATATTTCAATGCAAAACGTGGTTCAGCAGCCCAATAAAATTGTCCCTCATTATAAAATCCACTAAGACGCAATCCAGTAAGCAACTTAACCTTAGAAGATATCGCCCAGTCATCAGAAAAATATGCAGCAAATTCACCTGCATGAAATTCACTGCCAGCTTCAAAATTAAGGTTGGTACCATTACCAGCACTAAATCTACCAACCGAAAAACGATGATATATACTATTAAGCCCAAATTTTATCTTATGTTTTGAAGATGGAAACCAACTGAAATCAGTTTTTAAGTTAAAATCACGTATTCCTGAACCTAATCTTAGATCAAATTCGTCAAAGGTATTATTTATATCATAAAGATAGTCTGAGAAAGTAAAAGATGTATTGACAAACAATTTAGACGATACGATATGATTCCATCTCAAAGTAGCATTAGCATTACCCCATTCAAAATTAAAATTAATGTCATCTGCTTTATACAAAAACACATCTCTGCCAAAGTAACCACTTAAAAATAAGCGATCTTTATCTCCTAAGTCATAATTTGCTTTAAGGTTAATATCATAAAAACTATAATTGGGTATTTGAACCCAATCTTCATTATCTTTATTCCCTTCATTGAAAGCTGCAGTAAAAACATCAACATATGTACGTCTACCGGATAAAATAAATGAACCTTTATCTTTCACAATCGGCCCTTCTACTGTCAATCTTGAAGATATAAGCCCTAAACCTCCCGTAACATTAAATTTTTTACGATTGCCCTCTCGCATTCTGATGTCAATAACGGAAGATAATTTTCCACCAAATTCTGAAGGAAATCCTGCTTTGTACAGTTTTACATTTTTAATTGCATCAGCATTAAAAGTGCTAAAAAAACCAAACAAATGTGAAGGGTTATAAACTGGTGCTTCATCAAGAATAAAATGATTTTGATCCGCACCACCACCACGAATAAACAAGCCTGATGAACCTTCAGAACCTGATTGAACGCCTGGTTTAAGTTGAAGTACTTTTATTACATCGACTTCTCCAAAAATAGCTGCAATTTCCTTTGCTTCCTTTACCGTAATTTCATCCATACCCATCTGTGTAGAATTCACTTTTTCCTGATTTGAATTGGCATTGACTGTTATTTCTTCAATAAATAAACCATCATCTAATTCAACATTCAAAATAGTATCAACAGTAAGATATAAGGAGTGGCTAACTGATATTAGGCCTAAATAAGAAAAAGTGACTTCGATTGAGTCAGAAGGTAGTGTCAAAGAATAAAAACCATATTCATTTGTTATCGTTCCAGTAACACCATCAGCAAGATAGATGTTTGCACCTATTAGCGTTTCACCATTAGATTGGTTTTTTACAACGCCACTTATTGTATGCATTTGTTGCGCACATAAATAATCAGTTACAAAAATAACAGATATGCATAAAATTAAGCGAATAATATTACTGAATAAAAAGCTAATAATAAAAACAATGATTTTCAAAAGAATAAACAAAAGATCTTCCTAACATATTGCCTATAAGCACTTTAACAAGATCCAACTACTAACATTAAATATTCTGATCTAAAAATAAAGATCTTAAATATTGCTACAAAAATATAAAAATAATAAGCGGGAATCCAACCTTAAGGTTGAAATCCCGCTTATTTTAACAATTAAATTATGAATAACAGAGTGAATTACCACTCACTTACTTCAGAATCATCATCATCATCTTCAGTTTCTTCTACAGTATCTTCAGTAACTTCAATACTGTTTTCTTCTACAGTATCTTCGGTAACTTCAACACTACTTTCTTCCACAGTATCTTCAGTAACTTCAATACTGCTTTCTTCTACAGTATCTTCAGTAACTTCTTTATTTGCATTTAATGCTAAATTGGCTTTGTATTCTCTTTCTCTTTCTTCATGACGACGTGTAAATTCATCATAATCATAATCCGGTAACAATTCATTTTTAATATGATCTACTACGTCGGTAAGACTGTCAACAAAACGATTGAAATCCTCCTTATACAGAAAAATTTTATGTCGTGTATACGAATCATCTTCAAATCTACGGGTGCTTTCAGTTATAGTTACATAATAGTCTGACCCTTTTGTCTTTCGAACATCAAAAAAATACGTTCTTCTTTTGCCCGCTTTTACTTTCTGAGAATAAACACTTTCAAAACGACCATCATTCTTATCAAATCCCACAGTTTATAGAAATTTTAATGAGTAAATAATTAATTAAAGCTATATATATAATGCTAATTTAGTAAATGAATTGAATTAATCTATACAATTGTCTTTTTTTTTGAACACAAACAAAAATGTACTAACAATAATAATACACCTCAACCTTGCTGTTTGATACTAAAAAAGAAAATGTTTAGCACCATATCAATATGCATAAAAAAAGGCCCGAATACAAAAATGTATTCAAGACCCATGTGGCGGAAGTTGAGGGATTCGAACCCCCGAAGGGCTATTAACCCTTGCTAGTTTTCAAGACTAGTGCATTCAACCGCTCTGCCAAACTTCCATATAAAATTTATAAGGTATGTCCAATACCGTTAATACAAATATACCGGCCTTTTTTATTATTTGAAAGTAATTTTAATTTTTTTTTGAAAAAAATTATAAATTATTTAAGTAACAACATGGCAAAAATATTTTAGTAAAATTAAAATACATTGCACATCTCCAAATTACAAATATTTATCAATTACTTGACTTATTAAAATAATTTATATAATTTAAAGTCTTAAACTTTGGTAGAATCTGCCTGGCTCGGTAAGCTAAAAAAAAAGTGCTAAATCTATATCTCAGCGGTGCCGGGACACAGTACTTAAAACAATTTTATAACATAAATAACACCCAAATATCATGGCAAAATCATTAGAAGATCTAAAAAAAGATCTGGCATATTGTAAACAATTGCTCAATCAATACAGAGATGCTTTTATGGAAGATGGGACAATTGATGATGCTGAACAAGCCTATCTAAATAAAATGATTGATTTCACCAAAACTATCGAAAAAAAAATTAAGGCAATAGAGGAGAAAAAAGCTCATAAAACGAAGCAATATACCGATGATGATATATATGACGATGATGAAAATAAAAAGCTAAAACTGAAAGTATATGTATCATATCACGATAAACCAAGAGAAAAAGTATGGATCGGTATTGTTAAAGGACCTATGACAAGACCGAAAATTAAAGATGGAAAACCAAAAGTTAAGGATGAAAAA
>JAKVCV010000033.1:0-22976 GCA_022448945.1 Saprospiraceae bacterium
AAATTATCTAAATATAACTTATTTTTCTCATTTATTTAATCTTTTGTCTCCTTTAGGGAATACACGCATTTCTAGGGTTATACACAGAACACACTTAACCTATCCGATAAAAAAAACTCATATTATATTGATTGTGGGGGGTATAGTTTCAGAATAGCATCTCGATTTTTTTGGCTTTTTTCCTGTAGGTAGGAGAGGAGGAAATAGCCCTATTGTTCAAACCATGTTCAAACCAACAAAAAAGAGTTAGACGCGTTATGCACCTAACTCTTTGAATGTCATATGTGATTCGGACAGGATTCGAACCTGTGACCGTCTGCTTAGAAGGCAGATGCTCTATCCAGCTGAGCTACCGAACCGGTTTAAATTTACCTGTTAATTTAACGAATGCAAATTTACAAGTTTTTCAATAAAAAGAAAAGAATGATCTGTTTTTTGTTGATTAAAACAAATATATTTTGTCTCAATTTGAAACTGAAATCTCTATAATTTATAATTTTATTAAAATCAAATTTAATCTCTATTATTTATTTATTTCACATAAAACTGGATTAAAACTAATTTATCTGGCATAAAAAATTTTTTATTGCAAAAACAAAAAAATTATGCCTTATTAATTTAGGAATTATACTTATGATAATGTATCTTTAAGTACCATCATCTTTAATTTGATTTACAATAGAATATTGAATAAACAATTAGTTTAGTTTTTTTATTTATTTGTTTCACATTAAAAACCAGGCAATTATGAATATAATATCCGTGATGTTTGCTTCTCCTGCTTATGATGAGTTAGTAAATATGAGAATCGAAACCTTATATCAACCCCTGAATGCTGAAATTAATATTGAAGATCTTGCTTTAGAATACAAAGATGTACATCTGGCTGTTTATGATGACAAATTACAAATGATTGGCGGTATTGTTGCCAAAGTTACTGAAGAACAAGATGAGTTCATGAATAAACGTAAAATTTGTCTTTTGCGACAAGTTTTTGTCAAAACTAAATTTCAAAGACTTGGTCTTGGCAAGAAAATGTTATCATGTTTAGAAAAAATGCTAATTGACAAAGGTTACAAAGAAATTCGCCTGTATGCACATTTAGATGTTATTGATTTTTATACTCGTTTAGGTTATTCTAAACATGGTAGACCTTTTAAAGATTATGGTATCAAACAGCATATTATGAAAAAGAAAATTCAGAAAAAATCACTAAAACTAGATAAACTTGAAGCTGTAGGAAGTGAATATTCATGATTTATTTTAATTCATAATATACTTTGTTTTTTTTAAATCGTAATTTATAGGATTATTGGTTATTAAATCAAATTCTTATAAATTGCGATTTTTTATTTATAAAATCTATAAAAAGTGAATGCCAATACCCCAAAAATAAAAAAAGGACATGTATTAGAGGATATACTTATTGAAGACATTGCTTTTGGTGGTGAAGGTATAAGTAAATTAAATACAGAATACGGAGACTATGTTCTTTTTGTAAAAAACAGCTTACCAGGCCAAACGGTAACTGCAAAAATCATCAAAAAAAAGAAACGCTTTGCTAAATGTAAATTGATTAAGGTAACAAAATTTTCTGAAGACGAAATTGATGTCCCTTATCAAAGTATTCCAGGTGCACCTTTTGCTAAATTACCTATTAAAAAACAAGAGTATTATAAGGAACATGCTACGCTTGAAATGTTTAAAAGGATAAGTTCTGTAGACAACATAAGAGACCTTTACGAAGGTTATATCAGTTCTCCATTTGTTTGGCATTATCGTAACAAGATGGAATATTCTTTTTCAACACTTATCTCAGAATTAGGAACTGGGGAAGAGTCTGAAGGATATGCATTAGGTTTTAAACGTAGAGGACAATGGTGGGCTGTTGAAAATCTTGAATCCGATTCCGGTTTATTTGACGAGCAATTTGAAAATTCTTTACTTCAAATTCGAAATTTCTGTGAAAAAACATCATTACCGCCCTGGAATCCTGCAAAAAGTTGTGGTTTTTTTCGTTTTTTGGTTGTTAGGAAAAGCTTTTCAAATGATAAATTACTTTTTAATCTAGTTACGACTAGTGATAATATTGATAATTTTGACAGACAGGCATTTGTCGATTTACTACAAAGCATTCTTGGAAATCGTCTTGCTGGAATTATTCATACAATTAATGATGAAATTGGAGATGTACAAAAACAGCCGTCTAAACAAACGCGTATATTATATGGTAAAGATAAAATTGTTGAGAGAGTACTTGGACTTGATTTTGAGATAAGTATGCAAAGTTTTTTTCAAACAAACCCGCTTTGTGCAGAAAAATTATATAGTAAGGTTATAGAATATGTACGAAATAGCATGAAAAATTCTGAAGAAACGGATATAGTAGCTATGGATTTATTTTGTGGAACTGGTACTATTGCTCAATTATTAGCAAAAGACAAAAATATTAGCAAAGTAATTGGCGTGGATATAGTTGCTGAAGCAATAAAAGATGCAAAATTAAATTCAATTAGAAACTCTATTGAAGGAATTCAATTTTATGCAGCAGATGTTCGCAAATTTCTCTATGAATATCCGCAATATGTGGGTAAGATTAATACAATAGTTCTTGATCCACCGAGAGGTGGTATAGTGCCAAAAGCCTTACAAAGAATAATAGCATTAAATAGTAAATCAATAGTATATGTGTCTTGTAATCCATCTACACAAGCTAGAGATACTTTAACTTTAAAGGAAGCTGGCTATAATATTAAACGTTTTTGTTTAGTAGATCAATTTCCACATACTGCTCATATTGAGAGTATAGCATTATTTGAAAAAACAAGTTAGATTAATTTTGTACAGTAATCAAATCTATTTCAAATACCAAAGGAGTGTTAGGAGGAATACTTCCGGAACCACTTGAACCATATGCAAGATGCGAGGGTATTAATAATTTTCCTTTACCACCTTCTTTAAAATAGGGTATACCGTATTGCCACCCTTTAATTACCTGACTTAATGAAAAAGTTAATGGAGATGCTCCAGAGTTACTGTCAAAAATGCTACCATCTAACATATATCCAGTATAATTTACCGTAACAGTACTATATAGGCTAGTCGCTTGAATTCCTGTACCAATAACATCGATTGTATAATATAAACCATCTTGAGCTGAAATTGCATTTAGATTGTTATCCTGTATATATTGTTGAAGTAATTCATCATCTTGTTGTTTATAATCCGTATCGCAAGCTGTGAATAATAATATATAGCTTAAGAGTGTAGATAGAAAAAATATTTTTTTCATTTTATATAAATATTTAATGTTTACTAAAATTTTAAGCGACCTTCCGTGTATCTTTTCCAACGATCTATAACAGCTTCTATATCTTCAGGTAAAGAAGAATCGAATTGCATAAATTTATTAGTAGTTGGATGTATAAGCCCTAATGATTTTGCATGTAATGCCTGACGAGGTAAGATTTTAAAACAATTAAGTATAAAATGTTTGTATTTACTAAAGACTGTACCTTTTAGTATCTTATCACCACCATAAGAAATATCACCAAAAAGGGTATGACCAATATGTTTAAAATGAACCCTGATTTGATGTGTTCTACCAGTTTCTAATTTACATTCTACAAGTGTGACATATCCAAAACGTTGTAAAACTTTATAATGTGTTATTGCATGTTTTCCACGTTCACCATCAGGGTATACATGTCTAAGTCTACGATATTTAGGATGACGATCTATATTACCTACTATTGTTCCCTCATCTTCCTCAAAATCTCCCCATACTAATGCTTGATAACGACGTTCAATAGTATGATCAAAAAATTGTTTGGCAATATGTGACATTGCTTCTTCATTTTTTGCTACTACCATTAATCCGCTTGTATTTTTATCAATTCTATGAACAATTCCTGGACGTTCATTACCATTTACAATAGGCAAACCTTTAAGATAATGAACCAAACCATTTACAAGAGTACCATCAGCGTTACCAATTCCTGGATGTACAACTAGACCTACTGGTTTGTGTAAAATTATAATGTCATCATCCTCATAACGAATATCCAAATCAATTTTTTGAGCAATAGGACCACCTTCTGTTTTTTGTTTTTTCCAACTTACAGTTATTGTCTGACCATATTTGACTTTATGATTGCTTTTGATTTTTTTATCATTCACCAATACCCATCCTTCTTCAATCGCTTTTTGTATACGATTTCTAGTGACATTTTCTAATCGCCCCATTAGAAATTTATCAATTCTAAGAGGTTCCTGTTTTGGATCTATAACGAATGTTTGAAGTAAATAAACTTCGTTGTTAATTATTTTTTCTTCTTTCATGAGATAAGTCCTTAACACAAAGATATTTAAAATCCAATATGAAAAAAGGAATACTTACTAAAAATGATAATTCATTGACACTATTATATTATTGATTTATACCTTCCAAATCTAATAGAAAAGCATATTCAAGCGCTGTCTCTTTATATCTTTTAAATCTTCCAGAGGCACCACCATGACCAGCTTCCATATTTGTATGCATTATCAAAAGATTATCGTCGGTTTTATAATCTCTTAGCTTAGCAATCCATTTTGCTGGCTCCCAATATTGTACTTGAGAATCAAAGAGCCCAGTAGTAATGAGAATATTTGGATAATCCTGTTTTTGTACTTGATCATATGGAGAATAAGAGAGCATATATTCATATGCATCTTTATTCTTTGGGTTACCCCATTCGTCAAACTCATTAGTAGTTAATGGTATTGTTTCATCCAACATTGTAGATACCACATCAACGAAAGGCACTGCTGCAATAACACCATTGTATAAGTCAGGTTCCATATTTAAGATTGCGCCCATTAATAATCCTCCTGCACTGCCTCCCATTGCATACAGATGATCTGCTGATGTATACTTTTCTTGAATCAAATATTTAGCACAATCATTGTAGTCATTAAATGTATTTATTTTATTAAACATTTTGCCATCCTCATACCATTGCCTTCCCATTTCTTCCCCTCCTCGTATGTGTGCTATAGCCCATGCAAAACCACGGTCTAATAAACTTAGACGAGTTGAACTAAACCATGGATCCATAGAAGATCCATAAGAACCATAAGCATACAATAATAAAGGTTTTGAACCATTTTGATTAAATCCCTTTTTATATACTATGGAAATAGGAATTTTTTTGCCATCTCTGGCAGTAGCAAACAAACGTTTCGTTTCATAATTCTCAGGCTTATGTCCACCAACTACCTCACTTTGCTTTTTAAGCTCTTTCTGCTTGGTATTCATATCGTAATCATAGGTGGAGCTGGGAGTGGTTAGTGAAGAGTATCCAAAGCGTAATTTATCAGTATCAAATTCAGGGTTGGTACCTACATATGCAACGTAAGCTTCTTCTCCAAAATCAATACTATGTTGACCTTTTGTTTTTTGGTTTATAATATTAATATAAGTTGAAGCGTTACTTCTTTCACTTACAACTAAGAAGTTTTTGAATACTTCAATATCTTCGAGGAGCACATCTTTACGATGGGGAATAACTTCTGTCCAATTTTCTTTTCCTGTATTCTGCTCAGATGTTTCCATTAAACGAAAATTCTGAGCATTCCAATTTGTTACTACATAAAATTTATTTTCAAAATGATCAATGCTATATTCATGATTATCTTCTCTTGTAGCAAATTGCTGAAAAGCACCTTTGGGTTCATTTGTATTTAGGATATGATAATCACTAGATATTGTACTACTATTATATATAATAATATATTTACCTGATTTACTTCGGTACACACCTATATAAAAAGATGGATCCTTTTCATGATAAACCATTTCATCATTAGAATTATTCACTCCTAATTCATGTCTGTATATTTTTTCTGAAAGTAATGAAATTTTATTTTTTGTAGTGTAAAAATAAGTTGTATTGTCATTAGCCCAAGCACCACCACCACTAGTGTTTTCAATTTCGTCCTTAAAAAATTCTCCCGTTTCAAGATTTAGAAAACGAATTTTATAAATTCTCCTGCTTACATCATCCTCCCCAAAAGCTAAAATTTTATTATTTGGACTTACAGATAACCCTGATACAGCGTAGTAGTTTTTCCCTTCTGCCATTTTATTTACATCAAGTAAAATCTCTTCGGCAGCATTAATATCACCTCTCTTTCTACAATAAATTGCATATTCTTTATCTGTTACATATTTTGTATAATACCAATATCCATTTTTGAAATATGGTACAGATTCATCAGTTTTTTTTATTCTACCTATGATTTCACTATAAAGTTCATCCTGAAACGTTTCAGTATGTTTTAATTTACTTTTTAAATATGCATTCTCATCATTTAGATAATTCAATACTTTTTGTGTTTGTTCATCAGGTTCTGAGGCATTTTTTTGGTCATCTGTTAAACGCATCCAAAAATAAGGATCGACACGTTCATGTCCATGTGTTATTATTATAGAATCTTTTTTTTCAGCAATTGGAGCATTAATTTGATTTTTATCTATTGTTTTATTATCTCCATCCATATCTATGCAAGCGTTAAATGTTAAACAAAATAATATGTAAATAGTAGGTTTAATGAATCTTGTATTAATAATATTCATTTTCTTAATTGGTTTAATAATATTAATATTTAAATGTATCAGTAAAAATAAATTATTTATTGTTTTCTATACCAATTTAATTCACTTTATATATAATTAAAAAAAAAGACCATCCCATAATAGGATGATCTTTTTAAATATTGTGAGTATAACGTTAAATTAATTAACGTCCCACCATAATTTAGTATCCTGGTCATCAGCTCCACCAAGAGTAGATAATGCATTGGTATATTCTGTTGCATTTAAAGTTTGCTCATCTTCAGGATAGATCATACGAGTTGGAATTCCAGATCCCATCAAAGTACCATCTGCTGGTAATTGAAGAATTCCAAAATCTAATCTTCTGTATTCTGTCCAACCCTGAATACCTTGCATATACAATGCAATCCATTTTTGTTTTCCAATAACTTGTTTCCATGTTTCACCACCATTGATAAGTGTTGTATAGTCAACATTAGCTTGTGCGATATAATTGCTAATATCTGTAGTAGTTAGTGTAGCATTTTCATCCCAGAAATTCATAGATGCAGTAATTCCATTACTATAGTGTGTTCCTGCACTACCGGCACCTGAAATACCTCTTTCAGCACATTCAGCCAACATAAACTCTACCTGGGCATAATCTAAATAAACACCTGGTGCTGTAGCACTAAGTACTTGAGAACCACGTTGAGAAACATCACCATTTAATGTTAATGCAGCATTTGCTTCATTAAGGCCGTATACTTCACCAACGTAATTACCTGAATTTGCAGCAGGAGCATAATAAAAGCCAACGCGTGGATCGTTTAGACTATCAAGAACATCCACCATAATATTAGAAGCAGCAAAATCATTACGGGTTTGATAATCTTCGTTTATTGGATTGTTATTAGGCGTTCCTCCAAGATAACTAAATACAGCATTATCAGCATTTGAAGTAAACACCCCACTAGCAATTGCTTCTGTAGCAGCAGTAGTAGCAGCAGCAGATTCAGATGTTTCAATCATCCTTAGAGCTACTCTTAATTTAAGCGAATTAGCGAATTTTTTCCACATGGAAATATCACCTCCATAAATTAAGTCTCCTTGAACTGAATTATCCGTTTCATCAAAATTATTGATAGCATCGTTTAATGCACTTATCATACCTAAGTAAACATCTTTTTGAGAATCAAATTTTGGATTAGGATAATCAGCACCTTGCAATGCTTGAGAATAGGGTATAGGTCCCCAGCAATCTGTCATATTTTGGTATAGCCATGTTTGTAAAACTTTAGCAATACCAATCTGATTTGCTGTTTTGCCAAATCCAACATAATCATCTGGAGAATCTGTATTTAATCGAATGATTTCCTGAAGGTCTTGTAAAGAATTGGCATAAAATAGTGACCAATATGAATTAGTGATAGTTGGTCTTAATGAATATCTGGATTCGTTACTATATTGATTAGAAGACCAGTACTGAGCAAGTTGGTTTCCACGTCTACCGTTGAACCATTCATCCCAAGTATAATCCATCATTGATTTTTGTGCATTAGACAATAAGAATGATGTAAAAGTACTACTTGGTTCATTCGGATTAGTATTTAAATCTTCAAAACGTTTATCACAGGACGAAAAAGTCGCAGTAACAAAAAAGCAGAAGAATCCGAATTTGATATAATTATTTAATAATGTGATTTTCATAATATTAAGATTTTCTATTTTTGTTTAGAATTTTAGCTTGAGGTTGACACCTATCGAACGTTCAGTAGGAAGTTGACCACCTTCAAAACCTTGGATATTACCTGCATTAACAGCAGCTTCAGGATCAATATTTGGTGCATTTTTATGTAAAATTGCAAGATTTCTTGCTACTACAGATATTGAAAGATCTCTAAATGGAGTTTTTTCAAGCATAGAATTTGGGAAAGTATAGCCAATTCGTGCTTCTCTGAATTTTACAAAACTTGCATCATAAATATCAGCAGCGTTTATAATATAACCTTGATTGTAAAAGAAATGAGATTGAGCATCAATAGTTACATCATTTGGAGTTCCGTCTGTTATCCAGTTACCATTTGCATCTTGAGTAGCTTTAACACCATCAACAATAATTCCATCTTCACGAATATTGCCTTCAGCTGTTTCTGCAAGTGTTCCAGAGTATTTACCCCATTGATTAGATAAAGAAAATACTCTTCCTCCGCTTTGAAAATCAAATAAAAGGTATAAAGAAATTCCTTTGTAAGATAAGGTAGTTGACACACCTCCAGTAAAGTCAGCTAGAACGGAACCTAAATTTTGTATATCACCATTTGAAACATATGCGCCAGTATTGTCAACTAATTTATTTCCATTTTCATCATAAACAAAGTTATTTCCATAGAAAGAATGAATTGGTTGTCCTACACGAGCTTCAAGAGTTGGCCCAAATAGAGAAGCTATCCTAACATTCTCAACACCTTCGTATAATTCCAATACTGTATTCATGTTTTTAGCAAAATTAAAGCCAATATCCCATCTGAAACCACTAGTTTTAACAGCTGTTCCAGTAGCCATAATTTCAACTCCATGATTTAACACTTTACCTGCATTTAGATATCTGCTACTGTAACCTGCAGCACTTGATTGACTAACTGCATAAATCAAATCATTAGTTACTTGATTATAGTATGTAGCATCAATATTTAATCTTCCATTAAAGAATCTTAAATCTAAGCCTGTCTCGATACCTGTCGTAATCTCAGGTCTTAGATTTGCATTGTTTAATGAATTAGGTACAGTGCTCATACCGTTATTACCAAAACTAGTATTCGTTGTGTATGATGCATAAAGAGAATATGGATCAGTTCCTTTACCTGAAACTGCATATGAAGCTCTTAATTTACCAAATGATAAAATATCATTTTGAGGTAACAATTCAGAAAATACAAAACTTAGTCCAACGCCACCGTAAGGAATTCCATTATTTCCTGTTGGTAAAGTTGAATTAATGTCATATCTGAAATTACCATCAACATAAAGAAAGTCTTTTATTGCAACTGAAGCATTGAAGTAATAAGAAAAAATTTCCTGTTCTTCAGTATAATCAGTTATATCGGCAGGAGAAACAGAATTTTCAAGGCTATAGAAACCAGGAGTATTAAGACCTCCTTGAGTACTAGTTAGATTTGAATGATACGTGTTAGATCTAAAATTGATACCTGTTATAGCATTTACAGAAATCAAATCACTAAATCTTTTTTCAAAATTAATCCTAGCATCATAATTATCTTCTCTTGTAAATCTTACATCTTCAGAATATTTAGGGACACGTACACCACCTACAGCAACCCATTCTTTTCTACGATCAGTATAAAAATCGGTCATTCCACGGGCACTAACACTTAAGAAGTCAGTAATTTGATAAGCTAAACCAATATTACCAAAGATACGTTCTCTTCTATCTTCTTGCCCATTTTCATATCTTTCCCAATAGGGATTATCCCAATAATGAGGACTTGGGTCAGTTTCGCTATTTCTATTCCAAGTACGTTGTGTTCCATCTGGATTCTTATAATTTTGAAGTCGGTTAAAATCCAATTGCATTTGTCCCCATTGAGTGAATTGAGACATAATTGATTCACCATATCCTGTTATTGGACGACCATTACCTTCCATTGAAACAACGTTAAGTGATGCGGTAGCAGACAATTTATCTGTAAGGTTGTAATTTCCATTAACACTTACATTATGTCTATTCAATTTTGAATTCACTTGTGTGCCAATCTGATGAGTATTGGTATAGGAAACTCTGAATCCACCTTTGTCATTAGCACCATTAAATGCTATATTATTAGTAGCTAAGATTCCGGTTTGAAAAAAGCTACTTAAATCATTTGGACTGGCTTTCCATTCACGCGTTTGTCCATAATTATCTACGTCCCATTCGTCATAAGAATCCCATTGTCTTACTTGCTGGCCATCAAATTTTGGTCCCCAACTACCATCGTAACCAAAATCTGCGACTAACTGATTGGTGTCAATTGTAGAATTGCCAAAAACATTACCTGCACCACCACCATATTTATTTTGATAGGTTGGTAATACTGCTACCTCATTAAATTGAATGCTGGAATTAATAGAAACACCAATTGGTGATTTCCCTTTTTTTGATTTCATACCTTTTTTTGTAGTAATCATCACAACTCCATTTGCACCTCTATCTCCATATAAGGCAGTAGCAGCAGCTCCTTTTAGTACATTGATACTTTCAATGTCATCAGGATTAATATCAGAAATAGCATTACCATAATCATAACCACCAGCACCTCTGGCTTGATTATAAGAAGTAAAATTCGAATTGTTCATTGGTGTACCATCTACAACAAATAGTGGTTGATTCTCTCCAGTAATAGAAGATGCACCACGTATAAGTATTCTTGATGAACCACCTAGGTTAGAAGAACCTGTAATCTGTACACCTGCCACTTTCCCTTGTAATGTGTTAAGGAAGTTGGCATCTCTGTTTTGATCTAATGCATCACCACTAACCTCTTGAGAGCTATATCCCAGAGATTTTTCTTTCTTGGTGACACCAAGTGCAGTAACAACTACTTTTTCCATATCAATTCCCTCTTTCATGGTAACATCTACTGTGTTCCCGGAAATTTCAACTTCTTGAGAGGCAAATCCTACATAGCTGAATACGAGCGTAGTTGCAGACTCTGCTACGGAAATAGAATATTTACCATCAAGATCAGTACTGGCGCCATTGGTTGTACCTTTTTCTACAACTGAGGCTCCGATCACTGCTGTTCCACTTTCATCTGTTACAGTACCCGTAATAGTTTTTTGTGCGAGTAAACTGCTAAATGAAAAGAAAAGCAGTAAAAACATAATGCTTAGTGTTTTCATAAATAAGTTTTTTGATTAGAAAAATAATTTTTACAATAGCACAATTTATATACATTTCTTAAGAAAAGTTTGTCTTTTGAATTAATTTTTTGGTTTAATTTTCTTATTTGGAAATATTACAAATAAAATTCTGCTCTTAACATTTACTTAACTTAATGGTTACTAATGCTTTACTTTTTGATCTATGGTTTGTAAATGTATTTAATGAAGAAAAGTTGTTATATAATTTACCATTAACAAAATGTTTTTTCTTCATATAGAAATTGATATATATATTATAAACAAAAAAACTACTTCATAGCTATGAAGTAGTTTTTAACAATTGTATCAGTTGGGTTAATTTAATTTGTATAGATTTTAAAAGGATTTGGACAATTCTAAATTTAATTTACTTGTAACTTCATCAATTACGAATTGTTTATGTTCTGGATTGTCTCTATAGTCTAGTTCATTAACATCTAAAACCAATAATTTACCAATAGAATATCCATCTATCCATTCATTATATTTATCATTTAAAGATTGGAGATAGTTCAAACTCATACTAGATTCGTAATCCCTTCCTCTTTTCTGTATATGATTTACAAGAGTTGGTACACTAGCTTTTAAATATATTAATAAATCTGGAGGATTGACTTGAGAACTCATTAATTCAAATAGATCTGAATAATTCTTAAAGTCTCTTGTCGGCATTAGACCCATTTGATGTAAATTAGGAGCAAAAATATAGGCATCCTCGTAAATTGAACGATCTTGAATTACTGTTTTTTCACCATTTTGAATTTCTACAATTTGTCTGTAACGATTATTTAAGAAATATATTTGCAAATTAAAAGACCAACGATTCATGTCGTGATAAAAGTCTTCTAGATAAGGATTGTCATCAGTAGATTCATAATTTACCTGCCAGCCAAAACTTTCACTTAATAATTCGCAAAGTGTTGTTTTTCCAGCACCAATATTTCCTGCAATTGCTATATGTTTGGGATCCATATTCTATTTTATTTTTTATAATTTCATCGAATGCGGCAAGTTAATAAAAATTAATAAAATAAACTAGTTTATTTTAGAAAATCTATTTAAAAAACAATACAAAATTATTGACAATCAACCTCGTTGTTTTTCAATAATTTATATATGATATTAGCAGTCTTTTTAGATGCTCCATTTTTACCTAATTTTTCCTTAAGTAATATGTAATTTTCAATCATATTTATTCGATCTGTCCCTAATAAAATTTTGTTTAATTCAGCTATTAAATTAACCTTATTAAAATCATTTTGTATAAGCTCAGGAACAACTTTCTTCTCCATGATTAAGTTTACAATTGAAATGTAAACGACTTTAATTATTTTTTTAACTATTCTATAAAAGATTGGATTTGTTTTATAACAGACCACCTGAGGAACTTCAAAAATTGCTGTTTCTAACGTAGCTGTACCTGATGTCACAAGGGCTGCATGGCTATGGTTAAGTAAGTCATATGTTTGATTTTCTAGAAATAGAATATTTGAATTATTAAATAAAAAGTTCTCATAATAACACTTATCTACAGAAGGAGCTCCAGCAATAATAAATTGATATGATTCAAAATGATTAACAATTGAAGTCATAATTTTTAACATAGCCTTTATTTCTTGTTTTCTGCTTCCTGGCAACAGTGCAATAATAGGTTTTTCAGTTAAATTATTATCTATATAAAAATCAGGATTTGATTTATAAACATTTATAACATCTAATAAAGGATGACCTACATATTCTACATTATAATTATGCTTCTTATAAAATTCTTTTTCAAATGGCAATATAACAAACATTTTATCAACATATCGCTTGATTTTTTTTACTCTATTTTCCCTTGTAGCCCAAACTTGAGGTGAGATATAATAAAAAACTTTAAATCCATTTATTTTTGCCCATTTTGCTATCCTTAAATTAAAACCAGAATAATCAATTAAAATTAAAGCATCTGTATTAAAATCTAATATATCGTTGCGGCACAATTTTAAATTTCTTAAAATAGAAGGCAGTTTTTTTATAACTGCCCAGATTCCCATAAAAGCTAAATCTTTATAATGTTTTACTAATGTTGCGCCATTGGCCTTCATTAGATCACCACCCCAAGCACGAATTTGAGCCTCAGGATCTAATTTAATCAATGCTTTGATTAAATTTGAACCATGTAAATCACCGGAAGCTTCACCTGAAATGATATAGTATTTCATATATTATTTAAATAGTATTACTTAAATTATCGCTATAGAGCGATTTGCTTATTAAAACTATTATGCAGATACTAATTTCTTATGCAATCTTTTAAAATTTCGACAAATAAATAAACATCCATGAAACTATTATATAAAGGTACAGGAGCAACTCTAATAACATCAGGTTCTCGCCAATCAGCAACTACACCACGGGCAGTAATAGCATCAAATAATTGTTTATTACCATTTTTAACCTGAATAGAAAGTTGACATCCTCTGTCTTTAGTATTTGATGGTGTAATTATATTGATTCTATCATTATCAATATGTTTTAAAGATATTACATGTAACCCGTCAATATTTTGCTTTTCTTATTTAATTCATACATACCTACTTCATCAAATAACTCTAAAGAGGCTAGTAGGGGAGTCATAGAAAAAACGGGTGCATTACTTAATTGCCATGATTCTGCTGATGGCATGGGTTGAAAAGTATCACCCATTAAAAATCGAGTTGCTTTATCATGACCCCACCAACCTTCAAATCTTGGGATATTAGGATCATGTAAATGTTTTTCATGAACAAAAGCACCAGCTATAGATCCAGGACCACTATTTAAATATTTATAATGGCACCATACCGCAAAATCAATATTCCATTCATGTAGTTTCAATATTACATTTCCAGTAGCATGTGCAAGATCAAATCCTACAGTAGCGCCTATTTCATGACCAATTTTAGTAATATATTCAAGATCAAAAAATTGACCAGTATAATAATTTACACCCCCAAGCATAATAAGAGCAATTTCATCCCCATTACTTCTTATAGTATTTTCAATATCTTCAATTCGTAGAATTTCCTCACCTTTTCTTGGTGATAATTGAATCAAACTGTCTTTGGGATAACCATGAAAGCGTATTTGAGAATCCATGGCATACTTATCAGATGGGAAAGCTGATTTTTCAATTACAATTTTATATCGTTTTTTTGTTGGGCGATAAAATGAGACCATCATTAAATGCAAGTTAGTAGTAAGCGTATTCATGACTACTACTTCATTTTCTTGTGCACCTACAAGTCTAGATAATTTTTTAGTGAAAAATTCATGGTATGGCATCCATGCATTGTTAGCATGAAAATGACCTTCAACACCATGTTTTTTCCAATCTTCAATTTCCTGGAGAAGGTATCCTTCTACTTTTTTAGGTTGTAAACCAAGAGAATTTCCACAAAAATATAAAATATCACTTCCATCATTCTTTTTAGGAATATAAAACTGATCTCTATATTTTTTAAGCCTGTCATTATTGTCCATTTGTTGAGCAAAAGAGGGGCTTGTATTAAAAGTAATTGTTTCCATTATCTATACTAGATTTCTTAAACTATAGAAATTGAATTATATCTTTTATAAAGAATACAAAAATGAGTATTAATTAATATAAAGCAAAAATCTAGTCTAATATTTTTATTTTGCTTGCATATATTTTCGATTTTCTTTTTAATCGTATATTTAGCATGAAAAATTAATCTAATAAAAAAAATCATTTATTCTATAAAGAATATAACAAATAGGGTAGTACTTTAAATATTAAAATTATATAAGATTACTTTATTTAATTTATAAATCAATTATTTAATATATAGTCGTTAATTTTTGCTTTTATGGCATATCGTCTGTTCTTAATATTTTTTATATTCAGTTGTTCTGTAACAACAAATGATAACAATAATAATACAGCAATAAATAATAAAATTATTGATGTTCCATTGCAATACGCTACAAACTTTACCATTAAAAAAATAGGACATAACACATTGTTGACAATTAAACAACCCTGGAAAGGTGCACAAAATCATTTTCAATATTTATTATATCCTTACGATAAAACAAAACCTACAATATACCCACATGCAACAAAGATACCTATACCAGTTAAACGGATAATTAGTACCAGTACAGTCGATATAGCTTTTCTTGATTTTATACAATCTAAAGACAATATTGTAGCCCTTACTAATGGTTCTTACGTTTATAACCACTTTATCCGACAAGCCCACGAAGAAGGTAAGATTAAAGATATTGGATCAAGTGGCGGTATTGATTATGAAAAAGCCTTGACTTGCAATGCTGATATGGCTTTTGTTTATAGTATTGGTGATCGCCAAATCTATAAAAAGTTTAATGAATTAAATATTCCTGCAGTATTATTATCCGATTTCATGGAAACACATCCACTAGGCAGAGCTGAATGGGCAGTTTTTGTAGCATGTTTTTTGGGCAAAGAATCAATAGCTATTGACAATTTTAAACAAATTGCACAAGAATATGAATCGTTAAAATTAGAAGCTCAACAATATACGAAAAGTCCTAGTGTTCTTACAGGAGCTGTATATAAAGGGACATGGCATGTAGCAGGTGGCCAAAGTTTGATGGCAACTTTTATTAAAGATGCTTCAGCTGATTATTTATGGTCAGATAATCAAGATGTTAGTGGCATGCCATTAGATTTTGAAGCAGTTTATGAAAAAGCTATTGATGCGGATTATTGGATAAATATTTCTTACTATAAAAACAAAAAAACACTGATAGAATCTGAATCAAAATATCATGATTTTAAAGCTTTTAAAGAAGGTAAATTATTCAATTATTACAAACGTGCTTCTGAAAATGGTGGTTCTGATATTTTTGAATCAGCCATTATTTATCCAAACCTTGTTTTGAAAGATATGATACAAATTTTCCATAAAGACACTTTAAACCCTAAAGATTTGTATTATTATACTCAATTGAATTAATATCATCTATGAGAATAGCATTCAAAATAACTATTTTATTGACATTGCTTTTTATTCTAATGTTCATCAATTTGATTTGGGGTTCAGTAGATATTTCTATTGAGACAGTTTTTGATGTATTGTTTAGTAGGGGTGGGAATGATAGTGATATTGGAATAATTTGGAAATTGCGCTTACCCAAAATTCTTACTGCATTAATTGCTGGCGCTAGTTTAAGTGTTAGTGGTTTATTGATGCAAACTTTTTTTAGAAATCCAATTGCAGGTCCTTTTGTACTTGGGATAAGTTCTGGAGCATCATTAGGTGTAGCTTTATTGATAATGGCATCAGGTAGTTTATCAGCACTTGCTTTTTTAGGCTCTAGTAATTGGGCTTTAATCTTTATGGCAATGCTTGGTGCTTGTGCTGTTCTTTTTTTATTAATGCTTGTTTCTCTTCGTATTAAAGATATAAACACTTTACTTATATTAGGATTGATGTTTGGAAGTGCTACGTCTGCGATTGTTGCATTGTTACAATATTTCAGTAGCCAACAAGCACTTCAACAATTTGTTTTATGGTCCATGGGGTCACTAACAGGTGTTACCTGGGAAGAATTGTATTTGCTAGCACCTGTTTGTTGTATTGTAATGATATTTTGCCTTGGATTAAGTAAAACACTTGATTCATTATTACTTGGCGATCAATATGCAATTAGTATGGGAGTTAATGTCAGAAAAGCTCAACAAATTATTATTTTATCGACAGCGATTCTGGCAGGATCAGTTACAGCTTTTTGTGGTCCTATAGCTTTTATCGGTATTGCTGTTCCTCATCTTGCAAGGATGTTTTTTAAAACTCACAGACACTTACTTTTAATATTAACAACGATACTAATAGGTATGATTATTATGTTAGGATGTCAATTCATTGCTCAATTACCAGGAAATCATCAAATACTCCCTATAAATGTTATCACTTCATTTTTGGGTGCACCAATGGTTATTTATATCGTTTTAAGAAAAAAAAGTATTTAAATTATATAATTTTTGTTTAAACACAAGTTTAAAATAGATATGTGGAAAAGTAGAAATATTAAATACTCTATTGCTGCCTTCTGTTTAATTGTTGCTATATATTTAGCTTATGACCTTTATACATTATATCATGAGCAAACACTTTGGGGAAATCGTCTTTTATGGTTTTGGATATTCTCTTGGACAGCATTATTGATTTTTACTGATAAATTTTTTAGTGATTTACCACAAAATAAACTTTTAGTTTTTGCTAGCTGTTTATCAGGCTTATTGCTAGGAGTGGGGTTTATGAATAAATTCACTTTCCTTTTCATTTTCGTAGGGTTTCTACCTCTTTTATGGGTCGAAAATGTTTTGTCAAAACATAATGGTAAGAATACGGTATGGGTTTTATTTAAGTTTTCTTTCAATACCTTTTTTATTTGGAATATATTAAGTACTTGGTGGATTCAAAACAGCTCATTAGTCGCTGGTGTTTTTGGGAATATTTTGAATTCCATTTTTATGTGTATTCCTATTATACTATATCATATAACGAAGAAAAATGTTAATCAAAGAAGTGCTAATTATGCATTTGTAAGTTATTGGTTAACATTCGAAATAGGGCATATGACCTGGGATCTATCTTGGCCCTGGCTAACATTAGGCAATAGTTTTGCTGTTATTCCAGCTTTCATTCAGTGGTATGAAATATCAGGTGTTTTTGGGGGGTCACTTTGGGTATTATTAGTTAATATTATTGTTACTAATTATTATTTCTTATATCAGGATAACAAAATAACTTTCAACACTTTAAAATTTAAATTGATATTTCCCTTAATATTAATATTATTCCCCATAATTACTTCATTATTAATATATTATTCCTTTGTATTTAACACAGAAAATCAAATAGAAATAGTAAGCATTCAACCTAACTATGAGCCTCATTACAAAAAATTTACAATACCCCAAAATAAACAATTTGCACATCTAATCGAACTTACCCAAAATACAATTACAGACAGTACTTTATATGTAGTTATGCCAGAAACTTCTTTTAGGAATATTGAAGCGAATAAATTACAAAAGTCAAGCATAATACAAGGATTAAGTTCATTTGTAAAGAATTATCCTAATTTAAATCTTATTCTAGGAATAAGTTCATATATACGTTATAGTAATGAAGAACCAAAACCTGATCATATATATACTTACTGCAATGAAGATAAATCTTTTTGTCAATATATCGATTCACATAATTCAGCAATTCAAATTAATAATGAAAGCAAGGAAATTCCTTACTATAAAAAATCAAAACTTGTCCCTGGAGCAGAGAGCATGCCATATATAGGAAATTTAGATCTTTTTAAAGGACTAATCTTAGATATGGGAGGAGCTCCAGGCTTAAGTCTTGGTATACAAAATGAACGAGAAGTATTTAAATCAAAAACTAGTAAAATTGCTCCAATGATATGTTACGAATCTGTTTTTGGAAATTACGTAACCGGATATACAAATAAAGGTGCAGAAGCTTTTTTTGTAATAACAAACGATGGGTGGTGGGACAATACAGTAGGACATCGCCAACACATGTATTTGTCTTCACTTAGAGCTATTGAAAATCGGAGATATGTAGTTCGTTCTGCTAATTCCGGTATTTCATGTTTTATTAATAGTCGAGGAGATATATATAATTCATCTAATTATGATGAATCAATTGCTTTAAGGGATAATATTTATTTGATTCAAGAGATCACATTTTATTGCAAATATGGTGACCTTATAGGTAGGGTATCTATATTATTAAGTATTTTATTGTTTTTTTCAATGATAGCCAAAGGTTTAAGAAAAGAAAATAGTAATAATTAATTTATATCTCCATAAATCTTAAAATCTAAACACACTTTTATGACTGAATTATTAGATGACAAAATGGATATAAAACCTAATGATCCTAAACCTAATTATTATATTGGCTATACTTCATTAATGATTTTTTTATTTTTAATATTTATTCAATTTCGTGGATATGGTACTTCAGAAACTTTATTGGTACAGGGTAGTTATTTTTGGTTGCCATTTTTTGTTACTGGTATCCTTAGTTTTGTTATAAAACCTAAAAATGCTATTATATTAGGTGTGCTTACAGTACCTATATTATATATTTTTTATCAAACAATCTGGCATGGTTTGTAATATATACTATTATAATTTCTAATTATTGCACCTCAAAATGCACACATCTTAGAAAAAACATCCGTATGAAGAAAATTTGGCAAGGTATTTTCCTACTTTTGTGATGAGTAATAAAAAAAACATAACAAATTTTCGAATTTATTAAATTTTATAAAATCTATTTACTAATGAAAAAGTATTTCCTAGGGTTTTTATTCTTAATAGTTATCTATTCTACTAACGCACAAAATCCTAAAACATCAATTACAAATGCTGCAATGAGTTTGGAAATGTACGAAACAGATCCAAGTAAATTTCAAGAATTACAAAAAGCTAAAGATGACATTGACTATGCTGCTGGTCATGAAAAAACAGAAATTGACCCCAGAGTCTGGCGCTATAGAGGTAAAATATATAACAAAATTGCTTTCAATGCAAAATTAAAAGCTGAAAACAAGAACGCTTCATTAATTGCATTGGAATCATTTATAAAATCATGGGATCTTGAAATAGCAAAGCTAGAGGAAAAAGCAAAAGGCCCAAGTAAAATACCAGCTAAAATTGATTTTCGTACCGGATTCGAAGATGCATGCAGAGCCTTATACAATTCAGGAGCTGACGCCTATAATCAACAGGATTATGAATTGTCATATAATTGTTTTACAGGCATATTAAAAATAAAACCTTTGACAGCAAAAGGCCTTGAAAAGAAACCTGTAAATTTAGTAACAGCTAGTAAAATAGATATGGAACAAGAAGCTGCAAGGCTAGGAGGGATGTCTGCAATTCAACTTGGAAATCCAAAAGATGCTGAACTATTACTAATGCCATTATTAGATAACAAAAAAATAACTGATGATCTAATACCTACAACATATAGTATGCTTGCTAATGCTTATCAGAAATCAGGTAACAATACAAAGGCTAGTCAAATTTTAGCTAAAGCACGAAAATTATATCCAACAAATCAAAGTTTATTGATCGCTGAAATTAATATCGCACTTGCCGAAGGTAGGCTTAGTGAAATTGAAGGAAAATTAAAACAAGCTGTAGAAGGGGATAGGGGTAATGTTGAATTACATTTTGTTTTAGGAAATGTTTATGATGAACTTTTCAGAGCAAAAATAGAAAATGATGATCCATCTGCAAATGATTTTTTTAATAAGGCTGTAGATTGGTACAGCAAAGCTAAAGACATTGACAAAAAACATTTTAATTCTGCTTATAGTCTTGGAGCTATACACGTAAATTATTCAAACTCTTTTGCAAAAAAAATGAATAATATTACAGATATGAAAGATCCAAAATTTAAAGAGTATGAAAATAAATATTTTGAATTATTAGATTTTGGTCTGGTACATTTATTATATGCTGAAGAAATTAAACCTAATGATATAGGTGTAGCAATTGCTTTGAAAGAAGTTTATGGGCGTAAAAATGATGAATCGAATTATTTAAAATACAAAAATAAAGTTCTCGAAATACAAAACAATAGAAATTAATTAATTCAAAGGGGAGTATAGCACAACATACTCCCTTTACTATCAAAACTCCTATTTAACATAATATAAATTATAGGCAAAAGATATGAGGGAATTGAGTATTCATGGGTGTTCTAGAAAATAAGAAATATAGAATACTAATTAATTGAAAATATTATTGATCTTGATTTATTAATGTAATAGTATAACTATATGCGTGCCCTTAATGTATTTAATATATTGCTTTATAAAAAGATTACAAGAATTAAATTATTTCATTTAGAATAAATTGAATCTGTATGCCATACAGATTTTATTTTTGTAAAATATTGACCAGTTCCTTGTATGAATTAGATATAGATACTTTTTTGCAATTATCCATATTGACTTCATTAGAAGGAAAATTATTTATTGCTTTTTGAACAACAGATTCAAATTTTTTTGGATGTGCGGTTTCTAGAAATACTCCTATTTCGTTACTACGCAAATTATTTATTAAACAGATTTTTCCAACTGCTCCATGAGGATCAAGAATATAATTGTTTCGCAGATGAGTATTTTTAATTTGCTCTAGTGTGGCAATATCCCCAATTGATTCTGATACAATATCTTTTTGAATTTTAGTTAAATCATTGTTATATATAAACATTAATCTTTCAAAGTTACTTGGTGCACCGACATCCATTGCATTTGAATAAGTACTTACAGATGGTTTTGGTGTATATATACCTGAAGAAATATATTTCGGAAATGTATTATTTGAATTGGTAGCTGCAATAAAACGTTCAATTGGTAAACCCATTTTCTTTGCAATTATACCTGCAGTTAGATTGCCAAAATTACCACTTGGCACAGAAACAACAATCGGCTGATTATACTTTTTAAGTTGTTTATATGCAAAGAAATAATAAAGCATCTGGGGAAGTAAACGTGCTATATTAATCGAATTTGCTGAACTTAAATTAATTGTTTTATTAAGTTCAATATCTACAAAAGCTTGTTTGACTAAAGATTGACAGTCATCAAATGTACCTTCAACTTCTACAGCAAAAATATTTTTACCTAAGGATGTCATCTGATGTTCTTGAAATTGACTGACTTTTGACTTCGGAAACAATATTACAACATTAATTCCTTCTACGTCAAAAAAACCATTCGCAACAGCACTACCAGTATCTCCTGATGTTGCTACTAAAATGGTAACTTCTCTCCCATTTTTAACAAAATTCGACATACAACGGGACATGAAACGGGCTCCTACATCTTTAAATGCTTTTGTTGGACCATGAAATAATTCCAGTACATAAATGTTATCTCTGATATGAACAACAGGTGTTGGGAATGATAATGTTTCAGCAATAATATTTCTTAAAATTGATTCATCAATTGAATCTTTTACAAAAGGAAGCAATACTTCATATGCGATTTCATTATTATTAAATCCTTCAATATTTTGAAAAAAATCAATTGGTAAAGTGGGAATAAATTCAGGCATAAAAAGTGCCTTGTTTTTTGCAAGCCCATTAATCACTGCATCTTTAAAAGAAACAATTTCATTTATATCTTGTGTACTTATATAATTCATTCTAAAAAGATAATATTAAAAAGATTCTACAATACGACAACCTTGATTGTCATTAAGTGATTCAATAAAACTCATTATTTCAATAGATGTATTTTGAAATTCTTTACACATAGCCTTTTGAATTAATTCAGCTTCTCCCCTGTTTGATGCAATTGCAAAAACAGATGGACCTGAACCTGATATACCAAATCCTAACGCATTATTATTTAGTGCAGCATTTTTTAATTCCTGGAATTTTGGTATAAAAAGTGA
>JAKVCV010000033.1:23076-32047 GCA_022448945.1 Saprospiraceae bacterium
GCATGCAGATTTTTGGGTATAGGTAATTTAATAATATCTACTGGATTATGTGAACGTATGAGAACTAGACCTCCCATAATAGATGGTGCAACATTGTCAGCATGGGCAGTACCGCATGCTACAAATTCGCCTTCTGCAGCAAAATATACTAATTCCTGCTCTGTAAAAGGTTTACCAATTAATTCGTTATATGCATATGCTGCAGCAGCACTACTGGCACTACTGGAACCTAGACCACTACCAGATTTGAACCCTTTTCGTATACGAATATCTACACCATTATAAATATTAAGTTTTTGCTGCATTTTTTGAATAACAACTGAACAGCAGTTTTTTTCAATATCTTTTGGTAAATTATACCCATTTATAATTTCTGTAACTCGATTGTTTTTATTGCCATTAAGTATTAATGAAACTTTATCTCCGATACTATCAAGTGCAATACCTAAAACATCAAATCCTACTGATAAGTTTGCAATTGTAGCGGGAGCATAGGCACATATTTCTTTCATCTTAATTAGGAGTAATTATTAGGTATTATTTATTTATAATAAGCATCAGGTCAGAAAAAACTCCACTTGCTGTAACTTCAGCACCTGCTCCTGCACCTTTAACGACAAGTGGTTCGATAGGATATCTATCTGAATTTATAGAAACAATATTATCTTTTCCTTCTAAGTTATAAAATGGACTAGAAACATCTACTTCTTCTAAACCAACTGATGCAATTCCATTTTCAAAGGTAGCAACGACTTTCAGTTTATGACCTTTTTGGTCTGCTAAATTGTATAAATTTCTGAAGTGAGATTCACTACTTTCAAGTTCTTTAAATAAATTTTCTACAGAATTTGCATTTAAACAATTATCTGGCAAAAATGGTTTTGCTATGACATCCGACATTTCCAGATGATGTTTGGCTTCTCTTGAAAGAATTAAAATTTTTCTCATTACATCTACCCCACTTAAATCTATTAAAGGATCAGGCTCTGTATATCCTTCATCTCTTGCTTGTTTAACTATTTCTACAAATGTATTTGTATTATTGTAATTGTTAAAAATAAAATTTAAACTTCCAGATAAAACAGCTTTAATTTTTAAAATCTTATCTCCACTTAGAACAAGGTTTTGAATAGTCTTAATAATAGGTAAAGCAGCCCCTACCGTAGTTTCATATTTAAAATGGCAATTTTTATCTTTAGATAATTGAATCAGTTCAGCGTATTTAATGTATTTATCACTACAAGCTATTTTATTACAGGCAATTACAGATATACTTTTATTAAGAATTGTTGAATAGAAACTACTTACTGTAGCAGAGGCTGTATTATCAATGAAAATGCTATTACGTAAATTTAAACTTACCATTTTATCAATGACGTCGGAAAAATTTTGATAATCAACACCATGGTCTGCAGGATTAGGATTCTTATTTAGATCAATACCATTTTCATCTAAAATCATTTTCTTACTATTAATAATGGCAATGATTTTAATATCAATTTTTCGTTCATCTAATAATAACTTTTGCTGAGTTTTTATAATGTTTAAAAACTTACTACCAACATTTCCAATACCGGTAATGAAGAGATGAATTTTTTTAGTCATATCACTAAAAAAGCGTTCATGTAATACATTTAGTGCTTTCTTTTCATCTTTTTTATTAATTACTACAGAAATATTACGCTCTGAAGCTCCCTGAGCAATAGCAATAATATTAATACCATTATTACCCAAAGCACCAAATACTTTACCACTTAATCCTACTTTTAATTTCATATTATCACCCACAAGTGCAACGACTGCATAATCGGAAGTAGCAACAATTTCGTCAATTAAAAATCGTTTAATTTCTTTTTCAAATTCTTCCATTAAACTATTTACTGCAGCAGATGCTTCATTTTCATTAACTCCAATACATATACTTTGTTCTGAACAACATTGAGTAATAAGTACTACATTGACTTCGGCAATTTCTAGTGCTAAGAATATTCTTCTTGCTGTCCCTTTGATGCCTGCCATACCTACACCTGAAATGGTAAGTATACTTAAACCACTAATAGAAGATATGCCTTTGATCATTCCTTCATTATTAGATTCCCCTATATTTCCTATAAATGTACCTTCAACTTTTGGTTGAAAAGTATTTTTAAGATATACAGGTATTGACTTTTGCATTACAGGACGAATTGTAGGTGCATAAAGAACATTGGCGCCAAAATGGGAAAGTTCAAATGCTTCCTTGTAGCTTAACGAGTTAATAGTTTTGGCAGCTTTTACAATTTTGGGATTAGCACTAAGCATTCCATTGACATCACTCCATATTTCAAGCCTGTCAACTTCCATTCCTGCAGCATAAATTGCTGCGGTATAATCCGAGCCACCACGACCTAATAATAATATTTCATTATTTATATTACTACTTATAAATCCTGGGGCAATATAATTATTTTCAGAATCAAGCTGTGAAATTAATGGATAGGTAGATTGTGGTACTAATTCTCCTTTTAAAAATTCACCTTTTGTTTTTATCATTTTTCGGCTATCAATAAGATCAATACTGATACCATTTTGAATTAAATACTTATGTATGATATAGGATGACAATATTTCCCCAAAGCTCATGACTTTAGCTAATGTCTTGTCTGATAATTCCTGCAATGCATTAATACCATTGCATAACGTATTTAATTTATTAAATTGTTTTTGAATATATATAAGAACTTCAGGATGGTCTGGAAGATCTATTAATTCTTTAGCTATATTTGAATGTATGTCCTTTAATTCATTAAAAGGAATACTTTGCTGATCTAATAAAGAAAGTTCAGCAATTTTTTGTAATTTATCTGTAGTGCCAGAAAATGCTGAAACAACAACCAAAAAAGGTTTTGATTTTTGCGTTAATATATCCTTGACTTTAATAATATTTTCTGCAGAAGCGACACTTGTGCCTCCAAATTTAAGGACGAGCATTTAAGTTGATTTAGGGATTAATTAGATTATATAGGTAAAAAGATGAAAAAAAAATAATATGAATATTTTTTTAAATCTTAAAAAGTAAATGTATAGAATAAATTTTGTTAATCAAATTTTACATTAATTAAATACAATTGGCAATTTTAGTTGGCACAATTTACGCAATATGGGCTTTCAGGTTTTAATACAATACGACCAATAGGGATTTGACATTCACACTTTTGACACAATCCAAAATTTTCTTTATTTATATTGAGGAGTGCCGATTTTAAAGCAGCTAAATTTTGTTCAGCTCTACGCAAGGCAGCTTCAACTACACTTTTATTATTAATAGCATCCATTCTTGATAGTCTGCCCAATGAATTTTCAGGTTTTATTGGTTTTGTCATTTCTTTATAATCCTTAATCTTTTTTTCTGCTTTGATGATCTTTTGTTCAATCATCACTTTAATTTTAATTCTTTCTTCTTTATTCATTATTAAAAAGCATTTCCATATACGAATAGATTATGCATACATAATATTAAGTATAACACGATAACTTAATTAGCTTACGAAGTTTTACAAAATATGTTAGTTTTTCCAATTTTTGTTTTCTTGTTCTCTATGAAAAAGTATAACATTAACAGAATATTTATCTTTAAGGTGTTTGGCAATATAGTCAGCAGAAAATACTGAACGATGTTGACCACCTGTACAGCCAAAGTTTAAACATAAACTTGCAAAACCTCTTTCAATATATGTTTCAACAGCTTCATCTACTATAGATTCGACTTTTTTCAAAAAATTATTTATTGTACTTTTTTCATTAAAAAAATCTATAACAGGTTTATCTCTACCGGTAAGTCTTTTGTATGGTTTATATCTTCCAGGGTTATGAATGAATCTACAATCAAAAACAAAACCACCACCATTACCTGAAGGATCTTCTGGAATACCTTTTTTATATGAGAAACTTTGAATTCTAATAGTTAATACATCTGCTTTTTGTTGATAAGTATTTTCTTTCTGCCCATTTAGTACTACATTTTTTAAAATGTTTTTTAAATAATTGATCTCTATAGGTAAATGAGCATTATCAATTAGCCAGGATAAATTATCTAACGCATAAGGAATGCTAGTTAAGAAATGTTCTTTTCTTTCAAATAAGCCTTTATAACCATATGCGCCAAGTACTTGTAATGTTCTTATGAGTGCATATGCATAATATTTGTCTTTAAAGTTTTGTTCATCAATTTTTAAATACTTATTAATTTCAAAAATATAGTGATCAAGCAATTCAATTCTTAAATCATATGGTAAATTAGCTTTAGCCTGAAAGAGTAAAGAAACAACATCATATTGAAGAGGGCCTAATTTACCACCTTGATAATCAATAAAATAAAGCTCCTCTCCCACTTTCATAATATTTCTAGATTGGAAATCTCTATACATAAAATATGAAAAATCTTCTGACGAAAGATATTCGATTAAACAATTGAAATCATTTTCTAAAAGTTGCTCATCATATACTACTTTAGTGGATTTGAGATAACAATATTTAAAATATTGTAAATCCCATTTCATAGCTTGTTGATCAAAATGTGATGGTGATTGGTATTTTTCTATATCGAGTCCCTGTACACCCTTAATTTGCATAAAAGCCAAATGGCTTAGTGCTTTTTTATATAAAGAAATTACTTCAGTTGAAATAGTTGAATTATCTCTGTTAGAATTTAGGAAATTAAATAGTGTTGTATCTCCTAAATCCTGAATAAGGTATATATGATTTTCTAAATCTTCAATATAAATTTCTGGAAAGGGTAATCCTTTAGATTTAAAATGATTAGTATAATCTATAAAAGCTTCGTTTTCTTTATTCCAAAGATTATAAACTGCTATAGCCCTATAGTTTGAACTTGTAATTCTAAAATATTGACGATCCGAACCAGATTGAGGCAAAGGTGAAATCTCAATAGGTAACTCATTTGACCATGATTCAAATAATTTGAAGATATTTTCTTTTATATTTAGATCCAATTTTATTTTATTTAATTAAAAAAGAATAAATGTGTTAATTCATTGCAAATTAATAAATTTTATATCTAATTAAATGTTTTTTAAGTTTGTCTGTCTTATTTTTGATTCAAAAAAGTTTAATTATCTTTTTGACTTATCTAAAGAATACTATTATTAATAAAATATAAAATAAATGAAAAATATTCTCTTATTAATTATTTCTATTTTAATAACTTTCAATAGCATTGCTCAAGCACCATTTAAAACAGGAATAAATTTTCCATTTCGCTCACCAGAAACAACACATCTTAATGATTTTCTTGACCGATTGTCGGAATCAGGGACTCCAATTATGCGACAAATGACATACGCTGATGTTTATTGGAAAAATGTTGAGCCAACAAATGATAACTGGAATTTTACTCGGACAGATTCAGCATTTTTTAATTCTGTAAATATCAAACCTATTGGGCAATTATTTTCAATAATGGGGCATAATGATACAGTAGGTATTCAAGTGCCCTGGAGATCATGTTCAAATCCAACTATTTGTTACTGGAATCCTACGACTGATAGTATAGATACAAAAGATTATATTAATACAGTTATTGGCAGATACAAAGCAGTTACTAATTATTGGGAAATAACAAATGAATTTGAAAATGTTACACCTCCCAAAGGATTACATTTATTACAAAAAAAACATTTTCTACAATATTGCTATAATTGGGTAAAAGAAGCCGATAGTTCAGCTCATGTACTATTACCAGGTATGCTGGGCACCTATGGCTACCCAATTTCTTTTAGTTATGATTGGTTAAAAACATATCTTTCTATTGGTGGGGGTTCCACTTTTGATATTTTTAATTATCATGATTATAATTCTTGGTGGACACTTCCAGAACATTTAGATACTTTTAAACATATACTGGATAGCTTTGGATTAACAAATAAACCGATCTGGATAACAGAGTCTAGTATTTCATCTGTTAATGGATCTCCTATTACACCTTCTTATTCTTCTCCTGATCAACAAGCAGCAGATGTATGGAGAAGAATATGTTTATTGTGGGCAGGTGGTGCAGATGTCGCTTTTTGGCATAGCCAATGGAGTAGTGCAGATATGTCTGGATGGGGAGAATTTGGAATTTTAACTAATAATGGTATTAAAAAGAAATCCTTTCATGCTTATAGATTGCTTATTGATAAAGTTTCAAACTTTACTACCATTACTCCATTGAATTATGGAATTGTTAATAATGACAACACCTCTGGAGGCAATGGTGCATGGGCAATTGAATTCAATGTTAATGGTAATAAAAAATGGTTATTGTGGAGTCCTGATAACCAACCATATACATTGACTAACTTAAGTTCTTCAATGTTAACGGCAACGCATGTAGTACCTTCAATTATTTCACCAAGTGGAGATTCTGTTGTTTTTCAAATAGATACATTATTAACTACTTCAGGGAATTATACTTTTAACAATCTGACTTCTCTACCAATTTTAATAGAAGAATATACTCCTGTGGGAATTAATGAATTAAAAGATAATACTCACTTTAATCTTTATCCAAATCCAGCCTCAGACTATATTTATTTAAAAAATATTAATCTTAAAAAAGTTCAATTATTTAATATTAATGGTTCTGAAATTACAGATAAGACTAAAATATTAAGTAAAAATGATAATATTAATACAATTTATATAGGAGAATTGCCAAAAGGTTTATATATAATCAAAACTGAGACTAATAGTTTTATCTTTGATAAAAAATAATTAATAAATTAATACAATATATATTTTGAAAGAAGAAATATCAAACAATAAGATAATTAATCCAATGGATTTAGAACCGATTACATACGCTACATTTATTCAGCGTATACATGCTTTTTTGATTGATTCACTTATCTTTTTTCCACTAAGTTATTTTTCTGAATATAATTTATTTGAGGCAAAGAACTTTAATATTGTAGTATTGGTTGCCCTTGTTTGGTTTATATATAAACCTCTAATGGAATGGAAATATGGTGCCACCTTAGGTAAAATGGCAGCAAAAATAAAAGTAGTAAATTATTCATATGAATTACCAAGTTTTAATCAAGCAATGATGCGTTTTTTGCCATATTTTGCTATTGGGTTAAGTGGCCTAATTCTTAACTTTAATATGTTCTGTTTGCCTGATTTTCAGAATGCTAAATCTTTAAACGACATAGGAAAGCTTCAAGATCAATTATCAAGTGAAGGTGTTTTGATATGTTATATGTTTTATTGTTATTCTGTAACTAAGATATTTTTTAATGAGCATAAACAAGCCTTCCATGATCGCTTCAGTCAAACATATTGTGTAGTAGTTTATAAAAAGAATAAATCAAATGATTAGTAATTACTGTTTTATATTATGTCATTAACAAAAAAAATCATTCTAATCAACTTTTTTTTTGTAATTATTTATGTCTTAGGTCCCAAGTGGCCAACTCCTGAATTAAATAATTATCCTAAACAATCTAATTATTCTATTAATAATATTGACGAAATAGTTTCAAATAAGGAAAGTTCAATACTCAATATTAAACCAAATAATGAAGCTGAGATAATTTGGGCAAATGATTCCAATCATATACAAACTAGATATTGTTTTGTTTATCTTCCAGGATTTGGAGCTAGCAAAGGTGAAGGTGAACCAATTCACAGAGAAATTGCTGAGCGATATGGAATGAACTTATTTTTGGCACGTTTGGATAAACAAGGTATCTATGAAGAAGAGCCTTTTATTGATTTAAAAGAAGAAATGCTTGTTGAATCTGCAAAAGAAGCTATAGAAATAGGTAAAATTCTTGGAGAACAAGTTATCATAGTGTGTACATCTACTGGAGCCACTTTAGGTTTTTATCTTGCAGCAAACGATCCTGATATAGCATCAATTATTGCATATTCTCCAAATTTTGATTTAGCTGATCCTATGTCCGATTTGCTTACTGGACCCTGGGGGCTTCAGCTAGCTAGAATTGTTTTGTCGAGTAAATATCGAAGTTTCGAGGCTAATGATACAATAAAAAAATGGTGGATTAATAAATATCGTATCGAAGGTCTTATTGCCTTAAAATCTTTACTTAATTGTACTATGACAAATGAAAATTTTAGATCAATAAATCAGCCTATTTATATAGGTTATTATTACAAAAACGAGAATGAAAAAGATAAGATAATCTCTATACCAAGGATTAAAGAAGTATTTAATTTATTGAGTACACCTATTGACAAAAAACGTTTAGTAGCCTTAAAAGATGTTTCCGGTCATTGTATGGCTAGTTGTTATCATTCTTCAGAAAAACAATTAAATATTGTAAGAAAGGAAAGCTTTAATTTCCTTGAAAATGTATTAAATCTAAAGCCTGTTAAATAAAAATATTATTTTTTATTCCCAGAGATTACCATTTAAACCTAAACGTAAACCGAAATCAAAAGTGTTCGATTTTTCTGGATGATACCCAAATCGAAGAAAAAAAATAAGAAATAAGTTTTCTTCAACACCTGCTGCTATTTCACCTACATAAGTATGAAACATAGAATTATCTAATGTTTGTTGTAATGCCGTACGTTGGTGTAAATTTATTTGTGTGAATTGAATACCTCCCCCAAATTGAAAAAAGAAAAAACCTTCCAAAGGTATTCTGAAGTTAGCTAAAATTGGTAGCGATAAAGAACCCATTCCTTGAAACTCTTCTATATTTAAACTAAATGGATGGTATTTAAATGTAACCTCTAAAGTAAATATAAATTTAGATTTCTTACCGAGAACTATGCCTGTTCCAATTCCAGGTAAAACATTAAAAACCTGCCCAACATCTCCAGTATTATTATTAAAAGGTGCTTTATACCAATGGTATAAATTATAATCTATAAATAATAGTGGTCTAAATACAAATAATGCATCATTTTTGTTTAAAGATTTTTGAGAATAGGAAACTATAGATAAACAAAAAAAAGTAAA
>JAKVCV010000034.1 GCA_022448945.1 Saprospiraceae bacterium
CCTTTTTTATTATTTTGATGATCTATCAAAGTGACCACTATATTTCAAATACTCAAAAAGAAAAACATGTCATATAAAATATTTTCGACGTCTATATTCTTAATTTTCTTATCTATAACACTATTAGCTCAATCATCAAAAAAAGTATTTTTTATAGGCAACAGCTACATATATGTAAACTCAATGCCTTCGATACTTAATAGTATTGCCAATAGCAAAAATGATACTATAATATATTCATCGAGCACTCCCGGAGGAGCTCAATTGATACAACATGTATCAAATACAGCTACATTAAATGGGATACGACAAGGCAACTGGGATTTTGTTGTAATTCAGGAACAAAGCCAGAAGCCATCTTTTTCTCCTGGGCAAGTAGCTAATGACGTATTGCCATATGCTCAACAGTTAAATGACACTATCGAAAAATATAACCCTTGCGGAGAAACAGCATTTTTCATGACCTGGGGAAGAAAAAATGGAGACCAAAGCAACTGTGCTGTATACCCTCCCATTTGCACTTATGATGGCATGCAAGAACGCCTGAGGTCCAGTTATTTATTGATGTCACAACAAAATAACGCTATCTGTTCACCGGTTGGCGCAGCATGGAAGGTAGTTCGTGATAGTTTTCCAAATATTAACTTATACAATGCTGACGAAAGTCATCCTTCCTATGCAGGTTCATATTTAGCCGCTTGTACTTTTTATGCTACCCTTTTTAGAAAAAGCCCTGTAGGATCAGCCTTCTATGGAAATTTATCAGCTACCGACGCGCTGACATTACAAAATATTGCCGCATTAGTTGTTCTCGACAGTATGACAAACTGGTTCATTGGGAATTATGACATACATGCAGATTTTACCTATAGCACTTTATCTGATAGTGTTAGCTTTACAAACAATAGTAGCAATGGAACTACATACATCTGGGATTTTGGCGACAATTCACCTAGCTCTACCGATGCGAATCCAACTCATGTTTATGATAGCTCAGGAAACTACTTTGTAACTTTGATATCTTCTGATGGTTGTGATAGGGACACAATGGTCCAAAATATTTCTATCAGTATCCCGACCACAGCATCACAGATATTACAAACGACTAAGAAACTAACCTATTACCCTAATCCAACCACTAATAAACTAAATATAGAATGTAAAGAAACTATCGATTATGTCAGGATAATAAATTCTGTTGGAGCAGAAATAACATACATAAATAATATAAATAGCAATAAATACATCTTAGATCTAAGTATAGCCAAGGAAGGAATATACTACTTAATGGTTAAACCAATAAATGGTGAAATAATTTTGAACAAACTTATATTATTATAGCAAACCATTTTTGGCAAGATCCGAACTGCTTTTGGCTAATGAATTGTAGCCATTGTTTCTTAAAGCATCTGGTCATGTTTTTTTAATCCATAGTGCTGGATTTTCCTTTCGTTTATTACGCCAAATCTCAAAGTGTAATATATAACCTCCTTCATTGCTATCTCTTCCAATAGTTCCAATCTGCTCTCCTGTTTTCAATTCATCACCTTTCTTAACATAAACTTTAGCAATATTAGAATAGGTGGTAAAATAATCTCCATGCTTTACCATTACTGCATTATTTAATCCCGGGATTGCAAATACACTTACAACTGTCCCTTCGAAAACATTGCGAACTACTGAGTTATGTTTACCTTTAATATCTATACCATTATTAACTACTTCTATATCTTTAAATTTCGGGTGTTTATATTTGCCAAAACGCCCAACAACAACACCCTCGTAAATTGGAGAAATTAATTCACCTTTTTGTTTAGCAAAGGTGTTTTTTGATAATTTAACTGCAGAATTGGATTTAACTTTAGTCCTGCTTTCTAAAGCTTTTTTTGTTTTCCCTTTTTTCTTATTACTATGTACTCTTGCCTCTGTTTTTGCATTTGCAATTTGCTGATGAATAATTTTTTCTATTTTTTTACTCATCTGATACTTAAGATGTTTTTTGTGTTTCAATTTACTCCTCAGTCTCCGTTCTTCTTTTTTTAACTGTACAACCTTCAAGCCGTTGCCTTCTATTTTATTAACAATAGTTTCTTGTTGTTCATATTCTTTTTGCAATTGAATGTTTTTATCCAATGTTAGATTTTCAATAAAGTTAATTCTGTTTAGTAAGCTCTCTTGTGTCTTGGAAACATATCGCACTTGTTTTTTTCGATGTTTTTCAAGATGTTGAAGATATGTTAATTGCATAAAGGCTATATTAGAACTGTTTGAGGCAAATTGATATGATGAATTACTTTGGTTAATCGTGAGGCGATAAAGTGCACGGATCAATTTTTTGTAATTCGTCTTTAGCATGTTCAAATCGATTTCCATAGCTTCTATAATAGCTATTTTTCTATCAACAGACTGTTCTGTAGAATCTAATTCTTGCTTAAGATCAAAAATCAACTCCTGCTTTGAACCAATTTGCTCTTTGAGAACATGAATATTTTTTTGAGCTATTTTTTTGCTTACCGTTGCCTTTTTTAGAAGTTGATTCGTTTTATTGATTTGAGAACTTAAAGATTTTCGTTTTTTTTCTAATTCCACCCTCGTTTGGGCTATACAATTTAGGTTAAACGCCCATGCTAGAAAAAATATGTATATAAATTTTATCATAAATAAATACAGGTATAAAGATAAACACAACAAAAGACAAATAAATAAACAATACCTAATATACTAAGTAATTTTAAAAAAGACGATGGTTGATTTTTCTTAGGCAGAAATCGGGTCACCAAAGAATAATTAACAATGGCAAAGAATGGCGTTGTCAAAAATGACAAAATAGTTGCAACCATAACAAAGGAGGACATGTTTGTTAAAAACAGATTCAATATTATTAATGAACCTCCAATAAGTACTGCCATCCATCCAAAATAGTACTTTTTAGGAACATCGACAACTTTCCCTTCCTCTATAGATTGCGAATTAGGTTGATGTTTTAATATATAATGTGCTTTTGCCATAGACCTGGGCAAAGCATCAAGACAGGTAATGGTGGTACTAAACATAGTAATAAAAGCAGCTAAACCAACAAAAAAACCAACTCCATTGCCTAATGTTGAGGTATAAAGTTCAATCAATTGCCGTGCAAATATAGTCCCCTTAGGTGAAAACGTTTCTCCTGAATTAAACATTACTAAAGCACCAAGTGCAATAAAAAACAAAGCAAGTAAAGTGGTTCCGATATAACCTACATTAAAATCAAAAATTGACCTTTTAACATCAAAATCTTTGTTGGACTGTTTACGTTTCTCCAACACCCATAAGGAATGCCATACAGATAGATCTAAAGGGGCTGGCATCCACCCAATAAAGGCAATAACAAATAACAGCCCAAAATTATCCATAGGAAAGACCTGAGTAAAATTTATGGGTTGACTTGTTTTACAAAAAGCAAGAATTACTGTAATTAGCGTGATCAATGAAAGGGTTACAACAATAATTTTCATAGCAGAATCAAGCAAATTATAACGCCCAATCATTAACAAAACAGAACATATTAACAGAAGAATAAAAACCCATGCAATAATATTGGTTGTAATAACACCAAATAAGTGCGCTGCAATGCTAGCAGTAACAATTGTAACAGCAGCCTGAATAGTAAACATAGTTCCTAAGGTAATAAAGGCAAAAATTCCTAAAACCGAATTCCCTATTTTTTGATAACCATATAAAAGGCTTTTCCCTGTTGCAGCAGCATATCTTGGCCCAAATTCAAAAAAGGGATATTTAAATAAATTTGAAATTACCACCAACCATATAAGACCAAAACCATATAGTGCTCCTGCTTTTGTAGAATATACCAGATGAGAAACACCCACAGCTGCCCCAGCAAATAACATTCCCGGACCAAGAGATCGAATAAACCCTTTGCTAATCATTTTAATAGATTTAGTCACCTAAGTATACTTATTACAATTTTTAATTCACGAAAGCTAAGCCATCAGGTATAAAACCTACAGGAATAGTACTCACAATTTTCAATTGTTGCAAATTAACAACTTCAATTTGATTTGCATTTGAATTCGCAACAAATGCAAATTCACCATTTGGATGTATTAAAATAGAAACCGGACGCGGAGTATGGCGAATTAGTTTATCAAACATATTCCCATTTCCAGGTATGCGAATTACTTTTACAAGCTTTTTATTAATTGCATCAAAGACAGATATTGTTCCTTCTAATGCATTTACTACAAGACAACGTTTACCATCAATGGTAAATTTGGCATCTAATGGCTGCACACCTGTATGCAGCGTTTCCTTAATTAGATGATTATTAGTATTAATAACTGATATTGAGTTTTCCTGATTATTAGTCACCCATAATTCATTTCCATCAGGTGAGACATCAAGACCTATTGCTCCTTTACCGCATTTAATAATCTTTATTACTTTTGTAGAATCCAAATTAATTACGCTAACCGAATTTGAAGCAACATTAGTAAGGTAAGCTATTTTATTATTGGGATGTACAGCTACCAAATGACTTTTGAATTGTTCTGAAGATATAGATTTCTCAACAACAGAATTTTCAATATTTACCAGCATAAGTTTATTCGCTACATCTGCAGCAACCAATACTTTTGTCGTGTTGGGTATACGTATAAGGCCATGTGGTTTAGAACAAGATCCTAAATCGATAATCTTATCAATTTTATTGGTTTTGGTATTAATTACAGTCAAGGACTCTCCATTCTCACTTTCATTGCCATAGTTAGCTATAACAACAAATTTATTATTCGTTAATGTGGTAATTTCATGTGATTCTACTTGAAGTGGGATAACTTTAATTGTTTCACCTGCGTCTAAATCAAAGACATTAACTGTTCTACTTGCTTTATTTATAATATACAATGTTCCTGTTGTACTTATCCTGTAACCAGGAAATAAAAAAATATACAACAATCCTACTGATAGTGATATAAAAGAAACAATAACAATCAACTTATTTCGCATCTGAATTCAATAATTTAAAGAATAAATCACAAAATTGAAATTATACTTGTATCCGTAACAATAGTAGATAAAATTTATTTTTGGTTGTTAGAATATATATTAGTGTGCGTCAAATGCCAGAACAACCCGCTGAATAATGCATATAAATGTTTTCTTTTAAGAAGGTATTTAAGGAAGTTTTTAGTAAAAGCAATGAGATAAAAATAAGCAATTGCTAATACAAAATTTATCCCCTTCGTATTTCTTCTTATATACAAAACTCTATTCCTGTTTAAATAATATGTTTTAAGAGGGCTGGATTTCCCAGTAGAGACTGATTCCTTATGCTGTATTATAGAATTTGGCTGACAATAAATTTTAAGGCCATGATTTTTTACCCGAGCTGCAAAATCAAATTCCTCATAATATAAAAAATAACCTTCATAAAACAATCCAATTTCTTCAACGAGGCTATTTCTAAACATCATACAAGCTCCATGAGGAGCATGGGTTTCTATCACTTCATTATATTTCCCGTCATCCTTTTGATGATATCCTCTAAAAAATGCCCTCGATGTAATAGGGTTCATCTTAGAACAACCAGCATATTGTATTACATTGTCTTCATAATAAAAATAAATTTTAGGGCTAACAATACCTATTTTCGAATCAGACTCCATCAAGTCCACAAGAGAATCTAAAAAATCAGGCTCAACTTCTGTATCGTTATTCAACATCAATAAATACTTGCCTTTTGCTTGTTTAATCCCTAAATTATTACCCCCAGCAAAACCTAAATTTTCTTTGCTAACTATTAAATTAATTTCAGGGTACCTTTCCTTGATAGAATCTGGTTTTTCAGTAGGAGATCCGTTATCTACTATTATGATTTCATAATTAGGATAGGTAACTTCTCGAAAGGAAGATAACATTTCACATGTGACTTCAGGTTGGTTGTAGTTGACGCTAATAACTGAAACTAAGGGGCGGTTTATTGCTTGCAATTCTTTAAAAAGTTAAATTAGAAAAAACAAGGAAGAGCTATTCATTAAAAAATAAACAATTATTTATGGAAAAAGTTAATATTACTGCTCTGCCACTATCCTTCAGATGCACTAGATTTTTCTGCGGATACTAAGAAATTTGTGATTTTGATAATCACTTGCAAATTCAAATAATACATCTTTTCATGTATTGGTTTTGTTAGAATAGCGCCATCTATGTAGTATTCAATTTATTAGTATATGATAAATTAGCCCTATACTTAAATAATAAGAATAGCCTCTACCCTTAAACCTTATCTATGCATTAACCATTTTTAAAGCTTCAATCATTTTAGAACCTATATCTGCAGGTGAATCTGCTACATAGATTCCACATTCTGAAAGAATTCTTTTTTTTGCTTCTGCAGTATCATCATGACCTCCTACAATAGCGCCTGCATGACCCATTGTTCTTCCTTTAGGTGCTGTAACACCTGCAATAAAACCAACGACAGGTTTTGTGCCATGAGCCTTAATCCAACGTGCTGCTTCTGCTTCTAAATTCCCACCAATCTCTCCTATCATTACTATTCCTTCCGTTTCAGGGTCTCCCATAAGCATTTGAACAGCATCTTTGGTTGTAGTCCCAATAATAGGGTCTCCACCAATCCCAATAGCAGTAGTAACTCCTAATCCTGCTTTTACTATCTGGTCTGCTGCTTCATATGTCAAAGTTCCAGATTTAGAAACAATACCAATTTTACCTTTTGTAAATACGAAGCCTGGCATTATCCCTACTTTAGCTTCTCCAGCAGATATTACCCCTGGACAGTTAGGGCCAACCAATCTACAATCTTTGTCTTCTATAAATGCTTTAACTTTTACCATATCCTGTACGGGAATACCTTCAGTAATACAAATGATTACCTTAATACCTGCATCTGCAGCCTCCAAAACAGCATCTGCAGCAAAACGAGGAGGAACAAATATAATTGTAGTGTCTGCACCGACTTTTGCTACAGCATCAGCAACAGTACCAAATACTGGGCGGCCTAAATGCATTTGCCCACCTTTACCAGGTGTTACTCCGCCAACAATATTGGTGCCGTATTCTATCATTTGATTGGCATGAAAAGTTCCTTCTTTCCCAGTAAAACCCTGAACAATGATTTTTGAATCTTTGTTAACTAATACAGACATTAGAAATATATTTATTATGGTTATTAATTAAATTCTTTTTTTGTTATGCTCCACGGTTTCAAATCACCCTCACTGTTTAAAAAGTCAATGTGTCATTTAGTTTATTGACAAAAATTACTTGTCAATTATAAAAACTTCTTCATTGCTTTTTTTCATGTAATAATTTTCACGAACAAATTTTTCACGTGATTTATCACTTTTATATAAATCTTTGCTACTCTCTTCATCTCTAAGAATTTCCTGCTGATAATATTCTTTTTTATTTTCTAATTCGTCAAGTGTTGATTGTAATCGGTATTGATCAAAGAAACTATTTCTGTCAAAAAAGACCATCCACAATACAAATACAGATGTGACTACAATAAATTTGTTACGCATTGGTTTAGGAAGCACTTCAGTAAGCAATGTCCACTTTGAGGCTTTTTTTCCCATGTTTTATGTTTTAGTTGAAATGAATCAAAAAGAAACTACAAGTAATATATTCTTTAGTTTTGTTGCAACAAGCTTTAAGCAAGGGTTATATCATTCAGCTTTATGATTCAAATATAGTCTAATTAGGCAAAAAGTCAAAGTCATCCATATAGAAAATAATATAACGAAGCACAGAAATAAATATCCTGAAAAAATATTCTGAAAACATCCGAGCAATTCTTAAGTGTATTTGATTTCAGAAGATGTGTTGTTTCTTAAAATAGTCAAAAAATCACGGACTGCTGTAAAAGAAACAATCTTATCCTTAAAATGTGAGAGGACAAGAATAATTTCTTTTTCTGTAGCTTCTAAGTGATTAAGAATATTCATAAGGTGCATTTTCATGTGTCCTTGTTGAATTCCTGTCGTCACCAAAGAACGAACAGCAGCAAAATTTTGTGCCAAACCAGTAGCAGAAATAATCATCATCAACTCTTTTGCTGAAGGTTTGCCTAACATTTCCAAAGAACGCTTAGCTAAAGGATGAAGAGATGTCAAACCACCTACTGTACCAATAGCAAGAGGGATGTCCAACCAAAATCTAAACTTCCCATCTATGATTTCAGCATATGACAAACTTTTATAACTCCCATCGCGGGCAGCATAAGTATGTCCACACGATTCTATTGCCCTAAAATCATTTCCAGTAGCCAGAGCTACTGCATCTATACCATTAAAAATACCCTTATTATGTGTAGTAGCACGATGAATATCTATCTGCGCAATCTTCAGCGCTTTTACAAATTTAAATGCAAATGTTTCTGCATCCATGTTCCCATTCTCAAAAGTACCTAAGTCTTCAACAGGACATTCTACCCAAGTACGCACCAAACATTCCGGTGTATAATTAGATAAAATAGACATAATAATATTTACTTTTTTCTCTTCTTCAGTAAAATGTTCTTGCTGGCCAACAAACAAACTCAAAGTTCTGGACGCTTCTTCAAGAATAGAATTAATGAAATTTGCACCCATGGAGTCACATGTTTCAAATGTCATTTTGATCTGGTAATAATTCTCTTCCAGATGACTCATATTAACTAGCTCTATATTAGAGATCCCACCACCTCTCTCTTGCATGTTCCGGGTAATAGGTTCAGTACTATCTGCTATAGCTTTTTTTAAGGAAGGGAAAAGAGCATCTAGCTTATCAAAATCACCCTTCCAATCAAAATGCACTTGACCAATTTTTTGAGTTGATATTATTTCCGATTTAAAACCACCCTTATCTAGCCAGAATTTCGCTGCACTTGAAGCAGCGGCAACAACCGATGATTCCTCTATGACCATTGGCACACAATATAATGTGCCATTGACATCCAAATTTGGTAAAACACCATAAGGCAAATAAAAATTACTTACAGTATTCTCGCTAAAATCATCAAAGATTTTTTGTTTTTGAGGGTCTCCATACCAGAAACTCTTAAGTTCGCGGGCAACTTCTTCTGGATTAGAGAAGAAATTCTCTACCAACCAGCGTATTTTGCCACGTTTTGATAATTTTGAAAACCCTGATACAATTTTAGGCTTTTTCATGATTTATAAAATCATTTTTCTGTTCAAATTCTTAAAATACAATAAGTTGATTCGTTTAACAAAATATCAACTTATTACCTTATTTTTAAAAAAGCTTTAGCCAAGTTATACCCCTCTACCTGGGTAGCTACATAGTCATACAATAACTTATAATCACCCCTTGCATGTTTAAGAAAAGCAGATGCTTGACCATAGATAGCAGACGAAGATAACTTATTTATTAGATAATACCCATCTAAATAGTCTAAAATACCTCCAGAAATTATAACTTGTTTGCAAATACATTTATCCCCTAGTTCATCTATAATAGTATTTGACATATTTACCATTTGTTCAGCACTATGTCCCACATTAGCTAAATTAGAATAAATTTGACGCTTTTGTTCTTCTGAACGAAGTAATTCTAACTTAGAAAAATTTGTGCCTCCATTTGCAGCAAAATCAATCGCAGCCAATGGCAACTGAAATAATGCCTTAAGACTTTCATAACCCATACCCTGTCCTACTTCTTTTACAATTATTTTTAAGTCCGGGAAGTTATCTATTAAACTAATTATAGTATTAAGTGGTGGTTGGCTAATTTTATCGCCCTCCGGCTGGAGCCATTCCTGCAAAGGATTAACATGAATAATTAACCCATCTGCACGTAACTTTTTCAACAATTCAGTTATATAGTGTTGTTTATTCGATTGCAAAAGTTGTTCAGTTTGAGCTATGCCAAGGTTTGCATACAAGGGAAGATCATCCCCAATAATATCACGCACATCAAAATCTTCAAGATACTGATCGCTTGTTAATAAACTACGACAAGACCCCAATCCCATTCCAAAACCATAATCGTGTGCTACTCTAGCTAAATTATAATTTATAGTCCTAGCATATTCTGTGCCTCCTGTCATACTTGACACCCAAAAAGGCACCTGAAAATTTTTGTCCAAAAAAGAAAAAGAATTATCATTACTCGACAAAGGGTGACCGGATAAAATAGGTTCATAGTAAAACCTGTTATCAAGACTATTAAGTTCAACTCTTGATTGAGATGCAAGATCAATATGATCCTGTTTGCGTGAAGATGTATTTAAATCTTTATCCATATTCAGAAGTTATAAAAACTCCAATTATCCTTTTATATCTAGATATTTCAACCCTAAGGGCCTCAATATAATGTAAAAATACTAAATCTACGCCCCAAAACACAAAATATTGCGAATTGTTTCAATGCTTTCAGTAAAAAATGAAAGATAGCTGTGGGCTTCTCTTTTAAATAAAAAATATGAAAATTAAATGTACGCGCCTATTCATGCCTTAGAGCTTCAATAGGATCTAAATTAGATGCCTTTATCGCTGGATATAGGCCGGATATAACTCCTACGATGAAACAGAGCGTAAAGCCTAATATAATCCATGCCCAAGGAATGACAAAAGCTCCACCAACCATAAAAGTCACCCAATTCCCCGCGAAAATCCCTAATATTATACCCAAAAGCCCTCCAATCTGACAAATAACTACTGCTTCAACAAGAAATTGTACCATAATAGTACGCCGAGTAGCTCCCAAAGATTTACAAATACCAATTTCTCGAGTACGCTCCGTAACAGAAACCAACATAATATTCATCAAGCCAATAGCAGCTCCTAGTAAAGTAATTAATCCAATAAAAATTGCTGCCATCTGTAAGGTTGCAGTATTATCTACAATTAAAGAAATTAACCCATCGCTTTTTTCCATTTCAAAATCTGATTCCTCCCCTAAATAAACTTTTCGAATCCTCCTGAACACACCTTCTGCTTCAGCCATGGCCGGATCTATACTTAAGGCATCTGCAACCATTACAGTAATATTGTAAGAATTTGTTTGCGAGCCAAAGTATTTTCTCAGTGTCTGAAGTGGTATAATTATCATTTTATCACCACTAAAAGTCATACTTGAGCCTTTTTCTTTCAAGACACCGATAATATGATAATGAATATTACGAATAGTAATGCTTTTACCAATAACACTAGAAGGAGAATAGTTTGGAAAAAGTTTACTAACTATACTTGCACCAAGAATCGCAAGGTTGCGGCCTTCTTTTGACTCTGCCTCTGTAACATTTCGCCCTGTTTCCAGTTCATATCCAGCTACACTTAAATAATTATGATCTACACCATATATGGTAGTTGTAGGATCTGTTTCTGTCTTCTTGAATTTGACAACTGAAGATGTTGATCCCAAAGCAGATACAGAGACTGTAGCGGGAAAATAATATTGTTTTTTAAATGACATTGCTTGTTTAAATGATATTTTTTCACCAACTTTTCTTCGCCTACCATGCTTTCCGCCGCCCAAACCAGTACCTTTTCTAATTACGTTAAAAGTGTTTGTTCCCATACTAGCCAAATTATTTGACATAGAACTTTTAATTGCATCTATAGAGGTGAGAATGCCCACCAATGCCATAATGCCAAAAGCAATAATTAAAAGTGTTAATACTGCCCTAAGTAAATTGGACCAAATAGCAATAAATGCTAATGCTATATTTTCTCCTATTGTCATAAAGTCTGCAACTAGTTTTCTAAATGCACTTGCATACAATATAATTGAATAAAATTATTTTGATTTTATATGCACTAATATATGTTAATTAAGTGATCTTAAAATATGATTTCGACTAAACCGTTTAAATTTGCTTCCAAATATTCTTAAACCTAAAACTAATATGTATTCTAATAATAAATATAGCGTTCTAAATACTTTTGCAAACACTATTTTTGTTATATTAATTGTAATGACTTATTAATCTAAGTAAATAAATTGCACTTTGAATAAAGATGTTTTAGAAAAAAAATTCAATTCTTTTTTAATTTGCACTTAAATAAATTTATAAACAACCCGTTTCTATAGTGTACATTCTACTACTTTTCACATCTTTTATTATTTATAGCACAAATGTAATAGTCGCTCAGGATTATTTAATGAAAAGTCAATTAAGGGAATCTGGGAAGACATCGAAAACACATACCTTACTCAATTTTGACTCTACAGGATTCTTCGCGCTAAGATTCAACAAACAAATGAATTATGCAGAAGTAGAACATTATGACACTGACCTAACTTTTATAAAGTCATATGTCTTAACTAAAAAAAGAAGAAAATATATTGGTGTCATAAATATTGCAAATAAAATGTATCTACTATACTTCAGATACATTGTAAATAAACAAGAAAACACACATGATAAAGTTAGTCTTTATGCTAAACAAATAAAAACAGATCACTTTTGCCTAGCCGAGGATTCTATTGAATTGATAAAACCATTTAGAATGACATCCAACTATTATCGCGGAAACTTTGCTGTTTCTCCTGACAATAGTAAAATATTAGTTTATGATTATGAAGAAGACGGTGATATAGATCAAATAAGGGGATTAACTAATAAAATAAAATTGAGAGTTTTTAACAGTGAATTTAAAATGTTGTGGAACCGCACTGTCAACTTATCTCCTGATGGCGGTGCAACCAGAAAGGTCTCTATCAAAAAACTACGGGTAAACAACAAGGGAGAAGTTGCCATTCTAACTGATATATTCAGAGATCACAGAAGCTACAGCTTACGTACGGTAACTGCGGATCCAACTTTGTTTTTTGTTGGAAAACAAAAATCTGATTTTTCGCTTTTTAAACCCAATTTAGGAGATTATTTTTTTAACCAGATTAATTTTACATTCGACACAAAAGGCAATATCCTATGGTTCGGCTTTTATTCAAATCAAAAATACTACCAACAAGCTGGAGTATTTTATATCAAAATCAATAGCGAAAGAACAAAAGTATTAATCAAAAAACAACATAAATTTAGTGAAAAACTAATCGCTGAATTAATCAATAAAAAACGTATTAAGCAAAAAATGGAAGCAAGATCATATAAACTTGTTCACTGGCAATTAACAGAAGATGGAGGGGTTGTGCTATCTGCCGAAATGCAGCCTTCTTCAAGCTATAATTTTAGATCCAATGATATTCTTGCACTTAGGTTCAGTTCGGATGGTGAGATACAATGGACCAACCACATTTTTAAGAATGGGAATCAACCAAGAAAACAAAAAGTATTTTTATCTCATTACCTATTTACACAATCAGACAATTCCTATTTATTTTTCAACAAAGGCCTATATTCAGATGGTTATGCTTCAGCTATTCAAATTGATTCGATGGGCAACAAAAAACAAAGAAAATTTTATACTTATCAAAATCAACAAGAACTATTTTGCCCCCTATTATCTTTTAAGTTAACAGATACCAATATTTTTTTATGTTTACAAGATCGCTACTTTAGTAGCTACAAATTTGCGCTATTAGACTTCAAAAAGCTATTTGATTAAAAATTTAAACCTCATTTAAATCACATTATAAACAGTCTGAATTAATCCCTAATACATATTTTTTGACAACCTCAATCATTGGTGCAGACTCTGCACCCATAAAGCCTTGGATATCGCCATCTACTATCTTTTGGGCATATGCCTCAGTCAATGGTTTTGAAACAGGAAGATAAGACCAATGCCATTTTTCCTCCTGGTAACCAAAAGGTCTATCTTCTCCCATTTCAGAATAAACCTGACAGAAACCATATTCATGCGCATTAGCCACTAACCATTCATATTCTTTTAGGCCCTGCCCACTTGCAAAATATTCAGGTTCCAGATTATTAAGATCTATATCAGTTCCCCAATGATGCCGTGAAGTGCTGGGCATAGAACTCCAGCGTAAAATTTTAATCGCACGGGCTTTAGGGTCTTTAACTTCTTTGGATAACATTTCGCCATCCACCTTTCTCTTTCCTGTCCATTTAGCTTCCCAGATAGACTTTTGAACATCGAATGGCCTTGTAGCAGACTTAATAACCAATCTGATATTATCTTTATTTGCATGAGCATGCATTCTTTTAAAACTTTCCAACGCCTCTATGCGCATATACATTTCTTTTTCTGCATATGGCGAAGGAATTAATGTAAACCGATCATCTTTTGATGGATCAAATTTACCCATAAGATATTTTTTACTTATTCTATCCATAATTTCTTTCCGCTTTTCAGGAGAAACATTTTCTTCAAACTGTATTATGGTATCTGATATCTCAGGAATAACACTATCATTCATATTGATTATTTCTTTAGGATTATTCAAATCTGAAGAATCTTTAACAGAATTATTATCGCATGCGGAAGTAAATGATATAACAACAATAAAAACTAAAAGAATAATAGAATTGTCCTTAATTGACATAATAGTAAAAATTATTAATCCTTATGATTTAATTTATTTATTGATACAAACATTAGTGAATATATCTTCTAGAAGAAAGTTTTAAGAAAAAAGGACAATTATCAGCTACTTATCTTTATACTCTTCTTTATTAATTTGCCATCATAACTGATTTCCAGTAAATAATATCCTTCACTTAAATGTAGAATATTCATAGGTAGTTTTTGATAACCAATTACAGTATCAAATTCCTTCATATAAACTTGCCTTCTTTTGATATCAAATAATTCAAGTACAACTTTAGTAGGAGCAGAAACTTCAACAGGTATTTCAAGTTGTCCTGAATGTTTTGATCCTAAAATAGTTTCCATTTCCTGTCGCCCCAAAGTTCGAATCTCTACAAATTCTTTTACATATTCTTTCCCTGTTTTGTCAATAGCTGCAATTCTATAATAATATTTCCCACCTCTTTTTTCTGACTTATCAATATATTTATAAACTTGTTGTTTACTTGCAGAAGGTCCTTGCCCAGAAATAATATCAATAGTTTTCCAAAATATTTTATTAGTAGATACTTGAATTTTAAATTTTACTCGGGAAACTTCAAAAATTGATTTCCATTGCAAATAAACATTGTCATTAAGGAATTGTGCTGAAACAGAAGTTATTTCCATCAAAACCTGTGGTTTCTCAGGGACAAACTCAGTTGTTTTTTTATTGAATATGGTTATATGTTTAGCAGCATCTATTTCCCAAAGATCTATATTTTCGGGCATGTAGAAACGACTATTATCGGAAAGAAAACCTACCTGACTAGCATTTTCTGTTTTGATCGTGCGAATTTCAATTTTATTCAGATCTACAAAAAACCACTTAACCTGATTAAAAGAACCCATTGCTCGAGTCCAGCGTTTAGAATCATCTGCTACTCGAAGTGGAGCGCCCCAACCACCTTCCCCAACAAAAACTGTACCTTTGGGGTCCTGAACAAATCCTTCATCGTAACCAACTTCGTTTTTATTATTGGTAGACCGTATAGGCCAAGTGATTTTTGAAATATGCGAATCACATTCAAGGGCTAATTGCACATTATATTTATAAAACAAAGGGCCCCAATTTACACGCATATATTCTTGTTCATACTTGCGCCGGGTATGAGGTCGCATCGGATGATGATATTGTGCCATTCTCCATGCAACATGTTGATTGTTTTTTAAATCATCTCCTAGCCATGTCAATTGATTGCTATTACTAGACTGCATGCTATTGAGTGTATATACGCGTAATAAGCCTCTGGCAAAAGTTAAACCATAATATACTCCATTATGTGAGACATCAAAAATATCTACTATTGAGGCATCAGAACGTTCATGGTTGCCTCTTGCGGCTACTATAGGAGTCATTCTTCCATCCACACCAATAGTAAGTTGCCAATCATTTAACCACTCCTCCCATTCACGGTTTGTATCTCCTCCTGTCATGTCTCCGGCAAAAAGAACAAAATGTGGTCGACATCGTGCGACAATCTTATTAGCATTCTGCCTTGCAATTTTATGATTTCGAGAATCTCCGCCCCCAATAACAGATAAACGAGTCTGGTGTTCATCTGGTAAAGTCTTAAAAGAAAAGCACCTACTAGTAGCATCACTATCTTTAATAACAAAATAATATACAGTATTGGGTCTAAGCCTGGTCAGGCGAACAAAATGATTGTGCATACCTTTGGCATGAATGGTGCGCTTTGGGTATGCTTGATAATTATATTGGGTATAATTCTGTCCATAGTTAGTTGTACTATAACACAGTATGGGGTTGGTACCACTTATTTGATCCCAACCAATTGTTAATGTTGTTGCAGGTTCATCCCTAATCATACAGCGGTACCTTGCCGTAAGTGCTGATAAATCAACAACATAAACTACAACTAAAAAAATTATTATTAGATATGATTTCACATTTTTGTATTACACTCCTAAAATCAACAAATGAAAATTATTTTAAAACATTATTGTAATAACAATTAATTAAATAATGAGTTTGGCCCCTAAATACATAGAGAAGTCAACAGAATTATAAATAATTATAACTTGTATTTAACAAAAATTATCAAAAGCCATTTTTAAATTAGCAGCAATCGCTTCTGCAGAATTTCCTTCAATCTGATGACGTTCCAAAAAGTGTACCAAATCACCATCTTTAAATAATGCAATAGAAGGAGATGAAGCAGGATATGGGAGCATAAATTCTCTCGCTTTATTTACAGCATCTCTATCTACTCCAGCAAAAACAGTTGCAAGCGTATCTGGAACTTTAGCATTCTCGACTGCAATTTTAACACCTGGCCGACAGTTTCCAGCAGCACAACCACATACTGAATTAACTACGACTAATACTGTGCCTTCTTTTTTTTCTAAGACCAAAGATACTTCTTCGGCTGACTTAAGCCCATGGAAACCAAAATCCGTCAAATCTTTTTCCATAGGTATTGTTAAGTGTTCTGGGTACATTCTACGATTTTTTTAATAAAAATATATTTAAAAAGAAATTAGGTTGAATCTCAATTAATGTATAACTTTCAAGTAATTAAACCATTGCACCCAAAACCTATACAAAACCATAGAGAAAATCAAACCGCTCTATTTTCGTTGACAAAAATAGTAATTTTAGTTTAGTTTTTTTAGTGCCTTATTATTTAAATTCTTTATTATGAAATACTCTGTCAAATTTATCATTAGCCTAATTATTATTACAATCTATTTTTTGCCATCTTGTACGGACAAACTACCAGAACCCCAAGAACCACCGCTAGATTGCTCTTCCAATATAATTACATATGATGATCACATATTCAATATTTTGGAATCCAATTGCAATACTTCAGGTTGCCATGATAACCTTTCCGTTGCATCATTTGGCGCTTATGCAACGCTCAGCACATCACGAAAAGAAACCATTGCATCACGTGTCGCTGATGGAAGTATGCCACCTTCAGGAAACATTTCAACTGCTAATGCCGACTCGATAAGATGTTGGCAGGAAAATGGATTTTTAGAAAAGTAAAGCTGCTCTAATTTTCAATTTATATCTTTCAAATAGACATTTTCTTTAATCTTATTTAAACTGAATTTTATGAAAAATTTACAATTCATCTTTTTATCGACAATAATAACAATCAGTTTTGGAAGTATAAAAATTATTAATGCACAGGAAAACCAAAAAAAAGAATATGTCTATCAAACATTTAAAGATACACGAGTCATTAATACTTGGTCGGTAGAAACATTACAAAAAGGTATGCTAGATGTGCGCATTGCACACCGTTTTGGTGATTTCATAAGTCAATGGAAATTTGAAAATATGTGGACTTCTTTTTTTGGGTTTGACAATGCTGCTGATGTGGGCTTTGGGGTAGACTATGGCATTACCAACAATTTGATGGTTGGTGTACACAGAACAAAAGGAGCAGGGCCTTTAAAATCCTTATATACCTTAACTGCCAAATACAAATTCTTGTCTCAAACAAAAGGGAAGGGAATGCCATTATCAATGGCCGCAGCAGGCTCATTAGCGATTTCAACAATGTGGGAATCTTCTAATATGGAATCTTTAGCTTCTTTTAGGCTAAATGGTCAATATTCATTTGCGTATAGAATGATGTACTCTCTGCAATTACATATGGCCCGTAAATTTGGAGATATACTTTCGTTACAAATTTCGCCTACTCTAGTTTGGAGAAACTTAGTAAAATACAACGACAATAATGCCTTGGTGAGTGCTGGGATTTCTGCAAAGATCCAAGTAACAAAAGTTCTTGGTATCATTTTAGATGCTAATTTGCCTTTTGATGCCCTACGTTGGTCTGCAGCTGGTGGTTATCAAATCCCACTAGGCATAGGTTTTGAGATAGATACAGGTGGTCACGTTTTTCAATTTAATTTCACCAACTCAGCAGGGATAGAACCTACTGATTATATTCCTAATACTACACTTAACTGGCTAGAAGGCGAATTCAGAATAGGATTTACAATTTCCAGAGCTTTTAGAATGTGATTTTTGTTATATTAACATAACTTTTGATTTTTCAAACCTTATAATTATCATTTCTTGATGTCGTTTTATTATAAATTAATCTAAAAATATATAAGCATGTTTGCAGGATTAAAAAAATCAGCGATTTTAACATGTATCGCTTCTGTTGTCATCTTTGCAAGTTTTACATTTGTTGATAAAAATATATCAACCAAAGAAAACATATATATATCAGACAGTGATTCTGTTTGGGACATTTACGAAAAACTGGGGAAAATCAAAATCAATCGTGTAAACACTTCAATTGAAGGTGTTTCTATTGAAAAAGGCAGGAATCTTGTATTAACTGGTATTTCAACAAAAAAGAATGGAAAAGGTAAAACCAGCCCACAAAGTCCTTATTTTAAGTGCATATCATGCCATAATACAAAAAAAGAATTTGATGATCTTTCTGATATCTCTGCTCAAAAAAGACTGGATTATGCGGAAAAGAATGATTTGCCTTATTTACAAGGAACTTCTTTCTATGGAATTATAAATCGAGTAACTTTTTATAATGATGATTATCAAAAAAAATACGGGCACATACCTATTATTAAAGCATCAAATACTGACATTAGACAAGCAATTCAATTATGTGCTACTCAATGTGCTCAGGGCCGCGCACTTGAAGATTGGGAAATAGAATCTGTTCTTGCATATTTTTGGTCTCTGGAATTAAAGATAAAAGATTTAAAACTGAATATTAGCGATAAAACGAAAATTGAAACCGCAATCAATAATAATAAAAATAATTCGGAGGCTATTCATTTAATAGATGCCAAATTTTGGGACAAGAGCCCTGCTCATTTTGCTGAAGAAAGAGCTTATAAAGCAATGGATAAATCTTCACTTGAAAATGTAGTGCGTTTTAAAAATGGCAAATTAATTTATGACCGTAGTTGCTTGTACTGCCACAAAAATCAGAGATTTTCCTTTTTCAATCTGGATCATTCAACGTTCTCATTTGTAAATTTGATGTTCAGAACAAAAAAAGCAGGAATGGGTTCCATTCACAAAATAACTCGACATGGCACATGGCCCCTTGCTGGCAACCGTGCTTATATGCCACTATATCCTTTAGAGAAACTTTCTGAAGACCAATTGGACGACTTGAGGATCTATATTGAAAACATGTCTAAGGGGAATAATCTAATAGCAAATTCTCGATAATATCTAATTAAATACATTAATTCTACATCATGTATTAACATCATATTACCCTCAAAAATATCCAGCGACTTTAGTTTTAAACCACTAAAAATTGAAAATCGCAAAAAAATAGCACCAATGCTTAACAACTTCGACAATGGCAAACGGATCTTTAAATTGAGTTGTCTTTATTATCACCAAAACAAAAAATACACAGACTTAAACCTTGACATTAGTAAAAAAAATTGAATTGTTGAAAAAAATCTTGATTCAAATTCTCCTAATTCTATTTATAATGTCCTTCAATATAATCCAGGTTCAAAAGGTAAGAAAATGAATCCATGACATTATACCGCGAAAAGAATGAGCAACCAACAAATACAGGACTTGCAATTTTTTATTACCACAATGGCTCAAATGGGTAATCATGGGATCAACTATTATCATAAAAATTAACTGCACAAATAAAACCATCCGTACAATTCAAGTTAAGAAAATGGACAGCCCATTGAATGGCTTATATAAATTAACTAGAGTTAAAAAATAAACAGCGACATACTTATTAAATCCCTTATATTCCATTGTGAATTAAATAGTCCGTTCAGTCATACTATAAAAAAAAGCTTTAATTCAATATTTAAGCTAAAGCTTGTATTTGACTTAAAAAAAACATTTAGTAATGAAGCGCCAATACTTTATGAATGCTTTCTTTAATTATGATTAAACACATTATATACAACTATAACCATTAGCCCGAAATAGCTTAATTTATAAATAACATAAACTATAAAATGGGTTTCGACAAATATATCTTTGTTGCTAGATTTATTTTGTCATCTAGACGCTGTAATTAAACATTTTTTTCTGAAATAAAATTGCCTGTCTAAATCACCGAACATCCATTTCTAAGAACCTAATTACAGCAATTAAAAAAGAATTAAACATAATCTTTATAGTAATGCCAACTTTTATGAAAAAATGGGCAAAAAAATGGGTTCTGCAAGCAGTCACTATTTGACTATTTTATACCAAATGTCTATTAATTTACAAATGATTATTCTGCAAAAAACTCAAATCGCATTTTAATAACAAAAAATACACTTTTTAAGCCCCAATTAATACGCAAAAAATTTGCGATTAGTTGTATCAAAAAAAAATTTAACTAGACCTTTATTTAATCTTTCTGTATTTATTATTTCAGATTGATTTTACCAGAAACAACTTTGAACCTAATTGCTTTTTCAATGAACAATCTCTGCGAAGAATAATATATATTTTTTTTTAGCAAGAATTGTACAGCAACTTTTATACACTAAAAAACTACTGCCACATAAAATTCCATTTATTATAAAAACCAAAGGCTATATGTCTAGGGATTGAGAAATTCCAGAAAGTCAATAGCAGACGACACTTGGGCTATGTATTTATACTTAAAATAAAAATAAAAAATAGGCAATACACACAAAATACAAGGGTGTAACTAATTTGGTTAAATCCCAATGTGTCAAGTAGCAGTTTTTAGAGCGCAAAAAGATGCAAAAAGCAGATTGTTGATAAGAAAAGTCCCCAAATGTTAATAAAAGGGGCTTAAGGTAAAGTTATCAACAACCAAATTGTGTAAAAAACTATAAAAAGTGGACAACTAGCGTTTTTTTTGCAATTTTATTCTATGTTTTTTGATGATGTATATTATTACCAATTTAATGCGATTTTAACATAAAACTTAGATAAACTGTACAATTACTTAAACAGCAAAGACTGAACTGATGTGTTTTTTATAATCAATGGCGTCCAATTTCCTTCTAATGAATTTATAATTAAAAATAGAATTTTTTCAGGATTAGAAGCTTCTTTTATAACACGGCCTGCTGCTTCTAAAATTGACACCTCCTCATTCATTTTTCGTTTGTTTTTATTTAACTCAGCATTATCAATTAAAAGAAATTTTGCAATTACTACATGGTTGTCCTCCGTATATATAACAAAATCCATTACCCCGTTAAATTGTCTTATCCCATCATTACTATATCTAAAATATTTATGTTTCTCTATTAATTTTACTCGAAAATCTTTATAGATTTTTTTGTAAAAACATGATGAATAGAAGAACAGATCTTCAGATTTCACAACCTCTGATAAATCAAACTGAAAAAGTAAATTATTGGCTATTTTTAGTCGTGTTTTTTGACTGAATTCGGGGTTGTCAGCCAAAATAAAAGTACTAAAAACCAACTGAAGGGTTTCATAGGTATACCCATCCATCTCATTCAGGACATAAGGCTTGCAAAAAGGCAAAGAATTAGCAAACTTATAACTCATATTTGGGAAAAGTTCTTTAGCAGAATCTATCAAAACTAGATCAAAACTCTTCTCTCCTATTCTGGGAGTTAAATAATCAATGTCCTCTTCTTGCACCTCATTAACTGGAAATATTCGCTCGTAATTAAAAAGTTGGGTTTTAATAAAGTTTTCTTTCCCATTCCATAACCATGGGAGATCCGATTTATTTATATCAAGAACCGGACTTATTTCATCACCCTTATGAAAAACCCGATTCAACCATTTCGTATTTTTTTTAGCCATAGATGGCAACACAACATAATCCCTTGCCCTAGTAAGACCTACATATAATAGACGACTTTCTTCATCCAATGATTGTTTTTTGACTATTTGCTGAGCTTTATGATTAACTAATGTATCCATTAACTCTGTTCCTTTTATCTGGTCTGAATAGGGATTCACCCAGTAACAAATCAATCGATTAGATAATGGGTTTTTGATATCTATTCCTGGGATTTTACGTACGATTCTAACTCCCCATATATTATCTCTTAAATCATTATCTAAACTATGAAAAACAACAAAGGGCCACTCCAAGCCTTTACTCTTGTGATAAGTCATGACATTAACTGCATCTTTCCCTGCTCCTGTACCTTGCAAGTCTGCTGATTCTCTAGCCAGATCATCCAACCAAAGCAAAAAACCTCCTAATGTAGCTGCAGAATTTAAACTTTTACAAGTTTCTTCATAGTCAGATGCGAATTTACGTAAGGAATCAATATTATCTAAACGTTGCTGCCTATTTGACCATGCAGAAACAATTCTTCTAATATCAAGTTTTTCAATGATTCCATTCAAAATTTCAGAAGCAGAAAGTTCTTTGCATTTTTGTCGTATATTATTTAATTGTTGCACATAACTAACTTGATTGCCCCAACCCGACAAATCACTATTTTCTCCTTGAATGTTTACGAGATATTCTAATCGACTTGTAACTACCTCTTCTATTTGCTGTTTATTCGCAAGAATTAATAACTCACCCACTGCAAGTGCGTCATGTTTATTTAAGATATATCTCAAGCCAGCAAGAATTAACTTCACTTCAGCAGTCTCCAATAATCCACTTCTAGAAATAGAAGCTTTAATGCCTTCTTTGTGTAATGCTTCGGCTACATACTGACATGAATGATTAGAACGACAAAGGATTGCTATATCACCAGCATGCATTTCCCTTACGTCATTAGATCCCTTTATGCGAACCATCCAGTTTTCAGACAAAACCTCTGCAACTGTACGGGCAATACACTGTTCAAACCATGGTTTTCTCGGTGGGCGCCCTTCAAACTGAAAATGCCAATGATGTGTGGACGGTTTAAGTAATGTTGATTCTTTAGATTTAACAAATGGCTCAGCAGTATCCAAGGCAATTCTTTCTACAGGCATCTCTCCTTCAAATGCATTCACAAAAAGACCATTACATAAATTCACTAAATCTTCTCTTGATCGCCAAGAATATGGCAAATTAGAAATATTATCTGTACTGTCCATGACAGCTTTCATAAGTGTAGGATCAGCTCCTCTAAAGCCATAAATAGATTGTTTAGGATCTCCAACCCATATAGATTTATTAGCTATATCGGTAAGGTTCAAAAATATTTTTAACTGTAGTGGGTTGGTATCCTGAAATTCATCAACCAGAAGTAAATCTATCTCCTCACTTAAGACTTCTTTTACAATATCTTGTTCTAAAAGCTTAAGTATAAGCACCTCCATATCTATATAATCAATTAAACCTCGTACTTTTTTATATTGTTCATACTCCTTTAATGCAGCAATTGCTGCATTAAAGATATTAGAAACATACATGCTTATTTGAAGATGAAAGGCTGGGTGCGTATTATGTGATTTCGCAAATTCTATTAAATCAAATACATCGTCTCTACTTTTTTTAGTTGCTTTTAATTTAGTTAATGCTGCCCATTGATGCCAAGGTAAATATCCTTTATTATTAAGACTGTTTTGATATCCCTTTAGTGTTCCAACAAGTGTTTGCTTCCCTTTTGTTGCATCATCATTATTCTCTAAAGCTAAAAGTGTATTTTGAATAAGTTGTTGCAACTCGGTATCAAAGTATTCAGCATCTTTTTGAGAAACATTAGGTAACAATTCAAAAAAAGTATCCAATGAATACTGTTTACTCTCCTCCAATACATCTATGTCAAAATTATTTGCCCTTGCAATATCTGTCATTGCTTTTAAATCAGCACGCCAATCCCTTTTTCTATATGAATTTTTCGCAAACCCCAATTGATCACTCAATTGCTCCATTTCTTGTATAAGTTCAATAGATAAAACACTAGAAAGTGATTGATTAAAAATGTTTTGTTGATCGCTATCTGCTATAATATCAACTTCCGGAGACACTCCTGCTTGAAAAGCAAAACGTTTGAGTAATTGAACGCCTATCGAATGAACTGTTCCTATCATTGCATTTCCTAACTCATCTGCCTCCTTCGTCAACCCATTTTCAAGTAATTCAATACGTACACGTTCTTTCAATTCGGCAGCTGCTTTATTGGTAAACGTTGTTGCAATTATCCCGGACGCTCTTACTTCTACCCTACCTTTATCGTCCGGACTTAACAATTTTACCATTTCCTGTGTTAAACTGTAAGTTTTTCCACTACCTGCGCCTGCTGAAATTATTTTAAGATTCATTTTAATATTTTAAATTTTTATTCCAGGTAGGAAATTAATATAAAATAATTGCTCATCTACAAAGAGATTCATTCATATCCTTTTTTAATGCCAAACCCGGCATCCTTCAGTACAATTATTACATATATCAATCTTATCTCTTCCTTTTAATAATTGCTTTCTGAAGTTACTATATGTTTCCCCTTTCCATAATTCTTTAAAAGACTCCTTTTTAAGATCACCCAATTTATGACTTGCATCTTTATCAAAACAACATGGGACAACCATCCCATCCCAGGTTATTACACACGAATGCCACAGTTTCCAGCAGTGGTTCAATAATTCATTTTTTATTTTATAACTCCCATTCTGCATTTGTGCATATCTTGAGTATTTATCAATTGTAGGAATCAGGGGGTTGCCATCCTTAAAATCGTAAATTTGTGCAGTTTTAAGTTTTACCTCGTCCACGCCTATTTCTTTTGCTATTTGATAAATATCATCTATTTGATGTTCATTTGGTTTTACAACTAGAAACTGAAAGATAATATGTGGCGTATTAGACTTTAAAGCTTTCTTCCATTTTACAACATTTCTGGCCCCCTCCAGAACCTTAGCAAGGTCACCTTCTTTTCTATAAGCCTCATAAACTTCCTGAGTTGAACCATCTATTGAAATAATTAATCGATCTAAACCAGACTCTATTGTTGCTCGGGCATTGGCGTCATCAAGAAAATGGGCATTTGTAGAAGTTGTAGTGTATATTTTTTTAGTATGTGCATAAGCTACCATCTCCAAAAAATTGGGATTGATGTAAGGCTCTCCCTGAAAATAGAAAGTCAAATAAAATAATTGATCACCTAAGTGAGTAATAATTTCTCTAAAAAAATCTTTTTTCAAATTCCCTGTATCTCTTGAAAAAGCCCTTAAACCGCTGGGACACTCCGGACAACGCAAGTTACAGGCAGTTGTAGGTTCTACAGAAATAGAAAAAGGCAAACCCCATTGAATTGGCCGTCCCAACCACTTTGTTAGGTAAAATGAACCATAGACCTTAAAGGCATTAAATAGCCTTTTTAAGGTCATTTTACCAATAAAGTTTCTTATGTCATTCCAATAAATCAATATTAATGTTTAAATATAATTATCCTGATCAAACTCTTCCGGTTTTATTGTAAACTCTCCAGAATGAAACCAATAAACGAAAGGGAGAAATAAAAACTGCAAGAATTGAACTGCAACCAAAAAAATTATACATCGTTGACAAATATTGCAAAGTTTCATTTCGTTCTACAAAATTAATATCACTTCTAAAATAAATCTCAAATTCAATCATTCCTTCCATTTGTTTTTCAAGAAAACTTTGATAGTTAAAAAAAACTTCCCACAAATAAAAAATAAAAGGGAGACTTAGAAATATAAGTATGATCTTCACTATTTGAGCATGAGCCAAAAAAGTATATCTAATAAAAAACAAATAACGAGTATATGTTATAAAAATAATTATAAACATTATTAACTCATAAATAAAATCATAGCGCACAAATTCTTTCCAAAGGGGTTGAACAACTTTTATTACAACAATTGCTGTTATTAACCACCAGATTAATTCCATTGTTAATTTACCCAACCGTAATTTACCAATATCTTGCATTCTTAATTGTTTATTTTTTATTTTTTGCTTTTGGATGAGCCTGTTCGTATACTTTTTTGAGTTGTTCTATAGAATTGTGTGTATAGACCTGAGTTGCAGCTAGATTTGCGTGCCCCAATAATTCTTTAATAGCATTCAAGTCTGCTCCATTATTTGACAAATGGGTGGCGAATGAATGCCTTAAAATATGAGGGCTTCGTTTTTTTGATGTTGTTACCAAAGAGAGGTACCGATTAACTTTATTATAAACAAACTTAGGATACATTTTTTTTCCTTTATCGGTAAGCAATACAAATTCTACTCCTAGGTCCGGAAATGATTTCTTTACAAATTTCCTATATTTCAAAAACGTTATTTTTAATTCGTCACCAAAAGGAATCAGGCGCATTTTATTCCCCTTGCCAACTACTTTTAAATGTCCGGATTGCATATTTACATCTCCCCACTTCAAAGCAATTAATTCACTACGTCGCATTCCTGTAATATATAAGATCTCTAATAACAGATAATCTCTAAGTCCTGCGAAGCCTTCTGGAAAACAAATATCTGTTTGAAGTTTTTCTAATTGACTTTCTTCGACATAAGCGGGCAACCTTTCTGCTTTTTTAGGTAAAAGAACATGAGGAAAAACAGAGACAGGAATACTTTTTCTAATTAAAAGAAATTTGTGATAAGTCTTTAAGGAAGATATTTTTCGATGTATAGTTGTTGCACTTAAATTATCCTGCATAAGCTGAACTACCCAAGAACGCAAATGCATAGATTTAATCTTGGCCCATTCAGTTGTCTCATAATTATGTGAAAGAAAGGCCCAGAATTGTTCTAAATCACGTTTATAGGCAGTAATTGTATGTTCAGAATACCTCTTTTCATACTCAAGATAATTCAAAAATACAGTTAGTTCCATAAAATGAAAGAAAAAAGAAAAAATGGGGTTCTTTATATTACAAAAGTATATCTTTTAATAAAAAAAAGAAAGTTACAATGCCTTTTATTATGATTTCTCATTTAGAAAAAATCCAATAACTCGATTAGGTCTTCTAATATAGTAACGTTTGGAGGAAGGTCAATCGGTTCTCGGGTATATTTAACTCCAGAAACTAATATATTCGTATCACCTAAAGCTATACTTAGTTCTTTAATATAATTATCTGCTACAAAACACTTATGCTGTTCTGCAACTATAGTATAAATGTAATCCGCCTTATGAATGGAGTTGACAAATTTTAATTCCTCAATGTTGACCTTACTGCCTAAGTAGACAACCTGTAAATTAAGTTTCATCAACAAGTATTGGGCAAAAAGAAGGTATAACTCCTGTTGCCCTGTTTCTGACAAATACAAAATAATCTTTCTACCAGATAGATTACTTAAATTCAATTCATTTATCGCATCAAAAACTTTTCTACGGATAAGACAACATGCAAATTGTTCCTGTATATTATTTACTGAGCCCGCAAGACACAGTAGACTAGTCTTTTCAAGAAAAGGAACCAGCACCTTTAAAATTGCCTGTTCTGCTCCCATTGTTTCGAAGCAACAGTTAAGTTCGGCAGAAATCTTTTGCTCATCCATTTCCAACATAGCGATAGCTAAGTTCTGAAAGTGATCAGATGTCTCAGCCTTAGTTTTAGACAATCTGTCAACTTCTATTCCTATGTCTTTATAGGACATTTTGGCAATCTTGGAGATACGAATACCTTTCCGATTAAGAAAAGCAACATTCATCAGAAACTTTAAATCGCCATCAGTATAATAGCGAATATTTGAGGCCGTTCGTTTGGGGTCTATTATGGCATATCGTTGCTCCCATATCCTAATGGTATGTGCTTTAATGCCTGATATTTTGGCTATATCACGAATTGAATAAATTGCCAAGTGTGTTAATTTTATATATTTAAAATATTGATTACTATTATTTAGAACAAAAAATCAGCCTTTAATGTTTAATCAAAGGCTGATTTTTTTAAAACTTTATTTTTACCTTCTAAAAACCTTATACTATTTTGAAGTTTTTACTGCTTTTTTCCTTTTTTTAGTAAAATTCAATTGTTCGTTCTTACCCAAATTGACATATATTGTATCCCCAACAGCAAATTTCCCAGAAAGCATATGTATAGATAAGGCATTAACAACCTCTTTTTGCAATACTCTTTTCATGGGCCTTGCTCCATATTGAGGCTCATATCCTAAATCAGCAAGATATTCTATAGCTTTTGCAGATAACTCAATGTCATAGCCTTGTTTCACTATTCTTTTTCTTGTGGATTTGAACATCAACAACATAATTTTTGTGATCTCCTTTCTATTAAGTGGCGTAAACATAACCTGTTCATCTATCCGATTCAGAAATTCAGGCCGCATATGATCCTTTAAAGCCTCAACTACCTCTTCTTGTGTGACATCAATAATTTCCTGACGCTTTTTATCATCAACATCATCTAAGCCGTCAAAATTTTCATAAATTATATTAGACCCCATATTAGTTGTCATTATTATAATAGTATTCTTGAAATCTGCAACACGTCCTTTATTATCAGTTAATCTTCCATCGTCGAGAACTTGCAACAATATGTTAAATGTATCGGGATGAGCTTTTTCAATTTCATCAAGTAACACAATTGAATAGGGTTTTTCCCGAACTGCATTTGTCAATTGCCCTCCTTCTTCGTAACCTACATACCCAGGAGGTGGCCCTACCAAACGGGAAACAGCATGTTTCTCCATATACTCACTCATATCAATCCGAGTAATAGCATTCTCATCGTTAAACATAAACTCTGCTAGTGCTTTAGCCAACTCTGTCTTTCCAACTCCAGTCGTTCCCATAAATATAAAAGAACCTATAGGCTTTTTTGTGTCCTGAAGCCCTGCACGACTCCTGCGAACTGCATCAGATACTGCTTTTACTGCCGCTACCTGTCCAATTAAACGAGCTCCTATTTTTTCTTCCATATTCAACAATTTCTCGCGTTCACTTTCCATCATTTTACTTACAGGTATACCGGTCCACCTAGCAATAACATCTGCAATATCTCCTTCATCCACCTCTCCATCAGTCATTCTGGCTCCTGAAGGCAATTTATCCAATTCAGATTCAGCATTTTTAAGAATAAGCTCCTGGTCTTTTATTTTTCCATATTCCAATTCTGCTACTTTAGCATAATCCCCATTTCTCCTCGCTTCTTCAGCCCGAGTCTTAAGTTCATCCATAACCTCCTTAGAAGCCTGAATAACATTAATAAGTTCCTTCTCTGACTCCCATGCTGATTTTAGCTTTTTAAGTTTCTTATCCAATGCAGTAATTTGCTTATTAATTGCTGTAAGTTTTTTCTTAGCACCATCTCGTTTTATCACCTCTCTTTCAATTTCAAGTTGACTTTTTTGGCGATCCATTGCATCAAGATCCTCTGGAACAGAATTGAGTTCTAGCCTTAATTTAGCCGCAGCCTCATCAATAAGATCGATTGCCTTATCAGGTAAAGCCCTGTCTGCCACATAACGCTTAGACATTTCCACAGCAGCTATTAGAGCACTATCTAAAATTCTGACCTTATGGTGACTTTCATAACGCTCTCTTAAACCTCGTAAAATAGCAATTGTTTCAACAACACTTGGTTCTTCTACTTTTACCTTTTGAAAACGCCGTTCAAGTGCTTTATCTTTTTCAATATACTTCCTGTATTCATCTAATGTTGTTGCTCCAATAGTCCTCAATTCTCCTCTCGCTAAAGCAGGCTTTAAAATATTAGCTGCATCCATTCCTCCTCCTCCTCCTCCTGCACCAACGAGGGTATGAATTTCATCTATAAACAAGATTACATCATCTGAAATTGTGACCTCCTTTATAACTCCTTTTAAACGTTCTTCAAACTCACCTTTGTACTTAGCCCCAGCTACTAAACCAGCCATATCTAATGAAAAAACAGTTTTGCCGATCAGATTATCCGGAACATCATTTTCAACAATTCTCCATGCTAATCCTTCTACAATTGCCGTTTTCCCAACACCTGGTTCTCCAATTACAATAGGATTATTCTTCTTTCTTCTTGAAAGGATATGCAGAATTTTTCTAATTTCATCATTTCTTCCGACTATACGATCCAACTTTCCAGTTCTCACTTGCTCATTTAGATTAAGTGCATATTTATTAAGTGCATCAAAATCATTCTCACCACTTTCAGATTTAACATTTTTACCTTTTCTCAAATCTTTGATAGCTGCGCCAAGATCTTTTTCATTTGCACCCATTGAAGTTAATAATTTTGTTGCTTTGTCAATTTTTACAGTAAAAATTCCTGCCAAAATCATATCTAAAGCGACAAATTCATCTCCAAAATCTTTAGCAAGGTTTTGAGCAGCCTGAATTGCTTTGCTTGCACTTTTTGAAAGATGGCTCCCGTGGCTTTTTCCACCATATACTTTTGGATATGTCTCAGTAATAAGAGATAGCCTATTAGATAATTCTCCTACATCTATAGACATTTTTTTTAATAATAAGACAACAATACTATCTTCAACATCCATCATCCCTTTCAACAAATGTGCAATCTGAACATCTTGTTGTTCTTTTGAACGAACATACTCTTGTGCTTTGAGTATAGATTGCCTTGCATTCTCTGTTAATTTGTCGAACATATCTTTGGTGGGTTTTACATCATGGTTTACAAGAACCACTATTATTTTACGTGTTTATAATTCTTTATAAAGAATATGACTTCAAAATTAACAAACAATTTAAATTGAATATGTTTTAAGCCATAGAAGGATTGAAAATAAAGCAAAATTATTGCTTTTCAAAAGTTTAAGCTTGATTTGATAAAATTTTTCTACTAACAAAAAAAGAGCGATAACATCAATTAAGACGTTATCGCTCTTTAAAGAAAAAAAAGAAGGCAGTGACCTACTCTCC
>JAKVCV010000035.1 GCA_022448945.1 Saprospiraceae bacterium
TTTGATGCATTTGCGATTATTAAATGAACGGTCCCATCTGGATCAATACGGTAGACGCCATCTACCGGCTGGTTTATAGGTTCTTTACCAAAATATCTTGGGTCCGTAAAATAAATCCGCCCCTTGTTATCAATTACTAAGTCATTCGGGGCATTGAATGGTCTGTCATTAAAAAGCCCAGCCAAAATTGTGCTTTTGCCATTTCTCATGTCCGTTTTAATAATTCTTCGTCCTCCAAAGTCTGCACCTTCACATGAAATTAAATTTCCATCAATGTCAAAAGAAAGTCCATTTGCCATGCCACTTGGTGAGCGGAAAACACTTGTTTTTCCTGTTTCTGGATTGTAATTCCAAATTATTCCAGCTTTCATTCCTTCAACTTGGGTAAAAGTAATGTCTGTAAAGTATAAGATTCCATCAGGTCCCATTGTTGGTCCTTCTAAAATTAATCCTTCACCTCCAGCAAAAACTTCCTTTATCTTTGAACTTGGATCAACTATGTCAGCCCCTAAAGTCTTGCTTTGACCAAAAGTAAAAGTAATAATAAAGAGAAAAGTATTGGTTAACCATATACACTTAAGCTTTGCCCGAATTCTTTTGTTTATCATTTTAATTTAATGTTTTTGTTGAGTTTTACTATTTGTTAACTTTTGATTTTAGTACTTTATTATTTTTTTTACCATCAAAGGCTTAACAGATCCATCCATTAACTTTAAAAAATAAAGCCCTTTTGGCAAAGACGATAAATTTACATTTTCAGTTTCTTTAGAAGGCGTATAAGATAAGACAAGATGACCCAACAGATCAAATACGGCAATTGGATATAAATTTAAGTTTCCTGAAATTGTTATTTCATTAACAAAAGGATTCGGAAAAACTTGAATTTCATTATTTTTTACAAAGTCAATATTTACAACGACAGTAGGATCGTAGAAACCAAAATCTATGGTATTATTACCTCCTGAATCATAATCAAATAGGCAATCATATGGATCGCCATCGTTTAAAGGCTCTCCATTTAGCGTTAATGTAACAATACCAGACATGATGTCGGTAAATGCATTGCCAAAACCATTATTATCTAAATCTATATCATTGTTTGCATTAGCTACATAATTATTTGTTGAAACAAAACCATATAAGGGTTCACCTAATGACCAATTATTTACACTCCAAACGAAGGTTACATAATTGCCAGGCTGCAAACCTGAAAATCGATAATAGCCTTCTGCATCTGTGACTTTAACGCCCATAAAACCCTGCCAATCAGGAATTCCATCTCCATCAGAATCTTCCCATAAAACAACAGATACTCCAGGAATACCAGGTTCATTTGGATCGTTGATGCCATCTCTATCAAGGTCATTCCATACTCTATTTCCTATAGATACAAAGCCTGGTGATACTAGTTGGCTGCTATCACAGCCCTCTTTACAAAATGCCATTTCGTTGATTGCCAAAATCATTTCTTCACCCATGGATTTTCCAATATTTAAAAAAGTAAGTGCATTATTATGAAAATGATGTATTCCGTTAAAAGGAGAAACGGATAGATCAAGATAAAACGGCTTGGTATCTACAAATCCAAGATGCCCACCATAAATTGAATCATTACAACCTACATTTTCTTGAGCAACAGAAATAACATTTTGTATATCCTGAACCCATAGATCACTACTTGGTAAAACTCCGCCATGTCCAGAATTTGCTATAACTATAGGGAGATCTGGAATTCCTAAGTCAAGTCTTACATCATTCACTAAATGATTAAGATTACTTTCATATTCATTCATATAACTACTACTAGCACCATCATTCCATCCCTGAAACCAAACAAATCCAGCAATTTCATAATTGCTAATCCCTATACCTGGGAAATGGGTAGTTAAGTTTTGAGCAACATTCTGCGCAGTTTGAATCATTTGAGTATAATATTGGCCAGTTGCCCCAGATGCTGAAGGCGGACGAAAATCGACAGCCAAACTTTTTCCTCCCCAAGCAGTTTTGATAATTAAAATAGGATCATCATAATATTCATCGAGTTGCTGCGCAAACATCAACTCTGGTCCGATTGCATTAGAATTGGCACCCTGGCCAACCGTAACATTATTTTTAATTATGCCCTGATCTCCATCATAATACAAATAAGCATCATTGAATACCATCCAATTGTTAGGTTGACCAATAGAAGCCCAGTCGCCAGTTGTATCATTTTGTAATACATCAATTAAATCACCCGGATCATTTTCGGGATCAACAATCACACCCTGTCCTTGCATATTTGATTGTCCTGCTAAAATAAACACCCGTACTTTAGGCGGTGTTTTTTCTTGTCTTGTCACAATAGGCACATAACCAACCTCTAAACCAATTGGAGGTGTTACAATTACTTTTGGATCTATTGTGGCCAAATCACCCACTTCAAGCGGTGCCAGATATTCATCAGTATGGCTCCAGTTAGTATGAATAAGCTCAACTCTTGCCTGTAAATCCGCCCTCATAGTAGATGGGAGATTTGCATTTATAACTGAAGGTTGATCAATAAACTTATACCAATAGTAAGTGATTGTTGAGCCATCTCCTAAATCTGCAGTAAAAGGTCCTGCTGTAGGTCCAGGATTTACCCAAGGGCTATTAGGATCCTGCCAATGACAATCTATCTCCTTTGGGGTCAGATAAGTAATTTCGCTTCTTGTGGTAGAAGGAGTATTAGTTGTTAGTAAATTAGTTGAAGCAGGTACCAGAGTAGTATCAATTGGTTCCCATTCACTAGCAGTATTAAGTTTAAAATACTCAGGTAAAATAAAATTACGTCCTTCCACATCTACTGTATTCAGATCAAATTCATATCCCATTGCTTGATTTGACTGCTGAACATTATCTATGTAGTTTAAATCGATATAATGATCTATTCCATTTTGTCCATTTTCAGTTATTTCGCCAATCATACTACCTCCATTATTTATAAAGGGGACATTCATTACCCCTGCTAAGTTAAATCCTGGCTGAACAATAGATCCGCCATTAAACCAAGCTTGCATATCATTCCAAAGAGCAGTTTTGGAATAAGTAGTAAATTGATTGAGAATCATAGCATACTTTTCGCCGCTTTTGGGAAATTGAATTCTTTGTATTTTTGCGTAAGGATTACCGGTATTATCTAGAGAAATTATTGCGGGGAAAACAGCTTGCTCCACACCAAGACCTACATTAGGGTCGGAAGGTCTAGAATCAAGAAATAATCCATCTAAAGTGGTATCAGCTAATACTGGTTCAGTCCAGTAGGTAGGCAAAAAGAAAGTTGCAGGACCTTTGAAGTTGGTGGCATTAAAAAACAATGTCCAACACTGATTACCCGTTTGAATATTTACACCAGCAGTTTGCGCTAGCGTATCGGTTAGTGGCAAAGGTAAATATCCATAACCTAACATTTCTCCATTTAAACTTTGTGCCATGTTCAAACCATCTGGTGCCCAAAGTAAACGATTAGACAATTGTGCAACACCATACTTGCCTCCATTCGTACTCCAGTCTCGTTGTCCCTGCGATAACATATTACTTTTACCCGCACCGGGTCCATTTGCCCAAGAGAAAAAATTATGCGAAACGCCACCCATTATAAATTTAGGGGATTTAGTTCCAAACCGCGTATCATGCCACCATCCTAAACCACCTTCTATAGTGGTGTAGAACCCAGGAGCTTCATTACCTGTTCGTTGTGTTGTCATCCAGGAACTAGCAAGTCCTGTTTGGAAATGATATGCTCCAGGGTAATTTTTAAAGATTGGCCATCCGGCACTATACATGGTATAACCTGAACCAAAACTAGTATCCGTTACATTCTGTGTTGATATCCATGTAAAACCTGATCTTCGTGCTCCTGATATCTGAGCATCGCTAGTTTGAAATAATGTTAGAAAAATGATTATACATAAGACCGTAGGTATATTTAGAAAATAATCCTTAATAACATTATTTAAAAATAGATGCTTAAGTTTAATTATTTCGTAATCATTATTCATAATACTATTGTTTAAATGGTATAAAATTAATTTAGACTATATGGTCTTTTAAATACACTAGAACGATTAGGCTAATTGAGTTTTAATTCAATTTACACATTGTTGTATTTAGTTTATTAATTAAGTTGTAATTTTAAAATGATCTACTAACAGATAATAGAAGCATAAGAAAATCATAATAATTGAAGTTATAATTCTTAAATTTTCTTTTGATTCTCTAATATATTGATAATGTTTTGATTCTTTTAATGGATTCATTTTTTATTCCTTTTCTATAAGTAGCACTCGTTTTGGTTTCGTGCAATATTATCTTAATGCTTCGCCTTACCATCAGTGTTAAGACTTAGTTATTATCTTTAGTTTTAATTTATCTGAAATTGTAATTTAAAAGTGATAAAAAAAAGTTTTTTGTTTAACCATTGAAAATGAATATCTTATCATTATAAAGAATAAGCTAAGGAATAAGTTTTATATGATAAGCAGTAATGTTTATACTTGATACTTACCGTGAAGTATTATAAATTAGCTATAATCTATCAACATTTTATTAAAAAACTAATTTTATGGCGATCGTAAAATTCATCTATCTAGCACTTTTACTTTTCGTAGCAGATTCCATTCATTCCCAACAATATCTGGATCAAACATGTACTTGGGTTGTTATGAGAACCTCATCGAGTATGGCTGGCTTTCATAAAAAATACATGACTATTACTGTTGATGGGGATTCAATCATCCAGGGTCAGACGTATCACAAATTATACGAAGAGGGAATAGATTCTATAACTTTCTTTGGTGCAAGTTCAGCTTACACAGTTCATTTACCGAAAGTTTTGTATGGTTTGTTGCGAGAAGACAGCTCTAAAATCTATAGTTGGAGTGGGCAAGAATCGTTGCTCTATGATTTTACCAGACCAGTAGGGGATGTGATTAGTCAGGGTACAGGCTGTATTGATACAATTGTTCAAATTGATACTGTTTACCTTGGAACATCGGCTTTGAAACGCTGGAATTTTGCACCTGCTTCTGAAATGTTGCCTTATGTAGAAGGTATCGGTTCTGTTACAGAACCATTTGGACCTCGTTGTATGATTATAGGAGCGGTGTCCACCTTGATTTGTTATGGTCGTAATGGAGGCCAAATTCATTTTGCACCAAGTTTGAATTGTTATGTTTATAATTCTGTTGTAGAGCTTCAAGAGGAAGCATTAGAAGTACGAGTTTATCCTAATCCTAGCATTGGAATGGTAATGATAGAGTTTGAAGAATTTGAAGATGCCTCTTATCAACTCTTCCATCTTAACGGACAATTGTTGGAGCAAAAAAATATCAATAGCAATCAAACTGAATTTGACTTTTCAGATTACCCCGATGGCATTTACGCGTTAAAAATTCAGTCGGGGAATCGTATTTTGATACATAGGTTAGTGAAAATTTAGTATTGGTATATCTTTGTCAGTTATGGAGTTTTGAGCACAAAAATATATCAACTGTCATCTGAAATGAAAAGGATTTATCCGATTGTGGATTACCCCTTTCGTTTGTTAACCCGAAAATGCCATATTTGTTAGCAATAATGAAAGCTATGGATCTATCTTTCTATTCTCTGTTTAAGACTCTTTTATGACTTTTAAATAATCAACTTGGACATCATTAATTTTTAGTGCTACAAAGTAATGCCCAGGATTAATATTCGAATCAGGTCTCCATTCAGCTGTAAATTTCTCCGGTTTAAGGTGTAATTCTTCCAAAATTGCAACTAAGCGGCCCTGAATGTCAAATACCTGTATGCTAACTTTGGCTTCCTGAAAAACACCATAATTTATTTCAATAAAATCTGAAAATGGGTTTGGATATATTTTGTAAATCATACCCATGGTTGAACGCATTTCTTCAATTCCAACAGGAGTGCCATTACCATCTATAACAATATCCCAGGTTGCTTCTTTTTGTCCCAAGCTGTTGGTTGTTACAGGAACAATTCGATTAGTTGAATCATAGGTGCCACTTGACATAGAGGCTGCAGCGTCATTAGGGATATCTGAATCACCTTGAAAATAAAGTTGTGTAGTCAGAAGAGGGTAACCAGGCGGGGTGATTTTAAAATGGATATGAGCTGGTCGATAGGAGCTTCCGTTTAAGTATTTACCAGGATATATTGTCTCGAACAAATAAAAACCTTGATTGTTGCTGGTGGTTTTGCCTCTGAGATTGAATCCTGAATTATCGTATGCTCCAGCATCATTTGCATGCCAAATATCAAGAATAGCGCCTCCAATATATTCAGTACAATCAAGGTTATGCACCCAGCCACTTATGATTAATCTAGTTCCAGGTTCATTTGCTAAAGCAAGTTGATTATTTATAATTGTAGGTGCATTAGTCGAATAAAAAGGCCCTTGTCCATAAAAATCTTGAGTTGTTGGATTGCAATTTACAGGAGCCTGGCTTACACTTTCTGCATTAAATTCAGCTTTTAACATACTCGGTACAGTTATGGCAGTGAATGTAGCCAAGGAAGTGTTTTTTAGAAATTGACGTCTATCTTTTTTCATTCATTTTTGTTTTATAAATGATATAAATATCATTAAGTGTAAGATGCATTTTTAGATAGTGTTGGCGTTTCGTTAATTATTCATCATTTTAACCATATTGTCAAGTGTAGATGTTACCCATTCTTGTTCAGTTTCATTAGCATACTCGAAGAAATATTCCGTCATTACACCTGAAACAATCGCAGGGATTTCAATCCCTTCCATTCCAGATGATTTTTGCGCTTTAAAAAGCAGATTCATGTTTCCAAACATTGATAAATCATTTTTGATTTTTAGATTTTCCATCCTAATCGATTCAATGTCTTTAATATTAATTTCAAACTTTTTAGGTCTAATCGGTTTATCCTTTTTAATAGTCAACGAAGTTTTAGATAGTTTTAATGTCTGTGTCTCAAAAATCAAATTAATCACTCCACTAAGCATTCCAAATCCTGCGACCCAAAAAGGAATCGAGCACATTGCAAATAAAATACTAGCCCCTGATGCTCCCCTAGTCCAGAATGCAATAAAACTAAGCCATAAAACCGTGAAGAAAATCGGAAAAATCATTGACACTTTAAATCCTTGTTTTGGATAGAAAAGAACAGTTGAACCATCCAATTGTTTTTTAATTATGATTTTAGTTCCATTCGGTGGATTATTTATGTTATAAATGGAGTTGCTATCTGCTAAATCACTTGCTTTATGAATAGAATTGCACCGATCACACTTGGCTAAATCTGATGATATATTAACGTTTTCATGTAAAATAATCGCTTTACACTTTTGACAAATCAGTTTCATATTTTTATTATCAATTTTTTGGTTTGTACTAATATTATTATAATGAATCCCCAAGTATTAATATATACTCTCCCACAAAATATGTGGTATGAATATAACTAATCTCTAAAGCAAAATATCAGATTTCGTTAGTAATTTTTAATTAACTATTTCTACAATCTGTAATTTTGCAACACTAGATAAACAACGAGAACTTATCTTTAGCCTAATACGCAGTATTCCTGCATACACATTGTTAGAATTATTTTTTATTGCTTAATTTAAGGATGTATTTTTTTGAGGCGTTAGGTTTCAGTTGGTAACTTAGGCCTAAACGCCACAAAAATGATTTGTCTAAAACTTCACCAGGCCAATATCCGCCAGTTTTGTAGCCTAACTGTGCAAAAATATTGACCGAATAATTTTTGAGCTTCGCTGGCAATAAATTAAAGTGTAGATTCGTGGTGAAGCCCATCCCAAAATCATTATCAGCATCTATGGGTCCCGAAACACCTCTGATGATAAATTCTGGCTGCGACCAAAAAGCCATGCAAACATCGATTCGTATTCTATCTTTATAATTTAAAATATTATAGCCCTCTAAATCTACTCCAAAAGATTCTGACAAGACATTATCTGCATGTCTAAGCGTCAAAATCATTAGGCGCTTATCTATTTTTATGTTATTCTCATAATATAATTCTGCACCATAAGGCGACAATTCAAATTTAAACATTGGTAAATATTGCATTTTTCGACCTAGCGGTATCCACCATATTTTTCCACTTACATTTCCATCATAAAGGTAATCTTTAGCAACAGCAACAGCTGAATAAACAAGCATTGGGTCCAGGAACCAATCTATAAAAGCGTAAATTTTTAATTGTTCTTTTTGCATCTGCTTACCTATGGGAGCATATAGATTATTGATTTTTTGTATGTAATTATTAATGTCATTTAAACTACTAGCTCTGGAAAATAAGACATATCCTGGCAAATTCATAGTATTATAAAGGTATAAGAAGCCCTCTTGATAATGGATATAATCATTTTGTAACATTTGTGCCCGACTAATGTCTGCCATGACATTATTAGCTTCCACGCCTCCTAAATAAGGCATTAATTCAGCTTGATCGCTTGTTACCTGATACTTATTCGACCAATAAGCAACACCACTTCCAGACATAAATGGAGGAGGCAGGTTCAATTCAATTATTGTTTTTCCATAACCAATTTGTCTTGCTCTTGCAACATGTCCAAAAAACTCATGTTGATATAGCATCATCATGTGACTGATTGGATAATGGAGTAGAAATAGTTTACTAGCTCTATAACTAATGCCGGCTATTTTACCCAAGGCGCGCTTTTCATTGAAAAAGCTAGTTGGAATGTATTTGTTGTCTAGATAAATAAGTCCTCTATTGAAAGCTAAAATGTTTTGAGCTCCCAACTGTGCACTTAATTGAGGCTCGAAGATAAAGCTATATGAGGATTGTCCTTGGACATTTTTAGATTGGGTTAAGCATAAAGATATAAAGAGAATCACCCATATTTTTGATGTGAGGCTTTTTAGTTGCATTATTTTTTTTTTAGATAACACATATAGGGAAGATGTGTACTACAAATTATTGTATGTAGTTTTTTAGCTCTAATTAATACTCTCCAAAGCTTTCCTTAGTAGAGGCACTATTTGACGTTCATCTGTAGTCTCAACAATATTAATATCTTCACCTTGGTGTTTTCGAACTAAATTTTTATACTCTGCAAGTCCCCAGCCTTTTGTTTGTGAACGACTACCGGGAATAGGTGATTTTATCGCATCATATCTACATGCGCCAGGTGCAAAGTGAATAACTGACCACTTTTTTCTCTGTAATTCTGTTATGAAATCATCATCGTTTGTAACCGCAACCATTTCAGGGTTACCTAATACTTGGGGTAATAACTTAATTGCACGTCTACCCATTTCTGGATCGCAACCTCTTACAAGAATACCTTTGTTTGAGTTATCACCCATCTGCGTAGTGTCAATGCCATCTTTAATGCGTCCTATTAATATATCTCTTGAATCCATTGTCATATTGTCTTAGTGTAATTATATATATTGTTCAGCCTTCGGCTTCTTTTAAGTACGTTAGTTTTATCTTTTTTTGATGAGCTTATTTTTTAAATCCAAACATTATTCTCTGCCGTAATTTCATTAACAGCTTCATCTCCTGTATTCTTTACTCCTCGTGGTTCAATCAACATTAATTGAACCTCCTTCTCAGCATATGGTTTATGTTCTACTCCTTTGGGCACAATAAACATTTCGCCTTGGTCTATTGTGACCGATCCATCTCTAAAATCAATTCTTAATCTTCCGTTTATAACAATAAAAGCTTCATCTGTATCAGAATGACTGTGCCAAATAAAATCTCCCTTTATTTTGGCAATTTTGAATTGATAATTATTCAATTCTGCAATGACCTTTGGTTTCCATTGTTCTTCAAAAAGTGAAAATTTTTCATTTAAATTAATAGGTTGATAATTCATATTTGTATAGATTTTTATCTTGGTTGCATTTTTGGTTCATTTGTTTTTCTACTGAGGCAGAGCGATTGGGTATGGACTCTAGTTTGCTTAGCGGGTGGCTTGTGCTGCTATGCACTATACCTGCTGGTATTGGGTGTTTTGTTAGCTTTGTTTCTCTAAATATATTGATAAAATTAAGATTTTTTGTCTTTAACCATCTCTTTTATAATTTTTCTATTGCTGGATTTTTTTTTTTGGTTAAAATTTCTTTTTTTATTATCTGTATTAAAAGATCAAGCATTGAAAACTAAAATTATTGCAATTGCTCAAATAGCTGGCGTAGCTGTTCAATACAAAAAAGCGATATAATTAGAAGGGTCCCACAGACCAATAGGATTTTAATCTAAGTGTTTTACTCTTTTTTAATCTGTAAATGATACATTTATTAATGTCTTTGTTTGCATAAAACAATAGTATATGAAAGTTTATTTTTTACATACATTAGCGCTATTCCTTTTTATTGGATTAATATTACAATCTGCTTCTTCTGGCAGAGCTGCCAATGGAGAAATGGATGCTACAGGTTCGCCTCTAGGTCAAGGGGATTGTGGTAATGGTTATTGCCATGGAGCTGGTGGTGGGAATGCAACGTTTACGAATCCTACGGTATCTGTTCAAATTAAAGATATATCAGGGACAGTTATAACAAGCTATATTCCTGATTCTGTTTATACCTTTGAATTAACGGTAACAAGTGGAGGGAGTCCTGCTGGTTTTGGTGTACAATCTGTTGTTCTGGATTCTTTAAATAATAGAGCAGGAGACTTGATTTCTGTAACAACGCCAAACACTCAAATTTCAACAGTTTCCAGCGGTGTTCAATATTTAGAACAAAATAGCATTAGTACCTCAGGGTTTTTTAGCGGGACCTGGAAAGCTCCATCTTCTGGAACTGGCAATGTGATGGTTTATGCACGAGGCTTGGCTGTTAATAATTCTGGTAATTATACAGGAGATCAAGCCACTCCTTCTGTACAGATAATTCTAGCAGAAAGTACTTTAACGTCTATTGAGAAAGTAAATTCGGTGGAGGCCACTTTTGAAATTTTCCCTATCCCCAATGATGGGACTTTTTATATTGCTAATAAAGGAATGTCTGAGGACATATCAATTCGTATTTTTGATATGTTAGGTATTGAGGTTTATTCAGAATCTGTATTTATAGAAAAAGCAAATCAACACCGCATCCATGTTCATGGATTATTAAAGGGCGTATATTCTGTCCAAATTAAGCGTTTTGATAGCCTTGAATCTAAACTAATTCAAATAAAATAATATACATTCTTACAAAATTATAGAATTTTGTATTGCAGATGGCAACCGTTATTCTTTTAAAACCTTTGTGTTTACGATGTAATTATTTTGGTTAAAAACTCTCACTAGATAGACTCCAGATGGATAATTGCCAATATTTAATCTACATGTTTTGGAATTTAAATTCTCTTTATATAGTAGTCGACCTGTAATACTATATAGTTCTATTTTCGAAAGCTGACCTTTGTCTAACCTTATTTTTATTACATCACTTGATGGGTTTGGGTATACACTTGCAGTGGTAGGTTCGATATCATCAATGCCAAGTGGATATTCACTCGTCCATTGCCAGTTTGTGCCATTCCAATAGTGAGATAGACAACAAGTTAAAGTGTCAATTCCTACTGAATCGGTAAGCGTATACGTGACACAAGTTGTAACTGTATTTTCATTGGTGGTATTGCTGATTACATGGGTACAGGGTTGACCAAAACAACTATCTGCAAAGGTATTTTGACCTATCGTGGTAAATGCATATAGTGGTGCCATATTTGGTAAACCATTTCCAGTAACTCCAAATACCACGTGAGGTTCAGATTGTGTGCCACTTGTGTAATTTCCAATACCATAACTACACAGTGTTTGTGCTTGTAATTGTAGGCCAAGTGAAACCATAATTATTAGGAATATATTTTTCATAATTTTGATTTTTTCCGAAAATGGACACAAATTATTTCAATTGTAGACAATATTCATTATTAAGTGCATTATGCAATGCACTTAATACCTTGTTAATCCTAATTGAAGAACTTTAAATCAACTTTCTAATATGATGAATTTTCCTATGTCAAACTTATCTCTGCCTATAAGTTCAAGAAATGAAAACCTTTCAACATTTTTCATATCTATGTTTTCAATTTGTAAATGAGCTTGTTCCCAATTTTTTTCAGAAGTTGGGTTTTCCCATGTAAGTTTCTTTTTTAAATCTGAGGAAACATTCAACTCTATAACTACCGGGTTCTCGGAATGTTCAAAGTATTTATTCGCTACAGTTTTAATGTCCTCAAAATTATTTAGATGAATGTGACCTGCACGTTTGTCAGAATTACATCTTGGTACTTTGCCTTCTTTTTTGCTTTGTATCCAATCATCTTTGGAAATAATGCGATATAGTTTCATAGTAGTTGATTTAAAGTTCTTCAATTAGGGTTAACGTTCTGGCTAAGCTGCGTTTTAATGCAGTTTAGGTTTTGTTAGCAGTTGTTCATTTCAGTGTGAGATAGAGGCTTTAATAAAACAACCGGTATAGGTTCCCAATCTAACGAAATAGATTCCGGGGGGAAGGGTGATGATATCCAGCTTAAGTTTTTCATTCGACTTTTGAACCGGTAGGCGTACCTCTTGCCCAAAAATATTATAGACCAACAGCGGCTCATTGGGAGCGGGACAATTTAGTACTACGCTGACATAACTTTCAGCAGGTGAGGGGTAAACCTTGAGTGCTGTTTTATTGCTCGGCAGCTCAGCAATCGAAATAGTCAAGTCGCTATCTTTGATACATCTGACTGATAGACCAAGGAATCTGGAATCGTATAATACCGTTAACGAATCATGGTTGGTGTGAAAGGTGCGACCCAAGCGATTGTCGGCAAAAGAGCTCAAGGTTGACCAGTAATTCCCGCACCTTCCACCTCCTAAAATAGCAGTTGTGTAGATTGTATCCCATTGTCCATACTCTGTCCTATATCCACCTAGTTGGGCGTTGAATCCAGAACTACCTCCAGGCATGAGTTCAATTGCTTCAGTGGTTGGAGGGAAATGCAGTTCCAATATTTCCCATTCCATTGTTGTACCTGAAGCTCCAAATACTGAGCCAGAAGAAGGAATGTGCCACCCAGTTGGGCAGATGCCGCGGTTTACTGTGTCCGGTAAACTTCCTCCTACTGTTGTATAATTAGTCATTTCATCCCACTCGTAAAGTCCTCCATATAGCTCGCAATTAGCGGTGTCATTATTGTAACAATACTTTTCTATGATTCCATTGTTTGCCATATCACTATGACTCGTTCCAGTATAAAATGATTCAGTATATGTACCGATATTTAGGTTTTTGGCCATCCAGCATTGAGAACCAATAAGGACAGTTGGATATTTTTGACCATCTCGGGAATCTACAAGGGTGTCTCCACATTGCCAACTTTGTGCAGTAGCAATTGATTTTCCTTTAACAAGTAGCGCAGCTATTATTATGAAACGAAAATAAGAGAGAGTCGATGGTTGTAACCCTCTTCGTTGCTTTCGAAGTGTTTTGGTTATAATTATTTGAAGTAGCTTATAATTCATTATTACTGGTAACGGTTTGAATAAACGGTCGTTTCAATGCCGTTTTTTTTTGTTAGGTACTTTTTCTAAATATTCTACTTCGTCTATTTCATCAAGCACTTCTGTAATTTTTACCTGTTTATTACCTTCTAGATCTGTAAAATATTTTTCTGTTTTTATTCCTTGATCATCTATACTACCAACTCCGATTATTTTACCACTACTATCAGCCATTACAATATCATACTCCCAACTAATCCATGTCCAATCGCCCTTACCAATGAATGTAAAAGTTCCTTGGAATGATTTTTTGGAATCAGTGGCGATAAAGATATTACTATTGTCTTTTCTTTTCAGCTGAGTATCAAAATATTCATCTCCCTGATGGACATACTCATTTATTGTATTTTTTGATTTATCGACAACTCTTTTAACTAAGGAATATTTGGATGGTCCATAGGGTATACTACCATCAGGTGAAGTAGTTTTAACTTCTCCGTAGTAGTATTTTGTCTCAGGTTCAGATTCCTTATCTAAATCTTTATTTATACTACTAAAAGCACAGATAAGTATGGAAGTAAAAATGGTCAAAGTTAATTTCATTTTATTTAGTATTAATTGTACCAACTCTTTAGCTAAACTGCGTTTTAATGCAGTTTAGGTGTTGTTAGTACTAGTTTTAACTATTATTAAGCTGCTGTTCAGTTTTTAGATTACATGTTATAATATTATGGTTCAATTTTTATTTTTTTTAATTGATTAATGTTTGATATAAGGCTGTTATAATAGGAGGTAAGTGTATCAAGGTCTCTTGTCTTAAATGCACTATATGTGGGATGATTAATGTAAAATTCATATATTTTAAAAATAGTACCTTTAAGTTCATTACTTATTTTTCGGACTGCTATCTTGTTCTTATCGTTTGTGTATAAAGAAGTAACAAGAGAAATGAAACTTATATTCCCTTTAATTGTCAACCCATCACGTTTCATATTTCGATAATAGCCGTTTTTAACTTCTACTTCAATAGTATCAGGTATTAAGTAATTATTAATCCAATTAATATTTTGTTCAGACATGAAGATTAAATCACTACATCCTACATCAGCATAATAAGCTACATCACTTTGTTTATCATGATGACAGCTATTAACAGAAATCATAATTAAAACAGATAGAATGGATAGTACATAATTATAATACAGGTTTTGTTTTGACATATTTAAGTAGTTTTATTTGTATAAAACAATGGTTTTCAAATCGATTTTATATTAGAACTAACGGTTAGTATAAACACCTGTGCGTAGCATAGAGTTTATACATTGTTGTAGCTAGTTTTAATAATATCCTTTTCCTTTTATGCAATGTCTAATTCCGCCACGAGGGTTGACCATGTCACCAATATAACGAGGAATCACATGACAATGAAAATGCATTACAGTTTGCCCAGCTGTTTCACCGCAATTCATGCCAATATTATAGCCATCTGGGTTGTATTCAATTTCAATTTTTTTCTTAGCGATATCAATAGCATTAATTAATTGTTTTTTTTCATCATTATTTAACGAGAAATAATCCGTAGTATCTCTTTTGGAAATTATCAAAGTATGACCAGGTGAAACTGGGTAAATATCTCTAACTATAATAAATAGATTATTTTCTGCAATAATTCTATTTAATGGTATGTTTTTAAATGGATTCATTTTGGAAATATAATTTTTGGTTTCCAACCTGAGATTGTATGAAAGTTAAAAAAGATTAATTTCATTTTCTTTTCAACATCCTTTGGAGTTTCTGCATTGAGACTATATTTAATACTGTTTTTGAGTGAGTGTCTGTGTTCCTGCGTAAAAAGAACATTTCTTTTTATCAACAGTAATTGATAATAATTACTTGGAGGTGATTCAAATTTTCCTCCTTCTCCTCTGTTACATTTTTTACAAGAAATTACTAAATTCCAAACACCATCTGGATTTATCTTAGAGTTGTTCGTGAGATATGTGTGAGGAATAAAATGATCTACGTCAGGGAAATTATCGTCTTGACTAGATGCCTTCCTATTTAATTTTCTATTGCAATAAAAACACTTCCCATGTTGATATGGAATCAAGACATCTACAGCTTTTCTTAGGTTTACTCTATCATTATGTGTAACAGAATAAAAATTTTCATCAATTGCATTGTAAACTAAGTTATTTGGAGATAATTTGTTTTTCCAAGCTTCCTCAACAATTTTCCATCTGCTCTCGTTTTCAATTGTTATTTGCGTAGTAAGATTACTGTCCTCTAAAATCTTATTAAGGTTATCAGTAATTATGATTTTTTTAGATCTGCTATCATTTTCAAAAAGGATATGTTGTTTTTTTATTGAAGAGCCACCAACGTTATGAAATGCATCAAAAACATTATTGTAAATATTTCTTTCAGCAATTTTTATTAGATTAGACCAGTTTTTGTCTTTGTTATATTGATCTATTGCTGAAGTCAATTTATTTTTACCTGCTTGATATTGACTTGGATTAAAATTATAGTGATTGATTAATTCTTTGAGAAAGTTATCTCTGATATCAGTGTATTTTAATTCATTTGTGGCTTTTTCTTTTAAAAGTGCAGAGCATAAAGCAAATTTATAGGTTGAAACATTTCGTCCAAATAAAATAATTGTTCGTAAAGCAGCCAAATCAGAATCGTCTGATATTCCAAATTCATTTATGATTAGTTTCATTCTGTTTATTTTTATAATTAGCTACAACGCCCATTATAAACACCTGTGCAAAGCATGGAGTTTATATATTGTACACAAACGTTTTATTCTTTTATCAATCTAATTATCGCTTTCTTATTATTTGATTCAATCATTAATAGATAAATACCTGCTGGTTCTTCTATTTTTAAATTAAGGAATTGACGCTCATTATACATTTTTGTCTCGATTAATTTACCCGCTAAATTCCTTATTGTTATTGTAACTGTTTCGTGTTTTTCACCTAAATCAAATGAACAATAACCATCCGTGGGGTTGGGAAAAAGTAGAAGATCATTGTTGAAATTATTTTCAATGATATTCACACCTAGAACAGAATAACAAGCTGAGGTATCTGAACATCCATTTGTTGTAACTATAACGGCATAGTCACCATTGGCTGTTGCCGTGTATGATTGATTATTAGCACCAGCAATAGGTGTCATACTTGAACAGTTTATCCACTGATATGCGGCTCCTGTTTCATTAGCAGTTAATAATATGCCTGTTTGGCTTACATTTAAATTTATCGTATTGAGCGTTAAATCTAATAATATGACACTATCACAGCCATCAGAATTCGTTAAAATATGTGTTGCACTATTATTACTTGTAGTATAGATATTACCATCTATCCAAGTAAAGCTGTTACATGCTGTTTGTGAATCTGTTGTTGTGTCAGTATAAATTTGTGTATTGAATAATTGACGAATTTCACAGTCGCTTAACTTTCTGTTCCAGATACCAACATCATCTAATTGGCCATGCAAAAGTTCACCGTAAAAGCTATTTCCTATACTGGCTGCACATAGATTAGTTGTTAAGGTCATATTTGACATAGTATCCAAAACACCATCAACATATAACTTCGCTAACTGTGTTGAGGAGTCATAAGATGCAGCTATATGATGCCAATTGCCATCATTTATTGAATCTGTCCCATGTAAGTATTGGCCTCCTCCCCCCGGTATTGCAAACCATAAAAGTGCTTTGTTCTGATGTAGACCTAGCCAGTAGCCTTCAAAGTTTCCATTCCAATAACTAAAGGCGGTTTGAAACGTATTCGCAATAAATGTTGTATCACTTTTGGCCCAGCATGATAAAGTAAAAGTGTCTAGCGCAAAGTTTATTGGGTTAGCTAAGTCAATATTGTGGTTGTTTTGCGAAAAACTGTATGCTGAATTAGGATTTCCAAATCTATCATTGACCAATGGTGCACCTACTACCGTTCCATGATTATTATTTAAACTTTCATCATTTGCGTTTCCATTGAAAGGATACCAACTAATAAGTTTATTGGCGTTAACGTAAGAAGGTACTTGTCCATAACTAGTAAAAGCTATCATCATTGTTAAAATAAATAGTAATTTTTTCATTTTCGTATATATTCTGTTTGACAATAAAATGTAGTTATGCAAAATTAATAAAATTATTAAGATAAACGTTTTTGAGAGCAATCACGAGTATTTACGAATTATCTATCATTTGGAGCGATATTTAGCAGTGCTGTATATATTGCTATTATTACTAGGCAATATAGATTTTAGATATATTAATACTTAAACAAGCACATTCTACAGGGTTTTATGTTTTAAAGGGTGCTATGTTTTTTAGCTGTATCTTACAGATGCGAGAAATACTAACAAAAGTGATTAGTATAACTCTAAAACACGGCTAAAGAAATAGAGTAATTAAAAAAGCAGCAAGAGCTGTGACAATAATAATGCCTATAATCATCCCTGCAATGGCAAATCTCCTCTTTGTCCATCTTTGGGGGTCTTTTTTGTTTAAAATAATTCCTGTTATTGATAAGCCAAGACCAATAGTTCCTAATACTAGTCCTATAGCAGCTATAATCCCAAAGCCAGATAGTATATTTAAGATACTAAATATAAACATAACAATATATGCAACAACACCAAGTATAGATATTATCATCCCCGATAAACTAAAAATAGGAGAGCCAAAATCTTCTTTCTGCTTTTTTATACCTCTAATTCTTTTTTGTATTCCTTTGCGTTTTTTTTGTGTTTTTGCTTTTGCTAATTTTGTTTTAAGTTTAAGTTCACGCTTATCAAGTCTTTTATTTCTCCGTTTATCTTTTTTACTGACTTGTGGTTGATCATCACGACTATCATTTCTAGAATATTCAATAGTGGAAAAGCTAGAAAAAGCAATAAAACAAATGAATAAGAATGAAAGCCAATAAGTGGGAATGAAATACATTTTAATTAAATAATAAATTTTACTCTAGAAATATTTTAGGTTAAGTAGTAAACTATAACTTCAATGCCTACGTTTGGGTATGACCTGTAGCTTGCCTCGCGGGTGGCTTTTTGTGCTGCTATGGGCTATACCTGGTGTTATTGGGTGTTCTGTTTGTTTTTATTTTGATTCTCTAATGTATTGATAATTATTTGATTCTTTTAATGGATTCATTTTTTATTTAATACATAAGTAGCACGCGGCTTGCTTTCGTGCAACCTTATCTTAATGCCTGGACTTGCAGACGGCATTAAGACTTAGTTATTATCGGTCGTTGTTTTTCTATTCCGATGTAGCCGTTATGCGTTTTTGAGAATAGAATCAGATACATTTTTAATTGTGTTATAGATCCATATAGTAACTTATCTAATTATCTTTTTCTCTAAAAATTTTCGGTCTACTTTTCGGCAATGACAATTAGAGGGTAGGTAGTTGTTGGTGATGTTGAAGAATAGGCAGTGTTGTTTCCATTTATTTCAAGGTTGTTTCCAGAGATTGTTATTGCTCCGGAAATATCATTTCTATAAATTTCAGAATTCCCTGTAGTCTCATTTAGATTATTCGCAGTAAGTTGACCGTTTGTAATGGAGAAAGTCCCCTCATAAATAAAAATATCAGAAGGATTATTCAGTGTAATTTTCATGGTGCCAGCGTCATTATTCACATTTAAAAATTCAACACTAATTGTGACACCTGGGCCAATCTCCTCTATACCGTTATTGAACCAACTCGTAACGTTCCAAACACTTTCTAGGTTTGATGGAGAATCCTGTAAACAAGAACTAAAGAAAAATGAAACCGAAAATAGAACTAAAACAAATAAGGTACTTTTTTTCATGATTTTATTACATTTTAATTAATAGAGACAAAATATAAGGTCGAAATTTTTAGTGATCTTCATTAATACCACATAACGGTTTGTATAAGCGCCTGTGCGTAGCATAGAGTTTATATATTGTTAGCCATCGTTTTTGTTTAAATTTAATTGAATCATAAGTTTTGCTATGATTTAATTTTTTCATTCTATTTTTCTCCGTCTTTATATTTTTCTTTTTTGGCTATTTTCCCCTTTTCATCATACCATTTCCAAATACCGTATTGATTACCATTTTTATATTTTCTTTTTTCTTTTAATTTCCCATCTTCGTAAAAGGATACCCATTTACCTTCTTGTATTCCATTTTTATATTTTCCTTTTTCTTTTAATTGTCCATTTTCGTAATAGAACACCCATTCACCTTCTTCGTTTCCATTATAGTAGATGCCTTTACTCCTTAACTTTCCGTTATAGTCATAAAAAACCCATTCACCTTCTGGTTTTCCATCTTTGAAGGTTCTTTTTTCCAATAATTGTCCATTATCCTGATAATCTTCCCATAATCCTTCTTTCTTTCCATTTTTATATTTTCCTTTTTCTTTTAATTGTCCGTTTTCGTGATAGGATATATGTTTTCCTTCTTGTTTTCCATCTTTGTAGTTAGTTTTCGAAATTAACTGTCCGTTTTCGTAATAGTAGACCCATTCACCTTCTGGTTTTCCATCTTTGAAGATTTTTTGTTTGTATAATTGTCCGTTCTGGTAATAACGTACATATTCACCTTCTGGTTTTCCATCTTTGAAGGTTCCTTTAATACTTATTTGTCCGTTTTCGAAAAATATTACAGATTCACCTTCTTGTCTCCCATCTTTAAAGAAAACTTTACTATTCAATTGTCCATTTTCGTAATACTCCTCACATTCACCATCAGGTTTTCCATTTTTGACCGATTTTTTTTCTTTTAATTGTCCGTTTTCGTAATAGATATACTCTACCCATTCTCCTTCCTTTTCGCCATCTTTAAAGCTTACTTTAAATACTATTTGTCCGTTTTTATTATATGATACACCTTCACCATCACGTTTCCCATCTTTAAATTTGATTTTTCCACTTATTTGTCCGTTTTCGTAATAGGTTATCCATTCACCATTCTTTACTCCATTTTTGTAAGTTTCTTTACTTTTTAATTTTCCATTTTCATAAAAAGTTTCAACTATACCATTTAAAGTGTCAGTTTGTGGGTCTTTATTATTTTCTATTTGTCCTATACAATTTTGTACAATCAAAATAAAGAGTGATACAAATAAAATTGTAATTAGATTTTTCATAGATTTTGTTATTATAATTATTAATTTTTTGCTTGTATTTATTAATGATGGCTAACGTTAAGTGTAAAATGCGTTTTAGTGCATTTTTACATATTGTTAGTGGCTTTTATATTTTTCATTGTCGTATCGTTAATGGGTATGAGTTTAATTTAATCAGCATCTAAAACATCATCAAAAGGAGAAGTTTTTACCATCATTTTCTTCTTTCTCTTATATGAATATCTCCATAAAATCAAACCCCAGAATGGAGCAATAAGGACTGCAGCGACTAGAGAAAATGCAGAATCTGGCGGCCCAAATCTTGTCGATCCTGCACCCAAAGCAGAAAGAAATAAAAACAAAAGAGCGATTATAAACATAAAAATAAATATATTTACAAACCAAATATAAATGCCTTTTGTTTGATATAACTGAATGAAAGAAATGATCCAGGGGAGTAAAATAAGAAATAGAAATAAAATAAAATAAACCATATTAAGATAAATGTTAAATTAAAATAAAAAAGTGAAAGAACTTTTTTGCAGCCTTTATTTAATTATAACTTAATTTAATAAAAAACGATATAAAATCCAAGAATGCCTATGTAAGACGAATGTGTTTTAGTGTTGATTTAATATTTTGATTTTAATTGCCACTAACGGTATGGCTAAACTGCGTTTTAATGCTGTTTAGGTTTTGTTAGCTGCTTGCTATTTTTCTTCAATTTTTCTTTTCTCAATAATTTTTGCTGGCTGGTCTGTCCGATACCACTTGTCATCTTTCTTTATCCATGTGCTCTCAGATAGAAAAAAGTATTTTTCTCCAGTTGGCCAATTCCAAATATTAGAAATCTGTACAGTCGCTCTGTCTTTTGAGTGCTTGTCAATTTTTCCAATTTTTATTTTTAGCGGAAAACTCTTAATGTCTTTGTTGTACTTCCAGTGTTGATAGTAGTCAATGCAAAGACTATCAACATTTGAACTTGGATCAATCAGTGGTTTTAGCATCCCAACAAATTCAGCCTGCGCTACCTGCGTTTGAGACATTATCTGAGTGAACGTTTTAATTGTCCTTTTAAGACCTTGGGCTTGAAAACTCGTAAGACTAGTCAGGAGAAAGATTATTATCAATATAAATGTCTGTTGTTGTTTCATTTTGCTTGCAGCTAACGTATGTATAAACAAACCTTGCGTTTATGTCTACTATATGATTATCGTTATAATTTGTTGTTAATGTTTGTGTTATTGTCCAAAATGCTATCTAATGGGCTTTTAATATTTCCCAGTGACTTTTTACTTACATGTGTATAGATCTCAGTTGTTTTACTACTGCTATGACCCAATAAAGTTTGTATATATCTAATGTCAGTACCCTGTTCTAAAAGGTGTGTAGCAAAAGAATGTCGTAATGTATGAGCAGAGATAGAATGAACACCAGCAATTTTACAGGACCGTTTTATAATATTATTGATACTAGTTCTGCTATATTGACTCCTACGGTTAAACTCTTCAAAAAGCCAGTACTTAGGTTTGTATATTTTTAAATAATTATTTAAAATAATTGAAGTACTATTAGCAAGTAGGGTAGTCCTATCCTTTTTTCCTTTACCACCTCTTACCAATATAATATTTTTATTGAACAATATATCCTTTTTTCTCAAATTGATTAATTCCCCAATTCTAAGACCTGAAGAATATAAAATGATATATTAAATTAATACAAGGAGGAGTAGGTTAAAGAGCCTTAATTTGGTGTTGAATATTATATAAAGTATATTAAATTATTCAAAATGAGCATCCTGCATTTCAATAGTTACTTTTGAATTACTCTTGAGGCTGGTAAGCAGTGCCCTTGTTTTCGGCAGTTCGTACTTATAGAAATACTCCATAGTATATATTTTCCCCTGATAAAAGCTATCTTCGGAACCATCTGTTTTTTCAACAGCTACAATTCCTTGTTTCAGCCATTGCCATGCAATAATAACGATTCCAAATGCTTCTAGATATAAGGTAGCATCAGCAAGAAATGGTTCGTATTCCCCTTGCATTCCCATCATGGTAAGATTCATAGTGACATCAACTAATTTTTCTAATGTAATGCCTAGCTCTTTTGCAATTTTTTCTAGCTTTTCGTGTGTACTTGCTTGTTGTATGGTAGTTGTTATTTCTGCGATTAGAATGCGAAGCGTAGCACCTTGATCTTTTGCAATTTTTCTTCCTAAGAGATCCATACCATGAATCGCTGTTGTGCCTTCATGTATAGGATGAATTCTTGCTTCCCTGTAGAATTGTTCTGGTAAAAAATCTTCTGTAAAACCATAACCACCAAGACATTGAATAGCAGCACTGGTGCTAAGGCATCCCATTTCAGCAGGGTAGGACTTGGCTATAGGAGTAAGCAGACCTAGTAGGTCGTGATATTTCTTTTGTTCTGCACCACTTGTTACCCGGGTTAGGTCCGCATATCGGGAACATTCTATTAATAAACCCAAACTGCCTTCTATTATCGATCTTTGAAAAAGTAGCATCCGTTTTACATCAGCATGCTCTATAATTAAAACAGGTTCATCAGAATAATGACCAGTTCTACGACCTTGAGTCCGCTCTCGACAATATTGCAGTGATGCATAATAAGCAGCAGAAGCTATTGAAGTTGCGTTAAATCCTACAGCAATACGTGCTTCGTTCATTAGTTGAAACATACAGTTGAGTCCTTTGTTTGCGTCGCCAACTAAATAGCCCCTGCAGTCATCATTTTCGCCTGTGATCAGATGTGCAATTGGTGCACCTTTGTATCCCATTTTATGGAAAACTCCACCTGTTATTACATCATTGAATTCAAGACCTCCATTGCCATCTTCACGAAGACGTGGTACGATAAACAGTGAAATTCCTTTGGTTCCTTTAGGGGCACCTTTGATCCTCGCAAGCATCATATGTACAATGTTTTCAACACCATCGTAGTCCCCACAGGAGATAAAAACTTTCTGTCCTTTTATTAGGTAATGTCCTTCATTAGTTGGTGTCGCTGATGTGGTAATGTCGCCCAAAGAACTTCCGGCTTCCGGTTCGCTCAAGGCCATTGTTCCTTGCCATTCTCCGCTGTAAATCTTGCTCAGGTAGTATTTTTTTTGCGTGTCTGTCGCAAAACTACGAATCAGGTTTGCTGCACCAGCTGATAAAAAGGGATATGCAGCCACCGAATAATTCGCAGCTCCCATAATAAACATTGTAGCGTTGAAGATCATATAAGGCATTTGTTGACCACCTTCTTCATAAGATAGGGGAGCGCTGATCCATCCACCTTCTCCAAATTCCTTCATTAGGTCTTTCATAGCGGGATGAACTTTGATTCTGCCATCAACAAACTCAGGAGCATTTCGATCCATTTCTACTAACAATGGTTGTAATTTATTAGTTGCAATATCTTCGCATGCACTAAGGACCATGTCATAGGTTTCTTTGTTATGGTCTGAGAATAAAGGATATTTAGAAAGATGCTCAATATTAAAAACTTCGTTTAGTAGGAAGTTTAAATTTCTTTTACTGTAAAATTGCATGAATTTATTGTTTTAACTGTCTAGGATTATTGTGGAAAGCTTATTTTAAAAAC
>JAKVCV010000036.1 GCA_022448945.1 Saprospiraceae bacterium
TATATCTGGTATGCTGAGGTGTTATTCTTGGATGGTCATACAGAAGTAATAAAAGGAGATGTTTTGTTGTTGAGGTAAGAATTTAAACTATAAGTATCTAAAACCTATATAGCCGATAGGGAGTTCTCCCTATCGGCTATACCTTTGTATCAGTTTGCCCCATCCATTTTTTTATAAAAATCAGTTACAAATCAATCCATAACACATCGAACACTGTATCCACTAGACTGAAGATCAGTAGTAACTCCGCGATAAACCTGTGATTTTAAAAAGCTCAAACCTCTCCCTATAGAAGTTGCCCCCCATTGACCTGTTCCAGACTCACTTGAAGACCAAAAGTAAGCGACATTGCCAGGGCCAGGGAATCCACCACTTAAACTCGCATAGCCTCCAGGGAGACCATTAAATCCCGCCGAATTGGTAGCACCAGTATTAGGTGAGTTCCAATCAGTAGTTAAAGACTTTAGCGCACCACCTACATTGGCTCCTCTCCATGAAGTTGTGTTGCACGAAACAATTCCGGAATCAACAAAATTTTCAAGTATACACCATTCAGCATCCGTTGGCACATGCCAACCAACGGGGCAAATACCTTGTGTCCCTTCAACATATACATAATCCATCATTTCTTGCCATTGATACAAACCACCATAAATATCACATTTAAGAGAAGAGTTCCCATCACAAAATTTTTCAATAATCGAGTTGTTAGTTTGATTATTGTTTAAGGAATGTACTTGAGTACCTATATTTAGGTTTTCTGCCATCCAGCACTGTGTGCCTATTTGTACAGTAGTATAAACCTTACCATCACGGATATCAATCAAAGGATCACCACAAACAAAAGCTGGTGGCCCACTAGGTTCTGAAATAAAAACACAATCTGTAAAAGTACAGGAATTAGCATCCGTGATAGTTACACAATAAGAACCAGCAGATAAACCTACCGCTGTTTGTGTAATTTGGTTATCAGACCATAAGTAGGTAATGGGTGCAATAGCACACGTTTGAGTGACAGTTGCTTGTCCGTCGGAACCTCCATTCGTACTTACATTATTATCGACATTAACGGAAGCTACTATAGCACAGCCACTACCTGCTGGTAGTGACCCTACATGTTGCCAACCGTAGCAACTGTAATAGTAGAAACCTGGTAGAGTCCCGTTTGTTTGAAAAACTAATAAACTAATTGCCGGATTGTTAATTGCATTTTTTTGAGCCTCTGTCATTCGAGGAATTAAAAACCCTTGATTGGGAGATGTAAGATCTAAAACAGCTGAATTATTGGGAAGAGAGCCGTCTTTATTAAGGGCTACTCCTTGCTGTGCAAAAACTAAAATATAAGATACTAAAAATATCGAAAGTAAAAATAGTGTTCTTTTCATGGTTTATTGAATGTTTAGTGTAAAAAGTGAGAGAATCACCGTTTATGTTATAGACAAAAAACAGACCAAAATACAAGTAGTTGATATACAGGTATTTATACTTTTAAGCGAGTGGGAAACATGGAAAAATTCCACCATATGGAAAAAAAATATATTATAATTATAATATATTATAAAAAATGAAAAAAAACTTAAAATAATATTTATATAACCGTCTCAAATCTAAGCTTTTATTTGTACCTTTGAGGGCTAAAAAAATCACTTATCTAATATAAAATTCCAATGCTAATAGAATCAGATATAAAACTAGGTTTCAAAGACGTAATGTTTCGTCCAAAACGATCAACTCTAAAATCTCGAAAAGAAGTTTCTCTTTTACGTAATTTTACTTTTTTACACAGTGAAAACACATGGGAAGGTATTCCAATAATTGCTGCAAATATGGATACAGTTGGCACATTTGGGATAGCAAGAGCATTATTTGAGTCTAAATTGATTACTGCAATACACAAACATTACTCTATAGATGACTGGAGTTCATTTCTTGCAAACTCCCCAAAAGAAATAGTTAATCACATTGCAATTAGTACTGGCACAGGGTATAAGGATGCTGAAAAATTAAATTATTTGCTTTCTAAACACCCAGAACTTAAATTCATCTGCATAGATGTTGCCAATGGATATTCACAGCATTTTGTTGATTTTGTTAAACAAACAAGAGAAAGTCACCCCAATAAAGTCATTCTTGCAGGAAATGTAGTCACGGGCGAAATGGTTGAAGAGCTTATATTGTCCGGTGCTGACATTATCAAGGTTGGCATTGGCCCAGGATCTGTATGTACTACCCGAGTTAAAACAGGTGTCGGATATCCTCAACTTTCTGCAGTAATCGAATGTGCTGATGCTGCTCATGGCTTAGGGGGCCAAATCATCTCTGATGGTGGTTGTAAAATACCAGGTGATATAGCAAAAGCATTTGGAGGTGGAGCAGATTTTGTTATGCTGGGAGGTATGTTAGCAGGACACGATGAAAGCGGAGGAGAACTTACAGAAGAAAATGATCAGAAGTTTAAGCTATTCTATGGAATGAGTTCTGAAACTGCCATGGATAAGCACGCAGGTGGAGTAGCAGAATACCGTGCATCTGAAGGCAAAACGGTTAAAATTCCATATAGAGGTCCTGTTGTTTCAACAATTTATGATATTCTGGGAAGCTTACGTTCTACCTGTACATATGTTGGAGCAAGAAGATTAAAGGAATTAACAAAGCGAACGACTTTTATACGTGTTCAGGAGCAACACAACAAAGTTTTTACCTAAAAGAATCTAATAATATAAATCAACTCTATTGCTTTATTCTGCGACATCATGCAGAACTAACAGTGGTATATCTGACTGTAAAGCTATTTGTTGACTAATGCTACTTCGGAATAAACTTTCAAACCAGTTTCGCTCCCTGGAAACCAAGCACAACAGACTATTAGATTTTTTTCCTGCATAATCTAAAATACCCTCAAGAACATCATTAGATTGTACTTTATCATAAGAAAAATCCATACCATTTTGAGTTATATATTCTTTGATATCAGGATCAATATCCGTGTGATAAGAACCACTTGAAACATGAAGAAGATTTATAGGTAAATTTAGTGTTTTAGCAAAATCAAGCATAGGTTCCAGTACATTTACATCTCGATTATCCAATGCATCAAGCGCAACAACCAAATGTTCAAAATTTATATCTTTTGCTTCATTAGGTATAACAAGAATAGGTGTATCAATATCTTTTATAAGATTACTAGTGGTACTACCCATAATTTTTTTACCAATACTTGAAGCTCCTTGTGTTCCCATAACAACAAGTTCCGCTTCTACTTTAGTGATTTCATCTTCTATAACTTCTACAGTGTAACCTTTTCTGCAACGCCCTTTAATATCTAATGAATACTGGTATTTACTTTTTAAATCATCCAACAAATCATCCATTTCCTTATCTCGATCTTCTTTTATCAATCGGTCAACATTTGCCAATCGTCCAGCATGTGAAGTACTTTGAAAAGTGTGTAAAACATGTAATGTAGCTTTAAATTCATTTGCTAGCACAATTGCATAATTTAATGCCTTAGTAGCATTTTCTGAGAAATCTGTAGGTATGAGAATTTTTTTCATAAATATTAAAATTGTAGACGCACATTAAATAGACCTAAATTTTCTGCCTACTAAAAACAAAAAACTGTCAGGATAATCATTATATGAAACACTGTTTAACAAATATAACAGAAATGTAAACCAATTTGAATGATTTTTAATATAAAAAGGGGTAATTTTATTTCTAATTATGACTAAACGACTTAACATTTTATCAGAAAACATTTTATATATAAACAACTTAGGTATTGATTGCATACCTAAAGAGGCCTTTGAGCACCCTACTCTTGAACATCTTGATTTGAGTTACAACAATATTGTTGAGTTGGGCAAAGAATTAAGTAGACTAGTACACTTAAAGCATTTAGACCTATCAAATAACAAGTTGCAATCACTCCCAAATTCGATCGCAACGCTCAAACACCTTGAAGTTCTGATATTATCCAACAACCAATTGTCAAATTTCCCTGAGGTGATTTCAAAACTAACAAAACTAAAAGTCCTAAAGTTAAAAGGTAATAATATAAAAACAGTACCTACTTCAATTGAAAAACTTTACCAATTAGAACTTCTAGATTTAGGATTTAATGCAATTCGGGATTTACCTTTAGAACTCGGAAATCTTCCTCTATTAAAAGAACTAATTTGCACTTCAAATCATTTTTCTGTTTTCCCTGAGGTCCTGCTTGAAATGGAACAACTAGACCATTTGGAAAAACTAGACCTGCACTTTAGGTTAAAATTTCCAGTTGATAAATTAAAACAACTATATAAAGTTCTTCGCATTCTAAAAAAAAGAAATGCCTCTTTTGAAATAAAAAATGCAGCATTTCAAATTTTTATGAATAAAAAATATACGGGTAGCATAGAAAACATCATTCCTTTATTATTAATAAATTATGTAAGCTTTTCACAATCTATAAGGAACTTTATTGTAGAACATTTTACAGGAGAAATATACGAAAAGAGTAAAATAGCCGTACTTGGAAAAACTGAATGGATCAATAAAGATATGTGGCCATCAGAAATTGACATTAGTAATCAAATAAGCCCTTTAACTACACATATTGTCGTGGGAAAGCAGATATCTAAATTGCAACTTGAGTACTGGCATCCTAAAATGGCATTTATTTCAGAAAAAATGTTGCTGGCATATCTATATCCTAGACAACCTGCAAAATGGATACTTGAACATCAAGGAAAAATTATTGATTTATTACTAAGTGAACAAAACGAGAACATTTCACTCGCACTACAAATAGCAAAAGACAATGAATTGTTAGACAAATTACTCACAGAATTATTAATGGCTTATACTTCTATTGATACTGGCAACTTTACATTAAGAAATGAAATGAAGGCGATCTTCTATAGGAGGATGCCAGATTTTGATCCTGTTATTTTGCCGAAATCCTCTTTTAAATTTTACACCCCCAATAAAAGTGAACAGTTAATTTATCAGGGAATTAAAAACGTTACTGAACAATCTCCTTACTGGGATGGCTTGAAGGTAGCAGAATATTTATTTAAAAAACATAAAGTAGCTTTTTCTTATATACTGGATTACAGCTCTAAAGAACAGGAAAAACAGTGGTTTGAGCAATTTATTGAGGGAGACATAATATGTTTAAGTCCAATAAAAAAGTTAAATGAACTTCCCACAAGCATAACATTTTTTGACAAAATAAAAACGATAAGTTTAAAAGGGTGTAACTTCCGTAAAATTCCAGATCCATCACTTTTAAACCAATTACCAAATTTGGAATTAATTGATCTGCGTGAGAACCCAATAAGTTTTATACCCAAAGGAATGTACAGACTCGTATCTAAATTCAAGATTCTACTGACAAAATAAAATATTATGATCATTTTAGAAACAAAAAACCTCAGTAAAACTTACAATAAAAACATAGTTGCTGTCAACAATCTAAATCTCAATATTTCAAAAGGCAACATCTATGGTATTCTCGGCCCAAATGGAAGTGGAAAAACAACAACGCTAGGAATGATTCTTGGAATTATTAATCCCACATCTGGCAGTTATAACTGGTTTGAGGAACGTCCATCTGCTAAATCAAGAAAACGTATTGGAGCAATTCTAGAAACTCCAAATTTTTACCCCTATATGGATGCAAAAAAAAATTTAGAAATAATAGCACATATCAAACAGGTAAAGAATAATAAAATTCCTGAATTAATTGATCTAGTTGGGCTTAGTGGACGAGTAAGTTCCCCATTTAGCACATACTCTTTAGGCATGAAACAAAGACTTGCTATTGCAGGAGCATTAATAGGTGATCCAGAAGTACTAATTTTTGATGAACCAACTAATGGTCTTGACCCTCAAGGCATAGTTGAAGTCAGAAATCTACTCATAAAAATTGGGCAACGTGGAAAAACAATATTATTAGCCAGTCATATTATTGATGAAGTAGAAAAAGTCTGCGATCATGTAGCTATAATTAAATATGGTCAACTATTGGTCTCAGGCAGTGTTTCTGAAGTATTAAGTAATGAACCAATAATCGAAGTAAGCTCTGTTAATTTGATTCAACTTAAAAATGTCCTTTCTAAAGCACCCTTTGTTATTTCGATCCGTGAAGATAGCAGTATATTAGAACTCAAAATTAAAGACGGTTTTTCTCCATCAGACATTAACAAATTTTTATTTGAAAAAGATATAGTGATTAATCACTTAAAAGTTCGAAAAAAGAGCCTTGAAACTGAATTTCTTGAACGCACAAATTGACCTTGCTAAATATAGACATCTATATTACTTAAATAGGATTGTTTATTCTCAATAGACAGTTTTTTTGGTAGAATAAATCAGTCTTTATTAGTTGATAAAGTTTTGGGCAAACACATAATAATTGTCGTATCCACAGTATCCAGTTATGTTTTTCTGGCAGTTAAAATGATATTTTCTACAAAAATCTTGAAGAAAGTACTTGAAGTTCTAATAAACAGCTATTTTGTAGATTCAATCAATTTATAATATGTAAATGATATCGTAAATTGCGCTTTCTATATTTAGTGCTAACAATGTTTAATTACTCAGTTCTATATAAGTTCGTTACTAAATTCAACTAAAAATTACAGAGAAATTTGTCATTCAAAAAACAAATAGGCTTCAATACAAAAAATTACAGAAAAATATAATGGACAATAGAAAATATAAGTACATATGTTCCTCATTTACTAAAAATGCAAAAGTAAAGTATCTCCTTTTGTTTTTTCTTTTTCTATTTGGTACTACTAGTTCAATAGCACAAGAAACAGACAGTACTGAAATTCGAAAAAAGGTGTTGGAAAACGCTATAGCGAATCTCACCTTAGGATTAAATGATTTCGATGATGCCCCACGTCTTAATAAGGGTATAAGATTAATGTTTTATAACACAGAAAATCTTTTTTTTCCGGAAGATGACAGTACAAAAAGAGATGAAGACTTCACCCCAGAGGGAATGAAAGGCTGGAGCTATTACAGGTATCAACAAAAACTAAACAATATTTATAAAGTGCTAATGGCTGTTGGTGGTTGGGAACCCCCTGCTGCAATTGGGTTTTGTGAATTGGAACATAAAAAGGTTTTAGATGACCTTATAAATAAAACTCCACTAAGAAAATTTGGATACAAAGTCATCTATGAGGAGTCTCCTGACAGAAGGGGTATAGACGTTGGCTTTATTTACCGTCCTTCAAAATTTAAATATATAGACCATGAAGCTTTAAGAGTAAATTTCCCTTTTGACAAAACACTTAGAACAAGAGACGTTTTACACGTCCGTGGTCAAATACTTGGAAGGGATACCCTTAGCGTATTTGTTAATCACTGGCCATCAAGATGGGGTGGCCAAATAAAAAGTGAGCCTAAACGTGTATATGTAGCCTCTATCGTACGTAAAAAAGTTGATCAATTATATGGCGAAAATCCAAACCTAAAGGCAGTAGTCATGGGTGACTTTAATGATCATTCTGACAATAAAAGTCTGGTAGAAACCCTAAGAGCAAAAGGTGAAATAGATAACCTTAAAGAAGGTGACCTGTATAATTATATGCACCTTTTAAGTAAAAACTGGCAATTAGGTTCTCACAAATACCAGGGTCACTGGGGAACGCTAGATCATATAATTGTCTCCGAAAAATTGCTTAATGAAAGGCGTGAAAATCATTTAAGGGCTTCTAAAAAAGGTGCCCATATATTTGCTGCAAGGTTTCTATTAGTTGAAGATACTAAATTTTTAGGCTTAAAACCATTTCGAACCTATTCAGGGCCACGATTTATTGGTGGTTTTAGCGACCACTTACCTATATATCTAGATCTTCTATATGAATAAATTTTGAATTAGATTAATTATCCTTCTTCATCAAAATGCATAACAATGAGAAAATTTACCTGTTTTTTGCTATTTTTTATAATTGCCACTCATCTTTCAGCTCAGGATAATCCAATTATTGACACAGACCGACCAGGACAATGCTATTCCTCTATAACCATCCCTAAAGGACATCTTCAACTGGAAACTGGAATTGGGCTGGACTTAATGAGTAGAATGGATAACTGGGGGTTGACAATAACTGATTTTCGTTTTGGAGTAGCTAACAACTTTGAACTAAAAACTGGTATCCGCTCATCTATGACCAGAATGCACGGTATAGATGAATTCTCATTTGATGGGAGTCTAATGGCTGGCCTGAAATGGGGAATTGTAAATAAAAAAGTAAAGGTAGCTTATATAGCAGAAGCGCACATCCCACTATATCCAAATATAATAAAAGCACAACACTTAATCAATGTTAGTCATGGGGTGGGCAAAAAAATGAACTTTTATTACATGTTGTCACACAACTATGATTTTTCTCAACTTAGACAATCAAATTATTTTGGTGGCTTACAGGTTTCTTACTTAATTTCTTTTGCACTAATGAAAAGGTGGACTTTTTATATTGAAGGCAGTAGTATGTGGGATTCCTCTGTACCATCTAATTTCAATTTCCTCTATGATGCCGGTTTAATGTATTTAGTTAGAGACAATATTCAGATTGATATCTTTTTTGGTCATGGAATCAATTATGCTCATGGTACATATGGTATAGGAATTAGTTGGCTCCCATTAAAAACTAAGGATTTAAAAAACATTGATCTCCAATAGTTTAATAATACGTATAAATATTGCTTTTAAGGTTTTTTTGTAGTTTCATCTTATCAAATTATTCTAAAAACAGACAATGAAAAAATTATTTTTGCTCGATGCCTTTGCATTAATTTATCGTGCACATTTCGCTTTTATCAGAAACCCACTTATCAACTCAAAAGGGATGAATGTCTCTGCAATCACTGGATTCACAAACACGCTTTGGGATGTTCTTCAAAAAGAAAAACCTAGCCATATTGCTGTGGTTTTTGATTTACCCGGCCCTACTTTCAGACACGACATGTATGAACCATATAAAGCGCAACGTGAAGCTCAACCTGAAGATATTACCCTATCAATCCCATACATAAAAAAAATTATCAAAGCCTTTAATATCCCCGTTGCATTTTGCGAAGGCTATGAAGCTGATGATGTCATAGGAACCTTAGCAAAACAAGCAGAAAAAGAGGGCTTCGAGGTATACATGATGACCCCTGATAAAGATTATGCTCAATTGGTTTCCGAAAAAATATTTATGTATAAACCTGCAAGATTTGGGAATGGAGTTGAAGTCTTGGGGAAAAAGGAAATTCTAGAAAAATGGCAAATAAAACGAATAGACCAGGTAATTGACATACTTGGTTTACAGGGAGATGCTGTAGATAATATACCTGGCATTAGAGGGATAGGCGCCAAAACCGCTGTAAAACTTTTAGAGCAATATGACAACATAGAAGGCCTACTTGAACATGCACATGAACTCAAAGGGAAACAAAGAGAAAAAGTAGAAGCTGGTCGAGAAGATGCCTTAATATCCAAAAAACTTGCTACAATCGCTATTGATTGCCCCATTCAATTTGATGCACAAAACTATAAAGTAGAACCTTTCAACCGACCTGATCTACAGGATATTTTTAATGAATTAGAATTTCGTAGGCTATCCAAAAGAATTTTAGGCGAATCGACTCCAAAAGCAAAAGTACAATATGACCTTTTTGGAAATGTAGTAGAAAGTAGTGCCCCAAAATCAATTGGCCAAAAACCTGGTAGTATTGTCCCAAATCACATTGACAATGTAGAACATAGCTATCATTTAGTCGACAGTAAACAAGCCAGAGCTGATCTAATAAACAAACTATTAAAAGGAAAAACATTTTGCTTTGACACCGAAACTACAGGACTGAACACATCCGAAGCAGAATTGGTAGGCATAGCATTTTCAATTAAAGCTAAAGAAGCATATTATGTGCCTGTCCCTTCAAATCAGGAAGATGCAAAAAATCTTGTTATGGAATTCAAAGATGTTTTTGAAAATCCTTCAATTGATAAAATCGGACAAAATATCAAGTATGATATCCTCATGTTAAAATGGTATGGTATAAATGTAAAAGGAAAATACTGGGATACCATGATCATGCATTACGTTTTGGAACCACAAAGTCGCCACAACTTAAACTATCTGTCAGAAACCTATTTAAAATACGCACCTGTTTCTATAGAATCTCTGATTGGCAAAAAGGGTAAAAACCAATTGAACATGCGTGACATCCCAGTTGAAAAAGTCAAAGAGTATGCAGCTGAAGATGCAGACATTACCTTACAAATAAAACTAGAACTTGACAAATTGCTTCAAGGAGAATTATTAAATCTTTACAATGAAATTGAAGAACCGCTAATAGATGTTCTAGTAGAAATTGAATACAATGGTGTCAACCTAGATGTTCCTTTCTTGAATTCCTATTCTAAAGTCCTGGATGACCAAATTACAGAAACAAAGAAAAAAATATTTGATGCTGCCGGGCTCAATACTTTCAATCTGGACTCGCCAAAACAGGTAGGAGATGTTCTGTTTAACAAAATGGAAATCCCTTACCGCTGGAGTAAAACAAAAACAGGGCAATTTTCTACCAATGAAGAAAAGCTCTCTGAATTAGCCTTAGAACATGAAGTAGTTGCTGATTTACTAATCTACCGTTCTTTAGCAAAACTAAAATCAACTTATGTTGACGCATTACCGAAATTGGTTAGTTCACGTACCAACCGAATCCATAGTTCATTTAATCAGGCATTGACAGCTACCGGAAGATTAAGCTCTCAAAATCCAAACTTACAGAACATTCCAATCCGTTCAGAGCGGGGCAAAGAGGTGCGCAAAGCTTTTGTTGCAAAAGACAATGACCACATACTTCTTGCAGCAGATTATTCTCAAATAGAATTGCGTCTTGTTGCTGAGATCAGTGGTGATGAAGCGATGTTAAAAGCGTTTCAAGATGGCCTCGACATCCATAAAGCGACTGCCGCCCGAATTTACGGCATCTCAATTGATGCGGTCAACAAAGAACAACGCTACAATGCAAAAACTGTAAACTTTAGTATAATTTATGGTGCAGGTGCTACCAACCTGTCAAAAAACTTAGGCATTAAAAGAACAGAAGCAAAAAAACTGATAGACCAGTATTTTAATGAATACCAGGGGCTCAAAACATATATGGAAACTGTAGTAAACAGTGCGAGGGAATTAGGATATGTTTCCACCTTAAAGGGCCGCAGACGCTACCTCAGAGACATCAACTCAAGAAATGGAATGGTTCGCGCAGGTGCAGAGCGGAATGCAATTAATACACCTATACAGGGCTCTGCTGCTGACATGATCAAATTGGCAATGATAAAAATTCACAAAGCACTTAAAGATGGTGGTTTTAAAACCAAAATGACATCTCAGGTGCATGATGAATTGATCTTCGATGTTCCCAAAGAAGAACTGGATAGGGTAAAACCTATTATTGATGAGAACATGCGAAATTCTTTGGAAAATCTCAAAGTTCCTATTTTAGTAGGAATAGACACAGGTGTGAATTGGCTCGAAGCACATTAATTTATTTCCATAACTATCCTTGAACATAAATTATACATTTCGTCTGAAAAAATGATTCTTCAAAAATATTACTCATAGGATATACCTCCGAATAAGCATTATTTGGTAATTGAGTAGCTTCTTCAGTAGCACGATCAATTCCCTTTAAAGCCCAAATACCATTAGGCATACCATGCTTATGATCTTTACTGATAATATTTCTTGTCCAGTTAACCAATTTTGGAAGAACTGCAACTGCGCGTGTAATTACAAAATCAAAAGTATCCGTTACTTCTTCTACGCGGATTTGTTTTGATCGCACATTTTTTAGGCCTACTGCATCTGCTATTGCCTGTGTCACCCGCACTTTCTTTGCAATCGAATCTACCAAAAAAAAGTCTACTTCAGGAAATAAGATTGCTAAAGGAATTCCAGGGAGCCCCCCTCCTGTTCCAAGATCAAGAATCTTAGCACTTGGTTTAAACTGTATTACCTTCGCCAGGCCCATAGAGTGTAGAATATGATGTAAATAAATGTTATCAATATCCTTTCTTGATATTACATTTATTTTACTATTCCATTCTTTATAAAGGTCACCAATTTGGCTTAACTGCGCGATCTGTTGGTCGCTTAAATCGGGAAAATAATGAAGGATCGGATCCATTTATTAAAGGTACTTTTGATAAAGTTGCTCGATTTTCTTGGCTAGCTTATGGTCCCTATCAGTAACGGTATTTCCAGCATCATGTGAGGTTAATTCAATCTCTACTGTATTGTATACATTGGACCAATTCGGATGATGATTTTGCTTTTCTGCCCAGAATGCTACCTCAGTCATGAAAGTAAATGCAGTTACAAAATTGTCAAATGTACAAGTAGCCTTTAAACGGTTATTTTCTTCTATGAACATAAATTATATGGTTAATTATCAATAATTGACAAACAAGCTTTTGCCAGTGCTTCTTCATTCGCCTGTTCAGCAACAACAAAATTATCTATATTTAATTGCTTTAACACCTGTGCAGTTGAAGCACCTATACTTATACAAATCTGACCTTTCATGATGATGTTTTTTGAAAAATATGCCTGCACATTCATAGGGCTTGTAAAGACAAGTATCTCTGCATAAGGAATATCAAGATCAGCTTTAAAACTATTATCATATACCACTAAACAGGTACTTTTAATATGGCGTCCCAAAAGTTTTTGTATCGATTGACGTGAATTACGAGCCTGCAAAAAAACAACCTCTTTACCTGCAGATACCTCTAAAAACGCCGTAGCCGTTTGTTCTGGTTTGCCATTCCCAACAAAAGCTGCTTCTATATTGTAATGCAAATGAAGGAAATCTGCAGTAGCACTTCCAATTACAGCAATTGAGGGCAAATCATTAGTAGAATCTAACTGAGACAAAGTATATTTAACACCATTTCTACTATAAAAAAACAACCAGTCGGCTTTTGGGATATGATCAAATTTAACAGGTTCAAATCCCAACAACGACCGATCTACAATAGTAACTCTATCTTCCAACATTTGCCGAAAAACACTATCTGAACTAAGGTCCCTTGAAATAAAAACAGTCATAACAAAAAAATTAGGTTACAGATTAACATTTTCCACCAATCTGTCATATACCTGTTTGGCTAAATTTATTGAGATACTTGAAGAAACATTTACCCTATGCAACTCCTTATCCAAACCACCGGACAAAATGCTATATACATGATAATATCCCAAATTATCCATTTCACAATAAACACCCAAAGGAAGATGGCAACCCCCATCGAGCATTTTCAATACAGTACGTTCAATATTAGTACATCTTAGTACTTCTTTATCATGAATTTTTCTTAATAGCTTACAGATACCTTCATTCGATTTTTTGGCTTGCCAGGCTAAAACGCCCTGTGCAGGTGCAGGAACAAATTCTTTGGGATTCAAACGTATAGCTTCAAAATCACTCATATCCAATCCAAGTCTTTTAATACCTGCCATAGCTAAAATTATAGCATCAAATTGACCCTCTCTCAACTTTTCTAATCTTGTAGGAACATTACCACGTATATCTTTCAATACTGCATCCGGACGCACTTCTTTTATCAAAGCTTTTCTACGTGCTGAAGAAGTGCCAACAATTGGATTTTTAGGTAGCTTTAGGACCCCTTTACCCTCTACAATATCCTTACGAATAACAAGACAATCAGCAGCATCTTCCCTATAAGAAATGGCAGCAAGGCACAACCCCTCAGGCTGTGTAGTAGGCATATCTTTCATAGAATGTACAGCAAGATCCACCTCATTGTTTAACAAGGCATCTTCTATCTCCTTTGTGAAAAATCCTTTCCCTTCAATCTTATCAAAACTTAAATGCTGAACTTGATCTCCTTTTGTCTTAATAATCTTCAACTCAGAACCAATTCCTATGCTCTTTAACCTTTCTTGTGTATAGTTAGCTTGCCATAGTGCCAATTTAGACCCTCTTGTCCCTATTATTAATTTATCCATTTGCAATTTTATTCTTTCAAAAGTTTTATTCTTTTTTATTAAACCGATCAATACCAAACACTAACATCATCTAGTTCTTTTCTATGAATATCCGGAACCTCTGCATTTGACGCAGGATATCCAACTGGAATCAACAATACAGCCCTTTCATTCTTAGGTCGTTCTAAGATTCGCTCTAAAAAATTCATAGGGCTAGGCGTATGTGTTAGTGAACAAAGACCAGCTTGATGTATGGCAGCAATTAAAAAACCAGCTGCAAGACCAACAGATTCACTAACATAATAATTTTTCCTTTTTCCTTCAGGATGAATTTCATAAGTTTTTTTAAAAACAACAATCAGATAAGGTGCATCTTCTAAAAAAGGTTTAAACTGATCAGTTCCCAAAGGGGCAAGATCCCGCAACCATTCTTCAGACATTCTTCCGTTATAATTTTCCTGTTCTTCAATTTCAGCAGCCGCTCTTATTTTTTTCTTCATTTCTACAGAAGCAACTACAGCAAAAGTCCAGGGTTGCTTATGAGCTCCTGAAGGTGCAGTAGAAGCCGTTTTAATGATCGCTTCAATCACTTCCTTGGGAACAGTTTTACTCGAAAAATGCCTAATCGTACGTCGGCTATCCATTTCCTTATAGAATTTCTTAGCATTTTCTATCAATTGTACATCGGAAACAAAAGGACGTGAATACGGGATATACGGATAGGTTTTCATAACAGCGTTATTGTTCTTTAAATTAATCCATTACAATAATCAAGACAGCTAAACAATACAAACTTAAAAGAAATAAGTTTAATTTATAAAAATGATTTCGCAATTACCATCAATTCATCTTCCTGAACTGCAAAATTTTCCAATTGGACAGGAACCAATTTATTAATTAACTTTTCATCAAATTCCATGGCTATCTTAATATAGTTTTCAGTAAATCCAGTCATTTTGCCATTAATATTTTTTGCCTCTAACAATGCGGTCTTTTGAGTTCCCAAGTATTGATTATAAAAAAAACGGCGTTTCTTTTCTGAGAGGATCCGAAGCATTTCATTTCTTTGTCGTCTTATATTAACAGGCACTACTGCTTCCATTTCTGCGGCAGGAGTATTTGCTCGTTCAGAATAGGTAAATACATGTAAGTAAGAAACATCTAATTCCTGGATAAAGTTATAAGTTTCCAGAAAATCTGCATCTGTCTCCCCAGGAAAGCCAACAATTACATCTACTCCAATGCAACATTGTGGCATAAGACTACGAATAGCAGCTACTCTGTCAACATACAACTCTCTTTTATAGCGGCGCCTCATTTGACGCAATTGTTTATTGTTACCAGATTGCAATGGAATATGAAAATGTGGTACAAAGCGTTTTGAATTAGCCACAAATTCTATTATCTCATTGGTCAACAAATTCGGTTCAATTGAAGAAATCCTAAAGCGTTCTATCCCTTCAACTTTATCTAGTTCACGGATAAGGTCAATGAACATTGCTTCTTTCTTTGGTCGCACTCCTTCTATGACTTCAGTACCATTGCCAAAATCACCAATATTTACCCCAGTCAATACAATTTCCTTAATACCCATTCCGGCAATTTCATTAGCGTTATTTACAATACTTTCTATTGTATTACTACGGGATGCACCTCTGGCTTTGGGAATCGTACAGAATGTACATTTGTAATTACAACCATCCTGAACCTTTAGAAAAGAACGGGTTCTGTCTCCAAAAGAGAAAGCATTAACAAATTCATTGGCTTCTTTTACATCTCCAGCCCTTACCATTCCTTTTTCCGGAGCTTTAGAAAGATCATCTACATAATCTAAAATCCTGAACTTTTGTGCTGCTCCTAGTACCAGATCGACACCTGGTATTTCAGCAATCTCATCTGGTTTTAACTGCGCATAACAGCCTACAACAACCACAAAAGCATGAGGAGATGTTCGCAAAGCTTTACGAACAATTTTGCGACATTTACGATCAGCAAAATCTGTAACGGAGCAAGTATTAATAACATAAATATCAGCAGCATCTTTAAAAGCTACTTCAGCGTACCCCGCATCCTCAAACAAACGTCCAATACTGGAGGTTTCTGAGTAGTTCAGCTTACAACCTAAGGTGTGAAATGCTACTGTTTTGGGTGTTGCCACTTTATTTTTAAAATTAAATGAATAAAAAAGATACAAAAGGCTGGTTATTTGACTTTTAGCCTGTTGCGATAGTCGTATTCAGACTGCAAAAGTAAGCTTTTTTAGACGAAAAACGCATTCTAATCTCTTTTATGTTTATTAAGAATAATAAAGGGGAAGTTATATCTTATCAGCTTTTGCCAATAATAAGAAATCTAACAACACTAATGCAGCCATAGATTCAACAATTGGAACAGCTCTTGGAACAACACATGGATCGTGCCTACCCTTACCTGTAACTTTTACTGATTCTCCCTTAACATTTACAGATTGCTGATCCTTCATAATAGTTGATACGGGTTTGAAAGCAGTAGTAAAATAAATATCCATGCCATTTGAAATTCCTCCCTGTATTCCTCCTGAGTTATTCGATGAAGTTGTAATTTTCCCATTCTCATTAATAAACGCATCATTATGCTCGGAACCCCTTAATGCTACTCCTTCAAATCCAGAACCATATTGAAAACCCTTACATGCATTAATACTTAGCATTGCTTTTGCCAATTGAGCATGTAATCGATCAAATACTGGTTCTCCAAGTCCAGCAGGACATCCTGAAATAACACAAGTGACATGCCCGCCAATGGTGTCTCCATCTTTTCTTATTGCATCGATTAGAGCAATCATTTCTTCTGCAACTAAAAGGTCAGGACATCGAATAGCAGTATGCTCTATTAAAGAGAAGTCAAGATCCTGATAACTTTTCTCAGTCCTTAAATGACCTACTTGACTAACATAAGCAGTTATGTTAATACCTTCTGATTTAAGAATTTGCTGGGCTATAGCTCCCGCAGCAACTCGTGCAGCAGTTTCTCGGGCGGAAGAACGCCCTCCTCCCCTATAGTCTCTGTTTCCGTATTTTTGTTGATATGTGAAATCTGAATGGGATGGCCTGAATTTGTCTTTAATATGTACATAATCCCTTGGTTTCTGATTTGTATTGGCAATAAAAATCGATAGTGGCATTCCTGTAGTTTTACCTTCAAAAAGACCTGATTGGATTTCGAACTCATCGGTTTCCTTTCGTTGAGTTACAATTTTCGATTGCCCTGGTTTACGTCTATTCAATTGATTTTGAATATAAAGCATATCCAATTCTATGTTGGCAGGGCAACCATCAATAACGACTCCTATGCCTTTACCATGAGATTCACCAAAGGTGGTTATTTTGAATAGTTTACCAAATGTATTTCCAGCCATTTCTTCAATTGATTTAAGTAATTAGTTTTATTTAATAAAACTCAAAATAGTAGAATTAACAAGCAAATCAAAGGTTATTGTAATATTCTAATGCTTCCATAATTAATACATCTTCTACATGCACGTTAATTTTAAACTTCCCAGGCTGCTCTAATAGCGTAAAGCAGACTTGTCCGTTTTCATTCTTTTTATCCTGATGAATCAGATTCAAAACTTCAGCTTTTGACAAAGCATCCAAGTTATATTTAGGAAAAAGTTTAATAATAAAATTAGAAATAAGATTTAAGTGTTCATCTGAAAGCCCAAGAATTTTGTTACTTAAAAACAATTCCGTAATCATACCCAATGCTACAGCTTCTCCATGCAACAAGGGATGATCGGTCTCTAGGCTCAAACTTTCAACTCCATGTCCAATGGTATGTCCAAAATTTAAACTTTTACGGATTCCCTTTTCAAAAGGATCTAATTCTACTATGCTTTTTTTAACCTGAAGAGATCGTTCAACAACAACTTTCCAATCGTTCTTATCTATATTTGGACAATTCAATATCTGTTCCCAATAGCTTTTATCAACAATAAGTGCATGTTTAATTACTTCAGCATAACCACTAAGAAGTTCAGCCCTTGGCAATGTTTTAAAAAATGCAATATTCAAATATACTGCACTTGGGTTTTTAAAAAGCCCAATGCTATTTTTTACGTTCCCGTAATCGATACCCAATTTGCCCCCAATAGAAGCATCTACCTGTGCTAAAAGAGTAGTTGGTATTTGAATAAATTCAATTCCACGTTTATATGTGCTGGCACAAAAACCACCCATATCACCTATCACGCCTCCGCCCAGATTTATCAAAACTGATTTTCTATCAGCCTGAAATTCCATTAATGCATTCCATATATTCGTACAGGTTTGTATGTTTTTGTGGATCTCTCCTGCTTCAACTTCTATAACATTAAGATTGTAGTCACTTAAAGCCGATTGAAGTAACGGTAAACAATCTTTTTTTGTATTAGTATCGACTAACACAAAAATCATTGAATAACCAACAGAGGCTAAATGTTTATTTAGCTGTAAAAAGCTACTATCCTGGAATTCTATAGAATATTTTTGAATTTGCATAGCTAGATATTGATTAACAAGTCTTTACAAAGAAACCTCTGGCCTTCTTTGATCTCGATTTCGAGGTCTACCACCTCTTTTATTCGTTTATGTATTCTAGGCAGTTGATTATGTAATTGTTCATACGACACAGCAACAAAATATTGTTCCTGATACTTATCCTTAATATAAGGAGTTTCCAGTACTTTATCTAAATCAAATTCAAAATGAATTGGTTTATCACTAAGCGCATAAACTGACTCACCTGGTGATGACAAAATACCTGCCCCATAAATTCTAAGTTCATTATTTTCTTTGATCAATCCAAACTCTACAGTATACCAATATACTCGTGCCATTAATTCTACTGCTGAAGGAGAATCAATAAATTCAAGCGCAATTTCACTTAAACCACTTAAAAACGAAGCAAAATAAGGTTCACTCAATAATGGAACATGACCAAAAACATCATGGAACATATCAGGCTCTTCAATATATTTGAGTTGTGCAAGTCTGCGCATCCAGGTAGTTGCTGGGAATTTCTTTTGAGCTAACAATTGAAAAAATGGTTTATTATCTATGATTCCTGGAACAGGGTATACCTGCCAACCCGTCAATTCCTTTAAAACCTGATTTATAAATGTAAATCTAGGAATCTTGTCTTCTACAAACTCAATTTTTTTTATTCCATCTATATATTTTTTAGTAGCACGGGTAGCTAAAATTTCTATCTGTTCTTTATATAGCAATTCCCATACTTTATGACTTTCATCAGTATATTGTTCATAAACCTGTTCCATATTAAATTATTTATTTGGTGATTAAGTAATATCGATAAAAAATCCTAGCCTGCTATCTGCAAACTAGGATTTAAGATTATGTAAATTTTATTTTATATTATAACATACACAAGGCCTCCTGTCTGCGAGCTTTAGAAAAGCAATCCCAATAACAGTATAAATCAGTATAATATGTATGTGTGATTTTGTTCATTTTATATCTTTAGCGTTAGTAACAAATGTAAACTAGCTATTCATAAAAAACAAGTTTTAGGAAAAAAAAATTATATGAAATTAAACCTTTCACATTTTAACACCTCTAATACACTGAAAACAAATCAAAACAATAATTAATAGTAAAACAAAACTATTTCTAAAACTGTTTTAATCTTTAATTTGTATATTTATTTAAAAAATAGATATCCTTAAGTACTAAGGATTCTATTATAGATCTCTAAAAAAATAGAATTATGAAAAAAATGCTAATATTATCCCTGGGGCTTTATTTGTTTACAAATATGCTGTATGCTCAGATAGACCACAAGGGACCTCGAGGACCTCATAAGCATAAACATCACCCCAAGCTTAGCAAGGAAGCTAAAGATGAATTATATACTTATGACAAAGAAAAAATATATCCTGTAAAAAAGGCGGCTCATGATAAATTTCTTAAATCCTTGAGCTCTGAGGATCTTGCTTTTTTAGACATGAAGCGTAAAGAAGACAGAGCTTTGCAAGACGAAAATCATGAAACCCATAAAAAAATACGTGCATTAAAAGAAAGTGGTATGACAAAAGAACAAATGCATGAAAAAATGAAAGAATCTTTTGCTCCAATGAAAGAAAAACGGAAAACATTTATGGAATCTATGAAACCATTTATGGAACGCAATAAAAATTTGCTTATGCCTATCATGGAATCTTTAAAAGAACCTCATCAAAAATGGAAAGCAGATAAAAAAGCAATTATAGACAAATATCTCACAGACGAACAAAAAGAAAAAATAGATTTAAAAAAAGAAGCGCACAAAGAAACACGTGCTAAACTCCCTGAACGTGGACCAAAACATAAAATGCACAAAAAACACATGGGTGCTATAAAATTTGTTCTTTGGGATGGTGAAATGAAAAAAATAAAGGACTGTTCTACAAAAGGAAAAACATGTACAAAAGAAATTAGTGGCAACACCACAAATGACAGCAAAGATACAGCCCCTTCTTTTGACGACATTAACTATAACAGTTCCTTATTGAATATAACCAACTACCCCAACCCTGCAATTAGCCAGACTACAATAATTTTTGAATTAAAAGGAATAACAAAAAAGGTTAAAATAATTATCAGAAATGTTGAAGGTAAAGAGATATGGAAAAAGAAATATAGCAAACTTGATGCTGGAGAACATAAAATAGATGTGGATCTACATAAATTTAACAATGGCCAATATTTTTATACCATAGAAGCCAATGATGAACAGATAACTAAATCGATGATTGTAAATAAATAAATATTTCCTCCGTCAAACGAAAAAAAGTGACTGCATATTAATATGCAGTCACTTTTTTTAATTATTCGATTCCTATTTTAATAAAATCTATACAATTAATTTAATTAAAAACAATAATGAATATTAATAATGGGTGGAATTTATAATTTCCTAATTTTGGAAAATGAAAAATCTTTAGGGTTTAGCAATAATAAAACGTTTAGATATAACTTTAGCACTAGAACTGATATTTAAAAAATAGATGCCTGAAGATAATTTTTGCGTATTTACTGTTAGTATATTTATTCCTTCAAATTGTCTAGAAGCAATATTATGAACAATCTGACCCAATGAATTATAAATAATAATATTTAACAATTCAGATTTTTTCAATGAGAAATAAACATTCATTTTATTAAAGACAGGATTAGGCATAATTGTTAATTCATTAACAACATCTATCTCATCAGAATGAGTAATTCCTCTTACTCCATAATAATTATTTATACTATCTCTTGCTTTCACTAAAGTATTATAAATCGGAGCTATTGGTTCTTTAGCGCCAGGAATTGGACAGGTGCCAACTGCAAAACTACTAGCAGAACCCGTAGCAATTGTGTAATCTACACCATCAACTGTTAATAGCCCTCCGTTCCAGCCATCTCCATATGAATCTGTAAGATTTATGGTGTATATCGTGCCTAATACAATACA
>JAKVCV010000037.1 GCA_022448945.1 Saprospiraceae bacterium
GAACTGGATACGATTATATTTTGAGTGTTACCAGCAGGACTCCACGCATAGCTGTTGAAGCCAGCTCCTGCATCAAGTGATACTGTTTCCCCTGAACATACAGTTGTTGGACCACCGGGAGTAATAGATGGTATAGGTCCAGGAGTTACTATGATAAGAATAGAACCTGTATCAATACAACCAAAAGCATCAGTTGTAGTTACTGACACCAATTGAGTAGTGCTAACCAGAATATTTTGTGTTGTGCCTGACGTTGACCAAAGGTAGTTACTAAAACCAGTTCCTGCATCTAAATTTACAGATTGTCCAACACAGAAAGTTGTTGGTCCTCCAGGAATAATTACAATAGGGTCTATAGTAGTGCAACCTACTGCACAACAAGTTAAAGAATCGGGAGCACCATTTTGACATGAAGAACCAGAAAGTGCAAAAATTACAATTTGTGAACATTGATTTGGGACAAGTCCTGTTACCTGAAAGCTATCTTGGGTTGCTGGCAAATTTTGAGGAGTTCCCCCATCAATTGATATGCTATAGCCTGCAGCACCACCAACAAGCGTCCAATTGAATGTAACCGAATTTGGAGTTATTGTTCCACATGTGATAATTGGTGCAGGGAGGGCAGAATCAATAGTAACATCAACAAAGCCTGTGTCAATACAACCGAAAGCATTTTGCGCAATAACCATGTAAGTCGTATCAACAATAGGACTAACGGAGGGACTATCACAGACAAGACAACTGATATTGTAGTTTGGTGACCAGTTAAAAGTTGCTTGTGACATGTCTTGAAAATCCAGACACCAGTTGTTTACAGAGCCATTCACAGTACTAAGTCCTCCATTATTGTGAATGATGATTAGGGTCCATGTGCCGTTGGTAGTTGCTCCGATAAGACCATTAAATCCATTTAATCCCCCCATAGGCAAAAATGCTGAATTTGCAGGCATAAATGGGAAGGGCGCTGCGTAAGGCGCTAAAGATAAATTTGATGGATCTGTTGAAAATGAAGCGTTTACTAATGATGTGGCTAATCCTCCATGATTATTTGTAATCTGTACTGTTTCTCCACTGGGTGCTACAAGAAAAATAGAAAGATGTCCAATTGCATTTACTGATAGATCCATACATAATTCAAAAGCTGAGATTAATGCAGTGTTTATAATCGAAGGCGCAACACCACTGACATTAAGGGTCACAAAAGTTGTATCCTCAACATTTAAGGTGGTTGGGCCTGAAAATGTAAAATTTTGATTTCCAGGACCAGCTGCTACCGATGCACCAATCTGAACAGATCCTCCATTACAAACTGTTGCTGGTGGACTGACTGATAGCGAAATAGGATAAGGTGATGAAATAGAGATAGTATCAGATTGCAGGTCACAGACTCCGTCATTATAATTAACAATAAAAGTATCAGGTGTAAGAAGAATTGCTATGGGGTTTTGTATAGATCCATTGTTTAGGTTCGTATTAGGTGACCATAGATAAGATGGGTTGTTTGGTGTTGTGCCACTATATGTTACATTAAGGTCTAATTGAATGGTGTCCAGTTCATTTGGACAGATAAAATAAGCACTTGAAGTTGCTTCGAAAGAAGTGATACCAATAATTTCAAGTACAAAAGTATCCAGGGCATCGCATTGTCCACCAGGACTTGATAATTGGTAAAATATATTATGTATTCCTGTTGGAGTATTAGCCACATCAATTTCTCCAGTAGAAGTATTTGCAAAAACAACTCCTGTATTTGAAGAAAAACTTCCACCGGGTGTCCCAGTGATAATTGCAGTAGGATTGGTGCTTTGTTGACAATACGTGGTGTTAGGGTAATTAAATCCGGCATCAGGTATTCCAATTACAATAATTGTGATCGTGTCAATTGTTATACAACCACCATAAGTAAATTCAACTTCCAGGACAATAGAGTCGAACAAAACACCAATACCTAGTGATGGAGCAGTTATGGTAGGTTGTGCTAGTGTATCATTAGATAAAGTTGCTGTTATACCAGCAATTTGAGTCCATTGATAATGTCCATAACCAACATAAGTACTTTCAAAAGTATCTATTGGGATAAGGATTGAATTTCCAGAACATATTGTAGTATCTCTAAGGTTAATTCCAGGAACAATGACTTCTATTGGTATAACATCCTGACATAAATTAGTAGGTGTCGAGGCTTGTATTGAGATGTCAAAAGTGTGGGTTCCTACATCTGCCTGCGTAGGATTTAGTAAAGCGCCAATGCTAATTGTGTCATGATTTAGACCCGATGCAGTAAAAATGGAGCTTGTAGGAAAGACATTATTTATAGTTGTATAAGGGGCATACAACTGCAGCGTGTCCGTAGCAGTCCCTCCAGCATTGATCTGTATTCCTAGTTGGTTTCCTGGACAAACAACATATTGACCTGCGCCAGTTGTTGTGTCAGTAAGGAATCCTTGATTCAAAGGAAAGGGTAATGTGTCAAGTTGATAATTAATGTCACAAGGGCATGCAACACTTCCTGTTCCAGAGTTTGAGGTGCTGTATATATTCGTTGGCATATTAGAAAAATTTGTGATCATTAAAATATAAACAGATCCCGCTACAGCATTAGAAACCTGAACATATTCTATTGATGCAGCATCATAACTGCAAGTATCAACAACATTTCCATTAGTAATATTCCCATTTCCTAAATTGCCGCAGTAGCTTTGGGCAGCTTGTAAGTTAGGGTAGGGACCCCAAAGTATAAAATCAATATCAACATTGTTAGTGTTCAAAAGGGTAATGTCTATAGTGCCTGATTGAGAAACCGTTAAAGTGAAAAATGTTGGGTTTGGTTGAGTGAATAAACAATCATAATTGTTCCCTAAAGGTGCAGTGGGGCCATTTGTTGTTGCAGAGTATTGATTAACACTATCACAGAAAGCTGTAGCATTATAACAAGAATCACTTTGAGCTGATACTTTAATGTTTACAGCCATGAAGAAGAAAAACAGTAGAAGATACTTGTATAGTTGCTTCATTTTAATTTATATAGAGATAAAATATAAGTTACTTAAAAAATCAATATTAATTGTTAACATGATGTTTTTCAAGTCTTTCAATGCTTTTGAGTGTGTTTTTCAAGGCTGTCCTATATTTTTGAAGGATAGCAGGAGCAGTATTTTTATTCTTTGTCAATAAATTAATTTGGTGTTTGAGTTTAGGTACAAGTTTATGAAGTTTTTTCAATTCTTCTTCAGAAGGAATGCTATTTGTTTTTCTGTTGTTATTTATTTGTTTAGAAGTGCAGCCTGAACAAGGATTGTTATTTATTTGTTTTTTGTTTAAGATAGTTAAATCTACTTTTTCATATCCTAGTTCATTCATAAGTTCTTCAGATTGTGAATTTTGTGCAATCAGAATTAAAGGAGTTAAAAAGAGTAAGACTAAAAGAATTTGTCTCATAATTATTGATTAAAAATAATATAGATTAAAACATAAGAACCTAAAGCTAATAATATTTGATGTTTCTATGTTTTATTTGTTTGAATAAAAAGGCTCAAAAAGAAGGATTCAAACGTAAAATACTATGAAAATAATTATAAAGGTCTGGTAATATAATCATTGTAATTTAATCTAAGACTGAAAATTAATAAAAGCGAAAAAATTCAGTGTAGAAGGATTATATTTGAAATCTTTTTTTTGGACTATAAAATTTTATATAAAAACGTCTTAGGGTTTGTACATGCTGCCTATCTGAGTAACAAATAAATTGAATCTTTATTGTTAAGGAACTATTTGTTGTTATAAAAAATCAATTTGGTATAAATTTATTTTGTATACACACATGTGTCAATGATTTCTTTATAGTAATCTTCGTAAATTGGTAAAATATTGTTAATATCATACGTCTTTGCCTGCAGAAGTGCGTTCATTCTAAATTTTTTATGGATAGTTTCATCGCTAAGAATATTTAAAGCGTTTTTTGCCATATCTTCGATATCGCCGATGTTACTCAGAAAACCTGTTTTGCCATGTAAGTTTACTTCTGGCAAACCCCCTGTGTTAGATGAAATTACTGGTACTTCACATGCCATAGCTTCTAATGCTGACAACCCAAAACTTTCACTAGCTGACGGCATTAAGAATAAATCAGAAATAGCTAGGAGTTCTTCAATAGCATCTTGTTTCCCCAAAAATCTTATTTTGTCACAGAGGTTTAATTCGCGGCAAAGTTGTTCCAGGTTTTGACGTTCAGGTCCATCTCCAATTAAAAGTAATTTTGATGGAATTGATTTATTTATTTTGTCAAATACCTTTATTGCATCTCCAACACGTTTGACTTTGCGGAAATTCGATACATGTGTTATAACTTTTTCATTGTTAGGAGAGAGCGCTTTTTTAAAATGATCTTTGTTAGTTTTTTTGAAGCGATGAAAGTCAAGAAAGTTAGGAATGACTTTGATTTCTTTTTTTACATTAAAAAAGTTTAGGGTATCTTTTTTGAGGCTCTCAGAAACAGCTGTCAAGCCATCGGATTTATTCATGGCAAAGCTAACAACTGGAGCATATGCAGGGTCTTTCCCTACGAGTGTTATATCGGTTCCATGTAAGGTTGTTACAACAGGAATATACAAACCATCATTAAGTAATATTTTCTTTGCAAGATATGCCACTGATGCATGTGGTACTGCATAGTGAACATGGAGGATGTCAAGTTTGTCAAATTTGACAACATCAACAAGTTTTGAGGCTAATGCAGTTTCGTATGGAGGGTAGTCAAATAAAGGATAATTTGCAAATCGGACTTCTTTGTAAAAAATATTTTCATGAAAGGAATCTAGTCTAGCAGGCTGTCGGTAACTGATAAAATGTACTTTATGACCGCGTGAAGCTAACCCTTTGCCTAGTTCAGTAGCTACAACACCTGAACCGCCATAAGTTGGATAACAAACAATGCCAATTTTCATCTTTTCATTTTTTAGTTACAAAATTTACAGTATTCAAAAGTCATAAATAGTAGATTTTAAGGATTATATAATCTAATTTTTGGCTAAAAAAACAAATATTGAATCTCATAAAATAGAAATATCATCCATAAAGTTAGTTATTCACGCCAGAATCCAAAAAAGAAATCTTAATTCTATAACATATACTTTAGTGTTTTGGTTGTAATATATTGAACAAAGATGATTTTTTGTGTTTGAATATATATTTAGTAGTTTTGATATAAAATAAAAATCGTCTTAAATAATTATTCAAAAATAGCGATTATGGATACAATAGATCAGCATGAATTAATAAATTTTATCAAAAATTCACTTCATGAGGATATTCGGGATGGAGATCATACATCATTGGCATGTGTTCCTATCGATTCAATGGGTAAAGCAAAATTATTGGTAAAAGGGAAGGGGATTCTTGCAGGAGTAGAAGTTGCAAAGCAAATTTTTCAACATGTTGATTCGGATTTTGATGTAGAAGTATTTATAAAAGATGGTACAACTGTTGATTATGGACAGGTTGCTTTTGAAGTGCGGGGGAGGAGTCAATCGATTCTTAAGGCAGAAAGATTGGTTTTAAATACTATGCAACGAATGAGTGGTATCGCTACAATGTCGCGAAAATTTGTAAATGCAGTAGCGGGTTTAAATGTTCAAATTTTGGATACACGAAAAACGACACCATTGTTAAGATTTCTTGAGAAATGGGCAGTACGTATAGGAGGAGCAACTAATTATAGAGCTGGTCTTTATGATAGAATAATGATCAAAGATAATCACATAGATTTTTGTGGAAGTATTACCGACGCTGTACTAAAAACTAATGAATATCTTAGAGAGAACAAGCTTGATCTTGAAATTACGCTTGAAGTGCGGAATATGGAAGAGCTCAAAGAGGCTTTGGAAGTAGGTCAGGTCAATCGGATCATGCTGGATAATTTTGATACTCAAATTATGCATCAAGCGGTATTATTGGTTAATAAACGTTTTGAATTAGAAGCTTCGGGAGGGATTACCATTGATACTGTACGTTCATATGCTGAAACAGGAGTTGATTTTATTTCTATTGGTGCATTAACCCACTCATTCAGGAGCTTAGATTTGAGTCTAAAGAAAAATTAAGTCTATTTAGGGTGTCAAAATTTTCTTTATCAGGATAGGCTCCTTCAATTTATATATATATTAATATATGGATATACAATTTTTATTTAAGGTTTTTAATTTTGGCGTATTGATCCCTTGGGCAATTATGATTTTTTTTCCTCGATGGAGCGGGACTAATGTAATGTTGAAATCATTATTCCCAGTATTGATCATAGCAGTTTCATATTTGTTTTTAGTGTTGTGGGATGCCTTTGTCTCAGTAGGAGGAACAATAGACTTTACATCATTTGAATCTATAAAAGAGGCATTTGCCAGAGATCAAGTAATGTTAATTGGTTGGATGCACTATTTAGCATTTGATTTGTTTGTAGGAATGTGGGAGTTCAGAGATGCCCAAAGAATTTCTTTACCACATTTATTGTTGGTTCCTTGTTTACTGTTAACATTGCTGTTTGGACCAATAGGATTCGTCTTATATTGGGTATTCAGCAAATGGTATAATAAAATAGAATAGTCGTTGTTTATGCAATTGTGGCTACGAAGGATATAAGCATCATCGTAACAATTTGTGCCCAAAACCTAGGACTTTGATAAATGTTTATACCTTGTTCCGAGATATCTCTGCCAATCTGTATTACAAGAACAGAGAAGAATAAACTCAAAATAAGCATAAGTGTAATGTTGTAAAATAAAAAAATGAATAGGTACTATAATAATGGTTGCAAAAAGAATACCAAAGTTTGCCTATAGAAAAATATTTTTTGACAATTTTTCACATTTAAATCGTTCCGAATTTGCTTCTTAGCAGAAGATTATATTAATGGCTTTTCCCATATGTTATTAAATTATATAATAACTTTATAATCAAACATATATAAATTGCGATAATTACTAGAAAATGCAATGTAATACGGCAAAAATGAGATTATCAATCTTTGAGAATTTATTGTTTATAGGATTGTAAATTTATATAATACATTTCAAGATCAATGTCATATAAATTTTAGAATGGGTATATAGGTTAAAAAATTATACAAAAAAAAGGTCAAGTTACCGAGGTAACTTGACCAGAAAACTAAACCCTAAAACCCATGAATTCCAAATATAAAACATTTTTTCTAAAAATGAAACTAAGTGAGTAGATTTTCTAAAAAAGATTTTTTTAATTATTTTACCCAATAGTTATTCTTCTCTAGAGCTTCATGTATAAAAAAAATAAATAAATAAAATTTATGTATGATGATCTAGGAGACATTCATTGATATTATGCATAATTCTTTTTGTTGCTTCAAAAGATAGACTAATTGGCTTTGTGTGGATGCTTATAATTAGCTATTTAGTGAGTTATATAATCGCAGGAGAAATTTCTTTTTTATAAAACAAGATAAAATGTTCAAAAATGCAATTGTCCGTAAACCTGGTCAGTCAATTGTCCATGGACTTTCTTCTGGAGATTTAGGTCTTCCTATTTATAAAAAAGCATTATTGCAGCACAAAAAGTATATTGAAGCATTGAAAACTTGTGGTTTGAAGGTGCAAGTCCTTGACGCAGACAACTTTTTCCCTGATTCTACTTTTGTCGAAGATGTAAGTTTATGTACTCCTCATTGTGCTATTATTACAAATTCATCAGCCCCTTCAAGAAAAGGGGAATCAGCGTGTATGCAAGACATCTTAAATCAATATTATGACAATATTGAAATAATTAAAACACCAGGCACATTAGATGCAGGTGATGTAATGATGGTTGAGAATCATTTTTATATTGGGCTATCTAATAGAACAAATATAATAGGGGCAAGGCAACTTATCGGAATTTTAAAAAAATTTGGGATGACTGGTGTTACTGTACCTCTAAAAGAAGTACTTCATTTAAAAACAGGTGTATCGTATTTGGAAAATAATACTTTATTGGTAAGTGGAGAATTTGTATGTTCGAACCATTTTGAATCTTTCAATAAAATTATTGTCAATGATAATGAAAAGTATGCTGCTAATTCACTTTGGATAAATGGGACTGTACTAGTGCCCAAAAATCATCCAGATACTATACTAAAAATTAAGAACGCAGGATATACTGTTGTAGAATTGGATATGTCTGAGTTTCAAAAAATTGATGGTGGTTTAAGTTGTTTGTCTCTAAGATTTTGAACTCTTTAATATTAGTTTTTTAATTCAATACTAAATTTTGTTTCTTGTCTTTCTTTTTGGATTTATCAATAACAAATAAATAGCTCAGAGTAGGTTGCTCTGAGCTATTAGATTCCGAAAGTTGGTTTTCTACTTATCGAAATTTGATTATGATTGTTCGCTGTAATTTTAAACGTAATACATATCGTAATAAGTTTGGTTGTTGATGTTAATGTTTATTTAAATAGTAATTAGGGAAATTAGGTTTTTAAATCTTTGTGTTCAATTTTAAAATTACGAATAAAGATTCTTCATTATTGATATCATTTTGATATTAAAACTTTTGGGTTTGTTTTAGGAAAGGTGTTGATTCTAAAAAAAACGAACAACCAACATAAGTTATTCATTTTCAGCGACATGTTAATTTAATTGTGATTTGATAGTTTTTTTTGTTTAACATTTTTTCAAAAAAACTAAACAAAAAACAAATTTTTGTTTAACTTTGTAATGCATTTAGTTAAACAAAAAAACATTTGATTGATAATCAGATTGTTTAAATCCAAAAACAAATAATATGTTAAGTGTAAATTTTAGTATTGAATTAAATAAATTAAATAATGTGTTACACAACTTTGCTTTTAAACTAACTAGGAATCAAGAAGATTCAAAAGACCTTTATCAGGAAACAGCATACAGGGCATTGGTGAATAAAGATAAGTTTCATAAAGGTACAAATCTGAAGGCATGGCTTTTTACAATAATGCGTAATATTTTTATTAATAATTACCGTAAAAAAATTAAGAATAACACTATTCTGGATTCTACAGACAATCAATATTATTTGAATTTAGGAACTTTTGCACTGAATGATGCTACTTCATCTATTATGATGGATGAATTGAATAATTTGGTTGATAAATTAGATGAAGGTTTACGTATCCCTTTTTTATTACATTATAATGGGTTTAAATACCAAGAAATTGCGGATGATTTATCTTTGCCTCTAGGTACTATTAAGAGTAGGATATTTTTTGCTCGAAAAGTACTTAAAGATGAAATAAAGCAGAATTATGATATTTCTCGATAAACTTTTTAGACTAGCTTAAATTTTTCCTTATATCTAAGGGATAGAAGGGGTAAAATAAAAGATAGGTTTCAATCTTCTGAAAATTTAATAAAATATACTGAACGATTTTTTTATATAATTAATTAATCTATTGAGTAGACGAGGGTGATTTCGATTGTATATATGTGCCAATGTTATTTTATAAATGCCAGTATCTATATTATTATTTTTAAGATATATTTCAGCCATGAGCCAATATGCTAAATAGTCAATTGGATTAAGTTCAATCGCTTTCTTTAACCAAATCATTGCTTCTTCATGTCTTTCTTCTTCATTATTTGTTTTATTACACACATATTGATAGAATAACTTTCTCTATACCAAGTTTACTTTATTTTTAGAAACTATTTACTAGGAATAGTTTTATCATTTACTTTAGTTAATGTGAATATATTTTGTGTTTTCTTGAATTAGAGTAAGATTATCGGTTTTAAATTTTCATTAGACCCTAAGTCTCATCTATAAAATATTACCTATATAACCTATATGAATATTTTTTAGTTAGTTTCTATTTTAAAAAAATAATTGGAATAAACTTTTTTACCTATTTTCTGTTTTGTGGGTAAAAAAGCTTATTTTTATTGTTGTAATACTTAATTATAGAGTATAATTTAATCATATTTTGGTTTGAAAACAAAATTGTATTTTAGGGTTGATTTTTATAATACATTTGTTTAGAGCGTATTTTTTTGTTTTCATACATTATCAAAATATTTTTGGTTTAAATACTTTTAATAATAATGATTTATAAAGAATCAAATTATACTAAATTATTTAATTGTCGTATGGTTGATTTAGAAATAAATAAACTTGAAAAGTTATTATCGCCTTTGGGATATGAACAAGATTTGACTCAATCAAAACCTATTTTTTGGAAAAACATTGATCAGAATGACCTTCGTAGTCCTTATGCATTTAGCTTGGTTATTGTAACTGTAGATGAATTTACTATTTCCATCGAAGGTCTTAATGAACCTAGATTGAAACGTGCTATTGATGCAGGTATTATAGAAATTAATTCACCTGAAGATGTAGAGGCTTTGAAGGAAATTGTTTTTGAAACAACTTTTGATAATCAAAAAAAACTAGAAGTTGTTTTACCGTTCTTTGAAGAACAATTACATATAATTGAAACAGAGCCAATTTATTCCAAAGATTACAAACGTGCTCTTTCAAATATTGAACTTTTGGTTGAAGCTGCTAATGAAGTCGAATATTAACATTAGAAAAATTTTTGAAAGGTAAAAAGTTAAATGTAAATTAAAATATCTTGAAACTAAATAGGATGATTTTTTGTTTATATATTTGATATTAAGTTGTTTGTTTTCTTATAATATTTTTTAGTTATGAAAATTATAATACTTAAAAATTGTTTGTTTTTTATTGTTTGTTTGACAAGTTCATTTTCGTATCTTTATCTCAATAATCAATCTAGTTTATTGAATAAAAATCAGACAAAAAATGTAGTTATAGTCAAACAGAATGTAAATTTAAACTCAAAAAACAGTTCATTAAATAAAATAAATAAAGGAATACAGGAAGAACATACAAAAGATAAAACTTATTCCGATAAACAAAAAAATGATCTTCCTGATATTGAATTATTTGAATATTTTATTCGTAAGGCAACAGAGGGTGTACCTTTACTTAAGTTTGAGGGTTTCTGGAACCTATTTGAATAATTGTAAGACAAATTAATAAAAGGCAGTAGGAGTTTTTCTTCTTACTGCCTTTTATTATTTAAAAGGGACTCATCCACTCAGATTTATTAAAATAACTAGTATCTGTTAATGCGTGTAAAAAGGCAATTAGATCTTCTTTATCAGATGTTGTTAATGTAGTAATTGTAGGTGCAGTAGTTAATTCAGAAGCAAGGTTCGGAGAGGGGTTGCCCCCTGAAGTGTAATGGTCTACTACTTCTTCTAAAGTAGCAAACCTGCCATCATGCATATAGGGAGCTGTGAGCGCAATATTTCGCAAGGTTACTTCTTTGAATTGTCCGTTTTCGGAAATATTATTAGTAATATAACCATAACCTAGATCAATAAAATCTGTTAAGTTAGTAACAGAATCCAGACCATTGTTGGAAAAGTCATTTCTGGCAAATAGTGCTTTATTTTGTGAAAAACTATGACAATGAGCACATTCTGCATCTTTAGTACTCGGAACTCCTGCAGCATCCCCTATAAATAATGTCATTCCCCTAAGTTCCTGAGCTGTCATATAGACAAAAGGAACCCATTGATCTTGATCAAATTTTGAATTTGCAGAATTTAAAGTACGTTCGAATTGTGCGATTGCCTTGCCAACTAAATCCCTTGTAATGTCTTCTTTACAATCAATTCCAAATGCTTTTCTAAACATTTTGGGGTATTCATGGTGTTTTCTTAAATCTGATTCAACTTTTTCCCAAGTATTATCCATTTCCAACGGGTCTTCTATAGGACCTTTTACAACTTGTTCTTCCAATGATTCAAAACGGCCATCCCACATAAAATTATGTGAACGGCTTTTTACTCTGCTGTATCCAATATTAATTAAAGACATTGAACTGCGATTTCCTAAAAGGTTGTCTATACCAATAGCTTTAGCACGACCATCTGTAAAGGCCTTATTAAGTATATGGCAAGAACCACAAGAAATTGTAGAATCTCTTGATAGAATTGGATCATAAAACAAATGGCGTCCTAATTCAATGCCTTCCACTGTAATTGGGTTGTCATTAGGGTGTTCCATAGCCGGGAATCCATTTGGAGGAGTTACTGTGTATGAAGTAGGGTTGTACGATATGGCACTAAGAGCACATGGACTTAGAGGGCCAATATACTCAGTTTCATTACAGGCCATAATACCTAATATTAATATAGCTATTATAATGTAAATTTTGTTGAACCCAAACATAGATTTTATGATTGTATATATAATGAGTTAGCTAAATTTTCAATAGCTTTTTTTGCCAGGTTATATTCGGTTGAACCTGTTGTTCCTGAATGCGTTTGGTTTTCGTTGATTAAATCTATTTCTGCACCCGTTTTAAAGAATAATTCGTCTGCGTTAATATAAATTACTATTTGAGTAGTTTTTCCATCTGAAATATTAAAATCATAGTTATAAATCTCTTGTTGATGCATACCATTAACACCTGCATGATAAAGAAAACTAGAAGTATTTGAATTAGCTTGAATAATATCTCCTTCTAATTTACAAAGAATATAACTATTCCAGCTTGCCCAGTAATTTGAATTCAGTCCCAAGGGAGATGATGAAGGATAGGAGCCAGGACTAGTAGAGTTGACATTATCAGATAAGCCTATGCCCAATTTTAATTGATTATAATTGCCAATTGGTAGATCTTTAATAGAAAATGTAGTTCCTTCTTCAGAGCTAGTTTGATTAAGACTATTTGCCATTGAAATGTATCCTACATCAGAAAATGCTATAGTATTGCTATTGTTCATAACGCCTTTAATGTCAGAAATAAAAAAGTCTAATTTTTTAAAAATTATTGATGTGGGATCACTTTGTCCTGTTGAAGTATTTTGGAAGAGAATTAAAGGGTTTGTTTCGTACCGTGCTTTAAAAATGATATCTAAATTTCCTTTAGATTCTTCTGGTGGTTCAATACAGGATGAACCCCAAATTGTGGTTATTAATAAAATGAAACAAATATTTCGCATAATTTATTGTTTTATTATGTAAAGCATATTAGAAATGCAACTACATCAGTTTGTCATATTTAAAATTAAATATAAAGTTAATTTTCATTCAATAATAAGTAAATTATTTTTTTTAAAATTAATACATCATAAGTTAGAAGGCATGCTATTGTCTTTAATTTTTTGAAAATTTTAATTTTGAGTTGTTATGAATTAAATTTTTTAATTATCATAACCTTAGTTAGTGATTCTGATTATAGATTAAAAAAAGGTTTATGCATCTGTGTATTTTTCTATGATGTTTACAGAACAACAAAAAGTATGCAAATTTAAGATTAATCCCTATATTTAACGCTTATGTTCCATTATGAAATACAATTATTTTATAATTGAGTATTTTTTAATGCATTTGATCTCTTATTACCAAAACAAAAATATGGTTTCCCCAAGTATTTATTCTAATATCCTGCAAGCTAAAGAAAATAATACTAAGCAGTTTGCTGTCCTTTTAGATCCAGATAAACTTAATCTTAAATCAATAGATCAAATTATAACCCTTGCAGAAACTGCTCATATTGATAGTTTTCTTATTGGGGGTAGTTTAGTTGTAAATAATGAATTAGATGCTATTATTGACTTGATAAAAATAAACTGTGAAATACCAGTCATTTTATTTCCAGGTAGTTCTAGACAATTAAGCTATAAAGCAGATGCTCTTTTGTTTTTAACACTTATATCTGGCAGAAACCCTGATTTGCTGATTGGGAAACACGTAGAAACTGCTCCTTTTTTGAAAATTAGTCCTTTAGAAATAATTCCAACAGGTTATATGCTTATTGATGGAGGAGTTCCAACTTCTGTTTCTTATATGAGTAATACATATCCGATTCCTGCGACAAAGGATAGTATTGCTGTATGTACTGCTTTGGCTGGTGAAATGCTTGGTTTAAAATTAATTTATATGGATGCTGGGAGTGGAGCCCAAATTCCGGTTAGTACTTCTATGATTGAATCTGTATCTACGGCTATTGATATTCCTCTCGTTATCGGAGGTGGTATTAGGACACCTGAAAAGGCAATAGCAAATGCTAAAGCAGGTGCAGATATTATTGTGGTTGGAAATGCAATTGAGAATGATGTTCATTTGATTCGAGAAATTGCAGATGCATTACATACTTATTGATAGTTAGAGGTCAATAGTATTTTTTAAAATGGTTTTATTTTTTCAATTCATTTTTAATACAAACACAAAAAGTGCATACAAATATTTGTATGCACTTTTTGTGTTTGTAAGAAATACAGATATTATTTTTTGGGTTTCAATTGTTTTTTTAGCTTATCAGTATTTACTGTTTCAGAAAGAACTTTTCCAGGTTTAAATTTAACTGTAACTTTATCTTTAATCTGAATTTGCTTACCTGTACTAGGGTTAACACCTTTTTTTGCCGCACGGTATGACGTAGCAAAAGTGCAAAATCCAACCAGTGTCACTTTTTCGCCTTCTTTGAGGGCATCTTTAATTGCATCAAGTGTGGCATCTAAGGCAGCAGATGCATCAGCTTTTTTTAAACAAGCTTTGTTAGCAATTTTGTCAATTAATTCACCTTTGTTCATAATTTATATATTTATATATGCTCTATAAAGTGTTAAGTAGTTATGTTTATCTACTACTTAATAATTAAGTACATACAATTTAAATTCTTTTAGTCTATTATTACAATTTTTTATCAAAAAAATTGAGAAAATTTGATATTTAAATAGATTTATCTTTGTTTTTAAATTATTCTTCTTCTCTATATTTAATTTTGGATAAATAACAAAATCCTTTGAACAATATTTGTTCAAAGGATTTTGTTGGCCCACAAGGACTCGAACCTTGAATGACAGTACCAAAAACTGCTGTGTTACCAATTACACCATGGGCCATTTAATGTTTTAAAGATTAATCTTTATACATTAATAAAGTTCTTTATAGAAATATAGTTGGCCCACAAGGACTCGAACCTTGAATGACAGTACCAAAAACTGCTGTGTTACCAATTACACCATGGGCCATTTTTCCATTAAGCGAATGCAAATATAGTAGGTTCCCTATAAAAAAAAGAATTTTTATAATTATTTTCTAAGGCGTATTAATGCGCTATTATCATTTCGTTACTGATAATATATATCAAAAATTCTTTGACCTGTTTGCTTTGCTGTTATTTTTATCCAAATTGTTTGTTCAGGGAAATAATCCTCTATTAAATCAGGCCATTCGACAAAACAATAATTAATTCCATCAAATAGTTCCATTATACCTAAAGAAAAAACTTCTTCTTTAGAATTTAATCTAAATAAATCGATATGATGGATTATAGTATTGCTTGTTGCATATTCATTTATTATTGAAAAAGTAGGGCTTGAAGTAATGTCCTTAATCCCTAATTTATAGCATAATAATTTTATGAAGGTAGTTTTTCCAGCTCCAATTTCTCCAACGAATGCAACTTTCTTTCGCGAATGAATAATAGGTACTATTTGGTCTGCTATGAGATCCAGGTCGGCAATACTATTTGCAATTATTTGCTGCTGCATTATTTTATAAGATTGTTGCAAAACAGATAGAAAGCACAAAGATATAAAAAGATGACTGGCCTATAAGTCGTTTTTACTTTTTATATCTTTGTTAATTATATAAACAGAAAGTATGGGTGTGATAAAAAACTAAAAAGTGTATCTCAGGAGAATCTCAAAGTCATTGTTTTTTAGTCTTTTAGGTAACCTAAGTAATTCTTGGTGATTAGGGCTGTTGATAACAGGTACTAGTAATTCCCCTGGAGATGAAAGCGCATCTAGTTTTGCCTGAGTATTAATTCCTGCATTGTTATCATTATTCAATGATTGATTATGTTTTCTGTTTGCTTCTTGCGTAAGATCAATTAGTCCTAAGTTATATTGAATACCAAGTGACCAGTTCTTAGTCAAATTTAAATCTATACCTAATAATATTCCTAGGTCAAAAGTAGCAATACCTAATTCATTATTTGATTTTTTATTAATCTCGGGGTTTGAAGTTTGAGTATTGAACAACCAAGCACCTTTTACACCTGCATTGATGTTTAATTTAGGGTGGAGGTGGAGTTTGTAAACCAGAGGTAATTCAAGCATGTCTATTCTAGTAGTAGTATATGATTTAGATGTTTGGTTCATACAATTATAATTCTTGTTATTATTTTCAGAATCATTATCTTTTGCAAGGTTACCAATACTTTTATATTGAATGCCCATCTCTAATTCATGTCGACTAGCTAATTTGTGAGAAAAAGATAGACCACCGAATGGCATAAATGAAATTCTCTGGGCATCATATATTCTTGTAGATGCACCGCCATAAATACTGAATTTTATTGGAGATTTTTTATTTAATAAAAAATCATCGCCAATTCCAAAGTTAATAGGCTCAGTATGTTTTTTTTGAATAGCTTTGTTTTTGTTTTTAAGTGTTTTTAGAGGTGTACTTGAATATTGATATCTGGTAATTGTACGTGTAGTTTTAGTTTGCTTTGTTTTAGTTTTATCTAAAAAGGTATTTGTTTTTGATAATTCATTGTTATTTAAAAAAGTGTTTATCGGGTTATTATTTTGTGTTCCGCTTATATTTTGAGTGACATTATTTGTGTTATTGATACTACTTGATCTAGTTTGAATTTGCGGATCTTTTTTATTTTCGTTTCGTTTAGCTAAAGTTTTTTCAACACTATTTGAATGAAATTTATCATTCGACTTAATGCCATTAGATTTATTAATTTCTGCGGTAGCTGAAGAAGGCATTTTTGGAGTGATTGTTTTTACTTTTATATCATTCCGAAGCATACTATTATGTTCTGAATTATCATTGGAAATAGTATTTGCAGAAGTTGAACTATTAGCTCCTTCAACTATGTTCTTTTCTAGATTTACTGATGTTCTAGTAGTTTGGTGCGTTAAGTGTATTTCCAGAGGTTGTTGCTTTGATACCTCTGTATAGTTACGTATTGCAATAATACTAGCTATAGTAACAAGCGCCAAAAATGGCACTGACCACCAGAATAAGCTGTTAGTTTTAGTGTTTATTAGTTTTTGGTCTAATAATTTTGACATGCTTTCCCATGATCCAGGAACTTGGGAAAATTCATGTTGCGTGAGCTTGTCACGAAGTTTATTGTCGTTATTTTTGTAAAAATCACTCATTACATTCGGTCTTTCTTCTTGTTTTATAATGTTTTTATTTATATAAGGATTTTTCTAGTATCCGCGCAAGACTAATTCTTCCTTCTCTTGTTTATAAAGTAGCCTTTGCAATTCTTTTCGAGCGTTTGCCAGATGCCATTTTGACGTCCCTACCGTAATATTAAGCATTTCGGCAACCTCTTTATGCTTATAACCATCAACCACGTACAAACAAAAAACAGTACGCGAGGCTGTTGGTAGTTGTTGAATAAGTTTAAAAATATCTTCCACATGAAGGTTGTTTATACAGTCATTTACTACGGGTGCATCACGCTCAATGTCAAAATTCATTACTTTTCGATATTTCGTATGTCGACGCACATGATCAATTGAACAATTAAAAACAATTTTTGCAATCCACCCTGCCAAGTTGTTATTGTCTTTATACTTGTTCAATGAAGTAAAAACTTTCATAAATGCTGCATTGAGAATTTCAATAGCTTCTTCCCTGTGTTTTGTGTATCTCATGGCAATACCTAGCATCTTGCCAAAATATCTTTCATATAAGATTTTTTGGGCTAAGCGATGTTGTTTGCGACAACCACTTATCAGATCTTTATCAGTATTTTTTATTGAATATTTCATTCATCCTGATTATACGGTACACTGAAGAAATCTATTATACTTTTTGAATGAAGAATCGATAATTATTAAACGTATTCTTCTACTATAAAATAATATGGTTCTAATATTTAAATGGATTTCAATATACAGGTATTACCACTAAAATCATACCTAAGTGCTAATATCAATTTATTTAATACTTTTAATATAAATATCTATTTAATTAGAAACCTTATAGGTCAATTAATATTTAACGTTTACAAATATACTTTTGGTATGAATTATGGATTAGTTTTCCTGCCATACCTATTTTAACGAAAAAGTAGAGCTAAACGTTGGAAAACTTTTCTTTTTTTGTTAAAATCTAGAATAAAAGATAGTCCAATAAAATAATATTACCATATTTTTTTGTTTAAGGAGGATTATTCTATTTATTTGAATAGGCTTATGCCTTAAATTATTTTAGTATATTTAGTTGTTTTTTTTGTATAGATTAATAAAAATAATTTGTTAATATGAAGGTTGGATTATTTTTTTTAGTAGTAATTGTATTGTCAACAAATATGTCATTTGCTCAGATCAATGATGATGAGATTATAGAAGATGAACAGATTGATAATACAGTTATTAAGAATAATAGAAAGAACAACAAGATCAGGCAAAAAAAGAAGGTTTTAAAAGTTGATAATATCTTCATAGGAACTACTTTTAGTTTTAGCATTAGTAATAGTATGTATCTTGATATTTCTCCTTACGGTGGGTATCTTTTTGGTAAGTTTTTGGGTGTCGGTATTGGGGGGACTTATATTTATTTTGCAGATTTAATAATCAATCAATCTGATAATATTTATGGAGGTAGATTATTTGTGAATCTTCGTCCTTTTTCTGAATTAAGAGGTTTGAATGGTTTATATGCCCATGTTGAAGGGGAGTATCTAAATCGTACCTATGCTTATTCTGGTGGAAAACCACTTAGAAAATTTGTTCCTGCTGTTAATGTAGGTTTAGGCTATAACACTGCTTTTGATAAAGGTTTTGCTTTTACAGCAGAACTTTTATTGAACACACTTTGGTTTTCTAGACGTAATCAAGGCTTAATTAATGTATATAATTTACCATGGCAATATAGGGTTGGTATTTATTATGCTTTTTAGTTCGTTTATTTCTTTAATAACTTTTCTATTGTGCTTGTCACTTCGTTATCTGTAACTTTTTTTCCAGGAGCAAAGGAGGTAAAGACTTTACCTTCTTTGTCAATAAGAAATTTTTGAAAATTCCAGCTTACAGGTGCATCCACTTTTCCATTATTGTCTTTCGAGGTTAGAAATTCGTATAATGGATCTATATCTTTCCCCTTTACAGAAATTTTTGAGAATATAGGGAAGGTAACACTGAATTTCTTAGTGCAAAATTCTTTTATTTGATCATTTGTTCCGGGTTCTTGACCCATGAAGTTATTCGCTGGAAATCCAAGAATTTCCAATCCTTTATCTTTATATTTCTCATATGTGTTTTGTAAGTCTTTGTATTGAGGTGTTAGTCCACATTTAGATGCTGTATTGACGATTAATAATACTTTGCCCTTGTATTTTGATAATTCAACAGGCTTTCCATCTATGTTGTTAACAGTATATTGATAGATGTCTTGAGTGAAAGATTCATTTAAACAGAAGATAAAGGCAAGGATTGTTATTATGATATTGTTCATGCTAGATAAGTTATATATTATCAAAAAAAATGTACAAAATTAATATTCATTCTTGAATTTAATATTTGTAACAAAATAAGCGATTGAAAGTTTAAAGAGTTGTCTTTTTAACATTATTTTATAGGAACGCTATAAGCGTCTAATTTTTAAAATAATAGTTTTGTAAACTATGTCAATGTATTTATCTATAGTTCAATTATTAAAATTTATTTTTAATAACCTTTTGAGAGTG
>JAKVCV010000038.1 GCA_022448945.1 Saprospiraceae bacterium
CCACCAGAAGGAGTAATTGCAACAAAACCCGGGTCAGTACATGAAGCATCCGCAGTGCTGTCAATAGTAACATTAACTACTAATGGCTCAGAGATGGTAACATTGTCTGTACTGGAACAACCATCAGCGTTGGTAACAGTGACGGTATAAGTGCCGGCAGTAAGTCCAGAAGCAATATCAGTATTTTGCCCATTGGACCACAGGTAGGTTAGTGGTGGTTGCGGTGGGAATGGTGGAGGCGGAGGACCATTGAATACTTCAACAACGATAGCTTGTCCATCGGCCGCGCCATTACAACTTATTTCCGCGCCATTATAATTAGAAATAGCAGCAGCGTTGATATTTGTACTGGAATTGATAGTAAGTATAAGTGTTTCTGTATTAGTACAACCCGCACTATCAGTACTTACATCAGTGTAAGTACCACTACCTGTATAAGTTTGTCCATTGACAGCCCAAGTATACGAATCACAAGCTGATTCAGTAGTCGTGTTTGAGGTGTTGTTATTTATTGTCAGATTAAGTGTAATTACGGAATCACAACCCGCGCTATTTGTTAGCGTGAATGTAGCGGTATTATTAGAAGCGGTATAAGTATTTCCATCGATCCATGTGTAGCTGTTACAAGCATTTTGTGTATCAGTGCTTGAAGTTGATGAAGTACTATTGATGAAGGTACTACTGGTAGATACACATCCATTTGCATCAGTTACGGTAACGGAATAATTGATTCCTCCAGTCAGTCCGGTAGCATCTTCAGATGTTTGACCATTGGACCAGTTAAAGGTATAAGGCACAGTGCCGCCAGATATGCTGATATATACACCACCAGACGCAGCACATGATTCATCCACAGCACTATCGACAGTGATTAACAGAGGATCAGGATCGGTAAGTGTAACCGTTGAAATATCCGAACAACCATTTACATTAGTAACAGTAACTGTATAAGTTCCAGCACTAAGTCCTGAAGCTATGCTAGCAGTTTGTCCATCTGACCATTGATAAGTCAATGGTGGTGCTGGTGGGAAAGGGGGTGGCGGAGGTCCGCTAAACACTTCCTGAACAAAAGCTTCTCCATCGGCAGCGCCATTACAACTTATATTAGCACCATTATAATTGGAAATAATTAAAGTATTTACCGATAGCGCATCAATAACATCTACAAGAACAACATCTGTAGCAGTACAGCCAGCATTATCAGTGGCAGTTACATTGTAATTTGCCGTTGCTGTTGGGCTGAAAGGAACACCATCAGAGACGCTATTGTCCCAGGTATAGTTGATTGTGGATGCGGATACTGTAATCGACCCTGTCATCATAGCATGTAACTCACAGTTGTAATAGAAAGTTCCTGCAGAAGTAGGTATCCAAATAATTGTACCCGATGAAGTGCCGTTATTGGCTACTGCAATACTATTCGCTGTACCTGGACCCTGTACGGTCTTTAGCCAAAAAGGATGACCTGGGGCGTTTACATTAAAGACTACAGAATCTCCTATATTGACATTAATATTAGGGTCAGTGCCAGAAACGTCGCCCGAAAATGTATAATCAGAAGCAGTTGGTGCGGTAACATTCATTTCGACTTTATGTCCACCAATACCTGATAATGTAGCTAAATCACCATTGCAAATTGTTTGGTCTGTGCCGGCAGATACAAAAGGAGGATTAGTACATGTAGATGCTGCATAAGGAATAATAGTAATCTTGAATCTGTGAACTCCATCCGAAGGGCTTCCGGTATAATTATAAGGCCCGGAAAGAAGATCATGCGTTGTTGATAATAAGGAATCTTCTAAAATAAGCTGACTTCCTGGCGGGAATGTTGAAAATTCGGTCTGTAAAATTGAATAATTACCATTTAAAGTTACTTCTGTATATAGTGGAATAATTACGGGTGAAGAACCTAAAGGTGGTAAAGCATTAATAGCCATTTCATTAGTTCCAGCGATTGTTGCGAATTGAAATGAAGTAAAACCGGCCAAATAAAGCGCATCTAACATAAAGTCATAACCATTGGTTGCTCCAGCATGAAAATATACCATAGAGTTGATGGTGTCAACATTATAACTCATGGCTATACGCAATATTGGAAAAGTGTTTTCACCCAGCGGATCAGATGTTTCATTATCGGCTGTGTAGAAAGTATTATCCGTACTAAAACCATGTGATTCAGTTAGTTCGTAAAAGCAATAACCATTTGTTGTAGGTAAAAACGGAACAGGAGTAATCGAATTGGCAGTGTTATTAAAGAACAAAACTGCCATTGCTACAAATAAGAATGTTTTCATTTTAGGCTAATATTAGTGACATAATTGGGGTCGTAAAGAGATGTCATCTCATTGGCGAATCAAGTTACAGGAATTATATGAATTAAACAATTTATCAATAATCTAATTTTGTTAATTCCTTGATATATGAAAGTATTTTTTAGAAAAGACAGGGTATAGGTTGATTATGTAATCTTTAGTGTCCGGGTTTGAGCATATTTTTTATTTAAAAAAAGTTATAAATCTATAAGCCTCAGTACTCATTATGAACTAATGTTTTAAAAAATGGACTAGCTAATTAGGTAGGTTAAGCTGATATAATAATTGATCAATAGTATATTAATGTCACACTATTTCTTTTTTTGATGTGAATATTCTTAAACCGAGGAATAACAACAAAACAATAGTCCCACCAATGTACCAGGGTAGCATTTCACCTTTGTGGGATATAGATATAGACTTTGTATTTCCTATCATAATAAACGGAGACCAGAAAGTAGGGTGTGCTGTAATATTTGTAGTAGATTTCATGTAGTTCAATTTGGCCTGACGTAATGCTTCATCTTTTTCCATGCCTATAGTTAAATTATTATATAGATTTTGCATAATCATAGATGTTGCTCGATCATTTACTTGCCATAGTGAAACGATCATCGCAGGTACACCTGCATACATAAATGAACGCGCTAAAGAGGCGATACCATTTCCTCGTTCAAATTTCCCAAAACCTGTTTCACATGCCGAGAGGACCACTAGATCGGCTTTTAAGTCCATCTTGGTAATTTCGTAGGCACATAGAAAATTGTTTTGAGCACTGTCGTTGGTTTCAGTAAAAGCTAAACTTGATAACACTGGTTCTTTTTTGTTTAACAGTCCATGCATCGCTAAATGAATTACTCCATAATCTGTTGCTTTTTCTTTAAATAATCTTTCGTTAGCCAGACTGTCAAAAGCAAAAAAGCCATTATATTTTTTCTCCAGTGCTTCAACTTCTTTTCTTGCTGCAGGAAGTGGTTTTAGTCGACTTCTTAATCGATGTTCAGTAGCCAAACGATAATCCTTTTTTGTGGAATCTAGCACAATATTATAATTGGAAGCCATTGCTAAGATTTGGCCATTATTATTTTTTTGTGATGTAAGATTATTGTCATTCCATAGTGTAGCCGAATAGTTATAACTGATCTTATAATCATTAATAAGGTAATGAAGTTCGTTATAATCTGTTACACTTTGTGGTGCTATCTTCGTCAAAAAGCATTCAAATGGTAAGTGTCCCAATTCTCCATCGGTAACAATAATTAAAGCATCTATGTTTGGTTTGTTTGCTAATACCTTAGCTACAAGATTTTCATAAAACCAGGAGGCATTACTTGTGAAACTAATATATGATTTATCTTTTTCATTTACCAACAACTTATAATTACTCAATGTGCTGTGCATTGATTTTATTTTTCTTTGAAGCGTTTTGTTGTCTATAAAAAACTCCTCTATTTTGATTGTATCTTTATCCACATAAAAAATATACACAACCGAGTCTCCAACCAAATATTCCAAAAGTGCTGTTTTATTATCCAGCGAAGCTTGTATTTCATTGGCTTTAATAATACTATGGTGATATCTTATGTTGGCATATTTAGGATAGTTTTTTTTGAGTTGCTTTTGAAATTTTTTCATTTCTATATTAATAGAAGTAAGAACAGATCTGATGCTATCTAATTGATATTCATCTTTGTTTTTAGCTATGACAGCTTGTGTTTCAGAATATTTTTTGTGTAAATCTTTTTCTTTTAAAATTAATGAATCTGGTAAAAGACCTGAAGTATAAACTTGTTTATTGCTGATGACATCAAGTAGTAGCACGGATTTATTTTTTTCAACAAATTTTAAGGCTTTGTCTGCCGATTTATTTTTATCGAGTATTTGCATAGCGAGTAGTACCCATTCTGAATTTTGAGAAAGAATTCTAAGCTTATCACTTTCGTCAGCTAATTCGTTTTTATATCGTTCTAGTAAGTGTAATGCTAATTCACAGATTGAAATTTGTTTTTCTATTTGTCTATTATTATTGGTTTCTGTATTCAACAATTCGTAAATCTGTTTAAGACTTTTATTCATCAAATCATATGATACATAATTAGCACTAAATAAACTGTTTATTGATGTAGCAGTCAGATTAGAAGATATATTCAAGCCTGAAATTGATGATTCACTCAAGTAGTTATTTTGTATCGCCAACAAGCAAAAATCCCAGGCTTTAGCTATATTATTCATATCTTTATACAAGCCCGCCAGATTAATTAGATTAGTGATATATTCAGGGTGTTTTTCACCGATGGCTTTTTTCTGAATATTGATTGCCTGCAGGAACAAGGATTCTGCTTTTGTATAATCTTTTGTAATACAGTATACGGCTCCTAAATTAATGAGGCTTAGTGCATATTCAGGGTGTTTTTCACCGATGGCTTTTTTCTGAATATTGATTGCCTGCAGTAACAAGGACTCTGCTTTAGATAAGTCGCCCATGTCTTTATAGAAAACTCCTAAGCTAATAAGACTTGTAGCATAGTCGGGGTGTTTTTGCCCTACAGATTCTTTACAAATATTCATGGCTTTGAGATAAAAGGATTCTGCTTTTGACAAGTCGCCCATATTTTTGTAGAGCACTCCTAAATTATACACATTTGCAGCATAGTCGGGGTGTTTTTCGCCGAGCACTTCTTTTTGAATGTTCATTGCCTGGAGATAAAAGGACTCCGCTTTTGCATAATCACCCATAGCAAGATAAGTAGACCCTAAATTAATCATAGTCCCTGAATAGTCGGGGTGTTTTTCGCCGAGCACTTCTTTTTGAATGTTCAAAGCTTGAACATATGAAGACTCTGCTTTTGTATAGTCTCCTAATTCTTTATAGAAGATTCCCATGCTCATGAGACCTTCGGCATAGTCGGGGTGTTTTTCGCCGAGCACTTCTTTTCGAATTTTCATGGACTGAACATAAAAGGGCTCTGCTTTTGTGTAGTCGCCTAAATTTTTATAAACAAGTCCTAAATTCAGGAGACTTGTAGCATAGTTAGGGTGTTTTTCACCGAGCACTTCTTTTTTTATGTCTAACGCCTGAAGATAAAAGGACTCTGCTTTTTTATAGTCACCCTTTCCAGAGTAAAAGATGCCCAGATTATTTAGGTTTTTAGCATAGTCAGGGTGTTTTTCACCGAGTACTTCTTTTGTGATATCCATAGATCTAAGCCATATAGATTCAGCTTTATCCAATTGACCCTGATAATAGTATATTGCACCCAAATTTCTTAAACTGCTCGCATATGCCTTGTTTTTCGGCGCCTTTATTTTTTGTATATCAATAGCTTTTTCAAGGTAGAGCTTTGCTTTTTTTAAGTCTCTTTTGACAATATAAACACTACTTACTTTAAATAATATCTTTGCAAAGGCAGTATCTTGAGTATTGAGTTGTGTTCTTCCTTTTTTTAGCATAGCCATTGCGTAGGGGAACTTGTCTTTTGCCTTTTTAGTGTTTATGTATAAGGTATCCAATTCTGCCAGACTATAATTTGCCAGGCTGTCTTGCGCAAATAGTTTATTGCAGGTTATAGAAAGGCTGAAAAAGAATAGGGTAAAGATTAAGGCTTTGTATAAAACAACCTGAGGTATAGTCAGCTGAGTTTTTGAATTCATATTGGACGTTTGAGTATATATTCTAAAGACTGATTAAAGTTAGTCAAAAAAACTATAATTATTACAGGTTGTTTCGTGATAGATATTTTCCTTAGTTTTTCAACTAATTAACTATCTTTTTTTGCCAATAGCTGATAGCAATATAATTTGAAAAAATATTATCTCAGCTGTTTTGATAAACCCAACGCTTATATATCAAATTCTAATAAAAGTGCCGGGATGTTATCTTTAGAAAATGGGGATGCCAGATGGTAATATTTCACCCAAAGCACTTTTGATTCGGTAATGTATAATGACAGTACGCGATTATTGTTTTCATAAATACGATAGTTTTTATAAATGCTGTATCCATTTCCGAACAGATCAATGATTTCTTTTTCTGTTTTTCCTACTAAGTTTGCTTTTCCCAGAGATTCATCCTCCAATTTACATTTGAAACCAACAAGAATCTCATTGGTGTCAAAAAAATCACCTACTGTTTTTCCATAGCGATATACATAAAATTGTAGCTGTTTAAATTTTTGTCCTTCAGATATTCTCAGTTTTCTATTGCGATCTGAATTTCCATTAAAAAGCATAAATCTTAGATACATTCCTGCAGAATCGGGTTTGTAAAGTAATCCGCCATTCATTCCTCCACTGTTGGATGGGCCATAGTCTTTTTTGAATTGTTGAAGATCGATCGGGTTTTCCAGAAAACTTTCCAGATAGCTTTTTTCAGTTATAACCATTAATGTATCCTGTAGAATACTATCCCTTCCTATAGAATCAGCCTTAGTAGTATCTTCAGTAAATGAAAGGTCTCTTTTTTTTAGATTTTCTTTCTCATCTACATTGTTTGAGCAACTAATGGTTATATGGCATAAAAATATCAGGAAAAGTATTTTCTTCATTTATGACTATAGTTTTATTTTCTTACAATTTGAAAGCTACGGCTTTGATTTTTTCTTTTCACTTGTACAATATATATCCCTGCGTCCAGCTCTTCTTTCAATATTATTGATTTAGCAGGTGGATACCTTTTTTCGGATATTAATGCACCGACGATAGTGTATATGCTGATAGTTGTACTTTCACTATGCTCAAATTCGAATATGATCTGGTCACGCCCGGGATTGTGGGATAACTTAATATCTTCATTCTGCTTAAAACGGTTAATGCCTACATTACTTATAGTATAACAGCTAGAAGTATCGGTGCATTCATCAGTTACTACAACAGCATAACTGCCATCTTGTGGAGGGATAAATGATTGATTTGTAGCACCGGCAATAGCTTGATTGCTGTTACAATCGATCCATTGGTAAGAGGCATTTACATTAGTAGCAGTCAATATATTACCACTTATTTGTACTGAAGTATCTGGATCAGGCTTTATGGTTAGGTCGATAAAAACAGAACTGTCACAACCATTTTGATTGCTAATGATATCATGATATAGTCCACTGGTTTCCCATAAGAAGTTTCCACTGGGTGAGGTATAGTGTTTACATGTGTCTATAGCAATTATATTGCTGGTATTAGGGTCAGAATAATTAGCGATCAGACGTGCTTTTATTAAAGACGTCATTTGAGAAAGTACATTCGAAAAATTTGAGTCAGGCCCCTGGTTAGCAACTAAATTGATGCTATATAGCAGTGTATTGTTGTTTATAAAATTCCATATATATCCTGTTCTGCTTTTTACTTCAGGGTATGAAGACAGGCTCCCGCTTTTTTGATAATAGGGATAGCCTAAATAATTAACAGAATATACGGAAGACATCATCTCTGCATAATCAGCAGTTACAAATCCGCTAAGTGTTTTATTGTGAATATGTCTTATTAGTATAGCAAAATCTTTTAGCGCATTTCTGTTGTCATTGGCTGTTGTTCTAGCTTTTAGCATGTACCTTCCTATAAATACAGTATTCAGATTGCTATCTAGCGCATGTATGCTTGAGGTTGTGCCGGCTGGGCCACCCAATAAAAAAATAGCAATATTTGCACAGGCATTATAACTTGCATTCGGCAAACCTGCTTTGCCCATCATGCCACTCGCAATTTGTTTATAGCTATATCCCTGTATCGTGTTCGCTATAGTTGTTCTCGTAGAACTTGAAAACATTTCCAATACATCTTGATAGCTACTTGAAAAGTTTAATATAGAATCCAGTTCATTAGGAGTAGCGTTCCAGTTGTTCTTGAATGTGCTATAAAAGGCAGGTAATATCAGAAATTTTATGGCGCTGGCTGTAGGCCAGCTTTGTGTTCCATTGCAGCTCATTGCAACCGTATCTTCAATCGTTTCTACCCAGTAAGCGAAAGATGATTGAGGGCATTCCTGTTGTTGAATACTATCTAAAAGATCACCTAGGCCATTTAGGTCTTGGGCAATACATTTATTCATTATTGAAAGCGATAGTATTAGATAAAAGATTTTGATCGTTGTATTCATCTTAACAATACATTTGTAAACTTTTATTATATAGTTGGATTTTAAATTAGTTCTTTTCTCAAAATCCTAATAGTTTTTCTAGATTTTTAGGATTATATCTCTTTAATTTTAGATTCTAACCAAATCACTTTGTTTCTTCTATTATAGTTATTGGTGTAGATTTGCTCGTGTCTATTTCTATAATTTGCCCATCCTCATATAATTCAAGCGCATTGCTATAATTTACTACTGCAGGCAAACCATATTCTCTGGCGATTACAGCACCATGACTAAGTACAGACCCTATTTCAGTAATAAGACCTGAAATAATAGAAAAATAGGGTGTCCATCCAATGTCAGTATATTTGCAGATCATAATATCTCCAGGCTCTAGTGTTGCTGCTTCATCAAGGGAATATATGCATCGAACTTTTCCCTTTGTTTTTCCCTGACTTACTACAGTACCATTACTTGCTCTTTCAGAACTTACATGCTCAATAGGATAGGGATAGTCAGTGTATATTTCTTTAAAGTGCAATTTGTTATAAACCGCATTGTTTGATTTTCTTTGTTCTATTCTTTTTTTAGGGTTTTCTATCAAACCATCAAGCAATTCACCAATTTCCTCATGTGTCAGGTAAAAGATATCATCTACATGGTCAATAATTTTCTTTTCCATTAAATTTTGCGACAGTATAAGATATGCTTTTTTTATAAATTGCTGATATTTGATAGACAAAGATTTGCTTCGCTCTCGCATTGCGACAGCAGTTCTTGTTTTGTGAATAAAGTGTATAAATATCTTGCTTTTCAGCCAACTCATTTCAGGAATATGAATGGCAAGAAGTTCTTTAAAATTTATTTGTCTAGATACAGGGGATGTACTTGGTGCTACTTTTAGCGTTTTCATTAATTTAATTGGATCTTGCGACCAATCTTTTTCTGAAAGTTCTGCTTCTCGAACACAATGATGCCCGTGTGTTGCCAAAAAGTTTATAAAGGCAATGCCTGCTGGTGAATTATTATTAATGAGATGGTCAACGAGTTCTTTGTCAGATATTTTCGACAGATCAATATCATCATCATCGATTAATAATTGGCGGATATCCTGTAATCCTTCTATAACTTTCAATCCGTCAATACCTTTAATGTTTTTCAGGAAATGTGCTGCTACTGAAATAGCGTGTTGATCGTAAAGAGGTGATCCACTAATGATACTTAAAATGGTTGTATAAATTGTTCCTGAGCGTGCAGAAGTACAATAGTGGTAAGCGTATATTTTGTTGAGTGTTTCTAAATTTTTATCTATCCATTCGTAAATAAATTTATTCTTTTTTGAATCTGGGGGTTTTACTTTTTGAACAGTTTCTTCTATCCATTCTAATCGTTTTTTTGCTTTTGAAAGATATCTAATTTGTTTTATCTGATTAATGCATTTTTTTAAAAATCCAAAACTTTCATCTGGAGTAGTCCTTGAGTCTAAAGATCGCCCTAAAATACTGTATTCGACATATTCATATTTAGGCAGCAGTAGGGCATCGGCAATAGGGTATAAGTTCCCTAAACTAATAAAGCCATGATTGTAAAAAAACTTTATGTACTTATGTTCTTCCTGGAATTTATCAATGATTCCGGATTCCATATAAAAGTGTTGAATTCCTACTTCTATAGCTTTACCAAAAGTAGAAATTGTAAGTGGAGTCATATGTCCAGGCATCATTTCTCCAACGTTTGCACGTGTTAGTGTTTCTCCTTTAAATGAAATACTGGAATCAAGTTCGTTGGGGTGAAATTTAGATATAGTTGTTATTGGGCGCATTTGCAGCCAATATAGCTTGTTATTTTCATCAAGCGCCCATTCTATATCTATAGGTACTTGTTCGATTTGTTCCAAATGAATCAAACCACTTTTTAATTCATTTTGAATTTTTATATCCAATAAATGCCCATCAGAAAAATCAGCATTAAATTTTGATAGATAAATGGAATTAGCTGATGTTTTTCCATCTACTAATTGATTTCCAAGACCACTAACATACTGAATGACACATTGATCTGTACGGTTATTGACAGGATTTGCAGAAAAGGCCACTCCTGAATATTTTGGTTTGACCATTTCCTGAACAATTACGGTCATATCTATAGAATGGTCTTTATTCATATCCTGGGCATTGGAATATGATCTTACTCTATCGGATTTTGCAGATTCAAAACACGCTTTTACACGTTCTATAATTGTGTCCAGGTTGCTAATGTTAAGAAAAGTTTCAAATTGTCCGGCAAAAGAATGCTCCATGCCATCTTCAAGAGCACTGCTCGATCTTACAGCAAATGCTTTTGCATTGCTTTTGTCTATAAAATCTTCAATTGTAGATTTACAGTTTTCTAAATCCTGTATCAATATATAATCAGGAACCGTAAAGTTTAACTGTTTTAATTTATTCAGACCTTTTGCTTTTCCGCCTATTTCTATCTCTTTATTCATTAAGATCGTAGTGTTTTGGATTGAAACCAAATTCTGTAACCAGATTTGTAGAATGACCGTTTGCTTTCCCTTTTGATATGCCTTCGTAGATATTATAATCCCCATTATCCATTGAGTATGGTACAAAGGTTTGTCGTTCCCAGTCAAAATTTATCTTAAACCCATCTTCAAATTCAAGTTGCATAGATACCTTTTCTGGGAACATTGGATCAAAGGCAAAATCTTCCATATCAGGACATTCCCGAAGAAAATATACTTGACCATCGCGTATATAAAAACCTGCTGACAATTGACCCAGATAATCATATTTTATCATGCTCACATTTATACAATCCCCATTTTCTAACATTCCACACATCCATATATGTCTTTTCCAGTCATCCCATTTTCTAACGCCCCAGCTATGGTCACGCATAGAATCAAATTCGTAATTCTGAGATATACCATCCACAGTTATTGTTCCAGATAGCTTTCCTCCCTGTTCAAAGTGCATTTTTTTTGTTTCTTTAAGCTTTTCAAAAAATGCTTTTGACCATTTCTCCTTGGCGATTGTTTTTGCAGTTTTGTTAAGCATTAATGCATTTTGAAAATCGATCATTGGAGTACGCGCATAAAATTTAAGATCTATTTCAACTTCATGAGATGAATGTAACCCCGACATTTCTCCCTTGAAATAAATTTTCCATTTTTTAAGTGTTTCAATTACTTCGAATTTAAATGATCCCTGCTGAAAACCTATTTTTTCTTCTCCAGGCGAAGGAATTCTTCTTAATAAACCATATTTAGGGTCATAAAATTCTAGCCAATGCTCATTAGGGCGGTTATTTCTAAAACTCATTCTGCTCAGAAAAAAAGCACCTTCATTATTTATTCCATTGAAGTAAGAAGAATCATTAAAAAGCGGGTTAGAGGTATCAAAATGTTTTCTTTCAATATCTTCTGGTTGCAGAGCAACAATTTGGCGTCTTTTTAATTTCTGAGTAATAAACCAATTTTTTAAAGAATAGAACATGTATGATTTGATAGTTATAGGTAATTAAAAAACCAAATAAGAATGTATATAAAAACAATTTTTATTTTATTTTTTAGCATTGTATTTTATTTCTTCCAGTAGATAAAGAATAGGATTGTCTCCTTCATAAATTTCCAGTAAATGTCCTTTTCCTTCCAGAACAATCTCTTTCATATATGGAACTGAATATGCCATAGGTGAAAATGCCATGATCGATAATTTCACCTTGTTGGAATGTTCCTTAGCAAGACTAATGGTTTCCTCGTGTTTAGATTTTGAGTTAAAAGCACCATCAGACATTAAAATAATCTGATTGTTGCCATCGGACTGATAGTTCAAAAGGGCATCATTATAAGCCATTTTAATACCCGCATTTTCGTCTGTCAAACCTTCCGGTTTTAGCATTTGTATAGCTTTGTTAATTTCTTTTTTGTTTTTAATATTTGTTGGAGCTAAAAGGATCTTGGCTTTAGCAGAAAAGGTTACTAATGATATTTTATCCGTTTGTTGTAAAATATTTACAAGCTCAATAAGGCTTTGTTTTACCATCTCCAGATTTAAACCATACATAGATGAAGAAACATCAATCAAAAAAACAAGATTATTGACTTTGTAGGTTTCATCCATCGGTTGCCTTAGCCATTTAATATGTGCTTTGGTGCCCTTTATAGGATTCATTAAGTGGATTTGTTTTTCTTGTTCTTCAGTTAGTTTTTTTGAAGGACTATAAGCTATTTGTGTAATATTTCCGTCAGGCTTGAGCTTAATAATTACTGAATTATTGTCACATGGAAAGTCTACAAGTTCATTATATGATTCATAACCAAATTTCATGGCATGCACCTTATATGAATTTGAAATATTGTGTTGGTAAATCCCTTTGGAATTACTTTTGAGATTAGCTTTTGGAGCTCTAATATTCGTAATTATAGGGATTACATCTGGTATTGGCGTTCCAGTTTCAGCGTCTATAAATTTAATTTTTACATCCTTTATCTGAGACAATTCTTCGTCTTTTGATAACTGATCGATGATTAAAGCTTTGTGAGGGTCAAAACTGATAATATTTGCTTTGATGGTCAAATATGCGGTATCCTGTTCTCCGTAAACAAAAAAGGGGATTTTCCATTCTATATTACCTCTTTCTGTAGGTTTAATAGCGATCCAAGCTTTCATACATGAATCCTGCGGTATGTTAAATTCATAATACTTTATATTGTAATGCGCAAAATCAAAGCCATGGTTTGGGAAAATGGATCGGTCATAGTTATTACAGATCTGGAACTCTTTAATTAGGTCGCTTTGATAGGTAACATCTCCAAAATCAATTACTGACGGGTTTACTGACAGTCCTCCGCGAGGCATTGAAAATGCAG
>JAKVCV010000039.1 GCA_022448945.1 Saprospiraceae bacterium
CTTTGAATATTGAGAAAATAGAAAGTACAAACAAAACATCATGTACCAATGCTGCTAAAGCACCTGCACTATATTGCCATTTATTAAAACGCGCAAAGATATATAAGAAGATAAATAGTAAAGATAGAATAGCTGCCGAGGCTGCTGAATTTCTTATGTCATCAGCAATTGTAGGACCTACCTTTGATGAAGCGCTAAGATAAAATGCACCTTCAGCAGCGCCTTCAGCAGGCTCTCCTGCTGCGAACACAGCATACTCAATATCACTTTGTGAATAACTTTTCGCTGCTTCGTAAACTTTTAGCAATACCAATGAATCTGCATTAATATCTACATTCCCTTGCAAAAAGGAAGTTGTAACTTTGGCCTGTGTAGACTTACTAAATTCTCTAACTACAGATTTATCTACATTGTCTTCATCCAAACCTACAGTTTGAAATGATGCTGTTATTGATGACTTTAACTTAACAATATCTACATCTTCAGTAAATTGAACAGTATACGAACGCCCTCCTTTAAGGTCTACACCAAGTTCAAAGCCCGTAGTTACAATTGAAACAATTCCTATTGTTAAAATAAATCCAGAACAGACATATGCAATTTTACGCTTAGAAACAAAATCAATTCCAGGGTTAGACAAGATGTTTTTGGACCAGTTTGCCCATACACTGACTTCTTTGTTGCGCTCAATAAAATAATCAAACACTAAACGTCCTATAAGAACAGCAGAAAAAACAGAACAAACAACCCCTATTATCAATACAGTAGCAAAACCTTTTATAGGGCCCAAACCATAATTAAATAGAATAGCAGCTACTATTAATGTTGTAATATTGGCATCAAGAATTGCAGAATAAGAATGGCTAAAACCTTTGGTGATAGCCTCTTTCCAATTTAATCCACTCCTTAATTCCTCTCTGATACGTTCAAAAATTATCACATTAGCATCGACAGCCATACCGATAGTCAAGACAATCCCTGCAATTCCCGGCAATGTCAATACAGTACCAAAAGACGCTAATGAACCAAAAATAAAGAATACATTAAGCATTAATGCGATTACAGCAATGACTCCAGACATTGCATAATAGCCTAACATATATAAGAGAACTAAAACAAACCCAAAAATTAGTGATAATAATCCTGCATTAACAGTTGCAGCTCCCAAAGTTGGTCCGACAACAGCTTCCTCAATTATCTCTGGTCTACTGGGAAGTTTACCTATACTTAAGATATTAGCAAGGTCATTAGCTTCTGTTACTTGATCAAAACCACCAGAAATACTTGTGTTACCATTAGGGATTGGTTCGTTTACATTTGGTGCAGAATATACCTTATTGTCAAGAACTACTGCTACTTGCCTTCCAACATTATCTGTTGTCATTTTTTTCCATACACGGGCACCAGTCTGATCCATACTCAATGAAACTGCAAAGCCTGGTCCACTTGGATTAGGTGTAGCGAAAGCCTGTATAACTCTTTCTCCATTTAATTTTGAAGTTTTTCTACCCTTAGTGTTAAGGGCAAAAAGCTCAAGGTATCTTTTACCATCCTGCGCTTTAAATTCTTTTGCTTTCCAAACAAAACGTACGCCTCTCGGTAATACTTTTTTAGCATCAGGACTATTTAGTATAGTTTGAATTGCTGAAACATTAGCAACTTCTGCGTATCCTATCGTTGCTGAACGATCAGAATTTGTACGAGGAAAGTTGGGTTGTAAAATACTGAATAAAGGTCCATAATCAGTAGAATCTTCCACCAATGAATTATCATCACTCAAAGAATCACCCAATAAGTTTACAAAATCACTTGTATCGGCATCATCATCCAATAGATTAACTACTTCAGATGTATCAGGGCTTTCATCAGGATCATCTTTTGGTATATCTACCTCAACAGTTTCAGTTGTATCATTTGCCGCATCAGCCAACTTCTTTTGTTCCTTTAGCGTTTCATTCAATGCATTCAATTGGTTAAGAATATCAATATTCTCATATAATTCCCAAAATTCAAGATTCGCTGTTGCCTGCAGGTATTTTCTGGCACGCTTTGGATTACGTATCCCTGGCAATTCTACAGTTATTCTATCTGTACTCTTATCAAGTGAAACAACAGGCTGAGCAACACCAAACCTATCAATACGTTGTTTAAGCAAATTATATGTACTTTCAACAGTCTCTTCAGCAATTTTCCGAATAGCTACAAGTACTTCATCGTTAGTCGACTCTATAGAAACATCTTCTTTTAATTTCTCATTAACAGAAAACAATCGAGCCATGGATTTATTGGTTTTAGCAGCATATGCTTCACCAAAAAGTGTCACATAATCTTTTTGCTCAGATTGTTGAGCGATCTTAGCATCATCTAGAGCTGCTCTAAAGTCAATATCTCTACTATCATTTGCCAAAGCAATAATCAAATCTTTCAAATCCACCTGCATAACTACAGACATTCCTCCCTGAAGGTCTAAACCCCAAGCAATTTGTTGCTTTTTCAATTCCTGATAATTATACTGTTTAATCATAGGGATTGAAAACACAATTTCATTAGATACTGAGTCTAAATAAGCATTTCTAAAGGAATCTTTTCTTTCTTCTCGAAGAACAGGATTCGTTTCATCAGCAACAGAAGCTATTGCGTACTCTTCAGCTTCTTGCTCAACACGATTAGTAGGGAACCAAAGTATGAATTGGTATGAAACTACTAATAGAGCTATAATAGTAAAAAATTTAATCAGTGCTTTTCCTTGCATTATTATTATGGTTTATCTTAAAAATATATTCTAATCAATAAAGTGTTAACAAACAAGCAAATTGACTTAAAAGGGTTTCATTAATTCTAAAGCTAAAGTGTTTAATATTCAGCTATTACTGGCTTGAAACATTTTACAATATTACACGAACCCAAACCTGACAATTTGATGATTGCAAATATAGAATTTTTTAAGTACGAATTAAAAATATGTCAAATAAATTGAAACGGTAAGAAAGGGTCTGGGAAAAAAGTTATTTTTTTTTTGGTAAAAGATGATATTATGAGAAATAGAATAGGAGACATTATAATGCAATTAAAAGTCAAAAATATGCTCCATTTTACAATCTAAATGAAGCAATATTTACAAAATATTAACTTCTGTTTCAAGTAATATCCCATATTCTTCGAATACCGATATTTGTATAGATTTGGCAAGATTCCAGATTTCAAGACCTTTAGCATCGCCGTAATTAACTAAAACCAGTGCTTGGTTTTTATGCACGCCAGCGTCTCCATTACGATATCCTTTCCAACCAAGGTTGTCAATCAACCAACCAGCAGCAATTTTTACTTCTTTGTCTCCAACAGGATATATAGGAATATTGGGGAATTTACTTTTAAGTAAAGAAAACTGGGTTAATGAAATGATGGGATTCATAAAAAAAGACCCAGAGTTTCCAATTTTTTTAGGATCTGGTAGTTTCTCCGATCTGATTTTTATAATAGCGTTACTTATAGACTTTAAAGAGAGTTCTTCTCCTGAGGAATCCAAAACATCTTTGATTACACCATAAGAAGTATTAAATTGTGGTTTCTTTGAAAGACATATAGACACACTTGTAATGCAAAATTTCCCTTTAAGTTCGTTTTTGAAAATACTATCGCGATAATCAAATTTACAATCTTTATAATTAAAAATCTTTGTAGATCCTGTTTGCAGATCTATTGCCTCTAAACTGTGAAACACATCTTTAAATTCTACACCATAAGCCCCAATATTCTGTATAGGGGCCGCTCCTACGCAACCTGGAATTAAAGAAAGATTTTCAATACCTGCATATCCATTTTCAATACACCATAATACTAAGGCATGCCAATTTTCTCCACTACCAACCTGCAATATAACTTCATCATCATTCTCACTGATAATTCCAACCCCTTTGATCTTATTGTGTATTACTAATCCTTCAAAATCTTTGGTAAACAAAATATTACTGCCACCTCCAAGAACTAAAAAAGGCTCCTGAACAGGAATTAAATCCTGTAAATCATACTTAGATTTTATTTCAGTATATTTTGCTGCTTTTACTGATGTACCAAAAGTATGAAATGGCTTTAAAGAAATATTTTGTTTCATTTGTAAAGTTTCTATCATTGTTATTCATTAATATATGAAGTTGCAAAAAATATATTAAATTTTAAACTATATTATTGGTTATTATATTCTTACCTAACGATAATAAAGCAAAACTCCACCACAAATAGTCAATACAGCCATACAAAGTGCAGATATTCTAAATGACAGCTTCATACTATTAACATGTGAAAGAATAAGTTGTCTATGATCAGGATGTTTAGCAATAATTTCTTTTTCCATTCTTTTTCTATCAAAAACATGCTCTTTACTAAAAGCAACACCATATTCAGCCAACTTTTTAAAAGTCCTGAAAGTTTTGAGCCTAAAAAAAACATTTGCTAACAATAAAATTCCAAAAACTATTATTGTAGTTGTAATCAAAATATCTCTCATAAAACCATGTATTTTCCTAATAGTAAAATGCAAAAATACAATTATATTGATTAATCGAAAGTTCCAGACACTTTAATTAGTCATCTTGGCGAATGTTTTTAATAATAAAAAAATTCAATCTCAAAATATCTTCCATTTAATGATTGATTTTTTTAAACAAAACGGACTTTTTATATTAAAAATCAATTTCAGGTTCATTACAGATTTTTTCCAAAAAAAGGAAAACATTCCAAAATATAGACTTTGAAGCCAAGTTTAAAAATCATAAATCACTCATTATCAATTAAATTTGTTTTTGGCATCTTTTTTTCACTACAAAAATACAACCATTTTAACTTTCATTATTTTTTGACAATTTTAATGAATTGTTAAGTATCATCAAACAGCAGTTCAAAAGTTATACATGTTCGAAGATGTAGTAAAAGATGCTACTAGAAACAAACCACAACTCGCATTGTTTTATGATAAAACATTAAATTAAAATTGGGAATTAAAATCTGCCCTAGGGCCCATAGAGGTATTTTTTTTTTACCACAATTCCTTTTTTTATGTACGTATTTATACAAGAGGGATGATTAAAACGAAAACTTTTTCAACAAAGCAACGTTAATCATCCTTTTTTTTATGCATTAAAAAAGTGAACACTCCCATCACACTGTTAACTTATTGCAATTAAAGCTCATACTGGATTAATAGAAGTGAATATTCTTCCATTAATATATTCTATAAGTGAATTCATTATCTATATAAAAGTAATAGCAAATAAATTATAAATATTTTTTTTCATTGCCTTAATTATTGCTAATTTAGTTTTTTCAAAAGGGTATTAATATATTTATAATTTAAAAATAAAATTTAATGATTGATTTAAAAGAAGTATTAACAGAATATGCTGAATCCCGTAAATACAAATTAAAAGAATTAGATAATGGCACTTTCAGCATTGACATTGCCATGAAACTACAAGATGGAAGTTTCCGATATCAATTTGTATGGGCATGGATAGTTAAGGGCAGAGCTAAAGGACAAAAAGATTGCATCTACCTAAACTCAAGAGTTGGAACATATAATCCAACTGTCAATTTATATGGTTTAATGAAAGAATCAGGATCTGGAGTTTATTCAAGTGTAACGATTGTTAACGATAAAGACAAACAGGGCAATCCCTGTGAAACTATAGTTGTTCATGCCAGCCCAATTCAGGAGATGGTATCCAAAGAAGAATTTTTGTACATTCTATGGGAAGTAGCAGAAAGAGCTGATATTCTTGAAGAAAAATTCTTTGGTGGCGATTCTAATTAAAATTTATTACCTTAAAAAGATAATTAGTTCAATTTCAAAAGCGCCTTTACAGGTGCTTTTTTTAACTTCTCAAACCATTAAAAATAAAAAGCTTCAGAACAAATTGTTCTGAAGCTTTATTTGGTTGCAGAGGTAGGACTCGAACCTACGACCTACGGGTTATGAGCCCGTCGAGCTACCGCTGCTCCACTCTGCGTTGTGTAGGGCAAAGATAAGTTTATTGTTTTATTCCTGCAAATTTTTGAATATTTAAATCAGATTTAAAAATATTTTCTCTTTTCTATTTAAGAAATATAATGTTTAGCCTTAATTAAAGCCTGTACGTAGTAAGTTAATCTAACATATAAATCTTATTCACCTATGTCTTCGCTCCAAAGTTTTGGATATTTATCAATAAAAGCCCTCATTAATTCAATACATTCTGAATTATTGAGGTTAACCACCTCTACCCCATGCTGTTGCATAAAATCTTCTGCACCCTTAAAAGTAGTGTTTTCACCTACAATTACCTTTTTAATACCAAACTGTACTACAGCACCAGCACATAGATAACATGGCATAAGCGTAGAATAAAGAACCATGTCTTTGTAATTACCTACACGTCCTGCTTGTTTGAGGCAATCTATTTCAGCATGTGCCATTGGATCATTTTGCTGAACACGTTGATTATGTCCCGCTCCCAAAATCTGATTATCTTTAACAAGAACAGAACCAATAGGAATTCCGCCACTATCTCGCCCCTTTATTGCTTCTTCTATCGCTGCACGCATAAATCTATTCATTACAATAAAATTTTATTTGAGTTTAAATTACAAATTTACAAAGATAATTTTTTCCTTATCAAGTAGACACATAACTATAAAAAATGAAGCCGCAAGTCCGCTATCGAACTTACGACTTCATTTGCACTAAAATTTATACGCAGGAATTAACTTATAGTTTTTATTCCCAAACGATTTTAGCTGATTTTTCGTAGCCTTCAATGTCTACAAAATATACATTTGTTCCAGACAAGTTCGCATTCTCAATACTCCAGAATTGTTTTCCTTCTTCGAGTGTTGATGAGAATATTGTTTGTCCAAGTGCATTGTATACGTTTATAGATGCATTTTCATCTAGTGCTTTTGGTAATGAAACACATAGATTATCAAAACATCTATAAGCTTCAAATGTAGCTACATCTTCAACTTTATCTGTACTTACAACAGCTGATACAACAGTAATAATAAATCTGTCATTGCCTTCTACCGGATTACCGATATAACTGTAGTCTCCCTTCGTAAGGTCGTGAGAAACGGACAACAACAGATCCTGTAACATAATCTTAGTACCACTTGGGAAGTTTGAAACTTCAGTCAGTGATATTGTGTAGTTACCTAATACTGTTAATTCAGTGTGTAGTGGTATCGTATCTGTCAATCCTGTCAACTCAGACAAACCATTAATACTCATATTGGTATTGCCTGTCTTACTTGCAAACTGGAATGAATTATCTCCATCCAGGTACAATGCATCGTAGTTCTCGTCAACCCCATCTGTAGCGACATCGTAGAAGTATACCACAGAAGTTACGCGCTCAGACTGATGTTCCATTGCTAAACGGAATATAGGCATAGTAGACTTCGTAAAGATATCTACAGCTTGCGCTGGATCAGTAACACGGATATTATTATCAAAGTTAACGGATGTAAATGATGTTCCAGCATTTACCCAGAAGCCCTGCATATGCGGTACATATTTAGTTAACCCAGGAGGATTACTTACT
>JAKVCV010000004.1:0-120158 GCA_022448945.1 Saprospiraceae bacterium
CTTCTTTTTTTTCTTTAAAGAGCGATAACGTCTTAATTGATGTTATCGCTCTTTTTTTGTAGATAATTGAATATGTTCTAATAGAGATATTTACAGAATTGTTTACATGTTACGTCTATATTGCCCACCTACTTCATATAAAGCATTAGTAATTTGTCCTAGAGAACAGGATTTTACAGTTTCCATTAATGTATCAAATAAATTGCCATTATTGACAGCAGTTTTTTGTAATTCTCTAAGTTTTTCTGGATAATGGTCCTTATTAGCTTCCTTAAGATTTTTTAATGTTATAATTTGAGCTTCCTTTTCCGCTTCTGTAGCACGAATAACTTCATCTGGAATTATTGTTGGTGACCCTTCTTTAGATAGGAAAGTATTTACCCCAATAATAGGAAATTCACCAGAATGTTTAAGCGTTTCGTAATAAAGACTTTCTTCTTGAATTTTACCACGTTGATACATGGTTTCCATAGCACCAAGTACACCTCCACGGTCTGTAATTCTATCAAATTCAACCATAATAGCTTCTTCAACCAGGTCTGTCAATTCTTCTGTAATGAAAGACCCTTGCATTGGGTTTTCGTTTTTTGCTAAGCCAAACTCATGATTAATAACTAATTGAATTGCCATTGCTCTACGTACAGATTCTTCTGTAGGTGTAGTAATAGCTTCATCATATGCATTTGTGTGAAGTGAATTACAGTTGTCATAAATAGCATATAAAGCTTGTAATGTAGTTCGAATATCATTAAACGATATTTCTTGAGCATGCAATGAACGCCCAGAAGTTTGAATGTGGTATTTAAGTTTTTGAGCACGTGCATCAGCGCCATATTTTTCACGCATTGCCTTAGCCCAGATACGTCGGGCAACTCGGCCAATTACTGCGTACTCTGGATCAATACCATTTGAAAAAAAGAAAGATAGGTTTGGACCAAATTTATTGATATCCATTCCTCGTGATAAATAATATTCTACAAAAGTAAATCCATTTGCTAGTGTAAATGCTAATTGAGAAATGGGATTGGCACCAGCTTCAGCAATATGATAACCTGAAATTGAAACAGAATAGAAGTTTCTAACATTATGATCTATAAAATATTCTTGAACATCACCCATTAGTCGAAGTGAAAATTCTGTGGAAAAAATACAGGTGTTTTGTGCTTGATCTTCCTTAAGGATATCTGCCTGAACAGTTCCTCTTGTTGAGGACAATGCTTTTTGTTTTAGTTTTTCATAAATCGTAGGTTCTAATATTTCATCTCCTGATAGACCCAATAATAACAGACCTAAACCCGTATTTCCCTTAGGTAATTCTCCAAGATATTCAGGCCTTTCCAGCCCTTTATCATCATATTTTTCTTTCTTTTTGGCTTCCACCAAATCTTCAAGATTATTTTCCTTAATATATAATTCGCATTGTTGATCAATAGCAGCATTCATATAAAAGGCACAAATAGTTGCTGCAGGGCCATTAATTGTCATTGATACAGACGTAGTAGGAGAACACAAGTCAAAACCGGAATATAATTTTTTGGCATCATCTACACAACATATGTTAACACCGGCATTCCCAATCTTACCATAAATGTCAGGACGTCGGTCTGGGTCATCGCCATATAGAGTTACAGAATCAAAGGCTGTCGACAATCGATGCGCAGGCATGTTTAGTGACACATAATGAAATCGTCTGTTTGTTCTTTCAGGATTGCCTTCCCCTGCAAACATCCGGGTTGGGTCTTCGCCTTTTCTCTTAAAGGGAAATACACCGGCAGTAAAAGGGTACTCACCAGGAACATTTTCCTGTAAAACCCATCGTAATATTTCACCCCAACTTTTATATCTGGGTAAAGAAACCCTTGGTATTTTGGTGTGAGAAAGTGATGTAGTATGGGTTGGTACACGAATTTCTTTATTTCTAACTGAATAGATATATTCATCTTTAGAATATGCTTCTACTTTAGATTTCCAATTAGCTAATATTTTTTTATTCTGACCATCTAAACTTAATTCCAGTTCCTCATAAGCCTTTTCGATAGTTTCTATTATAGCATGATTTGTTTCATTATTTGTTTCTAAAACTTTAATTGTTTGTTTTAATCCATAAAGTTTTTCTGCTATTTCTGATTGTGCGTCTACTTTAGTATTGTAATTCCGTATGGTATCAGAAATTTCAGATAAATAACGGGTTCGTTTTGGGGGAATAATAAATATTTTTTCACTCATACCTTCACTTATTTTGAAAGTAGATTTTAGGTCTATACCAGTACGTTCAGCTATTGTTTTTATGACTGTGACATATAGTTGGTTCATTCCTGGGTCGTTGAACTGTGAAGCAATTGTTCCAAAAACAGGTAATTCTTCATCATTAGCTTCCCATAGGTTATGGTTACGCTTAAATTGTTTTTTGACATCGCGCAAAGCATCTAATGCTCCTCGTTTATCAAATTTGTTCAGTGCAATTACATCAGCAAAGTCAAGCATATCAATTTTTTCTAGCTGTGATGCAGCACCGTATTCAGGGGTCATTACGTAAAGAGAAACATCAGAAAAATCAGTAATTGCAGTATCGGATTGACCTATTCCAGAAGTCTCTAGAATTATTAGGTCGTAACATGCTGCTTTTAGAATATTTACCGCGTCATTAATGTGCTTTGATACTGAAAGGTTCGATTGGCGTGTAGCCAATGAACGCATGTAAACTCTTCTACTGGAGATTGAATTCATACGTATACGGTCTCCAAGTAGTGCTCCACCTGTTTTCCTTTTAGAAGGATCAACAGAAATTACGGCAATTGTCTTATTTTCAAAATCAGTAAGAAAACGCCTGACCAATTCGTCAACGAGACTCGATTTCCCAGAACCACCAGTTCCAGTAATACCTAGTACTGGTACATTTTTATGTGGAGATTGTTCTCTTATTTCTTCCAGCCATTTTTCTGCTTTATCACCCGTGTTTTCTGCAGCAGAAATTAATCGGGCAATAGAATATTTATGTTTTTCTTTAAATTTTTCAAGTTCACCATTTATATTTTGACCTGTCGGGTAATCACAATGACTTAATAAATCATTTATCATTCCCTGCAGTCCCATAGAACGACCATCATCAGGGGAATATATACGAGTGATTCCATAATTATGCAACTCTTTTATCTCTGACGGTAAAATAGTTCCACCACCTCCACCAAATATCTTGATGTGACTTGCACCTTGTTCCTTTAATAAATCATACATATATTTAAAATACTCATTATGACCTCCTTGATAAGAAGTGATGGCAATACCTTGAACGTCTTCCTGAATAGCGGTGTCGACAATCTCCTGAACAGAACGGTTATGGCCCAAATGGATTATTTCAGCACCAGAACTTTGCATAATTCTTCGCATAATATTTATAGCAGCATCATGTCCATCAAATAGAGATGCGGCAGTTACGAGCCGGATTTTGTTTTTTGCTTGGTAAGGTACGACTTGTTTCATAGTCATGTTCTTTTATGAGTATCCATTTAATTATAAAATCAAAATACGCTTTTGGGAGTCTTTTGAAATTATAGAATTATACTGTATAAGTATATTTTATACATACTATTTTATGTCTCAAAGGTACACTTTTCTACTCTAATATTAAAAGAACGAAAAGTAGTATGGTGAGCTTTTTATAAAAACCAAATAATTCCACAGGTTTTGGTAGGACTATGCTTTTTGAAATTGTTGCCTTAATAATTAGAAGAGTCTAATTTTATTAATCGACAATTCCATTCTGATCTTTAATTTCTTCTATTAGGTCTTCTGTAAGACCTTTTGCATCAGTAAAATCAGCAAATTCAAAATTTGCACCACGAAGGTCAGTGCCACTTAGGTTTGCTTCTTTAAAATTTGCTCTGGTTAGATCAGCTTTGCGCAAATCAGCATCTCTTAGGTTTGCTCCTGAAAAATCAGCTCTTTCAAGCTTTGCAGATCTTATTTGCGCATCTCTGAAATTCGAATCTTTAAGTTCTGCCCTTTCAAGAATAACGTAATCTAGGTCACAATCTCTAAAATTACACTCAATGGCTTTTACTCTTGTCATATCAGCCCTTTCAAGTTTTGCACCTCGAAATTCTGCTTTGTCCAATTCTGCCTCTTCGAATATTGCCAGTTCAAGATTTGCATCTCGAAAATCAGCTTTATGCATTAAAGCTTCAGTGAAGTTAGCTTTTTTTAAGTTTGCACCACGGAGTTCAGCTTGGATTAGATTGGCACGTTCAAAACTTGCTTTTTCAAGGTTTGCTTCTCTTAAATCTGAACCACGAAGGTCTGCACGATCTAAATTTGCTTCTTTTAATTCAGCTTTTTTAAGGTTCGCACCTTTTAGTTTGGCTTTTTCCAGATCAGCACCTTTCATATCTTCTTTGGCCTTTACTTTTTGTTCGAGCTCTTCTTTTTTCATTGTAATAATAATTTTAGTCTTGAATGATCATAATATACTAAAATAATAGTATTTAATGACAATATTTAAAATTATTTAAGGCGTTAAAAACGCCAAAGATTTAGGAATTTACGAAATATCTTTGCTGTATTTATTGCGTCGCTGATTGCACGATGTTCTGTTCCTTCAAATTCAAACCCTTCTATATCCAACGCTTTTTTTAGACCAACTGCACGTCCAGTATTTTTAATTCTAGGGTATTGATCTTTTAAGCTGATATGTTTTCTAGCCCAATTACTATCTGTATTATGTAATTCACAATCCTTTATAAATGCAGATCTGTCAAAGAAGCCCCAGGAACAGAGTAGGTATTCTTCATTGTTATTAAACCCTATCCAATCTTTGAAGTCTTCAATAACTATCGGGAATTGATCTGCTTGATTGATGTCTACCTGAGAAATTGAAGTTAATTTTTGACAAAAACCTGAGAGCATAGGATGTACTATAGGTTGTACAAAACTTTCAAATTGATTTTTAATTTTGCCGTTTGCATCCATTAAAACACCTCCGATTTCAATTATTTCACGCCTTTTTCCTCTTGCTGCATATTCATTTTCCCAACAGGTAGCTTCGAGATCGTAAATTATGTAATTCATTTAATGAAAATTTGTTAATTAGAAATTGTATCGCGCCAGAGGTGTAATTTCTTGACCAACAAAATCCTCATTCAGAAATTTGTAATATGCTGTCATCGCAATCATGGCTGCATTGTCGGTGCAATATTCAAATTTTGGAATAAAAACTTGCCACCCAATAGTATCCCCTTTTTCTTTAAGCGCCATTCTAAGACCTGAATTAGCGGATACACCACCAGCAATAGCTATATTATTGATGCCTGTTTGTTGACTTGCTTTAGTGATTTTATTCATCAGAATTGAAACAATTCGTTCTTGTACAGAAGCACAAATATCAGATAGGTTTTCTTTGATAAATTGAGGATTTTGTTGAATATTTTTTTGCAGAAATCTTAATATATTTGTTTTTAAACCACTAAAACTAAAGTCCAAATTAGGAATAGAAGGTTCTGTGAATTCAAAGATAGCATTACCTCTTTTTGCGAGTTTGTCAATAATAGGTCCCGCAGGATAATCAAGACCCAATAATTTCCCTGTCTTGTCAAATGCTTCACCTGCAGCATCATCGATAGTAGTCCCTATAATTTTCATTTCCAAATAATTATTAACTAAAACAATTTGCGTATGACCGCCTGATACAGTTAAACATAAAAAGGGAAAAGGGGGGTGCGGGTCATCAATAAAATGAGCTAGAATATGAGCTTGAATATGGTTGACTTCTACCATAGGAATATCAAAACTCAGAGCCAAGGCTTTGGCAAAAGATACCCCCACTAATAAAGAACCCATTAAACCAGGGCCTCTTGTAAAAGCAATTGCCGATAATTCTTTTTTATCTATATTTGCTTTTCGTAAAGCCATTTCAACAACAGGAACAATATTTGCTTGGTGTGCTCTGGATGCAACTTCTGGAACTACTCCTCCATACTCTTTGTGAATTGTCTGGCTCGCAATACAATTGGATAGGATTTTACCATCTTCCAAAATTGCAGCAGAGGTGTCATCACAAGAGGATTCTATAGCAAGTATTTTAATTGAATTCATTTAATTTAACTGGGCAATAAATAATATAATCAACGGTTTTTTCTGATTTTGAACCTATTTAGCACTTTTAAATTGAAAATTTATTTAAAGGTATTTTACTAGGAAATTTTAATATCTTTATATTTAGTGTAACAATAGCCGCTTTAAAGGTGTAAATTTATATTAAGTTATTTTCATGTTAAAATTTTTAAAGTAATGATTTTAGCATAAAAATAGTGTTTCAATTTACATAACTATCAACGCAAAGTTAATAATTATAAAGAAAAAGAAAGAAATTATCAACGAAGTACCCCAACATAGCACATCACCACCCGAAGAAGTTGAAATTGTACCTAAAAGAAGTTTGGGACGCCGTTTTATAAAAGGGATTTTTAGCTTGTCTAAAATGCTCTTAAAAACGCTTCTTTTAATGTTGATAGTTATTTATATTTTATTATGGATTCCTTGGGTACAAACAAAGATAGGTCATATTTTTGCTTATTCCATGTCTAAAGCTTTAGATACTAAAGTTACGATTGAAAGAGTTGAAATAACTCCTTTATCAAATTTTAAATTTCATAACTTTTTTATTCAAGACTATGACAAAGATACCTTGATCTATGCTAATTATGCAGAGGCACAAAATTTCAATGTGTTTTCTCTTTTTCAAAAGAAAATAGACATTGGGCATGTTGTTGTAAAAGATGCTGTTTTTAAAGTACAACGACTTCCAAAAGCGGAGTTTTTTAATATTCATTTTCTTATTGCTTTTTTTGAAGGCCCTAATGATGGCAGGCCTCGGCCTGAAAAATTCAAATTACAGATGGGGGGAGCTGATCTTGTTCGTGCACGGATTCATTTATCAGATGCTGCAATAGGTACTTCAGCACTTGTAACTTGCGATACAGGATATGTTCATGGTCATACTTCAATGGGAGTTGACTTGATTGGCAAAAAAGTTTGGGCAGATAAGGCTCATCTTTTAGGCACAAATATTAAAGTAAATGTATATGATATTATAGAAATACCTGGAGTTGATCCGGATTTTGTCTTGCCAATTGATTCAACAATTCCATTTTGGGATGTAGGCTGTGAAAAGTTATTGCTGAATGATGTTAGTTTTAGTCTTAGAAATGATCGTATAGGGTTGGATTCGAGCCGCATGCTTGATTTTAGTAATTTAAAGATCGATGCTATTGATTTAGATGTTGATACCTTTAGATTACATGAGGAAGTTTTTACAGGAATTGTACGTGATTTCCACGGTATTGATCATGGTGGTTTTGAGTTGAAATCACTATGTGGTAATGCATTAATAAGCCCTAAGAAAGTAGCATTAACTAATTTTAAACTCGCAACAAATACAAGTACTTTAGGCCATGCGGTTATTTTAAAATACAAACGCTATAGAGATTTTTATGAGTTTCCAGATAAGGTTAAAATATTGGCGACTTTTGATAGTACAACATCAATTACCTTTAGAGATATAGCTTCATTTGCTCCAGCTATCAAACGAAATCTATTTATTGAGAACAATCTGGACCATCCAATAGATATTCAGGGTAAATTCAAAGGGACTTTCAATAACTTCAGGGCAAGGGATTTAGATGTACAGGTTTTGAATCGCACTTTTTTAAAAGGTAATATTAGTATAAATGATATCAGCATTCCCGATGCAGCATTTATGGATTTAAATTTAAAGAAAGTATCTACGGATTATGAGGAACTGAAACTTCTTCTACCTTTTGTAACCCTACCTTCTAATTTATCTACATTAGGTGAAATAGAGTTTAAAGGTTCATATACAGGTTTTTTTCAAGATTTTGTTGCTTATGGGCAACTTGACACAAGGTTAGGAACTATACAATCTGATTTGCAATTAAATTTAAGAAAGGGTAAAGCTACAGCTTCATATAATGGAGGGCTAGAGTTTCATAATTTTGATATTGGAAGTTTTTTAGGTAAAAAGGATGTTGGAAGAATAACTATAAATTCAAAAATACGTGGAACTGGTCTGACAATGGAGACTTTAAATGCAGAACTTGAAAATGCTAAGATTGATAGTTTTGATTTTAAACAATACAAATATAAAAACATTTTAATAGATGGTTTATTTAAACAAAAACAGTTTGATGGAGATATTGTTTCTAAAGATAGTAATATGTATGTTTTTGTTCGTGGTATTGTAGATTTGAACGAGGATATTCCAAGTGTAGATATTCGAGGTAATGTCAATAATATCAATTTCAAAAATTTGAATATATCAAAAGATGCGTTGGGCTTGTACATAGATACATTTGATATTAAAGCCAAAGGAAATAATCTTGACAATTTTACTGGTAGTATAGCCATAAGAGGGGTTAATGGATATAGAGAAAATATTTATTCATCTTTAGACAGTATAATTGTAAAGGCAGATAATATCATTCATAAGGACTCTTCTATTCTTGATACCCGTGTAATAAATTTAAAATCTGATGTTGTTGAAGCAAGTGTATGGGGGAGTTATGATGTTGTGAATTTAGTGCGATCGCTTAAAAATTTCTTTAAAGTAAATCATCCCAATTTATTTAAAGAATTAAGAAATATAAATGAAGTTCAAGATATATGGGAAGATAGTAGTCTTGTTGAAATAGCATTAAATGCAGGGATAAATAGTATTGATAGTATTCCTCATCAAGAATTTGATATTAGGATAGATCTGAAAGATTCGAAAAATTTAACACAAATTTTGAACAAACAATTTAAATCTTTAAAAGATATAGAGCTAACGGGGCACTATTTTGGTTCTGATGATTATTTAGAACTCCAAGGTAATATAGGCGGTGTAGCAATAGGTGATCTTAGTTTTGAGGATGTTTTTTTAAAAGGAAAGGCAAATGGTCCGACCTTTTTGGTTCAATCAAGTCTGGGAGCTTTAAATATAAAAGACAAGTCATTCATTCCTAATGTTTCAGTGAGTTTGGATGCTATAGGTGATTCTGTTTTATTTGTTGCGAAAGCTGATGCTGTCGGGAAGGTTGCATCAATGTTGTCTATACGAGGTAAATTAGAGATTAAAGAGAACTTAGTAATACTTAAACTTGACACATCTGAACTAAATATTTTAGATCAGGAATGGGTTATTAATGATAAGAATTATATTAAAGTTGGAGACAAAGTTTTAGATATTAAAAATGTTGAACTTGTTAGTGATGCAAAACGAATTAAGTTAAGTAGTATAAACAATAATTTAGGAGCAAAAATCAATATCGAAAATATGGATTTAGGGTGGTTATATGGTTTCATGAAACCGCTTCCAAAGATTGAAATTGATGGTCTTTTTTCTGGAGAAGCTACTATGCAGAATGTTTTTAAACAGAAAGGAATTAATGCAAATATTTTTTTAGATAGTTTGTTTATTAATGATGATTATTGGGGGTCAAATTCAACTCTTAATGTAAAAGCAGATAGTTTAAAATCTAAATTCAGTGGTTTATTTACACATAGTAGTGACTTTGTAGACACCCTTATTGTAAGACCAACTTTTATTCCTAAATTTTCAACTGATAAAAAAACACTTAAAAATTTATTGGATATTAATATTAATGTCGAAGGAGCAAAAGCAAAAATAGTTGAATATTTTTTAAAGGAACAAATTAGAGAAACCGAAGGATTTGTGAATGCTCAAGCAAGGATATTTGGCAACATTGAAGGGCCAAAAACGGTTATGAATATAGAAGGAGATGGTGTTGTCAAGGGTGTTAAAACACAAGTTATTTTCTTGCAAACCAATTATGTGCTTTCAGATGGAAAAGTGAAAATCGATAATAAAGGCTTTCATATAGATCCTGTATTGCAACTTAAAAACGGTAAAGAGTATTCTCAAGGAGGTATACCTTTAGTAGAAGCCTCAGAGCCTTTAGATACTGCATATATAGGTGGTAGCCTTGTTCATGATCATCTTAAGAATTTTGGATTAGATATCATAGCCGTCATGAATAATAATCTTGTTTTGAATACAACTATAGAAGATAATAGTACTTTTTATGGTACAGTTTATGCTTCGGGAACGGCAAATTTTAAAGGGCCTTTTGAAAAACTTAAACTTAAAGTAGATGCTACTACAGAGGATAAAACCAATTTCAATCTTCCATTAGGAGGTCCTTTGGAGGTTACGGAAACAAATTATATTAGTTTTGTAGATAAAAATAAAATAATAGACTCAAGTGATATTAAAAGTATCAAAGAACAAATTCTTTCAGGACTTGATATTGAAATCATAGCTCATATACAGCCTTCAGCTGTAGCTAGACTTATTATTGATGAAAAAGCAGGTGATATTATAGAGGGTAGTGGAAGAAGTGATTTGAGAATTAATTATAGTCCAACAGGTGAACTGAAAATGTTTGGAGCTTTTGAAATTACAGAAGGTAATTATTTGTTTACGTATAAAATGTTTGGTAATAACCTAATTAATAAACCTTTTAAAGTAAAACCCGGAGGAACTATAATCTGGGGTGAGAATGATGGTGATCCGTATAAAGCGCAGTTAGATATAGAAGCACTTTATCAAAAAGGGCTTGGCGTCTCTAATTTAGTTCAAAGTTATACTGCAGGTAATAATGAACTTACTAATTTAGCAAATATACCTTGTAATGTAGATTTATTAATGGGCTTGAGAGGCGATTTATTTTCTCCAGAAATAAATTTTGATATAAAGGTCTCAGATGTAAATTCTCGATTGCAAAACCCTGTTAGTCTAGCATTACGTACTATTCGCTCTGACAAGAATGAATTAAACCGTCAAGTTTTTGGAATTATTGCACTTCAGCAATTTTTACCTTTGGAAAACAATCCCGATATCGGGAATTCAGCAATAAATACAGGAATTAGTACGGTCAGTGAATTGGTTTCCCAACAATTAACATTGTATATTAATGATTTATTAAAAGGTGTTATAAAGGATGTTGGTTTTATTTCAAGTCTGGAATTTGATTTTAATTTTAATGTAAGAGATAATGATAATCTAACTATAAACTCTAGAACTTCAAATGTGCGCCTTGGTAGTGACGTTAAGTTTTTGGATGATAAACTAACAATTTATGCTGGAGCTAATCTAGATATAGCAGGTGATGAGCAAATTCAGAGAGTAGATGCAAACACTAATTATCTAGGTGCTGATTTTAGAGTTGAATATGCACTAACGGCTGCTGGCCAGTTAAAAATAAAGGCTTATAATAGAACTGAATCTACAATACTTGGAAGGAGTACGCGTACAGGAATAGGTCTTTCATTTAAAAAAGAATTTAATAATTTACAGGATTTAATGGATGAAGCTAAAAAGAATAAATATGCTAGGAAAGAGGATCGCTATGAGCGTAAGATAAAAAAAACTAGATTGAAAATTAGTAATTTAAAAAAACAAATTGGCTTGATATCAAAGGAGAAAAAGAGATCTAGGTTTATGGCTAAATTAGATGAACTATCTAAGGAACTTGAATTGTTCGTTGAAAAGTTAAACCTCCACAAAAAAGACGATAATTATAATCTTTAACTTATCATTTTACTTTCTTTCTTAATTTTCTATAAAAAAAAGATCTTTTATAAAAACGGAGTTGTTTATTAAATAAAAATAAGCTACTCATATAAAATGAGTAGCTTACGTAAAAAGGTTAGTCAAAATTTATATTAGTCGATAGGGTATTTCATTAAGAATTTAAACCCTATTAGGGTGGCTACTGAGGGTGCAGCAGCCAACCTAACGTTCTAGTTTCATGAGTAATTAATATTGTACTAATAAAACTATTATGTGTTTTTACGACTATATAGGATTATTCAATAAGGTTCGACAGTTGCATTGCTCTTATCATTCTTGTAACTCCAATCCCACCACCGGAGCGAGGGAAAAAGTCATGGCTCAAGAATTCATTTAATTCTCCTACAACTCTATCTTTTCCAAACATATCAAATAATTTTTGAGCATATTTCCCGTCTTCTATGCTATAGAATGTATCTTCCATTTCTTTTACATTACAACTACGTTCCGCCGAACCAATAGTCTCCATTCCATGCATAAGTACATCAACTTTTTCAGAAATATATGGATCTTTTTCATTTCTTTTCATATTCCAGAATGGACTAGTATATTCTGGGAAATGATTTAGGAAGAATATAGGACCATAATCTTTTCCTATTTGTATTTCTTGCTCCATTTCCAATTCTTTAACACCATACTCAATAGCAACATCTTCATAGTCTCCTTGTGGGAAACTATCTTTTGCCCCAAATCCAAGGTGTTCTAATAATTCTGCTTCAACATTAATCAATTCATCTATTCCCCCTGGCAATTCGAATTCAAACATTGGGAAACTTAAACAATGTCTTCCTTCTACTGGGTTGGGTTCATTTCTGTATGAATTAGATAAACAAAAGAAACCAGGTGCATTTGGATTGTTTAATAATTCAAATTCTAACCACATTTGACCAGTTTGTGGCAAAGGCCACACTTGTCCATGATAGTTATAACTTGCAATTGTTTTTGGGTCCTCACAGGCAGCCATAATGCTCAATCGATTTTGAGTATGTACTTCCAGATAACCTTTTTGCAAAAAAAAGAGCCTCATTTTGTTCACGACTTGTGAAAATAAATGAGGCTCAATGAGTGGAAACAATGACGATTCGGCTCGTTTCTTTTGTAGGATTGCCAGCGGCGGATTCTCGACCATAATAAATTTTTTTTTGTTGGTTAGATAATTAATTTGCTTTAGACTAAACTAGTGACAATTTATGTTAGTGATTTGGATAATCCAAATGCTTAATAAAGTTTTAACATTTTGTTAACACATTAATGTCTTCTTTGATTTTTATTGGTTTTGCACTTTATGAATTAATAAAAGTTCTCAGTTCTATTCTATCAACTCATAATAGCATATTTTTTTTAAAATCGCTATAAATTTCATAATAATTTTTTCAATAAAATAATCATCGGTTCAATTTTTAGATTTTTATTTTTTTAAATTTCAGAATAGAATTACACATTAAATTCTTAACAATTGAATATCATAAAATCATATTTAATATATATCTTTATTTTAAGAGTTTAAATATTATTATTTTGTTCTCATAATATATTTTCTGACTAACTTATTTTTTTAATCATATGATCAATTTTAATAAATATCTTTTTTTTCTAAGAGTACTAAAGTTGTGGAATTTAAATTTTATACATACATTATTAATATTATTTCTTACCACATTTTTATTCGCTCAGGCTGAGCATGATTTATATTTATACACAAGTAATGATGGAACTACATTTGGCAATCCTTTTCACTTAGTAGATTCTGCAGATGTTCCCAGTATGACTCAGGATACTTCGGGACGATTGATATGTGTTTTTCAAAATTTTAAAGGTGGATTTGGTTCTTCAACATGGGATAAGCTGGGAGTAGTGACGTCTACTGATAATGGAGTAACATGGTCTGCTATGTCTATATTGAATATTTCAGGATTGCCTGGGACTACACAACGACCATTTGACCCAACAATTGTAATGACAGATGATAATAAGTATAGGTTATATTTTTCATATTGCCCGAATAATATGGTTTTGGATTCTACATGTGATACCTACTCTGCACTTTCGACAGATTTCATCAATTATACAGTTGAAGCCGGCAATAGGTATGGTGAATTAAATGTCAAGGTTATAGACCCGACGGTTGTTAAATTTAATTCTCAATGGCATTATATGACTCCTCTTTCAACTCCTCCACCTACACCATTTTTGGGAGGAGCTAGACATGCTACATCTCTTGACGGTCTTACATTTACACTTATTGATTCAATAGGTGTTGGTGATTTAAATTATAAGTGGACAGGTAATCTTATGAATAATGGTTCAGAGATGAGATTTTATGGTTTTACTGATAATGTCTTGGGCAATTTAATCTGGTGGTCAGAATCTACAGATGGTTCAAGTTGGGGATCTTATACACTTACAAATATTACAGGTAAGGATCCTGCGATTTATAAGGGTTCATCAAACTATTTTTTAATAGTTCCTAAAGTGCCATCAACGGTTGCTTTACAACCACTCTCTAATCAGAACTTATCTGTCAAGATATATCCTAATCCTATTACTAATACCGCTACAGTCTTTTTGGAAAATCTTGTTGACCAATGGTCATGGACTTTGTATAATGCTTTTGGGAAAGTTGTTCAAAAAAATGATAAAATAAAAACTCAACATCATTCTATTAATAAGGGTGATTTGTCTGCAGGGATTTACTTTTATCACATACATAGTCAAAATATGATTTTATCTGGAGAGTTGATAGTTGAATAACTAATGGATTTCCATAAAGAACTATTTTATTCCAGTAATATTTAAAAGTAGAGTTTGTTATTTTTTGATTTATCTAAGATTGAGTTACCTTTAGGTCTACCAATGGTTAGATTTCAAAATTTTTATTATAGCATTCTTAACTTGATTAATTCCTATGAATAAAAAAGAACTCGCACTTAAATTATTCGACCTTGGGGTACTTCAATTTGGTGAGTTTACCCTTAAAAGTGGACTTCAATCACCTTTTTATCTTGATTTTCGTAGAATTGTTGCTTATCCCGATGTATTGAAAAACATTAGTGAATTACTATGGGATTTGGTTGAAGAATTAAAATTCGATCACCTTTGTGGTGTCCCTTATGCTGCCTTATCTATAAGTTCTACTATGGCTGTTTTACATTCAAAATCAATGCTTGTAAAGCGTAAAGAGAAAAAGAGACATGGAACAAAAAAAATGGTGGAGGGTGTTTATTCAGAAGGAGATTCATGTGTTGTAATTGATGATGTTATAAGTAGTGGTATTTCCATGATAGAAACACTTGAAGCTTTAGAACTAGAGGGTTTAAAGATAAAACATGTTTTATCGATTGTAGATAGAATGCAGGGAGGTGCTACTTTATTGAATGATTATGGATATCGGGTTCATACTGTTTATACTGTTCGTGAGATTTTGGAATTTATGAAGGAAGGAGGGAGGATAAATAAGAAACAATATACAGACACACTAGTATTTATTGAAACGAACAGAATTGATTTTGAAGAGGTTCGTGCGCGTAGAGAGCAGGCGACTTCATATAGTTATAAGACAATAGGTAAAGAAGCGATTCACCCAGTAGCTAAAAGACTTGCGAAAATTATTCAAACAAAGAAAACAAATCTATGTTGTTCAGGCGATGTTAAGACTGCTGCTGAATTATTGATGCTTGCAGAGGCTGTAGGACCAAATATCTGTATGCTTAAAACTCATACAGATAATCTTAGTGATATTTCCGCTGATACTATACAGCAATTGAAAGCCTTATCTGAAAAGCATAATTTTTTGATTTTTGAAGATCGTAAATTTGCAGATATAGGACATATTGTGATGCAACAATTTACGGCTGCACCATTATCAATTGCTGATTGGGCGGATGCTGTAACTGTTCATGTTGTTGCTGGTTCTTCAAGTATTGAAGCATTAAAAGCTACTGGTAAGTTAGATACCACTGCTTTAATTGTTGTGGCTGAAATGTCTACAAAAGATACACTTACTAATAAGAAATATACGCTGAAAGCTATTGATATTGCAGATCAACATAGTGATATAGTATTGGGGACTGTTTCCCAAAATTACAGATCTGAAAAACCTGGGATTATGATGTTAACTCCAGGTATTAATACGGAAAGGAAAAAAGATGGAATGGGGCAAACCTATAATCATCCAGATGAAGCATTTGCAAAGCGTGGTGTTGATGTAATGATTGTAGGTAGAGGAATCTATCAGGCAGATAACCCGGCTTTGCAATCAGAAATTTATAGAAAAATTGGTTGGGAAAGTTATCTCAAAAGATATAATGAAAAATAATGTAAAAAAAGTTTTTTTATAAAAGGGGTGTTATCAATGTTGATAACACCCCTTTTGTTTGTTACTGTTTAATAAACGGAGCTCTATATGTTTTGTCATTAGATGTAACACAAAGCCAATAAATTCCTTTCGGTAAGAAAGCTACGTTATAAGTGTTATTTTTATTATAAGTAAATTCTTTTATAATTCTTCCATATGTATCATGGATATAAATTTGTCTGGCATTAATGATTTCTGTTTCTATATGCAGAAAATTATTTGTTGGATTAGGATAAATATTAATTAGATGTTGAGCATTTTTATTCACAATACTTTGAGAAGTGTTGATGAAACCTGTATCATAAATATCAATAGAAAATCCTAGTTGATTTTTTATCCATAATTTACCATCATAATCTAATTGCATATGTCTCAGACTATTCATACTTATAGGTGAGTTTTGAATGTTGAAATTTGACCAATTTTGACCATCATATACGTATAGGCCATTAGATGTAGCACAATAAATATTATTCCCCTGTCCAGTTAAATTATATATATTAGCAGCTGAGGGGAAAGATAAGGCAGACCATGCATTACCATCAAATTTATTAATTTGACCAGAACTATAGGAAGTCCAAAAATCACCATTAGCATCAATATAGCCCTTAGAGAAGCTTGCATTTGGTGCATTAAAAGTTTGAATAGATGTTCCATCGAATTTATTTAGATAATATTGGTATACGCCAAAAGAAAATTCTTCGCGTTCCATCCACCATATATTCCCTGAATTATCAGAAGACATTTGGGAGTAGTGAAAATTTGTAGCACTACCTGGGTTCGATAAGATAGACCAATTGTTATTTATATATTTATAAATTATTTCATCCTGATCAACAACTAGAAGAAAACCTTTAGAGCTAGCAATAAAATTAGAGTAATATTGACTTGCACCAGAATTGAATAAAGGTAAAACCCCACCTGATGAACTATGATCATGAACAAACCAATTATTAGTATTAGGGCCAGTTTGTTGTATGATTTTAGGGTTACTATCTTGAGAAATAATCCAAGCATAATTTAATGTATCAAACACTGTCGAATATATGATTTGAAATTGATCAGATCCTGGCAGTGTAGACCAGTTGCCGCCATTGTTTTTTTGAATTCCTTTATTATGACCTGAAAGATGAATGTTTTTGTTCTGATCTGTTATTATATGTGATTGTGAAGAAAAATCTACTAAAGAAATTAATGATCCACTTTGAAGTGTATTACCATTATATTTTTCAAAAGTGTTTTCTTCAAAAACCCAATAGTCTCCATTTTGTGCAATAATAAAATTATCAATCTTTTCGATGTTACTGTTTAGATTAGCTATTGTACTATCAACTGTCCAGTTATTACCATCAAAACGAACTAATACATTACCATAAGAATTATATATTAGATCACCGTTTGGAATTTCTTGAGTTATTAAATTTAAACTGTTCGGGGCCACGGGTAAATTAACTGTGCCTGAGCCAGTCCCTGATGAACTATTCCAGCTAGTCCAAGCGCCGTTGGTGATCCTATGTATAGTTCCATTGTCAGGAAATAAAAATATATTGCTGTCTTTATATGAAGTGAGTCTACAATCAGAATAAGCAATTATTGAATTTGAAGTATTTGGAGGGGAATGTTCCAGCCATGTGTCACTTCCTGCATTGTAGGTTAAGAAATTGAAAGAACCAATACAAATATCACCATTGTTCCTAATAGTCAAGTTCCATATAGGATATGAGCTTGTCACACCAGCTGTGTAAGCTTTAAGGTCCCAATTAGTTCCATCATAGCTCATAAGTCCATACAAAGATCCCAGCCATAACGTTCCACTCGAATCAACTCCACTGCAATACACGATATTATTTGTAAGATTCGTTCCTTGTAATAACGTAGGGTAATTAATAGTAGACCATTGGTTAGTATTCCCATCAATTTTTAACAATGCTAAATCGTATGTCCCTATCCATAAATTACCATCTTGATCAGAAGAAATTGTTTGAATATGTTCATCTGGAAGTATTGAGTTGTTGGGGTTATAGTGTGTTGTATTTAATGTGTTTTTGTCTATTTTAAAAAGTCCTACATCTGATGCAAGCCATAGATCATTAGCTGTTTCTTCAATATCAAGAACAGTCATTGTACTGTGGATTTTAGTCCATGACGTGGATTGGGAAAATAATATCTGGTAAATCAGAAGTAGAGTGATTGTGAGAAAGAGTTTTTGCATTGTAATAAGTTTTATTTTTACTAAAATAAGAATTTCTACTTACAAAAATGAGTATTTGGTTATAATGAGGCAAATCTAAAACTAACTTTAAATAAAATGTCTAAAATTCTATTTTTGCTATATAAAGCTTTATTTTGGCTTATATTATAATAATAAATAAAAAGTCTAAGCCAATGAAAGCGCCTTCGAATGACTTGTTTTTATTGATAAAAACAATGACAAAGTCTGAAAAAAAATACTTTCGGCAGTATTCAGAAAGATATTCAAATAATAAAAAGAATAATTCTTTGGTCCTTTTTGATGCAATAAATAGCTTTAACCACTACGATGAGTTTTTGTTGAAACAATCACTTTCTGAGCATCCTTTTTTTAAATATTTTGCTGTTGCAAAGCGCTATTTGTATCAGCAAATTCTTGAGAGTCTTGATCTTTTTTACAGAGTGAACTCCATAAGGGAAAAAATTAAACGTCAATTTCATTTTTCTGCGATTCTAATCCAAAAAGGTCTGTTGGAACAAGCAAGGAAGGAGCTTAACAAAGCAGCTAAAATAATTTCTGAATATGAACTGTTCGAGTATAATGTCTTATATATAGAAACAGAACGAAAACTAATACAGGCACAAAAATTTTCTATTACCAATAGAAATGATTCTTATTCTGATTTAAAAAACACTTTAGTGCATATAAGCAATGCCAATTGGTATTGGTTGAAAAATAATATTGTCTTGCAATTGCATTTAAAGAAGGTCAATGTGTTTGATGAGGATCAAAAAAAAGTTTTAGATGATATTGAAAAAGAATTTTTGAAAAAAGAGCCTCCATTAGCGCTTAAATTACGGCTTGGTTATTATAAGACTTTAGCTACCATTTCATTTATGAAGGGAGAAGTAAATAAGGCTTATAAGTATAATAAAATTGCTATAGATTTATTTGAATCAAACCCTAAGTTAATTGAATTAGAACCACAATTATATTTAGCCAATATCAATAATTTTTTAATTGATAATTTTAATTTAAAGAAATATGATGTTGTTGAGGATGGCTTAAAAAAAATGCGTTCATTATCAGGTTCAGGTTTGTTGAAATCACTTTCAAGGTCTGAAGAAAAAATTTTTGAACTTACTTATACCTTGCAATTAAACTCTAGTATAGCTCAAAATAATTTTTTGAGTGCTATGGAATTAATACCAATGATTAAAATAGGATTACATAAGTACAAGAAAACAATGCCAGCAAATTATTATTTGCAATTCAATTATCTTATTGCTTATGTTTTATTTGTAAATAAATCTTTTGAAGAAGCATTGACATGCTTGGAAGAGATAAAACAACCTAAGTATAAAACTATTTTAGAAGAGTTGCGCTATGCTGCAAATCGATTATATTTTCTTTGTCATTTTGAATTAGACAATATTCTTTTACTAGATAGTTTGATGTTGTCGATGAAACGACTTCAAAAAAAGGATAATCGACAGATAGCATTAGATGACCTTCTTTTTAAATTTCTCAGACAAATATCAAATTCTGTTATGAGTAGAGATGAAAGAATTGAAATGTTTACGAAGTTGAAAGACCAAATGCAACTATTAAAGTTGGATAGTAATAATAAAAAAGCTTGGGTTTATTTTGATTTTGATCAGTGGCTAGATAAAAAAATCAACCCAATTAAAATTCTTTGAGTCTATTGTCATGTTCCCAATACTATCTACTGTTGCAGTAGTAATACTGTCAACTTGCCAGTTATCAGCTTTTTTAGTTTAGCTTAGAAAGGTTTTCTTCAAGCAATTGTATTTTAGCCTTATTATCTGCTAGTTTTTTTCGTTCTTTTTCTACGACCATTTCTGGGGCATTATTGACAAATTTTTGATTGCCTAATTTTTTTTCAATACCCATTACAAAACCTTTTAATCGCTTTAATTCTTCTTCTACATCTTTACGTTGCGCTTCAATATTTACTGTTTTTTCGAATACAACGTAATATTGTTCTGTTCCTGCAATAAAATTCGAACCTGGATGTTCATCTTTTGAAGTAAAGTCTATTGTAACATATCCAATTGTTTCTATAGCTTCTTTCATGCCAATTTCTGACATAAATGAATGAGCAGCTTCTGTGTCTTTAATCAATAAACTAAGTATTTCTTTTGGTTTTAGTTGGTTTTTATTTCTAATATCACGAATGGCCCCAACTATTTCTTTCATAATTCCTGTTTTATACAGGAGTGATTTATCAAAAGAGCCTGTTTTTGGCCAGTTGCTGACGGTACAATCATCACCATCTGTACGGTTTTCACGTAGATGAGCCCATATTTCTTCCGTTACAAATGGCATAAAAGGGTGCAGGATTGTCATGAATTTTTCAAAGAAATTAATAGTAGTTTCTAGTGTGTGTTTATCAATAGGTTGTTGATATCCGGGTTTAATAATTTCTAGGTACCAAGAACAAAAGTCACCCCAAATAAAATTGTATAATGATTTTACAGCTTCAGAAAGCCTATAGCTATTGAAATTTTCCTCAATATTTACAAGGATTTTGTTGTATTCCTGTTCAAGCCATTTAGCTGCAAAAGCATTGATTTTTGTTGTTTTTTCGTTAACGGGTTCTGCTACTATTTCCCAGCCTTTTATCAATCTAAGTGCGTTCCAGAGTTTATTTGAAAAGTTACGACCAGTTTCACAAAGTTTTGATTCATTTAATATACTTGAATTTTTCTTATCAGCAAAAGGGGCATCAAAAATTACATCATTTCCTGCCGCAGCTGCTGAAAGAATACCAAAACGTACACCATCAGCACCATAATTTTTTATGAGTTGTATGGAGTCAGGAGAATTTCCTAATGATTTACTCATTTTACGTCCAAGTTTATCTCTGACCATTCCAGTAAAATAAACATCTTTAAAAGGGAAAAACCCTTTTTTTTGACTTAATGTCTCCCCAAGTAGTTGAGGTCCCCATTCATATCCTGCCATGATCATTCTAGCTACCCAAAAGAACATAATATCCCAACCAGTTACTAATACATTTGTTGGATAGTAGTATTTAAATTCTTCATTGTCCTCAAAAGCATCAAAAACCGACATTGGCCAAAGCCAAGAAGAAAACCAAGTGTCAACGACATCTTCTTCTCTTTCTAGGTCTTCAAGTGTTAATGAATCATTATTTAGTTTTTCTTTTGCAATACTTAAAGCCTCCAGTTCATTTTCTGCAACAAAGAAATGGTCTCTGTTTTCTTTCAAATACCAAGCAGGAATTTGTTGCCCCCACCATAATTGACGCGAGATGCACCAATCCCTAACATTTTCAGGCTTCAACCAATTCCTATACATATTGATCATGTGCTCAGGCATAAAACTTATAGGACCTTCTTCAACAGCTTTTAAAGCAGTTGCTGAAAATTTATCCATTTTCAGGAACCATTGTTTAGTTAATTTAGGTTCCACAACAGCATTTGTTCTCTCAGAACGTCCAACACTATTACTATAATTTTCTATTTTTACTAGATAATCAAGTTCTTTAAGATCTTTTGCTATTTGCTTTCGGGCATCTTCTCTATCTATTCCTATATAAAATTGTGCTTTTGAGTTGAGTCGCCCATCGTCTTCAAGTATGTCAATGACTTCTAGGTTATGACGCTGTCCGATCTCGTAATCGTTCATGTCATGTGCAGGCGTTACTTTCAATGCCCCAGTTCCAAAGTCCATTTTTACATATTTATCAAAAATTATAGGAACCACTCGGTTCACCATAGGAACAATAGCCTTTTTGCCTTTTAGGTGTGCATATCGCTCATCTTCAGGGTGAACGGCAATAGCCGTATCTGCAAGGATAGTTTCAGGTCTTGTAGTGGCGATAGTTACCCATTCGTTTTCACTGCCTTCTATTTTATATCTTACATGATATAGCTTAGAGTTTTCATCGTTGTGAATTACTTCTTCATTTGACAATACAGTTTTAGCTGCAGGGTCCCAGTTTGTCATTCTCAAGCCACGATAAAGCAGTCCTTTTTTATATAAATCAACAAATACTTTTATAACGGCACTTGAAAGTTTACTTTCCATAGTGAAGCGGGTGCGCTCCCAATCACATGAAGCACCTAGAAGTTGAAGTTGCTTTAAAATCAAGCCTCCGTATTTGTCTTTCCATTCAAAAGCATATTTTAGGAATTCTTCTCTGCTAATATCACTCTTTTTTATTCCCTTTTCTCTTAGTAACTTTACCACTTTAGCTTCTGTTGCAATCGATGCATGGTCTGTTCCAGGTACCCAACAGGCATTTTTACCCTCTAGGCGTGCTTTCCTAATTAGTACATCCTGAATGGTGTTGTTAAGCATATGTCCCATATGTAAAACACCAGTTACATTTGGTGGAGGGATAACGATCGTGAAAGCTTCTCTTTCATCAGGTAAAGAACGAAAATAGCCTTTTTCGATCCAATATTTGTACCATTTTGATTCAGCATCACCAGCATTATAGTGTTTAGCTAAGGTCATGTTTATTTAAATATTTTTTATGTATCAAAATCAAAAAAGAGAATGTGAAATACTTAGGCGTCTTTTTCAATAACAACCCCTATTCCTAATTCATCTAATTGAATGTTATCAATAACTGCAGGAGCATCAATCATTATATCTCTGCCCTGATTGTTTTTTGGGAAAGCAATAAAATCACGAATAGAAACAGCACCTTTCATAATAGAACAGAGTCTGTCAAATCCAAAAGCAATGCCACCATGAGGTGGAGCGCCATATTCAAAAGCATTTAAAAGAAATCCGAACTGTGCTTCCGCTTCTTCTTCAGTAAAGCCCAATAATTTAAAGTTTTTTGCTTGTAATTCGCGGTCAAAGATACGGATAGAGCCACCACCTATTTCCCACCCATTAATTACTAGGTCATAAGCATCAGCTCTCAATGCTTTCATTGTTGAATGATCTCCTGTCAACATTCTTTCTTTATCTTCTTCTTTAGGAGAAGTAAAAGGATGATGCATTGCGTGAAAACGCTCGCTTTCTTCATCCCATTCTAATAGAGGGAAATCAACAACCCATAAAGGATTAAATCCAGTTTTTCGTAACCCCATTCGATCACCCATTTCAAGGCGAAGATCACTTAATTGACCACGAACAGTATCTGTATCACCACAAAGAATCAGTAGCATGTCTCCTTTTTCGGCTTTTGCTCTTTCAAGCCATCCCATTAACTGTTCATCATTATAAAATTTACCTACCGATGATTTGATGCTACCATCAAGATTGTATTTTACATAAACCAAGCCTTTGGCTCCTATTTGTGGACGCTGTACCCAGGAAGTAAGTTTTTTTATGTCTTTATTAGAATAAGAATCTGCCTGGCCTTTAGCACAGATTGAGACAACCATTTCAGCATTATCAAATACTGGGAAACCATAGCCTTTTGATAAATCATTCAATTCAATAAATTCCATTCCAAATCTTGTATCAGGCTTGTCAGAACCATAGCGTTTTATAGCTTCATCGTACGTCATTCTCGGAAAATCAGACAATTCCACCTCTAGACAAGTTTTAAATAGGTGTTTTGTCAATCCTTCAAAGGTCTGTAAGATTTCGTCCTGAGTAACAAAGCACATTTCGCAATCGATTTGTGTAAATTCTGGTTGACGATCTGCCCTAAGGTCTTCATCCCGGAAACATTTTACCAATTGAAAATACTTGTCAAAACCTGATACCATTAACAATTGCTTAAAGGTTTGAGGAGACTGGGGTAAGGCATAGAATTGACCTTGATTCATCCTACTTGGAACGACAAAATCTCTTGCTCCTTCAGGAGTACTTTTTATGAGTACAGGTGTTTCTACTTCTATAAAGTTATGATTTGCAAGATATTTTCTAGTTTCAATTGCAACTTTTGATCTGAAAAATAAATTTTGTTGAACCGGATTTCTTCGCAAATCCAAATAGCGGTATTTCATTCTTATTTCATCACCACCATCAGTTTCATCTTCTATAGTAAAAGGTGGAACCTTTGATTCGTTAAGTACTTCAAGATCACTAACAATAATTTCTATATCTCCTGTTGATATTTTAGGATTTTTATTAGAACGTTCAGCAACGATACCCACAATGCGTAAGACATATTCACGTCCTAGTTTTTTAGCATCATTATATAAATTTTCATTTGTTTCAGTATTGAAAACAAGTTGAGTAATACCATAACGATCCCTAAGGTCAATAAAGGTCATTGAACCATAGTCTCTGTTTTTGTTCAACCATCCTGAAAGCGTAACTTCCTGACCAATATGTTCACTACGGAGTTCTCCGCAATTGTGCGTTCTGTACATGTTGTTTTTGTTTTTTATTTAGAAGATGCGAAATTAAGGATTTGAGGTAAGATATACAAAATTAGTCCTGCAATAATATGTTTTGACCTCTAAAAATATTTCCACTTTTTTAGCATTTTGCGGCTTACTACAGATATTGTTCTGTAATTAATTATATGTTTTTTAAAGTAAAATCTATACAATGTTAAAAGATCTATAATTAGAAATATCCATCCATTTTTGTATTTTTGTGTTACTTTTATACAAAGTTGAGTCAAATAGTAAATCAATTTTAATTCAATAAAAACAATGAATTTAGAGAAACTTGTTGCTGTTAGTGGTCGTACTGGAATTTTTAAAATGGCTGCCAATAGACCGAATGGTCTGATTATTCAGGATTTAGATAATGGAAAAAAGTTTTTTGCGCCTAGCAGAAAACATCAGTTTACGCCTTTGGAGTCTATTTCTATCTATACATATACAGAAGATTCTACTGCCGAGTTAAAAGAAGTTTTTATCAATATGTTGACTCAGATTGATACTAATCCACCAGTAAGTCCAAAGTCTAATTCTACAGAAATAAAAAATTATTTTAGTGAGATATTACCAGATTTTGACCGTGAAAAAGTTCTTGTTAGTGATATTAAAAAATTAATTAAATGGTTTAATTTTCTCCATGAGAGAAATTTATTGTCATTACCTGTTGAAACGGAAAAAGTTGATGAACAAGTTGTTCAGGAAGAAGATGTGAAGAATGAAACTGAAGATGCAGAATTAACGGAATAAATTTTTATAGTTATATAAAATCATACAAAACAAAAAAGAGCTGACCAATTTAAATTGGTCAGCTCTTTTTTGTTTTTATATATTCAATTCTTAAGAATTAATTTTTAAGAATATCCATAATTGCATCTAGTTTAGGAGACAAGATAATATCTGTACGTCTGTTCTTTGCTTTTCCTACATCAGTGCTATTTGATGCTATAGGGACATGTTCCCCACGACCTGCTGCAGTAATTCTTTTTGGATCTACTTTCATTTTTATCATTTGGTCCACTATTGATAAGGATCGCCTGGAACTTAATTCCCAGTTCATTTTTGCATCACCATCGCTATCAGTGTGACCTTCTATAAGTACATCAATTTCACTATTCTTGTTTAATACTTCGGCCAACTTACCAATTGCATTTGCACCTTTGTTGTCGAGTTTTGCACTTCCCTTGGCAAAAAGTAGATTTTGACTTAACGAAACATAAACTTTCCCATTGCGTTCTTCTACACTAAGGTCAGACGATTTGAACCCTAATAGTGCCTCATTGAGCTTGTCCTTTAATGCCTGTGCTTTAGCATCTCTACTAGCGATTGCTGCTTCTAATTCTTTAACTCTTGCTTCACGAGATGCAAGATCTTCTTCCAGTTTTTCTAGTTTGTCTTCTCTGTCTTTTAAGTTTTTTTCTAATGTAGATTTATCACCCTCAAGATTGCTTATATTAGAATTTTTATCCTCCAGGTCCTTACGTAGGCGATCAATTTCTTTTCGTTCCTGATCCATTTTGTATTTTAAATCATCCATGTCTCGTTCTCTTTGTCTAAGTTGTTCTTCTTGTTTTCGAAGTTCAGCTTCTTTACGAACGACTTCTTCAGATAATTCTCTTCGTCTGCCTGCGGCATCTTCAGTTAGTTTTTCATTCACTTCTAAAAGCTTGTCGTAAAGCATTTGCAGGTCTTTGTTTAATTTTAATTGTTGATCATACCTGGTTTTAACCAAAGTATAATCTTTGTCTAATTCCTCAAGTTCTTTTTCTATTTTTTTAATTTCAGCTTCAGCCAATTGTCTTTGTTCTTCTGATTCCTTGGCCAAGGCATTGGCTTCTAAAGCCGCTCTTTCAGCAGTTGTTCTGGCTTCTACTTCTGCATCAAATCTTCTAGTAGGAACGCACGACAATAGTGTAAGGAAAAGAATTAAAATCAGTGAATAATTTAAATATTTCAACATATGGATTTGTTTATATTTTATGGTAATTATTGAATTTGTATTTTTTTGTTTTAGATAGCAAAGAGTAATAGTTGAGCGATTAGAAAAACAGATTATTCTATTGGCAGTAATTTTAAGAAGATAGATGAGGAGTAATATATAATAATCTCAGTTATATCATCTTCTTTTTCACTTTCAAGATTAAGTCCCTCTATTTTAGAGTTTTTAAATGTGTGCATTTTGTTCAAAGCAATACCATTTTCTTTAAGAATGGACCATATTAAAAGTGATTTTCTTGAATCGCTATTCCATTTTGCAGTAGAGATGTTATCTTCTGGAACATGGCCTCTAATGTCTATTTGAACATCAGGGTATTGGATCAATACTTTAGCTAATTGTTCCAAGCCGGAGATTCCTTTTGCTGACAAGTTGCGCCCTTCATAATCAAACAAATAATTATGTTTTAAAGATATTACCAGTTCTCCTTTGTCTATAGAATGTAAAAACTGTATTTCAGGTGATTTTTTTAATAGAGTAATTAAGTCATTTTGTATTGTTTTGAGGGATTCTAATTGTTGACTTAAACTTTTTTGGAGCTCAAGAAAAGGAGAAAGTTCTTTAGAGTGTAATTTTTTGGTATCAGAAAGTTGATTTTCCTTTTCTTTTAGTTGCGTAAGATAATCATTAGCTAAGATTTGTGTTTGTTCTAAAGCATGTTGTATTTCCTGATTTTGTTCAGACATTGTTTTAATAATCAAATCTTGTTCATCTCTGGTTGCTGAAGATATATCTTTGAGTTTGTCTAGGGCCCGTCTTGAATCTGATAAGTTTTGTTTTGTTGTTAATAGTGCTCTTTCAATCTTGCGTTTCTCTTCCTGTAAATTATTTAGTTGATTGACATTTGCACATCCAGATAACACAACGATTGTAATAAATATATAGATATTCAAGAGTTTATTTTTCATCTGTTTTATACAGTAATGGGTTGTTTAAAGTAAAATTGGAAAAAATAAAATGACTGCTTAGTATTAGCGCTAAACTAATGGTTTTTACTAAAAAAGTAAAGCTTAGACTACTAAATTAAGGGTAACTAGGTTAATTTGTTTTCTTTTTTGATCTAATTCTTATTTTTTCAATATATTCTTTTGTTATTAATTTTATATTGAAAGCTATTAGTGGAGTATTGGGAAAAGTATTTTTTTTACTTCAAAATAAATGAAATTGCAGTTTCACTAATTTTGTCTATAATGAGTTATATTTGTTTTGAGCAATAAAATGTACTATAATTTTTGATATTCTTTTGAATTTATTTTTTATTTAAAACAAAAAACAACAGCAGTTGACACCACATGAGGCTTTAAAACAATATTGGGGTTTTGAGAATTTTCGGCCTATGCAATTGAAAATTATTCAATCTGTATTAGAGCAAAAAGACACATTGGCTTTGCTTCCTACAGGTGGTGGTAAATCGATATGTTTTCAGGTGCCTGCTATGTGTTTGTCTGGTATATGTATTGTAGTTTCTCCATTGATTTCTCTTATGAAGGATCAGGTGAATACCCTTTCGAATAATGGAATTAATGCATATGCTATCTATTCAGGGATGAAGAAATCTACGATAGATCGGATTCTTGATAATTGTATACATGGCAAAATTGATTTTTTATACCTTTCTCCAGAACGTTTAACTTCTAATTTGGCTATAGAGCGCATTAAACAGATGAATGTCGCATTGATAGCAGTTGACGAGGCACATTGTATTTCTCAGTGGGGGTATGATTTTCGCCCTTCATACCTGAATATTGCTAAGATCAGACAAGTGTTACCTCAAACATCTATAATTGCATTGACGGCAACAGCAACATCGCCAGTAGTAAAAGATATTCAGGAGAAATTGTTATTTGGTAAAGGGTCAAATGTTTTTCAAAAGAGTTTTTTACGCCATAATTTATCGTATGTAGTTTTACGTGAAGAAAATAAACAAGCAAAAATGTTGGATATCTTACAAAAGGTAAGGGGCTCAGCTATTGTTTATGTTCAAAACAGGAAAGAAACAAAAGATATAGCTATGGTTTTGAACAGGAATGGTATTTCTGCAAATTATTATCATGCCGGGCTTAAAGGAGAACTACGTGAGGAAGTACAGAACAACTGGGTTCAAAATAAAATCAGGGTTATAGTGGCTACAAATGCATTTGGAATGGGGATTGATAAACCTGATGTTCGTGCGGTTGTTCATTTAACTTTACCTGATAGTTTAGAAGCATATTTTCAAGAAGCTGGTCGTTGTGGACGTGATGGAAATAAAGCTTATGCTGTGTTGTTATTTAATCAAACTGACAGAGTAAGGCTTGAGAAATATTTTAGTCAAGCGTATCCATCAATAAAAGAGATTCGCAGGGTATACCAGGCTTTGGGGTCCTATTATCAATTAGCAGTTGGTTCAGGCCTTTGGCAAACCTTTGATTTTGATATTGTTGACTTTTCGAAAACTTTTAACTTAAATGCTTTAGAAACTTTATTTGTTTTAAAAGTATTGATGAAAGAGGAATATATTGAATTATCAGAAAATCTTTTTTTACCCTCTACATTACAAATTATTATCAGAAAAGAAGAACTGTATGATTATTTGCTAAGGAATTCAAAGATGGATAAATTACTTAAAGTAATCTTGCGATCTTATCAAGGTGCTTTTAGTCAGCCTGTTAAAATTCGTGAGGGGCAATTAGCACGGTTTTTGAATATTTCACAAAAAAAATTAGAAGCGCTTTTGTTTAAATTACATAAAGATGGAATTTTAAGATATGATCCTCAAAAAGATGCTCCTCAATTAACTTTTCTTACCGAACGCCTTCCTCATGAAGAAATCAAAATCGATCAGACCCGTTATGATTTTCTCAAGGAACGGCACCAGAAACGTATGAATAAAACACTAGATTATGCTGAAACTATAAAATGCAGATCGCAAATGCTATTAGATTATTTTGATGACAAAGATTCTGATATTTGTGGGATTTGTGATGTCTGTTTAGGAAGGCATGAAAATTATGTGAACAATGATGAGTATGAAAACATCAAAAAAAAGGTTGAAACACTTTTGAAAAGTTCACCTATGGAATTACGTGTTTTAGTAGACAGTTTTTCTCCTAATATTAAAGAAAAGGTCTTGGAAACAGTTCAACACCTTATGGATAATAACATCTTGATATGTGGAGAGGATAATTGTCTTAATTGGTCAGGTGAATAAATAAAAATTCAATTTCACAGAAGGTTATTTTGCTTTTGAATCAATATTTTTAAGGAATTTGTTGAGATACATAGCATCTTCTTCTTCATGCATTTGGATTGCTAGCTTTCTTGCATGATTAAGAATGATTCTCTGCTCAGCTTCTGAAAACCTTGTGCTATATGGATAAAATATTTCGTCATCAATTGTTTTAACATTGTCTTTCAAAATTTGCTTTCTGAAAATAGAAGCCATCGATTCTTCAAAAGATTTTAAATTACTATCGTCACGATATCTGATAAGAAATTCTATGGCACAATTAACGGTTTTTGTAGGTGCTGGCAAAGCATTTCGAAAGGTATCTACACTTAGTACTTTTTTGCAATTACTATTTATTTTTCCTACTTCAGTCTTACTTAGTATTCGATCTTCTTCAGAGTCATTAAATAGAATTATAGCGTAAGGATATAACGGGTATTTTGGCAAAATTTGGCGTTCAATTGCTCTTTTGTCTATGTAGTCATTCATCCCACGGGTAAAAATATTAACGGCACCGTTAGCTTCACGTTCTAATGTCTGATTAATTGGATCTTTAGCACGGGTAACTTTCCCTATAATCCTATAGATTTTTTTAATTGCTTTCGTTCTCCATTTGGTGTCCAGACTAGTACATAGTTTTTTGATTCTACTTATAGTAAAAAAAGAGTCGGCAAGAGGATACCCTATGTAGTCCAGTAATTTTTTATCTAACGAGGATGGGCTCTTTTGAGCATTTAGCGTTTTTTTAATGTATGTATTATTATAGTCAGAAGTATAATCTTTGATTTTTTCAATATGCGCTATCATAATATTTTCTGGATCTTGCAATACGTTCAAATCAAAATCCTTTGCCATTGTTTTTACTTTTTGAGGATCAATGGTTGTTGTAAAAGGCATGCCAGAGTCTAGCATATGATACACTCCTATAGGGATGTTTCCATACTTTAGTAATAGATGTAATTTGTCTTTACTTAGTTGTACACTTATATCATTACGATGTTGATCTAAACTGTCATTATTGATAGCATCCTGTTTGAAAACTTCGTTTCTATATGGGCGATTGTTAAGCTTAAGGTTATAGTGAATTATATGGCTTGATTTTTCTACCGGTTTATTTAATTTGTAATTAAAACCAATATTTTCTTTTTTAAGTTTTTCAATCTGTATTTGTACAATATTGTTACTATCTAATTGGATATCTTTAACAATCCTACTATTAAAATTTATTAAGGGAGGTTGATTGTAGTTGCAGCCATCACAAACTATAAAACAAATGTATAGTAATGTATATAAATAAAAAGAATCAAATTTTATCTTCATAGTAATGATGTCAAAATTGGTGTTTAATATATCTAAAGATAAAAAAACTAAGTTTATTTTATAGTAGCATAATCCTTATTGACCTGAATTTGTTCTAATTTAGATTTTATTGTAAATTGTATAATGGAAAAAATACAAGGCTGCCTTGAACATATCATATTTAAAAATGAAGATAATGGTTATACTGTCGGCAAGATGTTGCAGAAGGGTGAATCAAAAATCATTACAGTTGTAGGTTGTATGATGGGCGTACAGATAGGGGAGACGCTGATATGTTCAGGTAATTGGCATATAGATAAAAAGTTTGGCAAACAGTTTAAAGTTGAACAATTTGATGTGCAAATCCCATCTACTACCAGAGGGATTGAGAAATACCTTGCTTCCGGGTCTGTCGCTGGTATTGGTGATGTTTTTGCGAAGCGTATAGTTGATCATTTTGGTGAATCAACACTTGAAATTTTTGATATTGCTCCTAACCGACTATTAGAGGTAGAAGGAATTGGTAAGAAAAAGTTGAATCGCATAAAAACTTCATGGTCTAAGCAAAAGGATATTCGTCAAGTGATGATATTTTTACAAAATTATGGGGTTTCTCCTACATTTGCTCAGCGAATATTTAAAGCATACGGACAAAATAGTATTGAAAAAGTAAAAGAGAACCCCTACAGGCTTTCTACAGAAATTGATGGTATTGGATTTAAAAAAGCCGATTTAATTGCTCAACAAATGGGTATCGCTGAAAATGCTTCTGTGCGTATTGAATCAGGTATTGAATTTACTTTGGAACAAATGGCACGTTTAGGTCATTCTTGTTATCCCCTCGATAATCTCATAAAAGAATCTGCAATTTTACTTGCAGTGAAACCTGAGGAAGTTAAAAATGGTGTTCATAAATTGGGAAGTGCCAATAGAGTGTTTCTTAAGATTCTTAATAGACCATCTAAGCAACCTCAGACCTTTATATGGTCGAAATTAAATTATCAATATGAAAAAGATATTGTAGAAGAGATACATCGTTTGCAACTTTTTGAAGATAGAATTTCTTTTGAAGATTGGAAAGTTGCTATTGAAAAATCAAGTAAAAATCAAGGTATTACTTTAGCTCAACAGCAAGAAGAAGCTGTAGCCAAAAGTGTTCGGGAAAAAATACATATTATAACTGGAGGACCTGGAACAGGTAAGAGTACCATTACCAAGGTGCTATTGGATATATGTCTTGAGCATACATCATCTATTGTTCTTGCAGCACCAACAGGTAGAGCGGCTAAGCGTCTGACTGAAATTACAAAAAGAAAAGCTTCAACAATTCATTCACTATTGACGTATGATTTTGTTAGTGGCAATTTTAGAAAAAACAAAAATGATCAGTTAGAATGTGATGTTATAATTATTGATGAAGCTAGTATGATTGATACTTTTTTGATGAGTGCTTTTCTCAAAGCTATTCCCGATAGGACCAAAATTGTTTTGGTGGGAGATATAGATCAATTGCCAAGTGTAGGGGCTGGAAATGTTCTTAGTGACCTTATCAAAAGTGGTAAGGTACCGGTTACTAAATTAACTGAAATTTTCAGACAAGCAATTAATTCCCAAATTGTTCTTAATGCACACAAGATCAATCAAGGTGTTTTTCCTGACATTAGAACAGAGAAGGATAGTGATTTTTTCTTTATTACAGAACCAAACCCTCAAAGAATTATACAACATGTACTTGGGCTGATTAGTAAAAGATTGCCAAAAGCGTACAACTTCCATAAGTTTAAAGATATTCAAATATTATGTCCTATGAATAAGGGGCAAATTGGGAGTGTTGAATTTAATAGGATTATTCAATTGAAACTCAACCCTAAGAAAGTTAATGAAGATACGGGGGTAGGACATCGTAAATTCGTCGAGGGCGATAAAGTAATTCAAACCAGAAACAATTATGATAAAGGAGTATATAATGGGGATATTGGATTTATAAAAAAAATTCTTGAAGTAGATAAGTTGATGTATATTCAATTTGATAGAAAAGAGATAGAGTATGAGTTCAATGAGTTGCTTGAATTAGACCTGGCTTATGCAGTGTCCGTTCATAAGTTTCAGGGAAGTGAAAGTCCATGCATAATTATGCCAATACATGAGGCATATAATTTGTTATTGTTCAGAAACTTATTGTATACGGCTGTAACCAGAGGCAAATCTTTAGTGATTTTGGTAGGTACCAGAGCCGCTGTAAATATTGCTATAAAAAATGATAAAGCACATAATCGCTTTACAGGTCTTGTGTCAATGTTACAAAAAAAAGAAATGGGTTTGCCTCCAATACAAATTGTTCCAATGCTGGGAGAAGAAGGGTATCAAGAATGGGTTGAAGATAATTTTAAAACTGATTAATTTTTCATGAAAGACATATTAGATTTTGATGAAAATAATGCTTACGTAGACTATTTTTTTGTCTATCAACACCAGCTTGACGCAATATTAGAATTGTTAAATAGCAATCAAATTGCACATCGTGTAAAAGTGCCGGTTTTCACTCAAGATACTTTAATCGTGCCTCATACTGCAGAAACGAACCTTATTCGTAAAGATTTTGTGATTCAGATTCCTGAAAATCAGAAAATGAAAGTTGATTATCTGATGTCTGAAAACGAAGATCTACTTCAGGATTCGAGACAAATCCGAAAATTGTTTCTTATTAATTCTTTAGATACTGATGGGCTTATAGATATTCTTCTTTTTCCTCAGGAATGGCTTAAGATGGACCAGGAACTTGCTATTGAAATTCTAAATGTAAAGGGTGTTTTCGTGCCCCAATCTGAATACGCTAAAAGACGTAATGAACGCGAAGAGCATAGAAAAACGCAATTGTTAAATAGAAAATTAAAGGGAGTACTACAAGTTTTATACATGATTCTCGTACTGTTTTTAAGTCTATTTTTAATTTTTACGATTTTTGATCTCAGAACTTCAAACTAAACTAAACATTAAGCAAGCTCCTGAATTTTATTCGGTATAATCTACATTATGAAGCATTACTTTTTTTGCTACCATATTTTTCGTATTCTGAAGAAACATACTCCTTAACAGCTTTGAGATTTTCAAATTTGTCAAATAGTAACTTAAGTTGATTATGTTCATTCATAGTTGGTAATACATAAGATTCAACATCCGATTGGGTAATAGTTTGGTCACTAAGAATAATTAAACGTTCTATTACATTTCTCAGCTCCCTTATGTTACCTGTCCAATCTACTTCTTTAAGAAGTTTTATTGCAGAATCTTCAATTTCTTTTTTCTGGCGACCGTACTCATTACAGACAGATCCTATAAAATGATCAACTAATAATGGAATATCATCTTTCCTTTCATTAAGAGAGGGAACTTGAATAATTATTACGGCAAGTCTATGGTATAGATCTTCTCTAAAACGTTTTGCATTAATTTCTTTTCTTAAATCTTTGTTCGTTGCAGCAATAACACGAACATCAACATTGATTTCGCGGTCACCTCCTACACGAGTGATTCTTCCTTCTTGCAATGCTCTCAGCACTTTTGCCTGAGCAGAAAGACTCATGTCTCCGATTTCATCTAGAAAAAGCGTTCCACCATGTGCTTGTTCAAATTTGCCTATGCGTTGTTTGTGTGCAGAAGTAAACGAACCTTTTTCATGGCCGAATAATTCACTTTCTATTAATTCTGATGGTATAGCAGCGCAATTAACCTCTACAATTTGATTTTGAGCACGTTCACTTTTTTCGTGGATCCAACGTGCCACTAATTCTTTTCCAGTACCATTCGAACCTGTTACGAGCACCCGTGCATCAGTAGGTGCTACCCGATCGATAGTAGCTTTTATTTTTGTAATACAGTCAGCTTCTCCAATAATATTTTGAACTGTTGAAACTTTTTTAATTTTTTTCTTTAATACCTTTGTTTCTTGTACAAGATGTGACTTGTCCAATGCATTACGAATTGTGATTAGTAAGCGGTTCAAATCCGGGGGTTTAGCAATATAATCAAAAGCACCTTTTTTTACAGCTTCAACCGCAGTCTCTATATTTCCATGACCTGAAATCATGATAACTGGCGTGTCGGGGCTAATAACATTTATGCGTTCCAAAAGTTCCATCCCATCCATTTTAGGCATTTTAATGTCGCAAATGGCTGCATCAAATTTTGTTTTTTTTACTTTGGATAGTGCATCAACTCCATCTTTGGCTTCTTCGACTACATATTCCTCTATTTCAAGGATGTCTCTAAGGACAGATCTGATACTCGGCTCGTCATCAATTATAAGTATATTTGGCATAGTATTATTTTAAATGAATTATTAACAGTTATTATAACTCCTATATAAGGTTTTTATTTGAATTTATATAGTTTTGAGATGATCAATAATCGAAATTAAAAGATCAACGTTTTTCAGACTTATCTTGTTTGGCTTTTAAGCTTGCTTATGATAAACTTTACAATTACCTTGCCCAATTTGTTCAATCGAAAAAAAAGAAAGGTCATTATTGAAATATTTTTTTTACGAGACCTTAAATTTCATAATTTCCAATCGATAACATAACAAGAGTGCAAGCTATTTCAATTTGAATGTCAGGTTTATGTTGCTTGAGAAGACCATATAGTTCAGTGTTTTCAGTGCCGGGATTAAATATCACTCTTTTGGGCTTTAGCGCTAAAATATAATCATAATATTCTTTTTGGGTTGTTGCATTGATATAAAGTGTGATAGTATGTACGTTGTCAATGGGTGGCAGGTCATTGTGAATTTTAAGGCCTGCTGTATTGCCTTTTCGAATTCCAATGGGAATCACTTCTATATTTTTTTGCCTTAGCATTTCAACTGCCCGATAAGCATATCTGTTTGGATTTGTCGTTGCACCAAGCACAATTGTTTTATAGGTTTTCATTTTAAGAAGTTAATTGTATTATATAAGTTTTTAATTGATTAAAACATTTATGAGTTATCAGAAACAATTTTTAACTCTAAAGGAGGTGCCTGTTTTTGGGTAAGTCGCGATACTATAATAATACTAATCAAACCACATAGCATAGATAGTGTTCTGAATGGAAAAAGAACGGCAACACGGACTCCGTCAATAATTTCTTCAGACGCATCTATGATCGGATAATCAATAAAGGTAGGGATGCCAAGTGTAGAATCTCCACCCCCAAAACGAAGTATCGCTGCTATAAAGAATCCAGATATTGCACCATATCGATTTGCTTTAGGGTCAAAAAGTGAACAAACTAAAGCGGGAAATAATAAACAGTATACAAAATCGCTACAGAGAAACCAAAGTGCATAAATACTTTTCACTTGTAGTGCTATTAATGTCGCAGCAATACCAATTATCCAAATACAAGATTTTATTACTTTTGCTAATTGTTCAGAACTAATGTTTGGATTCATTAAAGGACGATATACATTCCAACTGGCCATTGAAGAAGAAGATAAAATGGAAGAATCAGCAGAAGACATTACAGCAGCAGCAACTGCACCTAAACCAATCGTCGCTACAATAGGTGGGGTCATAGATTGCATTACTGAAGGTAGTATCTCTAGGCTATTCGTAGGGGCTCCACCTAAAGCACTCCAATCAGCTACATTTCCAATGACTCCTATCATAATAGGTGGAATTGCTGCAAAGAGACACACAATTCCGGCAAGTACAGATAAATTACGTGCTGTATTTTCATCTTTGGCAGACAAAACTCTTTGAAAATAAACTTGCCATGGTATACCACCCAGTATTAGTAATAAAGCAAAATCCCACCAGTTCCAGTAATAAGCCCCCAATGCTTCTTCACTAGGCAATAAAGATGCTGCAGCACCAAACTTGATCTGATATGCTTCCCACGCGGTATCCCATCCTCCAACAAAATCGAGGGCATAAGGTATGGTAATACACAAACCCAATAAAAGCAAAATCATCTGTACAACATCTGTCAATGCTACTGCCCACAAACCTCCTAGAGCTGTGTAGGCAATCGCAATAAGGGCTGATAGAATAATTGAGCTATAAAAATCTAGGCCTAAAACTACACCAAAGGTAGATCCTAATGCAGATAAAATTGCTGCAGTCCAAAATATCTCACCAGTCAATGCAGGAAAGAAAAACAATGTAGCAGTCTTTTCCCCATATCGTTGTGCTAAAGGATCCAGCATTGTTTTGAATTGATAGCGACGCATTTTTTTTGCAAAAAACAAACCACCAATGATTAAACTTATCGCATATCCCCATGGTGCTTGTACCCAAACCAATCCGGAATTGTATGTAGCTTCGGCTGCTCCATTAATATATCCACCTCCAATCCAAGTGGCACTCATTGTAAAAATAGCGACCCATAAGGGAATCGATCGGCCGGCAAGCATCACTTCTTCTTCACTGTTCTTTTGCCCTTTTTTGCTGGCAATATAACTACCCATAAAAAAAATAAGACCATAGAAAAAAAGCATGGAAATAAATCCTCCCCAAAAAACTTCTTTGTTGCTAAAAAAGTATAAATATAAACCGACTGAGGAGAGTAAACCAACCATAACAAAGGTCGGAAGGAATGCTTTTACAGGTGTTTTTTCCATTAATAGATTGTTTTGCTTTTTAAGTTAAGGAAGCTTGACATATAAAATTACAAAAATGATATATTTTATCTTTTATTTACAATCAATGATAAAAATTAATTAACTATAGTAATTCTATATTTGCAAAAAAAAATGCGTTTCCAGTAACTACCGGAAACGCATTCATATTTATAAAACACAATATAAATTATTTACCTATTTCATCAGATCAACTGAGTTTTTGATAAAATCTGTTAATTCAGATCCTTTTAACATGCCGTTGTGTAAACGAGCAAGGTCAAAAAGATGTTGTGCTTTGGATTCGTCATTGTCTTTAAGAATATTTCCAACAACTTCATGATTTGTATTTACTACAACATTAAACATATCTCCCATATTCATTGTCATACCTTGCATTGCAGACATTTCCTGCATGCGACGCATAAACTCTGGACGTGTAATAAGAATTGGCAAATCGTTAGGTGATAAAGCTTCTAATTTAACTGAAGCACCTTGAGCATTTACACATTTGTTAAATATTTCTTCAACACTTTTTTGTTCTTCTTCAGAAAGGACAGATTCACGTGTTTCACCTTTGTCAATCAATTTATCTGCAGTGTCAGAATCTACCCTTACGAAAGTGACTTTATCCAACTTGCGTTCCAATGCCTGAATAAAATGTACATCGATCATGGTTTCCATATTCAATACATCATATCCCAGTTCTTTAGCACCCTGGATGTATGAATCATGCTCTTCTTTATTGTTGGTATAGATAATTACAGTTTTATCATCTTTATCTATCTGATTTGCACCTACTTTCTCCTGATATTCTTCTATAGTAAAATAATCAGCATCAACATTTTCTAACATGAGGAATGTTTGTGCTTTATCTGCAAATTTTTCTTCAGTAACAAATCCATATTTTACAAAAACACCCATGTTCTCCCACTTGGCTTCGAACTCTTCGCGCTCTTTACGGAACATTTCATCTAAACGGTCTGCAACTTTTTTAGTAATATAATCTGTAATTTTTTTAACATTACGATCGCTTTGCAAATAACTACGGGAAACATTAAGAGGAATGTCTGGTGAGTCAATAACACCATGAAGCAAGGTTAAAAATTCTGGAACAATTTCTTTTACCTCGTCTGTAACATAAACCTGATTAGAGTACAAGTGAATTTTGTTCCTTTGTATTTCTAATTGATTCCCTAATTTAGGGAAATATAATATACCTGTCAGATTAAATGGATAGTCAATGTTAAGATGTACCCAAAATAATGGCGTATCCCCGGTAGGATGTAATTCCCTGTAAAATGCCTGATATTCTTCATCAGTTAATTCAGAGGGTTGTTTTTTCCATGCTGGATTTGTATTGTTAATGATGTTTGGAACTTCAATACTTTTTTTCTCCTCTGTACCATCTTCTTTAGTTATTGTTTCGTCTTCAAGATATTCTGTACGTGTTCCAAATTCAATTTCAATTGGCAAAAACTTACAATGCTTGTTTAGCATTTCACTAATCCTGTAGTTTTGAAGATATTCAGCACTTTCTTCACTGATATGTAAGACAATGTCTGTACCATAATTTTCTTTTTCTATATCTTCAATTTCATAGTCAGTATTCCCTGTACATGTCCATTTTACTGCAACACTGTCTTTTTTGTATGATTTTGTCAATACTTCTACTTTGTCTGCAACCATAAAGGAAGAGTAAAATCCAAGGCCAAAATGACCAATTATGGATGCTTCTTCTTTGTATTTTTCAACAAATTCTTTTGCAGAAGAAAAAGCTACCTGATTTAAATATTTAATTACTTCCTCCTCTGTCATTCCAATTCCTCTATCGGAAATAGTTAATGTTTTAGCATCAGCATCTATAGACACTTTGATAGTAGTATCAGTGACTTCTTCTGATACTTCACCGCGTCTTGAAAGTGTTAAAAGTTTATTGGTTGCATCGGTTGCGTTAGCTATTAGTTCACGTAGGAAAATTTCCTGGTCTGAATATAAAAATTGTTTGATGATCGGAAAAATATTTTCCGTTTCTACAGAAATACTACCCTTTCGCATGGTTGTTTATCTTTTTGAGTGAATAATTGTATTAATTTAAGTATATCACCCTTTTACCAAATCTTATTCCATTGCTTAATGAACTGACAAATTGACTTTTTGCCTGTCAGAAGGAGTGTTTTTTGGCAGTTATTTTTTAGAAAATTATCTTATCAGACAAAAAAGACCGTATTCAATTGAATACGGTCTTTTTGCAAGTATTGTAAGATTTGGTAATTTTTATCTTTTGACTATTTTTTGTGTTACTATGTTGTTGTTGCCTGTAACCTGCAGATAATATACGCCTGAAGTTAAATTCCCCAAGTTTAATGTTATCATTTGTTCACCTACACTCAATTCATTGGTTTCCACATAAACAATACGTCCGGTTGCATCAAATATTCTAAGTGTATGTTCTCCACCATTTTCGGTTGATATTCCTGTTGATATCTGGTCAAGGAACGGATTTGGATTTACAGCAATTTTAAGTGTTGCACTGCCTTCCAATTTAGTGTTGTTAGTCATTGATGAAACAATAAAATGACTATGGTTTGATGGCATAGAATCTGTGGCATAACAGATCTCATTGACACCATTTGTGCATCCTACAGCAGATAATAGTCCAATCGAAGCATTAATGCTTCCCAATGCTAGGTTTAAGCCGGCTAGAGATGTAGAACCTCCACCAGAAAAAGCACCAAGAAATGAAAGTAGGTCAGTCATATCATTCACATCACTACTATCCATTATGCCTGCAGCATTTAACGAGTCACATACACCTGGACTAGGTGCAGCATTATCAAGCGTACTACAACAATCCCCTGTACCAAAAATTGGACTATTGTGTAATATTGCCTGAACAGCTAGTTTAATTTGCTGAATATCATATGAAAATAGTGCAAGTGAAAAAGTGTCACCTACAGACAAGCCCAAACTAGCTGGAGAAACTTGTCCATCAAGGCTGGAAGCAATAATTGCCCATCCCATATTGTCAGATGCCATGCTGTCATGTAGCATTACTACAAATTCTGTATTAGGAATCGTATTTGATGGCGATGGGTTTGTAGTAGGAACGGGAGCAACAGTAGTATCAGTTAAATATAGACTTGTTGTAGATCCGTCCAGTAATCCAGAAGTAGCACCACAAGCTGTCCATGTTTGGGCAGAAATGTTTGCCGAAAAGTGAATAAACACAACACATGTTAAAAGTTGTAAACATTTAAAGAGGTTCATAATTTTTGGTTTTAATAAAAAAGAAAGTAATTAAATATAGTTTTTATACTATTTTTTTTGTGCAGACAAATATAAAAAAAAATACAAGTGTATCACGTTAAGAACTAATTTTTGTTTCATATTCTATAGTTCTTTATATTTTTTCATAGCTGTAAACTACTATACAAAAAAACATATGGTACGGTACATTTGGTAAATTAACATATAATTGTTTAAGGTAATTTTGTCCATAATTGCTTGCCACCGGGCGCATTTTGGTATCCCTCGCTTACTATTTCTAAGGTGGTGTCACTTTTCATATTTATAATGGAATTATAAGAAAGCGTATCGGCGCTGAGATCTAACAAATTAAAATCTCCTGCTTCTGCAATTGATGCTATGTTAGTCCATTTTTTTGTTCCAACTACAAAATCACTACTAGCAGGTACATAAACAATAGTTCCAATATTATTGTCAATCGAAATTTCCATGCTGTCCGAACGCACATCAGTGCTCCAGACTCTAAGCCAGGTTCCTTGTAAAATATCGAGAGAGTATTCGGGTTCAGGGACCTGGCAAGCGCTAATACCCAGGAAAAAGATAATAAGGATAAATAGTAATGGTTTCATTTGAAAATGTGCTTCATAACTGTTACAGCAGAGATAGATTCTGGCAACAATATAAATGAAATAAATTTTTATTCAATAATTATAGTAAATAAAAAGTATTTGATTTCAAGGGATTAAAAGAAAAGCATATAGATATTCCAGCTTAGGTTTTAGTCAACTTGACATAGAAAGTCATTGCTTCTTCCAATGGAGCATTCTCAATAAATTCAGGTATTTCATAATCTATCTTTCCTCCGGGATGAATGGTAACTAATTTAAGACCAGTTCCTTCAAGTAATAGTTTAAGATCGGCAGGGGTGTAGCAGCGAAGTGATTGATTGACAATATTTTTGGGATATGCTTTGCGCCACCATTGATCAATAAGTCTGCAATTATTGGCATCAAAGTCATATTGACGCATACAGTTTCCCAGATCCATGCTCTTGCCGCGCGCCACTCCACCCCAGTACAATGAAGATCCTATTTCTATGACCGCACAACCTTTAGGTTTAAGCCAGGAATAGATTCGTTTTAATAATCTCCTTTGATCATTATCATTTCCTATCCCAAAGCTATCAAAATAGCATATCAGATCATATTGTTGTTCAAATTCATGTCTGTAAAAATCATTATTTATAATCTCAATATTGATTTTCATTTTTTCAGCTAGCTTTCTGGCATGATTCGTTGAAGATTCCAATAATTCTATCATTGTTACATCATGACCTGATTCTGCAAGTGCAATTGAAGTTTGTCCCCCTCCCGCACCAAGTTCCAAAATCATTTTTTCAGAATTGTCAGAAAGCTTATGTATTAATTTTGCCCTTTCTCTATGACGTTCTTCTACATCTACCAGGTAGACTCCAAACCATTCATTTTGGCAGGTATAAAATTCTTTTACCCAATCCATTTTTTTTGTTTTTATCCGTTTAGATATCTCTGGTTCTGTTCAGAAAAACCAAAATTAATTGATAAATATTTTTTTTGATTAGATTTTTATGTAATAATTGATGAAAATAGTAAAAATCTGTAACTTTAGATTTTATAATACAACACTTACCATTTATTATAAATGATCTGAAAAAATTTTAATACTATGTTGAACGGTATCAAACATGCTCATTCCGGTCTTAGGTGGGTCGTTCTTGCTTTATTGCTTTTTGCAATTTTCAATGCATTCAATGGATGGCGTCAGAAGAAGTCTTATACATCGAAGGATAAAAAAATTCATTTGTTTACTATGATTTTTGTCCATATTCAGGTGTTGATAGGGCTCCTGTCTTATTATTTAAATTGGGGAGCTAAAGTTAATTTCAAAAGTGGAATGGGAGACCCTTTAATGCGGTTTTTTACGGTTGAACATTTAACAATAATGCTTTTAGCTTTAGTTGTTATTACTTTTGGCTTTAGTCGTTCCAAAAAAATTATTGAAACTCCTAGACGCTTCAGATTTATCTTTATTACTTATTTAGTTGGTTTAGCGTTAATTCTTGCTGGCATCCCATGGCCATTTAGAGAATTGGGAGCAGGGTGGTTCTGATCTGTTTGAAAGTGTTGAGATTTAAAAATTATCAAGATAATGAAAAGCCTTATGTCTGTTTTTTGGCTTAGTTTGATCTGTATCTTAATTTTTTCTTGTCAAAAGAAAGTCAAGACGGATGAGGAACTCTATTCCCGAACTATCTTTACAGATGATGCCCATAAAACCAAGATTCAATCAGGAGATACAGTAACGATTAGGTACTGGTTGAAAAATGGAGATAAAGTTATTATGAGCTCAGATATGTCTACTCAACCAACTATTTTGCATATTCCAGAAAAAGAACAATTGAGTAAATTCGAAAGGCCACTCATGTGGCTGGGATTAGGAGATAGTTGTATAGCGCAAATCAATGCAGATGAGGCAGTTGCAGAATTGCTTTCCTATAGAGAAAATTTTAAAACAGGTGATAAGGCAACTTTTGTCTATAAAGTTCTAAAGATTCAATAAATAATGCGTCAATTTGGGTTTATATTAATTTTTCTGGTTTTAATATCCTGTAATAATGAAATAGGTAAGGAACAGGAGATTATTAAAGGAATGGAAAACGCTGTTGAAAATAATAGTAGTGATATTTTTATACGACCACTTATTGCAAATTATTTAAACTATTGCAGTGATTTTTCAGAAGATAAAATGTGTCCTGTATACTTGTACCGCTCTGCAGTTTTGTATTATAGAGTAAATAATTACAATGAGGCTTCGGCCAATTTAGAAACTATTCTTAGGGAATACCCAGAGACTGAAATCCTTGAAGATACCTACCTTACGCTTGCAATGTTAAACGTGAAAAAATTACGAAACAATAATAGGGCAGAAGCATTGTATAATGAATATCTAATAAAATATCCCGAAGGCAAAGGTCGATTAGCTGCAGAATATTTTTTTAGGCCTGATAAAGAAAAATTACAGGACTTTATCGATAATATATTAAGGGAAATTAATGCGCTTCCAAGAGGGCAGGAAGCTAGCAATGGAAAATTAAATGCGCTGATGTTTGCCTATGCCAACTTTGTTAAAGCAAATCCAGATGCACCGCTTTCAGCATCATATTGTCTTCAGGGAGCAAAATTAGCAATGCATTTGAATCTTCATCTTATTGCTATTCAGTTTTTGGATAAGATATATAGAGACTATAAGGATTTTTCAGAATACCCTCAGTCATTATTAATGTTGGCACTTGAATATGATACTAATATTAAGCTTTATCTTAGAAAAGGCAAATATGTTTCTTCTCCATTAAATGAACACATTACTGCTCAAACACTTCAAGGAATTGATGTAGTTGCTTATGGTGGTAAGCTATACAAGGAAATACTGGATCGTTATCCCAATCATGAAGTTGCTCCCTCTGCAAAAAATGGTTTGTTGAACTTGGGTAAAAAAACCAATAAAGTAGTAGAGGAGTTTGTGTTTATACAAGATTCATTAAAACGTGCTAAAAACACTAATTGATCAAAATTGCATTTTTGATATTTAAGTTTAAAATAAAGAAAGGCTGCTTTTTCAATCGAAAAAGCAGCCTTTTCTGTTTCTATTATTTATTCACCACTTTAAAAAGCAGGGGATTTTTGTTACTTGAAGATGTATTCATTTGCCTCCAATAACATGTCGGCAACTTCTCTCCTCATATTTTTAGTGTTTAGGAATTCATGTTTGGTAAAACGTTTTATACCCAACATTAACATCCTTTTAGTATCTCCATCTGCCCAGCTTGAAATTGCATTTTTTGCATGTAGCGCACAACGTTCAATAGCATCATTGATATATAATGAAGTCATTGTGATCTCACCTTTACATGCTTCTTCACCTCTTACATTACATGCTTTGGTAGTAGCTAAAACAGCAGATTCGCAGAGGTATATCTCAGACATGATATCAGCCATATTCATTAGAATTTCCTGTTCATGTTCTAAATCCTGCATAAGGCTCTGAATTGTTGCGCCAGAAACAGCAAGGAATAATTTTTTAAGATTGCTGATATAACCTTTTTCAACACTAAATAATCCAGTAACACTATTGCTTGATGAAGGCATACTCATCATTTCATTTTTAATCGCCATGGCAGGAGTCATTAAGTCAATTTTTCCTTTCATCGCTCTTTTTAGTAGCATATCAACCGTTAACATTCGGTTAATTTCATTGGTTCCTTCAAAGATTCTATTTATTCTTGCATCTCTATAAGATGGAGCCATATACATTTCTTCAGAATATCCCATTCCACCATGTATTTGTAAACCCTCATCTGCACAATAGTCCAGGCATTCTGAACCGTATACTTTCAGTATTGCACATTCTATAGCATATTCTTCCGCAGCACCCAATAAAGCTTCTCCAAGTGATTTACCATCAGCAAGTAATTTGTGTTCCATTCTTGAGATGTCTCTCCCAGTTCTATGCATAGCACATTCAGTAACATATATTCTTGTAGCTTGCTCAGCAAGTTTGTATTTTATAGCACCAAATGATCCAATATTTACACCAAATTGTTTTCTTTCATTAGCATATTGAATAGAAATTTGGCTTAAAAGTTTTGAACCACCAAGTACTCCAGCACATAATTTAATCCGACCGATATTTAGTATGTTAAATGCAATTTTATGTCCTTTACCTATTTCACCTAATAAGTTCTCTGTTGGCACTTTTACGTTTTCAAAGAAAACTTGTCGAGTAGAAGAACCTTTTATTCCTAATTTTTTTTCTTCTGCACCTATAGATACGCCTTCCCAGTTTTTTTCAACAATAAATCCAGTGAATTTATCGCCATCTACTTGAGCAAAAACTGTAAATACATCTGCAAAACCGGCATTTGTGATCCACATCTTTTGACCATTTAATTTATAGTGCGTCCCATCTTCCGACAACACTGCATTCGTCTTTGCAGATAAAGCATCAGAACCAGATGTAGGTTCAGTCAGGCAGTAAGCTGCAAATTTATCTCCTGCGATGAGAGGGGGTAAGTATGTGCTTTTTTGTTCTTCATTGCCAAAATACAATATAGGTAGCATGCCAATTCCTGTATGAGCTCCGTGAGAAAGGGAGAATGACCTTGATGCAGCAAATGCTGATGTTATAGCCATATTAGTTTCAAAATTTTGCATAAATCCACCATATTCTTCAGGAAATGCAGTTCCTAGTAACCCTAAATCGCCAGCCTCTTTAAGTAATTTTTTTGTTAAATCTATATCGAGTGATTCGATTTTCTCGGCCTGAGGAATAATTCGTTTTTCTATAAAATCATTGGTCATGGCAATAACCATGTTTTGTTCTTCAGTTAGATCTTCAACAATAAATACATTTGAAGGATCGGTTTCAGCGACTAAAAATTCTCCCCCCATTAGTATTTTTTGTTCTGTTTCCATTTTGTCCATTTTTTGTATTGATTAACTTTTTGGTTAAATTTTATAATTAATTAGACAAAAGTAACATTTTGTTTGGTAAAAAACAATTATTCTTCGCAACTTTCAATAACTTTTGAAATGTTCCCTGTTTTTTAATAGAATTAAACGTTGTTTTGATTTTATATAATGTTGTCATTAGTAGATTTTTTAATTGATATAGAATTTTCATGCAGATTAATTTGATTGGTGTTTTTACAATATTGTTTTTTGTTTGTTCTGTTTCAACCGCACAGGATATTACTAAGGATGTTCTTTTAGAGGATCTCACTTATGCTGAATTAGATAGTTTTATGTATTTAGAATATAAGAGGGGTAACTATGGCAAAGCCATTCCTTATATGAAGGCAGGAAGGGAAAAAGCTAGAGTAGAGTTTGGTGCATATGATTCATTATATTTAGATTACACAATTAACCTTTCTTTTTTTTATAAGAAAAAAGGACAGTTTAAAAATGCTGAACCTTTATTGCTAGAGGCAAAAAATGTCGTTGACAATTATTTTTCTGAAGAACATTCATTATACGCTACCACACTGAATCATTTGGCCAATTATTATCATGATGTAGGCAAATTGTTAAAAGCTGAGCTGTTATTGGTTAGGGCTACTAAAATACGTGCTAAAGTACTGGGTAGAAATCATACAAGTTATGCAACAAGTCTTAATAATCTGGCACTTTTGTATCAGGAGGTAGGTAAATTCAGGAAAGCTGAAGAAATGTTGCTCGAGGCGCAGGAAATTTATGGAAAAAATTTGGGGAAAGAACATACCAAATATGCGTCATGTATCAATAACCTGGCTACCTTGTACCAGCATATGGGTAGTTATGAACAGGCAGAACTCTTGTTTTTGGAAAACAAAAATATCCGATTAAAAAAACAGGGGAAAGAACATCCTAGTTATGCAACAAGTCTTAGTCACTTAGGGCTTCTATATCAGGAAATAGGGCGTTTTGCTGAGGTAGAGCCCTTGTTGCTTGAAGCAAAAAAAATACGAGGCAAGGTTTTAGGTAAAAAGCACTATTATTATGCAAAAAGTTTGAATAACCTGGCATATTTTTACAAACGACAGGGTGAATTTTTAAAGGCTGAAGCACTTTATCTGGAGGCATTGAAAATTAAAGAGGAGTCAATGGGTAAGAATCATTCTAGCTATGCCGTATATCTCAATAATTTAGCGGTATTATATCAGGCAATGGGCAAAAATGATAAGGCAGAAAAATTATATATTGAGACTATAAAAATTGCTTCAAAGGTTTTTGGGAATGATCATCCTAATCGTGCACGCTACTTAAAAAATTTAGCAGTGTTCTATAAATCAACAGATCGTTTAGAGGAGTCTTTTGATTATTGTATGGCTAGTATAGAAGCAAATTCTAAAGATATAGATACTAATATTATTGCTTTTGATGAATTGCCAAAATGCGATTATTATTCCAATCAACTTATAAATTCAACATTAAAGATTCTTTTGGATGTTGTCAAGAAAAAATACCAAAAAACGGGAGATATAACTTTGTTGAAAAGTCATTACAAGATCGTACAGGCAGCTATGCAACTCAATGAAAAAATTCGTAATGACTTTACCAATGACAAAGATAAATTGAGAATCTTAAGAAATAATAGTGATTTTGTAAGAGAAGGTATTGAAACTGCTTTGCTTCTTCAAAAAGAACATTTTATCCGTGAAGCCTTTAGTTTTGCCGAACAGAATAAATCTATTTTATTGACCGATGCAGTTAAGGGAAATCGTGCAAGATCGCTGGGAGACCTGCCCGACAGTCTTGTTGAAAAAGAAATTTTTTTTCAAAGAGAAATGACCGAGTTAAAGAAAAAACAGTTTAGTGCCCAAACGGTTGAGTCCAGAAATAAAATAACACATTCTTTAACTGATTTAAATTTGGAAATTGATGTCTTTCTAAAAAGTATTAAAGACAAATATCCTAAATATCATAGTTTGAAATATGAAAATATTACTGCTAAAGTTGAAGATATTCAGGATCTATTGAAAGAAAAGACTTTATTTATTGAATATTTTCAGTCAGATAGTGTTCTATACCTTTTTACTGTTAGCAGAAAAAAAGTAGCATTGTTTCCATTGAAAATAAGCAAATATTTATTAGCAGAAAAAATTAAGCAATTAAGATTTGCTTTGACCAATTATGATTTTTTTATAAAACAAAAACGTAAAGCTTTTAGCTTGTATATTGAAACTGCAAATTGGTTTTATAAAGAAATTCTTGAAGTTGGCATAGGAGATCAACTATTTGAAAATCTCATAATTGTTGCAGATGGTGAATTGGGACATTTGCCATTTGAAGCATTTTTGACGAAACCAGTTACGCAAAAAGAAGAAAGTTATAAAGATTTACCTTATTTGGTGAATGATTTTAATATCAGTTATAATTATTCGGCAACTTTATGGAAAGAAAATTTAACAGCAAAAATGCGTAACAATAATTCAGAAATTTTAGCATGTGCTGCTTCATATTCTAAATCACATTCGGACACTCTTGCTGTTCGGGGAGGATATTTATTTAAACTTAGGAAAAAATTAAAACCATTACCTGCAGCTCAAAAGGAAATTCTTGCTTTGTCTGAAAACTTTGAGGGAGATTTTCTTTTGAATAAAGCTGCAAATGAAAAGTATATAAAAAAAGAGGGCCGTAACTATGGTGTTATTCATCTTGCAATGCATGGTATTTTAGATCCAAGAACTCCTATGTTATCGAGTCTCGCTTTTACAGAAGATAATGATAGTATTGAAGATAACTTTTTGCAGGCATTTGAGATTTCCAGACTAAAATTAAATGCGGATCTGATCGTTTTATCAGCCTGCGAAACAGGCTTTGGAGAATTTGAACAGGGGGAAGGAGTTGTATCATTAGCCCGTTCATTTATGTATGCAGGTGTCCCTAGTCTTCTTGTAAGTTTATGGCAGGTGAACGATGCTTCAACGGCAAAAATTATGATTGCTTTTTATGAAAATCTTGACGGAGGAATGGACAAAGCTTCTGCTTTGAGACAGGCAAAGTTGAGTTATATAAAACAAACCAAAGGAATTGCAGCACATCCTGCCTTCTGGTCGCCTTTTATTCAGTTGGGTGATAATACCCCTATATCCATTGCTACAAAAAATACTTTTAGATGGTCGTATGCTATTTGTTTTTTGTTTTTTTGTATTGTTTTAGGAATAATTATTAAAAAAAATAATAATACAGTATGAGTTTGCAGATCATATTCCCTTTTTGACAAAACTCAATTTATCTAAATGCGTTTTTTTATTCTTTTATGTAGTTTTTTTTCTTTTCACAGTTATACCACTGCCCAATACAGTGAGGTAGGTTTACTCATTGGCATGACCAATTATCTTGGTGACCTGGTGCCTCCTGAGGAGTATTTTTTAGGCACCAATCTAGGTCTTGGTGCAACATATCAGTATAATATTACAGATAGAATTTCTGTACGTGGCAATTGTATATGGGGACAAATATCAGGTAGTGATCATAATTCTTCGTATAATTCTGGACGTCGACAACGCAACTTGGATTTTCATTCTCATATATTAGAATTCTCTGCTCTAGCGCAGATAAATATACTTAGATTTCATCCTCAAAGAAAATTCAAACCCATTACCCCTTTTATTTTTTTGGGGATAGGGTTGTTTCATTTTAATCCCTCAACGATCTATAAAAATGAACGTGTCTTTCTACAGCCTCTGGGGACAGAAGGGCAGGGCATGGACGGTTACCCACCGAAATATAATATCTGGGAAATATCTATCCCAGCAGGTATAGGGATAAAGTTTTCTCTTACTAAACATATTAATTTGTCTCTGGAATTTGGCTTGAGAAAAACATTTACAGATTACCTTGATGATGTTAGTGGTGACTATGTAGGTTTGACCGAACTTTGGGCAGGTAATGGACTCATGGCTAAAAATCTTTCTAACAGAACTTATGATGAGCACGGTAATCAAATCGAATTGAAAGGCACCCCCAGAGGATATTCGGCAAAGGATTGGTATGCCTTTTTCGGTATTTCTGTGTCGTATAGTTTTCAAAAAAATGTTTATTTTAAGAACACGAAAAGAAAACGTAAAAAATAATTAATTCTAAAACCTGAATCTTACGGAAATGTATAATAAATTTATTTTCGCATTTGTAGTTTTTGTTTTGTCTTATGCTTTAAGTACAGTAGCGCAGACACAAGATCCTAAAACAGTAGCGCGGGCTAAAATAGTAACCTGGAACATTCAGATGCTTCCAAATTCTTTAGCGTTTTTGTCTAATGCGTTACGAAAAAAACAGTGTGTCAGGACGCCTTGGATCATTGATCATTGTTTGAAAAAAGATTATGATGTCATCGTTTTTCAGGAGGTATTTGATCTTGATATCAAAAGAAAGTTAAAAAAGGGTCTCAAAGATTCCTATCCCTATCAGGTAAACACAAAAACCAAAGCAGGTCGAATAATAAGTAATGGAATTTTAATTGTCAGCCGTTTGCCGATGAAATATATTGATCATGTGATTTATGCTAAGGGGGCACATACTGATGGTTTTTCAGCAAAGGGATGTACGTTGGTAGAAGTGGAAAAAAAAGACTTGAAGTTTCATATTGCTGGCACCCACCTGCAATCCGGTGGGTCTAAGGCGGCGATTATGCATCGCGATTTGCAGTTTCAGGAAATTAGAAATCTTTTAGATAGTAATATTTTAGATCAGGTTCCTGTTTTTGTGATGGGAGATATGAATACCCGTAAATCCAATACCGAAAAATATCCCAAGATGATTGAAGTAATAGGTGTTAATGATTATCCACTTGATGAAAGCGCACCATATACCTATGATGCTAATAACTCCTGGAACAATAATGATGTTCCAGTTCAGATCGACTATGTTCTTCTGCAGGCTCGAAAAACCAATACAAAGATCCTAAAACAGAAAGTCCTTAGGCCTAAACACAATTATAAAGGTAAACCAATGGATCTTGCCGACCATTATGGAATCGTTGCTGAAATAGAGGTTTCAAATTGATATTCTGATTGGGCTATTTTTATTTTCTAAATTTGTGTATTGCCTTTTGGGGTATTTGGTTAAAGCACAAGACAAGCAATATAGATCTAGAATTATTACTCTTGATTGCGCCGAGGCAATTCAAATTTGCGTTTCAAAGTAAAACTCTGCCCTAAATAAACTTCACGGACTTTTTCGTCATTTGCCAACTCTTCAGATGTTCCTTCCCTGAAAATACTACCATCAACCATTATGTAGGAACGGTCAGTAATGGAAAGGGTTTGTTCGACACTATGATCCGTGATCAGGATTCCAATGTTTCTTTGTTTAAGCTTATAAATTATCGATTGTATATCTTCTACTGCAATAGGGTCAATACCGGCAAAGGGTTCATCAAGCAGTATGAATTTTGGATTTACTGCCAGGGATCTGGCTATTTCTGTACGTCTGCGTTCGCCTCCCGATAAGGTATCTCCATTATTTTTTCTGACTTTATGTAAAGAGAATTCATCTATAAGCAGTTCTAATTTTTTCTGCTGTTCTTTTTTGGATAGATTGGTCATCTCCAGAACAGCACGGATATTGTTTTCTACCGATAATTTCCTGAAAATTGAAGATTCCTGAGGCAAGTAGCCAATTCCTAACTTAGCACGTTGGTACATGGGTAGTTTTGTGATGTTTTTACCATCTATAAATACCTGGCCACGGTTTGGCTGTACAAAGCCCACTGTCATATAAAAAGTAGTTGTTTTCCCAGCGCCGTTAGGTCCAAGAAGCCCTACTATTTCACCTTGGTCAACTTGTATGGATACATGTTTTACAACTGCTCTGTTTCCATATTTTTTTACTAAATTTTCTGAGCGGAGTTGCATGCTGTTTAAAATAAATGAAGTGAAAGTTGTCGGTTGTTAACTAATGCAAATAAAGGATAAATTTTTAATAAAATCAATCATATGTTAAAGATTAGAAGCTAATAGAAGATTCAGATCGGTATATTTAACATTGAAAAACTGACTTAGATACATATTTGTTAAGCAGCCTTTATACATATAGACTCCGTTTCTGAAGCCGGGAGAAGAGTGAAGTAGTGCTTCTATGCCTTGTGTACCGCCAGCATCCAGAAAAAAGGGTGTTAGGATATTGCTGATTGCTTTTGAACTGGTTTGAGGAATCCGTGCAACAATATTTGGCACACAATAGTGAATCACATCATATTTAATAAAAGTGGGCTTGTTCAGGCTTGTTAATTTTGAAGTAGCAAAACAGCCTCCCTGATCAATGCTAACATCAATAATAACGGCTCCGGCTTTCATATTCTGTACCATTTTGTCGCTTACTAAAACAGGGGTTCTCCCGGTTTTTGAGTGTATTGCACCAATAACAACATCTGCATCACAAAGTTCTTTTTCCATTTCTGGAGAATTAAAAGTGCCGGTATATAATTTGTTGTGCAATCCATTTTGCAAACGCATCAATTTTCGGATTTGGTTGTCAAAAACCCGTACTTCTGCACCATAACCCAGGGCTACTTTTGTTGCCGATTCTGCTACTACACCAGCACCCAAAATAACAACTTTTGCAGGTGAAACCCCCGATATGCCGCCGAGTAATACACCTCGACCATTGTTGGTCTTCATCATTAATTGTGCAGCAGTTTGCATAGCAAGGATGCCTGCCATTCCTGACATTACCCTTACAAAAGGAAAAATGCCCGATTGATCCTTCATGTATTCCATAGCCATAGCCGTAACCCGCTTTTCTTTTAAACGGTATATATATTCTTCAGTTAAAGAGGGTAGATGTATGGGAGAAATAATAATTTGGTCGGGAAAGGAAAGGTCAATTTCTTCAAGAGAAGGAGGAGCAACTTTAAGGATAACATTCGCTTTGAAAACTTCCTCGCGACTCGAAGCAATCTCTGCACCGGCTTCCGAATAATCCAGGTCATAGAAAGATGAATCCTCGCCAGCACCTTCTTCTACTACAACACGATGCCCGGCATTGACCAATGTTTTTACTGAATAGGGACTCAGGGCAATTCGATTCTCTTGAAATGAAGTTTCTTTTGGCAGCCCAATAAACAGCTTTTCCTTTTTGTAAGGAATTTCCAAACATTCTTCTTTTGGAAGATATAAACCCTGCGTTAAACTATCGGGTATGTTTATCTTTTTCTTTCCCATTCAATTATAAGGTTTGCAAATTTTTAATGCTTAAGTTAATCAACTTATAGCAACTGGATGATAGCAATAATGATTGTTTCTGGTAATTCTTTCAGTTTCCTGTTTGTGTATTCAGTTGGTTATTTTCTACGAAAACCTGTTCCCTCAAAATTAATAAAATGTGAAAAAAGCGCATGCTCTTATAACAAAATAAGACATATATTAAAAATCATAAGACGTTAGTAATCTATTTGTTACGAGAAAAAATAAGCTGATTTTATTATTTTTTTATCAGATGAAAGGGACTTCTATTATATTGTAATATAATGAAGAAATCCGACTTATTGAATATAAAATCACATTTTTTGCTTGGATTTCACTAAAAAAGAGGTCTTTTTTTGATGATTTCTAGTTAAAATCGCGATTTTCTCATAAAAAAAGACTATATTTATATATACGTAAAGTCAGTTGTTTTTATTGTGAACTGTCTTTTTACAGGGACCTGTGAATTTCAGTATTTTATCTGAAAGCAGCAACTTTCGCTTTAATGAGCGATAGAATTGTTCCTTTAAACTTGTGATTTTTTTATGAATAATAAGAAACTCGTAATTTTTACTGCTCCCTCTGGTGCAGGCAAGACAACAATCGTTAGACATCTTTTGAAAGTCCGCAACGATATTTCTTTTTCGATCTCTGCTTGTACTAGAACACCAAGGTATGGAGAGGTAAATGGAATGGATTATTATTTTATGAGTGTCGATGAGTTTAAAAAAAAGGTCGCTGCCGATAAGTTTGTGGAATATGAACAAGTGTACGAAAATCAGTATTATGGTACACTAAAGAGTGAAATTGACCGTTTGTGGGCAGAAGGCAAAAATGTTCTTTTTGATGTAGACGTTAAGGGTGCTTTTTCTGTAAAACAAAAATATGGCGATAATGCATTGTCGGTTTTTGTAAAACCCCCCTCTTTTGCTATTCTCAAACAGCGTTTGACGAATAGGAAAACTGAAGATGAAGCATCTATGAAAAAACGAATTAATAGAGTAAAGGAAGAAATGACTTACGAGCGTAATTTCGATGTCACCATTATCAATGATGACTTGGAGATAGCTTTAAAAGAAGCAGAAAATATCGTAGACAATTTTTTATCTTTAAAAACAAATATGGTTTAACAAACTATTTTTAAATCTTGGAAACCACAACAACATACTGCATTAAAGTAAGTGTGGAAGCCATGTTTCAGATCATGGACTCACAACCACTCAACGATCACTTTATTTTTGATTATCGCGTTATAATCGAAAATTTGGGCAACGATACAGTACAGCTCTTGTCAAGGCATTGGTGTATTTGGGATTCCTGCTGTAATGTACAGGAGGTGAAGGGTTTAGGAGTAGTTGGTCAGCAACCCATTTTAAAACCCGGAGACAAATATCAATATATGTCTTGTTGTCCACTTTCTACCAATATTGGTAAATTGTCCGGATCTTATGGAATGATGAGAATATCCGATGGCCACGAATTCGATGTCTCTATACCTGCCCTCAACCTTATTGTACCCTTTAAATTGAATTAAGCAAAGATAATATAACCCGGGCTCTAATTGAGCCAAAACCCCACTATGCAACCCTAGACTTTTATCCGTATTTATGAAAACCCACATCTTTATCCCCTGTTTTGTTGATCAGTTATTTCCGCAAACAGCAGTGAATATGGTTACTGTTCTAAAAAATGCAGGATGTGAAGTAGAATACAATCCGAATCAAACTTGCTGTGGTCAACCTGCTTTAAATGCAGGCTACTGGGATGAAGCACTCGATGTAGCTAAAAAGTTTGTCGAAGACTTTACCAACAAAAAAAGAATAGTCTGCCCTTCGGCTTCCTGCGTCGGATTTGTAAAAAATCATTATAAGAAATTGTTGAAAGGTGAATTTGATAAATTGGTTTTAAACAACCTTTCCAATACGATCTACGAGTTTTCTGATTTTCTATGTAACCATTGTGACATTAATGGTATTGCTCCAAGGTTGCAGGGTAAAGCGATGTACCACGATTCCTGCTCGGCACTTAGAGAATGTAATATTAAAGCATCACCAAGGAAATTATTGTCGAGGGTTGAGGGGCTTGAAATAGTAGAAAATCCTAATACAGAAACCTGCTGTGGTTTTGGTGGTTCTTTTGCTGCAAAATTTGAACCTATTTCTGTAGCAATGGCAGAACAAAAGGTCGAGGATGCTATAAAATTAAACGCTGATTATATAATATCGACAGATCTTTCATGCTTAATGCACTTAAATGGTTATATTCAAAAAAATAATATCTCAATTCAGACAATGCATCTGGCGGATGTATTGATCTGATAACTTTGGAAAGCAAAAGGACGAGGCATTGATAGTTTTTCTTTTTATTCGTATATTCATTCTATGAAAAAAAAACCGACAAGAACAAAGCAGGAGTTGCTTGACGAATACAAAAGGCTGAAGAAAGAAAAAAACAACTGGTGGAATATACTTGCCAGCGAAAACAACTCTATTAAAACAATTGTTGGTGCCTTTATACTCTATATTGGATATATCATTATAGCCGCTCTGAATGTAAGCATCATCATTTTAGCCTATACCATTATCGTTGTTGGTGTTATATGGTACTGGGTCGATATGTTGCGTTCGCAGTATGAAAAACATAAGGCCGAATATCAAAAACAAATGCGCATCCTCAATAACGAAATCCGTCGCTGGTCAAAAAAAAAATTATAGCTGACCATGAAAAGCTCCAGATAGCAGAAAAACGCAATTTCCATTTTGTTCAAACGCTTATTCCTTATATTTGGGGTTACCCCCACGAGGGAATACTACAGACTGACCTCTACCAGTACAATAATATCGCTGTATCATCGGTAAAGATAAAGCTTGAAAGAACAAGCAGGGAATACTGGTTTATTGCTGCAACTGTTAAACAAAAATTTGAGGATGAAACAACCCTGTTTGTCCCCAAACCTTATCACCACGATACGTTTCAGGATATACACTTTAACAAAGCAATTACAACTGCCGTTTTTCAGGAAAATTTTACCATCTATACTTCCGAGTTCATGCATGCTTATTATCTGATAAATAAGAGATTAGTGGATGGTTTCTTTAGTTTGCCCGGCAAGGAAAAATGGCTGTCTGCAAGAAAAAATAATGCCTGTTTGTTGTTGCCCAAAAATAGTATTGATTATAATATCAATAACCTTGAAAGAACACAACAACAAGTAGGAGCGGAGGCTGCCCAAGCCATACGACTTGCTGTAGCCTTTGAACAGCTGTTTTTGTAATATTTTTTAGTGGGTCAGAAAAGTGTTAATTTTCAAAAAAAAAGCCTGAAGTTTTCTATATAATTCTTAAAAATAACGTATATTTAATATTCAGGTTTTGTATTTTTTAATCAATATGTGAGTGGTCGTCACATCTGTTCAAAAAATCAAATAAATATTAAGCTTGTTTGGGCAGCATGACTACGTATTTAAACGTTCTTAAAAAGGAGTACCCCCCCAATAGGTTTTGTCTCCACTTTAAAGTTCGGCTCTTTTTTATAAAAAACACACTTATTCCTACTTACTTATAAATAAAATTGTAATTTAACCTTGTTAAATACAAATTGGAAATTCTATGTCGCCCTATTTGATTAAAAGTCACTGTTATGATGATACAGTTTTTACTTAAAGTTTTATTTGTTGTTTGTTGTTTTTTGTTTGTGGATTTTGCTGATGCTCAGGCTCCTTGTAGCACTCAGCCACCTATTGAAGCGCGAACAGTTTATGATGATCCATTGACACAGACAAACATACTGTGCAACAATTCGATCCTGACTTTGATGACCACCAATTTAACAGATTGCCCCAATTGTACTTTTTTGTGGAGTGACGGCACTACAGGGCAGTATGCTTTTGTTGCTGTTCCCGGGGTTTATTCTGTAACGGTTACCGATAATGCTCCCGGGGGCTGCGTAGGAGTATCTTCAGATCTGACAATCACAGCAGCAAACCTTCCCGCACCTACAATTGCCGGTGATTCTTTTAATGTATGTTGGGATTATGCAGGAAATGTTATATCTTTGGCTAGCCTCGAAGTGAGCAACCCTTGTCCAACATGTTCTTATTTGTGGTATAATTTAGGAGGGCCTGTTTTAAGCACTTTCAATGACACTCTTGCGCCAGATTTGTCAATCTTCTTCCCAAATCTAGCTTTTACGTCCAACGATGCCATAATTTATTTAGCCTACAATTTTAATAACCCTATTTCTGACGATTATTATGTTCAGGTTACAGATTCTCTTACTGGATGCCAGATGAATTCTGAGGTCATCGAAGTAGAAACCAGAATAGTTAACAAACCTCCTCTTTTGTCTACTTCATCAATAATTTGTGATAGCAATATTGCTGTTCTTTCAACAATAGATTGTCAAGGTTGTTCTTATGAGTGGTATTTTGAAGATGCTCTTATTTTTGGAGCGGATACTTCATTCCTTGACGTCGATACTATAGGCGAATATAAGACATTTGTAACATATGAAAATGGTTGCTCCATGATTTCGGATTCTATAATCATAGATTCGCTAGTTTTTACACCCCTTATTAGGGCTACAATGCCTAGTGTTGTTCCGGTTACTTATACATCAGGTGTTTCCTACTTATGTCTTGGAAGCACCGTTGAGTTGAGCATGGATTCTGTTTTTACCGTACCCCCGCCATGGACTTACCAATGGTCTCGCAATGGCATAGATATTCCCGGTGCCACTGGATTTAATTATTCGGCGTCTTCTGCAGGACTATACAGGGTGTTTGTAATAGATGAAAATGGTTGTTCTAATTTTTCCAATACAATCCAAGTGATTAGCTCTACCAATGGTTCAGGGCCTGCTATTAATGCTACCACACTCTTGCTATGTGGTGCGGGAGACACGTCGACTTTATCTACGACTTTATATACCGATTGCAATTATACCTGGAAGAGTGAGCTGGAACTTACATTGTCTCCGCCAACTTTGGCAAATAATGTTTATGGAGTTTCTGGAAATGGGGCTGGAGGCTATTTTGTTGAAGTTGAAGATACTTTATCAGGCTGTACCTATGCTTCAGAAATTGTACTTCTTAAGGACACCATATATCCTGCTCCATCAATTTCTACCAACAGTATTACTGTTTGCAGTTCAACACCTATTGTCTTTAATTCCTCTATCCTTTGTGCGGGCTGTGACTATAACTTCATACAGACACTAAATGAAACCGGAATTACGGATACAATTCCTAGTGTTCAGAGTAATTATCAAACGGATAGCAGTGGGCTCTATCAGTTGTATATAACCTACAGCAATGGCTGTGTTTCACAGACATCCAATACCGTACAAGCTACTTTTTCAACTGTAAATGCTGTAATTCAAAGTCCCACTCTTTCCAGTATTTGTAATGGGCAGACGGTAGATATTACAGCATTGCCAGATTCTGCTTCATGTTTTAATTGTAGTTATGTTTTTCTTAGGGATGGAGTAGCTATGCAACCTACAGCGGGCCTCCCTGAAGATCAACAAAGGCTTAGTATTGGTGGTGATTATCAGGTTGTTGTGTCAAATAATGATGGTTGTGCGGACACTTCATCAATAGAGGTTTTTCAGGATATTACGCTTGCTACTTCTATCAGTACCTCTGCTAAATTGATCTGTGGACCCGGTTCGTCGGTTACTATGGATGTGGACACTTGTACATCCTGTACTTATCAGTGGTATAATGGTAGTGGCGCTTCAGCTTCATCAATTGGTGGTGCTACAACGAACAGTCATACAATTTCTAGTTATGGAGCGGAGGGGACTTATTCCATTACAGTAACAAATTCTGGTTGCCAGGTAACCGATTCCATTTTTATTGATCGTACTGCCCAACCTCTGGAAATTCATATTACTATAGATTCTACTGTTAATTCCTTTCCTACCATATGTAATGGTTCTTCAGTCTATTTGGAAGATACCTGTCAGGGTTGTATATCTGGTAATCAATATCAATATCAATGGTTTTTTGATAATGATACCATTGTTGGTGCAAGTTTTGAATCATTTCAGGTGGATAGTGCCGGCGATTATTATGTTTCAATTGTAGATACGAATAATTGTGTAGCACAATCTAATAGCGTTACAATACAGGAATTTACATCAGTGCCTGGTTTTGACCTTGATTTTTCAGGGTTGGGAGTGGCTATTCCAATTACTTATGGAACTTTTAGTATGAATGATCATCTGTCTCCCCCAAGTGTTCATTCTATTGGAACTTTTACTTCCCAAACTGCTGGAGCTGCCATTGCAGCAGATTCAATCACAGCAAGTGTTGCTGGTTCGGGTTACCACTTTATTACTTATTCTTATATTGAGAGTAATGCAAATGGAAGTTGTTCTTTTAGTGATACCGATACCCTTGAGATCCTTGGTGCAGTAGATATGGACATTGTGAATATGGAGCCGCTGGCACCTGCGTTTGAAGCATGTTTACAGGATACCTTGCAGGTTTTTATAACGAATTTTACTTTTGAACCGGATTCTGTAATATTTGTTGCCGGTGGAGGAAATACGATTACTGTACCCATAATATCAAGTGCTCCCTTTACGACCTTTGCAGGAGTATTTTCAGGAGATTTCTTTGTAGTAGTCCCCGATGGTGCCAGAACCGGCAAACTGACTGTTACGGATGGTACTTCTATGTTTGAGTCCGAAAATTTCTTTTTGGTACAGAATCCTTCTGTTACAATAGACCTCATAAGCACTACGCAACCTATTTGCTCAGATCTTGATACTGCTGTTTTTAGTGGTTTGCCAGCCGGGGGATATTTTTCAGCTCATTACCCTGGACTCGATACCAGTTCAAATCCGGAATTGATGTCCAGTGATTTTTTATTGCTCGATAGTGTTGCAGGATATGTATCCGGTGTACAGAATGTTGTAATGATGTATCATTATACACCCGGGTACACGGGCGTTGCTAATTCCTGTCCTCAGATACAGGATTCCATAACAGTTGAAGTCAGGAATGCAGAGTTGGATAGCGTTGTTTATACGCCAATTGCTCATTGTCAGGTTAGTGAAGCATTGTCAAATTTGACATTTACTCCCTATCCGGTCTCCGCCAAGGATTTTGGCAACAGCTATAGTGGAACTTATGTTATTGCCAATACATTACTTCCTTCTACCATTGATACTTCCGGTGCTTATAGTGGATATGAAGCGATCACTTACGAAATTAACAATTCGGGCTGTACGAATTCCTCTGAGGATTCTCTGGAAATCTGGCCCACACCAGCTATCCTCGATTCCATACCTGATTATTTATGTAGTGATGGGGATACTGTATTTATCAATCGCAATGCAGATAGTCTTTATGTCACATATCGTGGTCAGGTAATATTTAGCGATATCCTATATACATATTCTCAGACCGTAAATGCCTCTATTGGTGCACCACTTGATTTACATTATGTATTGTATACAGAAAGCTATAATTTGATGGAGGTATCTTCATCAAATGGCGGATTAGATTCTATAGATTTTATACCGCAGGATGAATCGTATTATTTTGTAGCTTCAAATGTTACTGGAAGTTCTACAACTTTGTCTTTTACTTTCAAATATGAGCGTATTGCCAATTATTTTGAAACGCCACTCAATGGTTCTACTGCGCTAATGTCTACGGATACCGTATCTTACACCATTGCACAGGTATCTAAAAATATTATTATAGAAAATCCTTCAACAGTAGGTATTAATCCTGCTATTCTTGCAGATACGATTTTCTGTCCTGTAAATGAAAATATTTTGTTTTTGGGGCAACCTGCTGGGGGTGCGTATTTTGTGAATGGCAATCCGCTTTCAAATAACATTTTCAATCCCTATAATTTTGCTATGGATAGCAGTTATCAACTGACCTATGTCTATACAGGACAGGCATGTCAGGATTCTGCTTCTACAGGAATTTATTTACCCGATTCTTTTGAAATTGATGTGCTGCCAAATAATGGAACAGGAAATTATTGTATCACTTCACCCGATGATTCTATTTTATTTCAGGTATTGCCTCCCAATCCTCTCCATCCTATAGATTCGTCTTCTGCAACTTTCTTCATAGGAGGTATTCAGTCCAGTGTTGTTTTTGCTCCTTCACAGATGGGGCTCCCTGCCGATCATAATGTCAGATATTTGGTTTATGATATATATGGTTGCGCTTCCGAATCATCAGATACCTTTTCCGTCTTTCCGATACCGGATCTTGAAATGACGCAACTCAACCCCACCTATTGTTTGAATGAGGATACGACACAGTTACATCTATATCAGAGAGAAACAATTCCGCCACAAACCCTTAATGAATTGACTTATACGGGTATTGGTTATATACAAAGTGATACAGCAACCCTCACGGGAGCAGGAATTTTAAATAGTAGTGGAGGTTCATTGACGAATCCGGATCTGCCTTATTTTTCTCCTTTCATAGCTGGAGTTGGTTCACATGACCTCTCATATGTCTATGTTGATTCAAATTTGTGTGCCGATTCTATTAATGTTACGGTAGAGATCATACCGCTTCCAGAAGTTTCTCTGTCTACTACCGGCGGTGCGCTTTTGGAAGAATTTTATTGTGAAAATGATGTAGTAGAGCTTTTTGGAACGCCTGTGTCAACTACGGTCGGCAAATTTGGTTATGGTTCGGATTCTTTGGACCTCAACGGATTGCCTTTGGCTAATTTTAATGTTCCGAGAAGTCTCGATACGACGACCAACCCTGTAACTTTCCGTCCATTTATAGATGGTGTTTTCCCTGGTATATTACAGGAGGTTTTATATTATTATTATGAAGATAACAACGGCTGTAGGGATACGGCATTTGTCTTGGTAAATATTCGGAACTTTACAACAGATCCGGAGATCACTAATTTGCCGGATACTACCTGTGCGAGCGATGTAGAAATAACGGTTAGTGGTTTGCCATCGGCGACTAGTGTTCCGACTTTATCGCTGGCTGCATTCGGCTGGTTTACTACTGATTATTCAACCGCATTTTATCCACTGGATTCCAGTGTAACATTTACAGATCAAACAACTTTTTATCCCGATTCTGCAGGAGTAGAGTATGCAGGTAGAAATGTTGTCTTGACATTTAACTATACCGATACTTCCAGGTCCTGTTATAATTTTGTAACAGATACGGTTTATATAAATGCCTTGCCTTATTTGACTTTATCTACATCTTCAGACCAACAAAATTTACAAGTACCTGGTTCATTGATTCTCGCACCGGCAGATACCAATGATTTTTATCATTATTGTGAGACAAACTTGCCTGTTCCGATACATGTTTTTGATTCTACAGGAATATATCCACAGACATTATTTCAACCTGGAGGGAGTATTTATTTTTATGCCCCTACACATTTAACAAGTCCTGTGCCCGGTTCTTATAGTTTGAGTAAGGGGATAGATTCTGTTCTAAATCAAACTACTGGTGATATAGATATTCGATATGATTTTGATAAGGCAGGTCCTGGCTTGGATACCATAAGGTATACTTATACCAATGCAGCGGGTTGTACAGATTCTATTGATCATATATTAATGATAGATTCACTACCTGTTTTGACATTTGCCGGGTTGAATATACCTGTTACTGGAACACCTGATACGTTTATTTATTGCGAAACTGATCCAGATCCGCCCTTGATAATACCTGCTCCATTAGGTGTATTCTGGACATTAAATTTTAATGCGCAGGATATTGTAGGTGTACCATTTCAGTTGAGGCCTGATACGCTTGCTGTAACTGGAACCTATATGAATTATCCTTTGGATTACTACTATGTAGGACAGCAATATGCGGATGGTGGTGTTTGTGCGGATTCGCTTTCAGCGATCATTCAAATACGTCCTGCTCCGGTTCTGAACTGGTTAGATACGCCTTCATATTTTTGTATGATAGACAGCCTTGAGCGTATACCAATTTCAGCAACTCCTTATGGCGGCGTTTTAACAGACCAAACATTTGGTGTAACGGCAGGGATCGTAGCAGATTCATTATTTGTGCCATCTGCACAACCTGGTAAACGTGACCTGGTTTATTATTATTTCGATCAGGGTACGGGTTGTGACGATACGATTCAACAAAGAATTTATGTATACACTAAGCCAAAGATCAATTTTGATATCAATGGTGGCTGCTCGGGTTCAGTTGTTGAGTTCACCGCTACAACAGCACCATTTGGAATGACCTATAACTCCGTAGCCATAGATAGTTTCACACAGGTGATATGGGATTTTGGAGATGGCGTTATCGATACGATCACCCATTTGCCCGACACCTTGGTTATCCCTGTTGATACGCATACCTATGCAGGATCAGGAATATTCTATCCCAAGCTTACGGTAACCAATCAGGGCGCATGTGATACTACATTTACGCGCAGAATAATAATCTCACCGAATGCTACTCCTACTATTGCTGCTCCTTACGAAGAATTTTTCGATACACCTGGAGGGTGGCTGCAGGAAGCTGCAGATACTTCAAGTATTGATGGGATCGTAACTGATTCGCTGTGGGAATGGGGTGTTGCTATGGGTAGCAATATTAACACACAAAACTCAGGTAATTTAGTATGGAGTACCCGCTTAGGGATTCTTAATACCCCAGGATCCGCTACCTATAAACAGGGAGAGAACGCTTGGGTCTATAGCCCATGTTTTGACCTTACAAATCTCGACCGTCCGATGATAGAATTGTCTATTTGGAGACAATCCTTGAATCATGTGGATGGTGCTGTCTTGCAGTACCATGACAATGTCTCTAACAGCTGGAAAGTGTTGGGAGAAACAGATAGAGGAATAAATTGGTATAAGGATGGCTTTGTGGTAAGTTCTCCAGGGTTTCAGGTAGGTGCACCAATTGGATGGACAGGTAGTAACAATGCATGGGAAAATGCAAGATACCGCCTTGATAATGTCAATAGTGATCTAAGGTCCAGAACAGATGTGCGTTTCCGTATTGCATTCGCTTCAGATCCATATACTTTGCTGGGTGTTAACGAAGGTTTTGCCTTTGACAGTGTAAGGATTGGTAATCGGGCAAGAAATGTATTAGTGGAACATTTTTCTGGTACTGGATATCCCGGAATAGAAACAATCGAAGATACCCTCTACAATACCATTTTCAATAATCTCTATGGTCGTGATGTTAGCCTTATCCAGTATCATACCGATTATGATGGGCCCAATGATTTTTATAATTTTAATACTGTGGATAATAGTGCCCGCACCTATTATTATGGAATTACCGATAATAATCAGGTGAGGGTAGACGGAGATACTGTTGTTGGCCGGACCAGTGACCTGCTTAACTACCCCCAGCTCGAAGCTTTGGATATCGAATCGCTCGAAGATGCTAAATTTGACCTTGCATTTCAGGGTTTTCCTGCCTTGACGATAAATAATTCCACGCTTTCAGCAACAGTAGTTATCAAAGCACTCCAGGATTTACCTGCTGCCGAATATACCATGCATATTGTTATTACTGAAGATTCCCTTCAAACCATAACAAGTCACCATACTTTGGCAGTAATGCGCGATATGTTGCCGGATAATGCTGGTTACCGCTATAGTCAGGCTTGGGCAATCGATCAGACCGATACGGTCCTTATCAACTGGCCCTTCAATTCAAGTGCACACAATATTTCACTATTGGGCGTTACGGTCTTTGTACAGAATATTCAGACAAAACAAGTATATCAGGTAAGATCTACCAGAGATATTATACAATTTTACGGACCTGTAGATTCTCTTGATTATATCAATGTAGAACAGATCAAGGATGAGTCCGGATATGAAATTATTACTATGAAATTGTTCCCCAATCCTGCAGATAACATGTTTAATGTGGAATTCGATACGGAACTCTCAGAAGATCATGAATGGAACTTAATAGATGCACTCGGTAGGGTCTTGCAATCGGGAATAGCGGCTAAAGGTACGACATTAATGCAGGTGTCTACAGATAAATTGAGTACAGGAACGTATATTTTTAATATGAAAAATGAGAAAGTATATTCACAGCGAAGGGTCGTGGTGCGGAAGTTTTAGCGCGTTTTTAAATTTAAATATCTTAACAGAATATACATTCTAAATGTCAAATTGCAGAAATTCTTTTAACTTGAATTGATTATGAAAAAAAATATCTTCTATATACTTTCAATTATTCATTTGATGAGTGTACAGAGCTTTGCGCAGCCTACTGGTGCTTTAGTTAGAGGTCAAGAACTTACTGGTTTGACTGATGCGGTAACTGGTACTCCGACTCTAAATGTATGTCCTTATACTACTTATTATCTTAATATGTCAGGAGGAGGTGGTGGACCTTATTGGGTTGAGGCATCAGCTAATGCAGATGTAGAATACCTTGATGTTACTGGTGCATGGAATTCTTTGCCGATATGTACAGGTACAGGTGGCTCTCCTGAAGCTGAAGGGTCAAATACTCAATTAATTATTCGATTTATTAATGATGCAAATAATCCAATTACATTGTTTGCAGAAGATAATAATGGTACTTGTAGTGCACCAGCTTCTCCTAATTTTTTATCATTGTATTTTACTGTACAAACACCTCATCACCCCACAGGAACTCTGGACTATACTAAATGTCAGAATGATGGTACTTTTAATCTTGATCCTGGATTAACTGATAATGCTAATACTTCGTATGAATGGCAAAAAGTTGTAAATGGTGGTGGTGCATCAACTGTAGTTGGTCCAGCCTCAAATACACCAACTTATGCAGTCCCCGCAAACGATTTAACAGCGCAAACACAGGGTGATCAAATTATATATACACTAATTGCTACAAACGCACCGGGAGGGGGCTTATCTTGTCTGGATTCTGTTGAATATAACGTAGATATATTGGATAATCCAGATTTAGATCCTATGACAACCGATGATACTGAAATTTGTGTGAATGGCTCTACCACTGCCAATATAGAATGTGCAAATTGCAGTTCTACGCCTACATATACATGGTATGCTCAAAAATCTACAAGTGGTTCATATGACGTCTTTAATACAGAAACAGGAGGAACTGGTTCACCTAGTACTACAACTGGGGGGACTGAAATAGGCCATCAAGCTATTAGTGGACCATTAAATGCTGGTGTATATGATATCAGTGTTACTGTTTTACACAGTAATGGAGTTTGTGCAGCAGAAGCAACATTAGCTACCCCAATTATTTTAAATGATCTTCCGGCAGTCGAGTTGGAACATAATTCCGGTGCTGATGATTTCTCTACTCCTGCAAATGTTTTTGCAACAAGTGGTGAAAATATTTGTTTCGGGAAGGAAATTCAGATCAGACTTAAAAATTGTGATGGTAATAATTATCAATTTCAATCTAATCAGTCGGCAGGGTCGACTAATCCGAATGTTACAACAAATGGTACAGATAACATAACTTATACAAGCCCGTGTGAAACAGACCCTAACTTTTTCAGTCAAATAGACTGGTCTGCTACTGGTACATCATCTGGTGCTTTGATTGTCACTCCAGCACAGGTCCTTGGCCCTAGTACTGCAAATGACAATATTCTTATTGGTGCCTGTACAACATGTGTTGTTGAAACAATTAACCTTAATTGTACAGTGACAGCTGCGAATGGGTGTGTTAATTCAGATGTTATTGAATGGAATATAGTAGAACCCGACATAGATTTTACAATGGATTCTGAAACCCTTAATTCAGGGGAAACGTTTTTGGGATGTGATAACAATCCAGCTACCATTACTGTATCTTGTCCAGAATGCGAAACCCCAATTTCAACTACCTGGACTAATTCATCGGGGTCTCATGGTTTTACTTCGGGTTCGGCAGCCAATCCGCTGATTACCAATAATATAACTTCTGGAATGACTGTTAATGAGTATACTGTTGTCATTACAGGAGACAATGGATGTACAGGAACAGCAACAATCAATGTTGATGATGATCCGAATGCTCCAACTAGCGTTACTGCAACAATGTCATCGACTCTATGCGATGGTGATGATCTGGAAATTAGTGATTCTCAATTTGAAACCACTTATAATTATGCAATATATGATCATTTATCAGGCCCAGGTTCTGGTTCTTTGATTTACGAATGTGTGGCAAGTGAGGTTATTGGTGCAGATGATTGTGTTGGTGTTCCGACTTTGTTGGTAAGTACCGGCACAGCAGTGCCAGTGGATTATGATATTCCTAAAGGATATACTGATGGTGCTTATCTTAATTCTTTAAGTACGTGTTATAATAACGGAACTCCCGATGATGATTATGATGATGCATGGTATAAATTTGTAGCAACAGAAACTGGTAACGTAACAATTACTGCTACCTCAGTATATGAATTCGGAATAGCACTTTATACTAGTTGTGGTGGCTCTGGAAATCAATCTGAAATACCTGGTGCATGTGATTGGAATAATACGGGTTCTCCTATTACCACTTCTTTTACTACTTCATTAACCTTAGGTGAAACTTATTATCTCCAATTGCACAGAACTATAACTGCATCAGGTCCAAATTGGACTGGTACTATATCTATACTTTCTGCTACAACTGCTACAAATAGTCCAGCTATTCCTCAGTGTGGCTCTGGTAATACAATTACAGCTACGGGTGTATCCCCTATTAATGGTAATGATTATTCTCTTGTAGCCACTCTAGGAAATTGTTCCGATAGTGATGCAGATCCAAATTCAGGTGGTGGAGGAACGACTGAGAATGTAACTGTGAATCAATCACCTGTTATAACTAATTATTCGTTACCTACATTTGGTTCTGCCAATTATCTTTCACCAACATTGTACAATAATGGTAATGGCGGTGGTTATAAGGTCTGTGATGCTTATAATTCATATTTCTACCTTTTTTATACTGGTACTATTACTGAACCTGTAACATGGTCTATAATTGAAGGAAATGGTTTAAGTTTTACGGGTCATACATATACTGGTAGTACTTTTGCTGCTTCAGGCATTGCTGCCGCGGTTTTTGATCCAGGATTCCCCTTGCAGACTGAAGGTCAAATGATTGCAACTGCAACTAATAGTGGATGTTCTTCGGATTTCACATTTTATTTTGATGTCGAAGTGTGTACTGATCCTGAAAAAGAGATAGAAACACAAGATATTTCTCTACTACCAATTACAAGTACAAAATCTCAGAATTATTCATCTTTTTCACCTAACTTCGTTTCACCCCTAGAATATGTTTGTGAAGGAGACAGATTGAAGTTAGATGTTGATTATACCCTGGACCCTGACTGGTCATTTAAATGGAGTTCAGGTGAGACTACGCAATTTATTGAAATTGATGTAACTGCAAGTACACCTGATACAATTGCTCGAACTTTGGAAATACTGGATCCAGCTGACAATCCCATTTTTACCTTAGATTATTCTGTAATGGTATCGCGTGGAAATGTTAATTATTTTCCTTTAGGTGATGACAGTGATGATGGTGTTAAAGATACTTCATTATGTGTAAATGAATATTTTTATGGTCAGGCTAATTGTCCTGGTTGTAAAGGTAATTTGGAGTATAATTGGGTTGAATCTTATACTGATCCTGCATACTCGACTCCACCTTTTGTATTTACTTCAACTTCATCTACCACAACAGATGGATCAGAGTACCAAATAGTATCATCATCGGCTATACCTTCTAATCTTCCTTTAACGCCTGATTTTACTGTTGAATTAACCTTAAACCATGGAGATAAAGGCATTACTAATTCCAACCTTAATAGAGATTACGTATGTCAGGAAGTGCTCGCCAGGGAAATTGAGGTCTTTGATATTCCTACTGTATCTATGCAATATTTTGATGGTTCTTCATTTGTCTCTTTACCAACAAATAATTTGCTGTATTTATGTGATACGGTAACAGAGATAGTTAAAATTGATTGTCCTACCTGCGTCAGTTACCTTTGGAATACTTCGGCTACAGATTCTATAATCTTTGTAAATGCAGCTGGCGGTTATCTGGGGCAATGTGTTGATGGCAATGGATGTAGGGTGAATTCAGAAGTAATCGTTTTTGTTGATGCACTGGATGGTTATAATTCCCCTGTTGTTGCCAATCCGACAGAATTATGTTCCGGTGGCGATGCTATTTTAGAGGTAGCACCTTGTATAGGTTGCTCCTATAATTGGTATAATGCACCTTCAACTGGCGCGCCTATTTCCAATTCGCGTTTACATACCGTGTCAACACCGGGGAATTATTATGCAAAGGTAACGAATGCAGAGGGTTGTGTATATGGAACATCTCAACTCAATGTTACCGCTACTACCTTAACAATTCCATCTGTTGATGGGTCTACAGATTCAATTTGTAGTGGTCAATCTGCTGTGCTTACTACGCCTTCAGGTGTAGGGTTCACATATCAGTGGTACAAAAACTTTGACCATGATACAATACTATTTCCAATATCTGGAGCAACAGATTCCATATATATAACTGATCCTGACTCAGTAGGGAATTATGTTGTAGATGTTACTTATCCCAATGGTTGCACTGAGCGTTCAAATATTTTTGCTTTATCGGTTTCAAATTTTACACCGAATATATATGTTACTTCTACTGAAATATGTAGTGGTGATTCTCTGGCGATCTCAACAGATCTGTTTGCCAACTGGCAATACCAATGGTACCTCGATGGTATTTTGATTCCTGGTGCTACAGGAGCTGTTTATGAAGCAATGGTGCCAGGTGAATATAATGTGGAAGTGACCGATTATAATTTATGTGTGCAACGTACGCAAGTTACAATTACTACGGCAACAAATTTAACTACTTTTAATGCGACTACCAATGATCCAGAAATATGTAATGGCGAATACGGAAGTTTAGCTGTGAATTTATGTTCAAGTTGTTCCTATCAATGGTTTGGTGTCAATCAGGGTGCTATAACTTCTCCTTCAACATTAGGGTATAGTTATGACTCGGTAACAGTAACGGATGATTATTATGTAGAGGTTACTTCCGGAACATGTACCGAAATATCGGATACCGTACATATAGAGGTCAATAATACTTTTGTGCCTCCTATCAATAGTAATTCATTTGTAATTTGTAATGGGGTCGATGCAACACTTTTTACAACGGGCTGTACGGGCTGTAATTATAATTGGCTAAAAGATGGCTTTCCTGCATTAGGTGCTATTAATGATACTTTTCATATTGTTAATAAGATTCAGGATACCGGTTCATATCAGATCGCAATTTTATATGATAATGGCTGTGCTGATACATCTCAGTTATTAAATATCACGGATGGTTCTTTTACATCCATATTGAGTTTAGATACTGCTGGTACCGGTCTGGCGATGGATTCGGTAATCTGCAATGGTGATGGGCAAGATTTGATAACAACGAATTCAAACGCACTAACCGGCACTTATTTGTATACTTTGTTTCTTGATAACACCCCCGTAACAACACCTGTAAATTATTCAAATGTAACTTCACCTGCTTTTTCTAATCTGGACGAAGAAGGTGTATATACGGTGGAGGTTACGGATCCCGATGGTTGTATTACGCTGTCCAATATATTGCCACTTAGGGAAGTAAATATTACGCCTAAGTTTATTTCTCATGCTACTTCCGACCTGTCTTCAGTAACGGCAACATCTATTTGTAATGATTCGGGAACCGTTTATCTGGAAGTGATCGATTGTCCTGGTTGTACATATCAGTGGTCCTTAGCGGGGGCAGCTATGATCAATACTAGTGCTTCTTATACGACTCTATCAGGACTTCAGGGTGTTGGCAATTACGGAGTAACTGCAACTTTTGATGGTTGTGAAGCTACAACGAGTTTGGGTATTTCGGATTTTATAGATTCTACAATTTCCCCGAATGCATTAGTAAATGTATATGATACCAGTATTTGTGATGGTCAGGCTGTTTCTCTAGAACATGATGATCCTTATGGAATTCCATGTGCAGGATGTAGTTATCGTTGGTTAAGATTTGGTCAGCCGATCAATAGTGCTAGTAGCTCTACTTATGTAACGACAACGCCAGGGACTTATAATTTGGAAATTACAGTTGTTGATCCTTCACAGAATATAATAGGTTGTGTCGATACTTCTTATAATATTATTGTTCGTCCTGTAGATCCACCAAATGGGCTTTCACTTGCTTTTGATACCGTCGACGTTATTTTAGGTTTGGGCACAGGAACACCATTGGCATCCAATGGAACATCTATAGATATGAACAACTGGGTATTTCCTATAGGGGCCAGAAATGCATTTATTACTTCTTCTGCATCCAGTTATTTTACTTCTGCACCTTTTAGTGGCTCATTGCCCCAGAATGCAGGATTATCGGGAACCGATAATATTACATTTACACCAAACGATACACTTTCCGGTTATCATCTGATCACTTATCACTACGACACACTGGGCTGTGGGTTTACTGCAGAAGATATTCTTGAAGTATTGCCTCCCGCACAAATTACTATAACGAATGCCAATACTTCATCTGTGCCTTATGAGGCATGTGTTGGTGATCGCTTGACAGTAAAAACGGTACATTTAGATTATCCGATAGATACCATATTTGCATTTGATGAGCAAGGAGTATATGTGGGTGTGCCTTTACTAACAGCGCCTACAGTAGTCGTTGATACATTTGGTATTGACACCTTCTATAGTACGACGCTTGTATTTGATGTTCCAGATGTATATTCATCCTATCTGATGTTGATAAATAGCGCTAATCCTGACACTATATTCTCACCATTTCTTCTTATTCATAATAGTGATTTAAGTTTTACTGGTCTCCCTGATATGTTGTGTTCTAATGGAGAACCATTGGCTTTGTTTGGTAATCCTGCAGGAGGGACATTTTATGTCACAGATCCTTCAGATAACCCTATGACTGGCGTGATAGGAGATACGCTTTATTCTAATTTGTTGGATGATGCTTATGCGAATGGGAATCAGTTTGTAAAAGTCTATTATAGTTATACAGAAACCTATACAAATGGTGTTAGCTGTCCTGACTTTGATACCACTTCTCAATACAAAGAAGTGAAAGATGTTCGCCTAGATGCGGTAGAATTCAATAAGATTGCAGATTCACAGGTTCAGGAGTTACTTACAAATCTTGTTAAACAAACAACTCCATATGAGGCACATGCCAATAAGTCAAATTATTATACAATTAGCTTTAGTGGTAGCTTTACGAATCCTGCCGGAAATCCTTTATACTTCCTGCCACAAAATGCAGGAATAGGCAATCATCCACTTACCTATATTATTCAAAGTGGTGATTGTATCAATTCTGTTGAAGACAGTATAGAGGTTGTTGCTGCACCAACGCCTGTCAATATTCCTGATACGATTTGTCGTAACCATCCTAAAGTTCAATTTAGTAGGCAGACGCCCGCATATAGTTACGACCCGAATGGTTATTCTGTTCAGGGTGCACTTGCTGCTACTTATTCAGATACAACCAATATTATTGTTGTAACTACAACCAATAGCAATCAGGGACTTGATACTATTTCCGCTGTATTGGGTAATGAAACCTTTGAATATGATCCTTCACTTGTGACAGGGAATTATGATACTATTGTTCTGGAGTATTGGTTCCACCGTGTTGAGGATACATTGAATAATGTTTTGGGCTTAATTGGCCCATTTGACACCCTCGACTATGTTATAGGCCGTGTATATCAACCTATATATATTGAGGATCTTACTACTGTAAATATAGATTCTATCGTAGATTCTTTTTATTGTGAAAAGGATGAATTGTTTATGCTTTCGGGCACCCCAACGAATAATGCCTTTGGAGGTGGTTTGTTTATGCTTTACGGTGGAAATGGACAATATGCTACTGGTGATACCTTAAACAATAGTGTTATCAATCCATATCAGGTAAATAGTCCTGATAGTGCAACGACTACCTATGATCTTGTTTATATTTTGAATGGTGCAGTATGTCAGAATTCAGATACTATGCAGGTAATGATTTCCAAAGGTATTTATCCGTCCTTTGCTACTGTAAACGGTTTAAAGGAGTTTTGTGATACAGATGCTGATGTTGCAATTATTCATAATGCGGTTTCACCGGATACAGCGATATGGAAGATTGCAGGTGTGCCGCAGGCAGGCTATGTATTTGCGCCGAGCCTCCTTCCTCCTGGTGAGCACGTCGTAGAGCTTCTGATACGGGATAGCTTTGGATGTGAATTTACAGGTGTGGATACATTTAAGGTCAATCCTTTACCATCACTTACGAATACTCAACCATTAAGTACACAATATTGTGCCAATGAACCTATTGTGGATATGGTATTAGCGCCATCGCCAGGATGTCCTTTATATGATTCACCAGGTCATTATATTATAAATGAGAACTTTGCTGCAGGCAAGCCTCCTACCTGGGAAATCCCAAGTTCTGTAGGTTCAAATTGGCAGGGAACAGCTATATTACCTCAGGGAGGAACTGGAGGTGCTATGTTTGTAGACACAAACAGTTTACCAAGTGATACTTATTTAATTACAGATTCACTTGATTTAACCCCAGGGCATACCTATCGATTAACTTATATGTTGTTTGCAGGAAAGAAAGTTCCTAGTTGCCTTGTCTGTGATGCGCAATTGCGTGTTCTTTTGGGTGCTGATAAATCTAACCCTGCAGCGTTTTCTACGCTAGATGCACAAACATCAATTTCTGATAGTGCGACATATGTACGATATGTTGTTGAACATTATCATGATCCTGCACTCTATACACCAGGAAAATATTTTATTGCTTTTAATGTGCAAACACCGTCAAATGGAAGATCTTTACGTCTAGACAATGTCCGTATGCGCGATATTAGTATTGGCGGTTGTTCGGTTAATGGAATAGGATATTTTGATGGTCCCGGAGTTTACAATGTTGTGGATTCTCTATATCGTTTTGAACCACTTGCAGTAACACCAGGAGATGTAGAAGTAAAATATATTTATACGGATATCAATGGTTGTTCAGACAGTTTGGTATATCTTGTTACTGTGGACTCTATTCCCAAAGTAAGTTTTACCAATATGGATTCTGCGTATTGTATTAATATGCCTACACTAATGCTGGAAGGTACACCTTTAGGAGGTGCATTTTCTGCTACGCTGTATGCGACGGGTAATGTAGATAGTAATCTGTTAAATATTCCTTTTATTGCTCCGATTGATACGGCTTTTTTCCCTGTTAATTATATGACAAATGTTGCGGGTACGGATGTAGTTTCATATACTTTTACAGATAATGAGGGATGTTCAGCAGTCGCCAAAGATACGATAGTAATTGTACCGATGGTTGACAGTAATTATATTTCAGGAACATTGGATCTTTCAACTTTCGGTCATTGTGAGGATGGTGACAGTATTGCGCTTGATGTTGTGGTCTTTGCTGGAGTTAAAATTGATACCGGTGTGTTCTCTGGGCCTGGTGTCCGGCAGGGTGATAAAGGCGTAGGTCTTGCTCATTTTTATCCTGATTCGGCAGTTATTGATATGGGACATATAGGTGATCTTACCGTTACATATATTTACCCTACGTCTACTGGTTGTATAGACACGACTACTTTTGATACCAGGGTTAATCCAGTGCCAAGAATTGCCTTTGTTAACTGGCCTGACAGTTTGTGTTTAAATGCGGATACTTTCCAGTTGGGAATGGTAGATACAGTAATTTATGGGCCACAAGGACAGTTAGATAGCCTTATGTTCCTTGCAGTAAATACACCGACATATACCATTACTGATTCTTCGGGCGCGGATATTACGAGTACGCCACCACTGTTTTTAGATATATCAAATGCGAATATAGTTGGAAATAATGGTAGTGGTAATGATAAATTATATGTTTCAGCCAAATACACTACGGAACCATCATTGGGCTCTTGTACATCTATAATCAATGATTCTGTACGCTTGGATTCTGTGCCTATAGTATATTTCCAGTCTCTCGATTCTGTTTATTGTGAGAATGATTCTGCAAGCATCTTCCTGGGTTTTCCACCGTATTATGTGGGGTCGGGTTATATGCAGTTTATCGTAGCGCCCAACGATACGACTACCATTGATAGTTCTTTCTACTGGATAGATCCTGCAATAATGGTAAATACTACTACGCCTATACCAACTACAGTTTCTTATGCTGCATATTATACATATAAGGATACCAGAGGCTGTCGCGATGAAGTTTTCGATACCTTCGAGGTTCGTCCTTATCCGCGGATAACTTTTGAACTACCACCTGTGTATGATTCAACATTCTGTAGAGCTCCAGGAGATAGCTTTAATTTATTCGATAATATACAATCTCCAGTTGGAGGTACATTTGTTGACAATCTGGCCCTTACAAGTATAAAACAGGATACCCTGTTGGATCTTGGGTCTATAGCTGGTCCTAGAATAGTTACTTATAATTACACCGATTCAGCGACCACTTGTTCTAATTTTGATAAAATGAATCTTTTTCTATATAATGGTGCGGCACCAGGATTTGAGATTTTTGGAGGCTGTTCCGATATGGATATTATGTTTGATCCCTATGCTACTACTTTGGTTACCGGAATAGATTCGATAACTAGTATATACTGGAATTTCGGGGATTCTGTGCCCATAGTTTATCAATATACCAGTACGGACTCAAATGCTATTACAATGGCTGATACAACACATGATTTCGCTTCTGATGGTATATTTAACATTACTTTGTATGTAGTAAACCAGACCGAATGTCTGGATAGTATTACTGGTCAATTGATTGTTTCTCCTTCTGACACGCTCGATTATGAAGAGCATTTTGATGGAGGGCCTGCTGGATGGTATAACGATCAGCCCATTACAACTGCACCGGATTCTATTTGGCAATGGACTTCTAGTTTGGCCAAGACAGTACTTAGCGACACCTTAAATGCTGCCTGGGTAACATTACCTGATACCATTTATGGAAAAGGTCAGGAAGCATGGGTTTACAGTCCTTGTTTTGACTTTACTTCGGCATTACGGCCAATGATTGTATTCGACTTATGGACTGATGTTCTTCAGGATATTGATGGTTTGGTTTTGGAGTANTATGAACCTGCTACAAATTCCTGGAATGTACTTGGAACCCAGAATATGGGAGTGAATTGGTATCAGTCGAACTTTGTCCTTTCACGTCCCGGAGATCAGGATTCTGTAACGTATCCCTTGGGTTGGACAGCTCCCCCTATCTCACGTATGAGTCGAAATCAGCGCAATGCCTTAAGTTCACCAGCAGATGGTATNGTAATTTATCAAACAGACCATAATCGTGGATTATATTCTTATACAGAAGGTTCCTGGATTCCTGCACCTGCTCAATGGAGACGTGTACGTTATCGTTTAGATGAGTTTAAGGGTAAGGATAAAGTCAGATTCCGTATAGCGTTTGCATCTTCACCACAAACGGTAATTACAGACTTAGAGGGTGCAGCATTTGACAATGTTTACGTCGTTGAGCGTACCCGTAATGTACTCGTTGAACATTTTGACAATGTAGATTATGTAACACCTGGTTCACTTTCATCAGATGTGGTTGATCAATCTGTCTACGACAAAATATTCAATAGTTCTTATGGTCTGGATGTCTTTTTGTTACAATATCAGACAGAGATATCGAGTCAGAATGATCCGGTGAATCAGAGAAATGATGCTGATCCTTCTGCACGTACTTATTTCTATGGAGTAAATGATGATAATCAGATATTGATTGATGGGATGTCTATTGGTACAGGTGTTTCTCAGGATTTATCGGAATATGACATGGATTACAATATGCTTCAGTTCCCTGATTTTGAAATTATCATTCAAACACCTCAAATAATTAATAATACTTTATCTGTAACGTCTACTGTTCAAGCACTTGTAGAGAAAGACTCAGCCGAATATGCAGTACATACGGTAGTATTACAGGATAGTTTAACCATTAATGATCGAGGCTTTAATATGCTGAGTATTATGCGTAAAATGCTCCCCGATGCTACAGGACAACGCTATAATCAACCCTGGAGTATTGGTGATATAGTTACAGGTAATGCGAATTGGGATTACTCTGGAGAAATTGGTTTTTCATCTTTTAACTCCAATCAACTTGAGGTGATTGTATTTATTCAGAATATGGATACGAAGGAAGTCTATCAGGTTCAAACTACGCAGGATCTTACCAAATATGCTGTGCCTGTAGAAGAACTGGCAGGGGAAGTTTCTATGGAAATTATCGATCTTAAAGTTTATCCGAATCCTTCAAGTGATATATTCACTGTTGAGTTTGACAAAGCACTTCAAGGGGCATATGATTGGCGTCTCGTAGATATAACCGGGCGTGTATTTCAGACTGGGATTGCACAAAGGGGAACAAAAATCTTTACCATAGATACCGATAATTTAGTGAATGGTGCTTACTTCTTTGTAATTAATAGTGAAAAAGTTTATACACACCGCAAGTTGGTCGTTATTAAATAATAAAGGATATTTATATCAAATACTAAGTCAGGCTGAAATTTCAGCCTGACTTTTTCGTTTTGTCTAAAACCAATTGATATACTAGTTTGGTTCTCACCAATTACTTTAAAAATTAACACAAAATTCGTTAAAAAAATGTTACATTTAGGCCTGAAAAATCTTTTTTAATTTCCAATGAAAGCGGGATAGTAATTTTGAATGGCCCTAAAATTATGAAAGGAATTCTGTATATATTTTTCTCATTGTATAGTTTTTGTTTGTTTGCACAAACACCAATGTTGTCTAATCAGGGCACCCTGTTTTCTGTAAAAGGGGATGCCTTTGTTTCTGTGCATGGAGACTGCCTTAATGACAATTCAGGGACTTTTCATAACAGTAATGAGATGTATCTTTTTGGCGATTGGGAAAACAATGCCAGTAACGAAGCTTTTGTTAGCACAGGGGAGGGTGTCGTTCATATGCAAGGGGATGTACAATACATTCAGGGAAGTTCTATTACACGATTTTATGACCTGAGAATGGAAAATACTGGCGTAAAATACGCTGATATTGATGTTTATGTTGATGGCTTTTTGAATCTTAATGACAGGGAGTTTAATTTAGATACTAATACTACACATGTTTTTAATACAGATCTGACTTCAGTACAACACAGTCAACTTGCAGGCACATGGGGGTTTGTTAGTAGTTTGGGTGATGGTGGATTATTGAGACATACTAATGACACCACGCCATATTTTTTTCCTGTTGGTTCTACTCAGGGAACTTCGCGTTTTCGACCAGTAAATATTAGTCCTGATTCNTCATCATNAGCTGCTTTTAAGGTCCGTTTGGCAAATACGGACCCTACTACAGAAGGGTGGGACAGAAGTTTATCTTCTTTTAAAGTATGTGAGGTTAATCCAAACTTTTTCCATCGGATTACTAGAACAGTAGGTACACAGTCTGCAGTTGTTGAGATGTTTTTTGATGTTCTTTTGGATGGTGATTTTTCAGACATCGGAAAATGGGTGAACACTAATATGTGGGATGAAGCATCTGCAGGGGTAGCATCTTTCAATGCTACCTATTCGCTTGATACAAGAACAAGTATAAAATCAATCTCTGACTTTAGTCCCAATGCCTTTGCATTGACAAAACTAAGTCCCGATATTTTGCTTTCCGTAGATCCTGTTCCTATTTGTTCAGATCAATTCACGGTTTTGACTGCAAGCACAATAGACTCATCCTCTTTTAATAGCTATGACTTTTTTGTAGACAATATATTAGTGCATTCGGGAAATTCAGGTTCTTTTGTTTTAAATAATCCTAATGTTGGTGACCTTCCGATTTGGGTTGAAGGTACTTTGACGGGGTGTGGTAGTGCAAGTGATACAGTAATGTTAACCGTTTTAGAAGCAGTTGTTGCTAATGCGTATTCTGATACAATAATTGTAGAAGGTACCAGCGCCAGCCTTTTAGCGACAGGTGGTGATTTTTATAACTGGATGCCTGACACTGCACTCTCTTGTAATATTTGTGCTGCGACGGATGCGTCTCCTTTGCAAACGACAAGCTATAGTGTAGAAGTAGAGAATATGGATGGATGTAAAGATACCGCAACGGTTCTTGTTGAAGTGCGCGAAAGTGTAGACAATATACTTTTTATTCCTAATGTGCTAACACCCAATAATGATGGCTTTAATGACACTTGGTTTGTTAAAAATATTGATTTGTTCCCCAAAAATGCAGTAAAAATTATCAGCAGGTGGGGAGATGTTGTTTTTAGTACAAATAATTACCAAAATAATTGGAGTGGAACCTATGGTAGTGGTTTATTACCTGCGGGCACCTATTATTATATATTGGACCTTGGTGGTTCCTGGGGTGTATTCAAAGGTGATGTAACTATTTTGAGGGAGTAAAATTTAGACTAAGATAATGGACAAATTATTTATCATATTGTTTGCTTTTTTGATCTGCGGAAGTGTCAGGTCTCAGCAGATGCCACTAATGAGTGAGTATATGCATAGCCCTGCGCTCATTAATCCTGCAATGATAGGTTGGGAAGATCTGACGGCAGTAACAGCTTCTTACAGGCATCAGTGGACAGGTATGAAAGGTAATCCAATAACCTTTATGTTAAATTTCAGGCATTTTGATCAAAAGAGAAATATGGCTTTTGGTGGAGGTCTTTTACATGATCAGACTGGCCCAACTTCGTCAACAGGCTTGAATTTGTATTATGCATATCATCTCAAATTTGCCTCTGAAAAAAAAGGGGAAGAAAAACGACATCGATTATCTATAGGAATGTCATTATCTGCAAATCAATATCGTCTTGATGGATCCAAGTTGTTGTATAATGATTTGAACGATCCCTTAATAATTGGTAATAATGAGTATCAAATACTCCCTGATGCTGGTCTGGGTTTGTTTTATTATAATGATATGTATTATATCGGTTTTTCAGTTCCACAGATGATATCAATGAATGTACGCTTCGAATCTGATAATGCCTTGTCAAATATTAGACGTGTGCCACATTTTTATGTTAATGCAGGAGTCAAGGTTGATCTTCGCGGCAAAAAAAATCGTTTTACAAAAAGGTCTTTAAAGGAAAAGGTAAAACATATGTTAGTGCCCAGCCTTTGGTTTAGGTTTGCTCCATTAAGCCCAATTAATTTTTATGCCAATCTGCGTTATGTATGGAATCAGATGCTAGGTTTTGGATTTGGTGGTTCTACCGATGGTACAATCGGGTTCGATGTAAGTGTAAATGTACAGAAACGCTTTAGGGTTGGATATGCTTTTAGTCTCCCCGTAAATGGGCTATCACAGTACATAGGAACGAATCATGAAATCATGCTTACCTATGTTTTTGGTAGCAATGGTAATGGCTGGATGTTTGAACAGGCAGAACAGCAAGTGAAGTTTAGAAAAAAATTAAAATAAAAAATAATAATTGGTAGGCACTTTTTTATTCATCATTTTTTACCTCACAAAACTCCAAATTCAACAAGGGAATATGTATTAAATACTATTAATAGTTTTTCCTAAATAATACTTCTGATAAGATTTTAGAGTGTTCATGATTAGAGCTGTTACAGTCATTGGCCCAACACCACCAGGCACAGGAGTAATAAAGCTACATTTTTCTGCAACAGCCCCAAAATCTACATCACCAACTAATCTGTATCCTCGTTTTCTACTGCTATCTTCNACTGAATTTATACCTACATCAAGTATTACTGCACCTTCTTTTACCATATCTGCCGTTACAAAATTAGCGCGACCAATTGCGGCAACAATAATATCTGCTCTTCGAATTTCTTCCGCCAGATTTTTGGTGCGGCTGTGTGTGAGGGTAACGGTGCAATTAGCAAATTTGGATTTTCGCGACATTAATATACTCATAGGAGTACCAACAATATTTGAACGCCCTATAACTACACAATGTTTACCTGAGGTGTCAATATTATAACGCTCAAGCATGGTAATCATTCCGTATGGAGTAGCAGGAATATATTGGGGCATTCCCTGGGCCATTAAGCCAAAATTTGTAGGGTGGAAACCATCTACATCTTTGTTTGGGTTTATTGCAAGCGTAATTTTATCTTCAGAAATATGGTCTGGCAAGGGTAGTTGAACAATAAAACCGTCTACTTCTTCATCTTCATTTAGTTCTTTGATGATTTCTATTAATGCTTCCTCAGATATATCACTATCTTTTTTAATTAGGGTAGATTTTATGCCGGTACGTTCACAGGAACGCATCTTGTTCCTTACATAACTGGCGCTTGCCGGATTATCGCCAACTAGAATGGCAATTAAATGGGGTAATCGATGTCCTTGTGATTTCCAGTTCTCTACATCAATACGCATTTCTTCTTGTAGGTCCAGTGCTAGTTGTTTTCCGTCTATCAATTCCATAATTATTAAGATAATATTTTTGTGTTTATAAAATGCTTTAAAACATAGTAGAGATTTAAAGCTCTAAATTATGTAAATAGTGACAAACAAAAGTAAAAAGCACCAATATTTATCTATTATAGTATTTCTTATTAAATATTAGGGCTTTAATGCCATTGTTTTAGTGTCTTTTAGCTTCATTTTTTGCATATTGCATTATGATTTCATCCATTGGTTATCTATTTAAGTTAAGAAGGTTGTCAGTATAAATTCATGACTAATTATTTATTATTATGCAAAGACCATATTTGATTGGACTTACAGGCGTTAGTGGTTCTGGGAAAACTACCTTTTTGAATCAACTAAAAACTTTTTTTGACGAGGAGCAACTTTGTGTGATCTCGCAGGATAATTATTATAAACCCAGAGAAGACCAAAGTATTGATGATGGAGGTGTGCACAATTTTGATCTGCCTACATCCATTAATCAGGAAGAATTTTATAGAGATATTCTAGCATTGCTGGAAGGTAAAGATGTAATCCGTGAAGAGTATACTTTCAATAACGATTTGGTTAAACCTAAGGTCTTGGAATTCAAGTCAACACCCGTAATTTTAGTTGAAGGTATTTTCATATATTATTTTAAGGAGATCAGAGAAATGATGGACTTGAAATTGTTTTTACAAGTGAAGGAAACTACAGCATTTGGACGTCGTATCAGGAGAGACAAGTTGGAAAGAAATTATCCTCTTGAGGATGTTCTATACCGTTATGAAAAGCATGTGCTACCTACATATGAAAACTATATAAAACCATTTCAGTATGAAGCAGATATGATTATTAATAATAATGATAATTTTGGTGCAGGACTGAATGTACTTGTTGCTTATATTGAAAACATTTTAAAAAAATAAATGAATCTTTGATCACTTATATTAATTATAATTTTTTGCAATTTTAATTATGAGAACTTTATTTTTAATGTTTGCTCTCCTCTATGGAGGACTATGTATAAATGCTCAGCACCCTATAGATGAACCTGTCAGGTCTTCTGCACGTTCAAGTCTGGAACCATTTTATCATGGTGTTGCTTCAGGTGATCCTTTAGCAGATCAGGTAATTATCTGGACAAGAGTTACTACTTCAGATTCAACAAAATCTGTACAATGGCGAATTGCAACTGATACTGGAATGGTAAACCTGATTGATTCTGGCATAGTTACTACTTCATCAGCTGTAGATTATACTGTAAAAGTAGATGTTATGAATCTGACTCCCAATACGTTTTATTATTATGAATTTGAATCTGATGGTATGTTATCTATTCGTGGTAGAACACGAACGGCTCCAGTTGGTGATATAGATAGTATTCGTTTTGCTGTTGTTTCTTGTTCCAGATATAAGGATGGTTTTTTTAATGCTTACAATAGAATTACTGCCAGAAATGATGTATCTGCTGTTTTGCATCTTGGAGATTATTATTACGAAGGAGGGGGGGCTGATGTCAGAGCAACTGACCCGAATTACGAAATCCTTAATCTTAATGATTACCGTATGCGTTTGTCTCATTACAAGTTGGATGAAGATCTTTTGCGCTTGCATCAGCAACAACCATTTATTTGTGTATGGGACGATCATGAAACGGCAGACAATTCATGGTATGGAGGTGCTAATAACCATGATGCCAATGAAGGGAACTGGTTTGATAGAAAAGCTCAGGCAATTCAAGCATATTATGAATGGTTGCCTGTACGAATGCCCGATCCATCTGTAGATACACAGCGCATCTATCGGAGATTTAACTATGGTAATCTTATCGATTTACATATGCTTGACACCAGGTTGCAAGGAAGGGAAGAACAGAGCTGGTCTACAGCCACAGATCCTAACAGAACTATTCTAGGGATGGACCAATTTAATTGGCTTATACATGGAATGGATACCTCATCAGCTCAATGGCAACTTATTGGACAGCAAGTGATGATGGCTCCACTTAGGGTTAATCCACTTCCATTTGGACAGCAATATGCTAATGATGATCAATGGGATGGATATGAAGCTGAAAGGGCGAACTTATATGATTCTCTATTTGCTAAGAATATTGAAAATATGGTAGTCTTAACTGGCGATATTCACACTTCATGGGCCAATGATCTACCTACGGGCAGCTATAATCCTTCAACAGGTTCAGGGTCGGCAGGAGTGGAGTTTGTTGTATCTAGTGTTACTACCCTAAATGGCCCTGCCATTCTTAATAGTACAGGCTCTTTCCTGATTACTTCCTTAAACGATCATATAAAATATGCAGATTTGAGCGAAAAAGGTTATTATATTATTGATGTCAACAAAACAAGAACTCAGGTTGATTGGTTTTATGTAGATCGAGTCGATCAACCAAGTACTATTGAATCTTATGGAACATCATGGCAAACCCTTGATGGATCCAGACACTTAACTTCCGCACCTGCTGCTGCTATTCCTGACTCAGGTCAGATTGGATTAATGGCTCCTTTAGATCCACGTGTTATAAATACAATCCCAATAAGAGCAATACAATCAGAAATACAATCAGTTTTGTTAGGTGTATATCCCAATCCATTTAAAGAAAGTATTACTTTACATTATACTCTTAATGTACCTCAAAACGTACAAGTCAGTATTTATGATCCCCTGGGCCATGAATTGATGCAAAAAGATCTAGGGATCCAACAGCAAGGAATTTTTCAGACCTCAATCTCAACGACAAAACTTGTTGCTGGCACTTATATTGTCGTGTTAAATTCAGAAAAACAGGCTGAACATCGTTGTATTGTTAAAATAAAATAACAACTCAACTGCTATTCTTCAGGATTAAGAGGGAGAATGTTGAATTTTAACAAAATCTTACTTTTAACTACGTGGTTAATTTAGTACCTTTGCGGAACAATATTTGTTTCATAACCAGCACAATAAATTAATCCTATTTCTGATGAGGGCTACGTTTACTTTTTGTTTATCTATTTGTTTCTTCTTTTCTCTACAAGCGCAACATCCTAATAATGATGTTAACAGATCTGGTGCTCGTTCAAGTTTAGAGCCATTTTATCATGGCGTTGCTTCAGGTGATCCACTTGATGATGCAGTTATTATTTGGACACGGGTTACTACAACTGATACTATTAAGTCTGTAAAATGGCGAATTGCAACGGATACTACAATGTTAAATGTATTGGATTCGGGTATTGTTGTGACGAGTAATGCTGTAGATTATACCGTGAAAGTAGATGTTACTGATCTTGATCCTAATACTTTTTATTATTATGAATTTGAAACTGATGGGATTTATTCTCTTATTGGGCGCACAAAAACGGCACCCAGAGGAGATGTTGATAGTTTACGGTTTGCTGTAGTCTCTTGCGCTTCATATGCGCATGGTTATTTTAATGCCTATGATAGAATAACAGACCGCAATGATGTTTCTGCAGTCATTCATTTGGGGGATTATTATTATGAATATGGAGATGGACAATATGGTAGTGCAAGAACCTATCAACCTTCTACAGAGGTAATGAATCTCAGTGATTATCGCATGCGATTATCACATTATCGCTTAGATGCTTCTTTGATGCGTTTACACCAGCAATATCCGTTTATTTGTGTTTGGGATGATCATGAAACTGCTGATAATTCATGGTATGGTGGTGCCAATAATCACGATGCAGGTGAAGGAGATTGGTTTAATAGAAAAGCAGAAGCTATTAAAGCTTATTATGAATGGATGCCGGTACGGATACCCGATCCTTCAGTAGATACACAACGTATTTATAGAAAATTTCGCTATGGTGATTTAATGGATCTACATATGCTTGATACCCGTTTGCAGGGTAGGGAAGAACAAGGATGGTCTAATGCTTCTGCAGTTGGACGTACTATTCTTGGTAAGAATCAATTCGATTGGTTGATACATAACATGGATACATCTTCTACACAATGGCAGATTATTGGTCAGCAGGTAATGATGGCACCTATGCGTGTAAATCCTTTCCCTTTTGGGCAGCAATATGGCAATGATGATCAGTGGGATGGCTATGAAACAGAAAGATCTAGTTTATATGATTCTATTTTTGCTAACAACATTCAAAATGTTGTAGTTATTACAGGAGATATTCACACTTCCTGGGCCAACGATTTGCCAACTGGTTCTTATAATGGTTCTACGGGTTCTGGTTCTGCAGGTGTAGAATTTGTAGTAACCAGTATAACTTCTCCTGGGTTGCCTGAGGCTCAGGCTGTCGGACCAGGATTGTTACAGGGATTCAATGATCATATGAAATATATTGATCTGGCTGAAAAAGGATATTATATTTTAGATGTAAATAAATCAAGGGTTCAGGCAGATTGGTATTTTGTTGATAGAATTGATCAACTCAGTAATGTTGAAAATTATGGAGATTCATGGAAAACAGATGATGGCTCCCGACATCTGAGTTCTGCTGTTGCTGCGGCAATTCCGGATTCCAGTCAAATTGGTATTCCAGCACCGTTTAATCCCCGTTCAAATACCACATCGAATACTATTATTGCAAATGAGTTTAATAATGTATTGTTAAGTATATACCCTAATCCTTTCAATAATCAGATCACTGTTCAATATACTATTGTAAAGGATGGACCTGTACAAATGTATATTTATGATGCACTTGGCAGAGTCTTGACAACAGAAAATTTCGGAATGGTAAATAAAGGGATCCATAGAACTACTTTTGCTATCAATAATTTGCTCCCCGGAGCATATGTTCTTGTTCTTGATATTGATGGGCAGAAACAAAAACGTATTGTAGTTAGAAAGTAGTAATACTTACAATCCAAAGCATTGTACCCAATAATCCTCGTAATAACTACCCCTTATTTCGACATAACCAATGCCAATATATTTCGCTTCTTTATCGAGAATATTTCTTTTGTGAAGTTTACTGGACATCCAGCTTTTCATAACTTGTTTTGGAGTATTTTCACCCGCAGCAATATTTTCAGCAGAGGAGAAAATTCTAGCTTCTGAAAATTTATCCAGGCGTTCGAAAACATCACATATTGTTTTGTGTCTACCATTGGGTAGACGATCCTTAGTAGAATGGTCAAAATATTCGTCAGTAGCCATATCTTTAGCGTGATAACGGGCAGCATATGCAAGTTGAGTGTTCCAAAGTAGTGCTTTTAGTTTTCTCTTTTTTCTTTCTTTATTGACCAATTGTAATACTTCTCTTTCAAAATCTTTCCTTGAAGATTCTATTCTTTCTTTACCAGTAGGTAAGCCTTTAAAAATTTGTGCAGGGACAAAATATGGGAGGCAAAGGCATAGGATTAAATTCAGATATTTCATATGCTTGTTGACTTAACGAATTATTAGTTTCCAAAATGATACTACTGAATCACTATAAGTTGATAAAAGCATTTATTGAGTATAATACTAATTACTATTATTTGCAAGTTGATTATAATATTGGGCTTTCTTTGAATAGGTTAAAGCTTTTTCTGTTTCACCATTGTTTTGTGCTACACTTGCCATATTCCCAAACATTCCAGCCAGATTTTGATAACAACTTTTTGCCATTCCTGGAGCCATGTTAGCAGCCTTCAAAAAAGCATTTTCAGATTCAGTTATATTACCTTTCATAGCCATAATGATGCCATAGTGTTGATAATTGGAAGCATTTTTTTGTCCTTCAACAGTACTTAGTACTATTTTCAGATGTTCCAGCGCTTTATCTGGTTGGTTCAGTAATTCACCATATACTCTTACGAGTTGTTCGTGAGATACCCCGTGATGTGGCTGCAATGTCAATGTATACTCCAGCCATTTTAGAGCTTCCCGAGGTTTCTTTTTATGAATATTTATAAGTCCCAGATTGTAGGTTGCATGATGGAATTTCGGATTGATATTATACGATCTCAAAAAATGTGCTTCAGAACTATCTAATAAAACTAAGTCTTCAGCTGAAGGGCTATGACTGTTTTGAGTATTCTTATCCAGAAATTTTTTCAGTAGTGTATTTGCATAGTAATAATGAATCTTTGCACTGTTCGGGGCAGCCTTTACATCTTTTGAGAAAAGTGCCTCGTTATTATACCAGTCTGGATTTCTTGCAATCGTTTTACCACAAAAAAGAATACTGATTATAAGTAATCCTACAGCCATTGGTATATTCTTTTTTAATTGTTCAAAATTATGAACTTTGCTGAATTTGACCAATAGAAATGCTATTGCAAGGCAAAATCCAAATGAAGGAGCGTATAGGAAGCGGTCGGCCATAGGGGCGCCAATATTAAAGAGAATGTTAACTACTAAGGAAAGTGGTGCAAGATATAATACAATGCTTAATGCTATTATATCCTTTTTCCAGATTCTAATTGCTGCATAGATGCCAATTGCTATATAAAAGGCCCATCCTATTAAAGCAGAAGGGTCATCAAAAGATACCCAGGGAATTTGATTGAAAGAATAATCAGAGGACATAGGGTGTGGATAAACCAATAGCATTATATAATGTAATAATATGACNCCAATAGTTGCAAATCGTATCGAAAAATCNGCTCCTACAAAAGGATTTTCCATAATATCAGGGTTTTCTAAAGGAACTAATGCCCCTGCAACAGGTTCCTTGTATAACATATATGAACGGAGGGCTACATAGAAAATACCAACAGCGAAAAATGGGATGCTGTATTTAAATGCTTTAGCTAAAGTAATTTTTTGTAAAACAAACAATGATAAAGGAATTAATAGGATATAAGTAAAAGCATTTTCTTTTGACATCATAGAAAGGAAGAATGAAATTAATGCTATGAACATCCATTTTCTATTTTTTTCTTTCATGAATTTGTACAAGCCATGTAAACTCACAAGAATCAATAGAAATGCGAGTAATTCATCTCTGCTTTTAATGTTGGCGACTACTTCTGTATGAATAGGGTGACAAACAAATAACAGACTTGTAATAAATGCGATTACTATTCCTCCCTTAGTTTTGTCAAGCCAATTTGTAAGTACCCTGAACAAAAGTATCCCTGTAAGTGCATAAAATACTAAATTCATAAAGTGACCTATAAAAGGATTGCCAGGGAATAGTTGCTCTTCAATAGCAAATAGAACCAAAGAAAGAGGTCTGTATCGCCCTCCCTGGAGGTCCATTCCCTTTTCGCCGTAAATCCCTTCGAAAAAATCGCGGGTCATTAGATCGCCTATGCCTGCAAAACCTTCTAATGTGAATGAATTGGCTGTGATTACGATTGAGTCATCAAAAGCATATTGATGTCCGAGTGTGTTGAAATATAATGCAGCTGCAAGGAAGGCAAAAAACCAGCCTATAAATTTGTTGTTTGAACTTGAGGTAATATTTTGTTTGGGAGATGTGGTTTTTGGGGTTTTAGAATTAGTTGCCGATGCAATCTTTTCATTGCTTTTATTTGTTGTTTTCTTTTTTTTTGTTTTTCTCTTTTTTGACATTTCTTACAGTTAATCTTTTTAAAGCGAATTTATTGAAGATTAATTAAAGGTATCTGGAATCAAAAAGTAATGGAAGAATATCTTTAATAGAATTAATCAGGTAGATATCTCCAGAGTCACCCTGCAGAATAATACGGATGTTATTTTTATGTCGCGTTTCCATCTCATAAATAACTTGGCGACACGATCCGCAAGGTGGAACAGGAGTTTCTAGATTCCCTTTTGAACTAATAACTGTAATAGCAATAGTTTTGATTGCTACACCAGGATACTGTGCTGAGGCAGAAAAAATAGCGTTTCGTTCGCCACAAATAGTTACCGAGAAAGAAGCATTTTCCTGATTGTTGCCAATTACGATTTTGTCGTTTTCAAGTAATAATGCAGAACCGACTTTGAAGTTTGAATATGGTGCATATGCATCCTTTGCTACTTCTTTAGCTCTTAAAAGAAGCATAGCATCTGTTGAATTCAATTCACTGATATCGGAAGCAACTTCAATTTCTGCCTGCAATTTTATCTTTTTCATAAAACTAGAAATAAGGGTTTGTTTAAAGACAGTATTATTTTTTAATTACTTATATTTTATAATGAAAATTAAAAACTGAGTGTTCCAATTATTGTTTTATAGAATAGTAATATTAGTTTTGTAACTCTTCAATGTACTGCAAATAATTTATTACTTTTGCCTGTTTTGAAGTTTAAAGATAAATACTTTTCATTTAATTCAATGTCATACTATATTTAAACTTACAAAAGTTTGTTTAATAACAAAAATTCATAAGAATGAAAAACGTTTTGATTATCGGTGCAGGAAGATCAGCGACATCTTTAATTCATTATCTGCTGAACAATGCAGAATCCTGCGACTGGAATATTACTGTCGCTGATATGTCATTGGAATTGGCAATGGAAAAGGTTAATGGACATAGCAGGGGTAAAGCTGTTACTTTTAATGCGCTGGATGCTGATGAGCGTAAACCTTTTTTGGAAAATGCAGATATTGTAGTATCAATGTTACCCGCTCATTTGCACATACATGTAGCAAAGGATTGTCTTGAATTAGGTAAGGATCTGGCGACAGCTTCATATGTTTCACCTGAATTGAAGAAAATGCATGATGCTGTTAAAGCTAAAGGCCTTATCTTTTTAAATGAAATTGGTCTTGATCCGGGAATAGATCATATGTCTGCTATGCAAATGATTAATTCAATAAGGGCTAAAGGAGGAAAGATAAATGCTTTTTATTCTTATGCAGGTGGTTTAGTAGCACCTGAAAGTGACAATAATCCCTGGCACTATAAATTCAGTTGGAATCCTAGAAATGTTGTTCTTGCAGGGCAAGGAGTTTCTCAGTATTTATATGAACACCGTTACCGACACACCCCATATCATCGTTTATTCAGTAGGTCAGATATGGTTTATGTTCCTAGTATGGGTTGGTATGATGCATATCCTAATAGAACATCACTCAAATACAAAGGATCATATGGACTTGATGACATACCTACAATTATGCGTGGCACTTTAAGATATAAAGGCTTTTGTAAAGCTTGGGATTTGCTTGTTCGTTTGGGTTTAACAGATGATTCATATACTATGACTTATGCAGATGACCTTACATACCGGCAATGGTTGAGATCCTATTTGCCCCCAAATCTTGAACGCATAGGACATAGTACTTTGCGTGCTCAAATTGCTACACTTTTTAATTTAAATTTGGCAGATGAATCCCTTGATAAACTTGAATGGCTGGGACTGTTTTCGGATGAAAAAATTCCTATTGATGACGCTACTTCAGCACAGATATTACAAGAATTATTGGAGCGTAAATGGAAATTGGAACCTGATGATAAAGATATGATCCTCATGCAACATGAAGTAGAATATGAAATTGGAAGCCAAAAGAAAAGGCATCTTTCTACACTCATTCATAAGGGAGAGAACAGTACAAATACAGCTATGGCTCAATTGGTAGGGTTGCCTTTAGCAATTGGAGTAAAACACATACTTCTTGGGAATTTTAATTCAAAAGGTGTTTTAATACCTATTACGCCCGATATTTATGAACCGGTAATGGCCGAATTGGGAGAAATGGGCATTGGTTTTAAGGAAAAAGATATTGTTTTAGAAAGTTTTAATGAGTATTTTTCGGAGGCAATGTAGTTGAGTTTGATCCTTGTTTTTTCTGATCAGGAATTATTGTCTTATTGATTGGTAATTAAAATTATAAATATTATGAAAGCGGCATATATTGTAGATGGTATTCGTACAGCGATAGGTAATTTTTGTGGTGCATTGGCACCTGTTCGTACTGATGATCTTGGTGCTATTGTAATACGTGAATTGGTAAGAAGAAACCCGAATATTCCTTTGAAAGCATATGATGATGTAATAATGGGTTGTGCCAATCAGGCTGGAGAAGACAACAGGAATATAGCCAGAATGTCTCTCTTGCTCGCAGGCTTGCCTTGGGAAGTTCCTGGAGAGACTGTTAATAGACTTTGTTCTTCGGGAATGTCTTCAATTATTCATGCAAACAGGGCTATAAAAGCTGGTGATGGTGACTTGTTTATTTCTGGAGGAGTTGAAAATATGACTCGAGGGCCATGGGTCATTTCAAAGGTGTCGAAACCTTATGGTAGAGATGCAAAAATGCATGATTCTAGTTTTGGCTGGCGTTTTGTAAATCCTAAAATGGAGGAATTATATGGAACAGAAGGAATGGGAGTGACTGCTGAAAATCTAGCAGAAATGTATAATATTAACAGACAAGATCAGGACCAATTTGCATATTGGTCTCAAATGAAGGCAGCCAGGGCACAGGCTAGTGGTAGACTTGCTGAGGAGATTGTTGCAGTTTCCATACCGAGAAGAAAAAAAGAACCCATAATTTTTGATCAGGATGAATTTATTAAACCAAACACCTCGCTCGAAGTGCTGGNAAAGCTTAGAGCTGTTTTTAAAAAAGAAGGCGGGACTGTTACAGCTGGAAATGCTTCAGGTCTAAATGATGGAGCTGCAGCAACAATTGTTGCTTCTGAAGATGCATTAAAAAAATACGATCTTAAACCCCTTGTCAGGATAGTTTCTTCTGCTGTAGTAGGGGTGCCACCACGTATTATGGGAATTGGGCCAGTTGCTGCTTCTTTAAGGGCGCTTGAAAAAGCTGGACTTGTTATGAAAGATATGGGAATAATAGAATTGAATGAAGCGTTTTCCGCACAAAGTCTTGCTTGTACTAGGGAACTGGGTTTGGCAGATGATGATCCGCGCATCAATCCCAATGGAGGTTCTATTGCTATAGGTCACCCCCTTGGAGTCACTGGTACCCGTATAATGTACTCAGCAGCTTTGGAATTACAAAAGACAGGAAAAAAATACGCCTTGGTTACAATGTGTATAGGTGTTGGGCAGGGATATGCCACAATACTTGAGAAAGTCTAACTATAAATGAAATGAGACTATATGCAATTCTTCGATAAAGTCTCAATTCTCTTCGTTTTACTTTAAGATATTTCCTTCCTTAGAAAACTGTTTGAAACTTACCTATACAGAAACTACAGCAAATAATATCAAAGATAATTACAATAGAAGTATATTGTAGGATGTTGACGGTTCTACCAACGATTTACGAATAGTTTCATAATCTATTATTGAAAAATACATTATTAATTACATTAAAAAAAATAGTTATACAACCTTGAGTTGCATCGCTTTTTTTATCTTGCGGAGTCTTACTCAATAAAAAACACTAAAAGATGGCAATCAAGTTAGAAAATTATATAATGGGACAGTGGTTACCGCATGAAGGTGAAGGAATAGCACAATACAATGCAGTAACAGGCGATCTTATTTCAACGGTAAATGGCGATGGAACAGATTTTTCTGACATATTAAGTTATGGCCGTAAAACAGGAAATAAAAACTTGCGTAACATGACCTTTCTTGAGCGTGGGCTAATGCTTAAGAAGTTGGCTTTGTTTTTACATAAAAACCGCAAAAAATACTATCCTGTAAGCTATATGTCAGGAGCAACAAAGACGGATAGCTGGATAGATATAGATGGTGGTATTGGCACTTTGTTTGCATATGCGAGTTTGCGGAAAAAATTTGGTAATGAGCCTTTTTATGTCGATGGAGAAACTGTAGGCCTTTCCAAGGAAGGTACATTTATGGGCCATCACATTATGGTTCCCAAAGCAGGTGTTGCTGTACATATTAACGCTTTTAATTTTCCCATATGGGGAATGTTAGAAAAATTAGCTGTCAATTTATTAGCCGGAATGCCTGCCGTTGTAAAGTCTGCAGAACAAACTTCGTATTTAACACAGGCAATGGTCAAAGATATTATTGATTCTGGAATTCTACCTGAAGGTGCGTTGCAATTAGTTTGTGGATCGGGAATTGGTATTTTAGATACTGTTGGCTCACAGGATGTTGTTACTTTTACAGGCTCTGCACACATTGGTAGAATGTTAAAAGGATTACCCCAGATCATTGATAATGCCGTTACATTTAATATGGAAGCAGATTCTTTGAATTGTTGTATTTTAGGGCCTGATGCCACTCCCGATACTGAAGAATTTAAGCTATTTATCAAAGAAGTACATAGGGAGATGACTGTTAAGACAGGGCAGAAGTGTACTGCCGTTCGTCGTATTGTTGTTCCTGAAAAATTGGTTGAAGAAGTACAATTGGCTTTGAGTGTCCGTTTGCAAAAAACTACTATTGGCAATCCTGAATCTGAAGGAGTACGCATGGGTTCTATGGCTAGCCATGAACAGATGGAAGAAGTGCTCAAATCTGCCAAGCTTTTATCTCAGGAAAATGAACTTGTATACGGTAGTTTTGAACGTGATTTTGAAGTAATAGGGGCTGATATTAATAAGGGAGCATTTTTGGCACCTATGCTTTTTATCAACAATAATCCATTTACTAAACAGCAGGTACACAATATTGAGGCTTTTGGTCCAATTAGCACAATAATACCATATAAAGAAATTGAGGAGGCAATTGAAATTGCTAATATGGGAAAAGGTTCTTTGGTCAGTTCTATAGTTACTAATAATGATAAAACTGCAAGACAATATGTTTTGGGTGCTGCTCCATATCATGGTCGGATTTTAGTTTTGAATAGAGAATCAGCAAAAGAAAGTACGGGTCACGGATCGCCAATGCCTCTAATGTCTCATGGAGGACCTGGACGTGCTGGAGGGGGTGAGGAAATGGGAGGAATGCGAGGTGTCAAACATTATTTACAGCGTACAGCAATTCAGGGAACTCCAACTACATTGACACATCTTACAGGAGTATATCAATATGGGGCTAAGGCCATAGAAGATACTGTACATCCTTTCCGAAAACATTTTGAAGAATTGAATGTTGGTGAGGTATGGGTGACTGCGAAGCATACTGTAACTGTTGCTGANATCGTAAATTTTGCCAATGTTAGTGGCGACCATTTTTATGCTCATACAGATGAAACATCTTTGGAAGGAACAATTTTTGAGGGTCGCGTAGCTCATGGATACTGGGTGCTTTCTAAGGCTGCAGGATTGTTTGTTGAGGCTAAAAAAGGACCTGTGTTGTTAAATTATGGTATTGATGAATGCCGATTCACTAAACCTGTTTATCCCGGAATGACAATAGGTGTTCGTTTTACTGTTAAGGAAAAAATTGATCAGGAAAAGAAAAGTGCTGATGATATCGCAAAAGGTATTGTTAAATTTATGGTTGATATCTATGATGAGACAGGAGAGACCTGTGCCTTGGCTACTATTTTGACGATGGTACGCAAATTAGATCAGGATGGAGAAGTAATTGTAGTTTAAATAAATTCGAATAACTACCTTTCATTTAATTTAAAATATATTATGATAGAAGATAAGACAAAGCAAGGCTCGGTAGAAGTCAATATTGAAAATAGAATTGCAACAATTGAATTTTTTCATCCTTCGCACAATTCACTTCCTGGCAATTTACTTGCAAAATTGGCTAATGCTATTACAGAAGCAGGTCAGAATGATGAAATTGTGGTCATTGTACTTAAAAGTTCGGGAGACAGAACATTTTGTGCTGGAGCAAGTTTTGATGAGTTGATCGCTATAAAAGATCTTGAAAGTGGCCATGCTTTTTTTATGGGTTTTGCGAATGTAATTAATGCTTGTCGAAAATGCCCTAAAATAATTATAGGTCGTGTCCAGGGCAAGGCAGTAGGAGGTGGAGTTGGTGTAGCATCAGCAGTAGATTATTGTTTTGCTACAAAATATTCATCTGTGAAACTAAGTGAACTGGCGATAGGTATAGGTCCATTTGTCGTTGGTCCTGCCGTTGAGCGGAAGTTGGGAACTTCAGCATTTTCTCAAATGGCAATTAATGCAACAGAGTGGTATTCTGCGAACTGGGCTTTACAAAATGGTTTATTTGCCAATGTATCAGATTCAGCAGAGGATATGGATGCTCAAATCAAGATATTGTCAACTAGATTGGCAAAGTCTAACCCACAAGCACAGACACAATTAAAAAAAGTTTTTTGGGAAGGTACTGAACATTGGGATAAACTGTTGGCAGAACGTGCTTCTGTCAGTGGAACGCTTGTCCTTTCAGATTTCACTGTTAATGCCATTAATTCTTTTAAATCAAAGTAATCACATTATTGGTTTAATCATTGGTTTCAGCTTTTGTGGGTCTCTTTATTCTTTCTATTTTAGTTTTGTAAACTGAAACTTTAATGCATTTTTATACTATTTTATTCTTCACAGTTGTTCAATTTAGTAATTGCTTTTCTCAAAAGCAAGATACTCTTTTCCGATATTACAAGGGTAAGGTAAACAAACAGTTTTCGATTACCATGGAACTGAAGTTTGAAGGGCAATCATTGTCAGGTCATTATTATTATGATAAATATCGTAAGGCTGTAAATATCGTTGGTGAACTCAGAGATAGTAACCTTTTGGTCCTTTGGGAAATGAATGATAAGGGTTTGAGTGGAGGTTCTTTTTTTTCGGGCACACATACTTCAGATAAAAAAAATATATATGGTGCATGGGCAAATAATTCATCAGATGAGTCTTATGTTTTTGAACTTAGCCAAGTTTATGTGGGGGAGCAAAAAGAAGGTAGTAGTAGTTTTGAAGATGTAAGACAGTTTCAGGATTTTTTGAATTTTTTTGATCTCCAGATAAGCTTGCCTTTTTCCTCAGAATCTGTGCGTAATTTTAAAACAGCAAGTTGGAAAAATGCGGATAAGAAATCTGCAATCAACGATTATAAAAAAGTTATTCCTTACCATTTGGCAAAAAAGTATATTATGAATAAGGTGGTAATGGGTGGAGAAGGGTCATTCAATTATTTTAATATTAAAGGATCACAATACAATGTCTTTGAGATGCATTATAAAGCTTTATGTTCTGTTTATCGTAGCCCTCATTATATTGGACTTTTGATAAGTTTTGAAGATGATACAGGATGGGAGAGCTATAATGTCACTTTTTTACTAATGTATGATTATGCAGGAAATCTGAAGGATGGCTTTAAGATATCAAAAGATCTTAAGTTGGAGTCAGGCGGCAAACAAATTAGAGAAAGGGCAGAAAGTAGATTTCTTGCCGATTCTACAATAGAATTAACATCTGCAGGTACATTAACAGAATTTGGTTCAGATAGTTCGGGGGATGCGTATTATAAGGATAGAAAAACAGATTATATTGTTTTTTATTATTTACAACCTAATGGAACATTTATAAGAAAAAAAATTGACCCTATAATCTACAAAAAAAACAAATCTGTCAAGCCTAATTAACAATGAAATATGTATTATATATATTGGTAACAGTTCTTTTGCCTGTGCAGCTTAATGCACAGACAGATTCATTAATTAATGCATTGAAAGAAACGGCTTCAGAAAACACGATAGAAGTAGATGAAAGAATTGCAGCTTACAATCAATTAACGACAGTATATTATAATATTGATATTAAAAAAGCGAGAGCATATTGTAAAAATGCTGAACAACTTGCTCAAACAGACACCTTGTCGCTTGGCATGTGTAATGTATATGTCAATCGCGCACTTTTGGATTTTAGTAAAGGATTTTACAATGGAGCAATTGAAAATTTAGTAAAAGCAAGAAAAATTGCAAAAAAGCTAAATCAAAGAAGATTGTTAATTACCATCTATACACGTCTTAGNCATATATATGGTGTAATTGGATATCCTTCTAAGGGAATAAAATATAATATTAATGCCATTGAGGCTTCAGAGAAAATAGGGGATCAATTAGATAGGGCAATATGTTATCATCAAATAGGTAATACCTATTTTGCTTTGGATGAGTTTCAAAAATCAGAATTCTATTTAAATAAAGCAATTGCTTTATGTAGTGATAGACAAGAAGATATAAAATCGGCTTTTATTTATATTGACATAGGTCGTATTTTTTTAGAAAAAATGCAATGGGCAAAGGCTGAGCAATCTATTAAAAGAGGCCTTCAAATTAGTTTGAATTTATCGAGTAAACGTGGTGTTGCTCATGCTAATTTTGCATTGGCTGAGTTATTTAGTAGTCAGCAAGAATATATAAAAGCTAAGGAGTATTATCTGCTTTCAAAAAAAGATTATGTTGAATTGGAAGCTTTTCTTGGAGTAGCATCTGTGCTAAGAGGGCTTGCAAATATAAAAATTCAATTGCGTGAATTTAAAAGTGCAGAAATGTACCTAATTCAAGCACTCAACTATACCAAAAAATCGCGTTCAATGGTACTTGCAAAGTTGGTATATAAAGATCTCTCGGTTTTGTTTGCTGAGCGCGGTGATTACAGAAGAGCATTGCGGTACTACAGGAATTATTCTAATGTACAGGATTCAGTTTTTAATGAGAATAAAGTCAGAGAAATAAGTGAAATAGAGGAGAAATACAAGACTCAACAACTTACAAGAGATAATGAAGAAAAAACTGAAAAAATCAAAAATCAGGCCCTGAAACTTGATTTAAGTGACAAACAACTTGAAATTCAGCAACTCAGGAATATTCAAAATTATTATGTGATTATAGGTCTGATCGCAGGCTTATTATTGATGATTGTTATAGGCTTTTTGGTATTCAGGCAAGGAACACTTAAAACCCAAATTCGTGAAACTGAACTTGAACAACGTGCATTAAGATCTCAGATGAACCCACATTTTATGTTCAATTCATTGAATTCTATACAGAGCTTGATTGCTACAGATAATAATGCTGAAGCTAGCATTTATTTAGCGAAATTTTCCCGCCTTATGCGTAGAATTCTTCAAAATTCACGGGAAGCATATATTCCTTTACGTCAGGAAATTGAGTTTCTCGATAATTATATCGAATTGGAACAACGGAGATTTAAAGAAACTTTTGATTATTCCCTTAATGAAGACAATATCGAAGATGCACATTTTGTAATGATTCCTCCTTTGGTAATACAGCCATTTATTGAAAATGCAATTATCCACGGTTTGTTACGAAAATCCGAAAAAGGTGGGAAATTGATTGTCAAATTTGAGGACTATAACAGTAGTTTGATGAAATGTACAATACAAGACAATGGTATTGGAAGAAAAGCTGCAGCTGAATTCAAAACCGATAAAAATCAGGAATCCTTGGGTATCAAAATTACAGAACAGCGCCTTAAATATTTGACTATAAAGCAGAAAATTGTAGAACCTTTTGTTAANGTAATCGACTTGAAAGATCCTACTGGTAAAGGTNTTGGAACACAGGTGGAATTACTTTTGCCAATTAAATACAAAGCATGAAATTTCTGAAAATCATTATGGTTTTATTTTTTGTAGATTATTATCATTTGAATTTTAAAAACATATAACATGATAGATGCAATAATTATAGACGATGAACAAGCAGCACAATTGACATTGATGAGTTTCTTACAAATGCATTGCCCGACTGTTAATGTAATAGGTACTGCTAATGGAGTTGAAGAAGGATTGAAATTGTTGGCAAATAAAAGTGCAGACGTAGTTTTTCTTGATATTAAAATGAATGATGGGACAGGGTTCGATTTACTAAAAAGACTACCTCAAATCAATTTCAATCTTATTTTTACTACTGCATATGATGAATATGCGCTCAAAGCATTCAAGTATTCGGCTATAGATTATCTATTAAAACCAATAGATCCTATGGAGTTAATTGAAGCAGTAGCAAAGATACGTCAGGAAAAAAATGAAAACACTTCAAAAAGTGTCCATAGCATGTTTGAACTGTACCAGAAAAATAAATTCGATAAAATTGCTATCCCTTCAGTTGATGAGTTTTATTTTGTACATATTAATGAAATTGTACGTTGTGAGGCAAGTAGTAATTATACATTGATATATTTATCATCAGGCAAGAAAATTGTAGCTCCTAAAACATTAAAAGAATTTGAAGCATTATTGGCAAATGAAGGCTTTTTTCGTGTACATCAATCCCACCTTATAAATCTTGATCATATCCAACAGTTTATGAAAACAAAGAACAAAATTCGAATGGTCGATGGTTCAGAAGTTGAAGTCTCCAGACGTAAAAAGACTATTTTTGTTGAACTGATTAATATGAGAAAATTATAGTAGCTTTTTGGAGTTTTTCTTCTATTTAGTAACAGTAAATTTCCTTCGCAATCGTATTCGTTATCAAGAATTAGAATTTTGTTAGGCACAATCTCCAAATAATAATCATGTTTTTGTAAACTTTGTGAAATATTTATGAACAAATAGTGTTTTAACGGGTTATTATTGGTAAATTTGTGCCATTATTCCAAATAATCATTTTTCTAAAAGAATAAATAATCATAAAAATAATTTAATTATGAATTTGAAATATACAACCCTTCTTTTATTGCTATTTGTTCCCTTTATATTTAATGCTCAAAATAATAATACGCCCGTTAACTTTAAGTGTGGCATCAGTCAACAAACTGCAGCAATTATCAAGCAGAAACTGATGGACAACCGTCAATTGTATAGTAAACAGCAAGTAAAGGATTTGATGACTAATCGTGTTATCACTTATATACCTTTATCAATACATAATGTTGCAGGCGATGCCAATGGTCTTGGCAAAACTAGTGAACAAACAATATTAGGCTTTTTGTGTGGATTAAATGCAATCTATGCCGATCAGGATGTGCAGTTTTTTATTCATAACGCAATTCATAATCGTGTAAGTACTTTTATCTATAACAATGCAGCAACTACTACTGCTAGGGCGCATATGATGAGTTATAAGATAAATAATACTGTAAATCTAATTATTGGGGCTTCTTCAATGAATCAGGTTGCTTCTTGGTATGATGGCTTTGGCGATTTTGTTTTTCTATTACAATCAATGCTTACAATAGAAGCAAAAACTGAAGCACATGAAATTGGGCATTTCTTCTCCTTACCCCATACTTTTTATGGTTGGGAAAGTGTCGACGCCGAGGCTACTTATGGAGGGCAAAACGTTCCATCAACAATAGGTTCTGGTTGGGGTGCATTTTATCCTGAATCGGTACCTCGTTCAGGTGGACAATCTAATTGTAGCTGGGCCGCTGATGGTTTTTGCGATACCGAAGCAGATTATTATTCCGACCGCATTAATTGTCCATATAATCCAACGATGAATGACCCATATGGTAATTCATTAGATCCTGATGAAACAAACATGATGTCTTATGCCCTTGATCATTGTGTGGATAATTTTACTTCTGAACAGCAAACAGCAATTGCAATTGATATTGCATCTCGTACATGGGTTACAAACACACCAAATAGTACGGCTGTTGTAACGGGAGTTCCTTCAGTAATTTCTCCACAAAGTAATAGTCAATTAGGCCCAATATCAAATTCCACGCTTCGTTTGGATTGGTCTGATGTTTCGGGTGCAACTTGGTATTATTTGGAAGTTGTTGGCACCATGATACCGGGTATATGGATTCCCAATACAAATGATGTGATTTATAGAGGTATTGTTTATACAGGTAGCTATTTTGATTTGCCGACTTCAAATCTTGTTGCTGGAAGTCGTTATGCATGGAGAATTAAAGGACTGAATTCGAGTTCAACTTGTGCACCGATTTCTTCATATAATATTTTTGAAGCAGTTACTTCTGTAACTGATATAAAAGATCTTCCGATAGAAAAACAAATGTCATTTAAAGTAAATTCCAATCCTATTTCAACCAGTTTTATACCCTTTTCTCTTTATGCTGCTGAAGATGTTTTAGGTTCTATAAAAATATTTAGTATGGATGGCAGAGAAGTATTGGCACTTAATAAAGAAATGATTAGCCAGGGACATAGTTTATTACAGGTTCCTGCTGAGAACTTGGTAAATGGAATGTATACTGCTATATTGATAACTGACAGAGGTCAATTGCAACAAAAATTAATCATTCAGAAATAACCTTCTTTACGAAGATATAGATATAATATTAATAATGTCCATTATTAAATGAACGCTGTTGTTTATGGCCAGAAAGTGCTACTTTGTAGAATCATCAATCTAAAAAATGGGTATAAATAAACAGTTTAGAAGTGTTCATTTTGCCCTTAAAGTGTACTTGATTTTGCAATTACAATAGTTTAATTTGTATATTACGTTAAATTCTTAAAGTTGTAAATTCACTTTTGGACATATGATATATATTCTTTTTTTAAAGGGTGATTTTTTATTAAATCAAAATATATCATAACATCAACTCATAAATTTGAATTAGTATTTCATAACGTATAATAATAATAAAAGTATGAAGAATGTACTATTGATATGCGCTGTTGCTTTTATTGCGCTTTCTGAGACCTTTGCACAATATCATAAATGTGGCGTAACAAAAGAGGCAGACGCTTTGATAAAACAAAGGCTTATGCAAAATCGTGCAATGTTTACAAAGCAGGAAGTTTCTGATTTGATGAATAATAGAACCATCACTTATATCCCTATATCCTTTCACTCCGTTTCTAATTCATCTGGGGAAGGAGCTGCTACAGAACGTGAAATAATGGATTTTTTGTGTGGTTTAAATGGCTTATATGCTAGCCAGGATCTTCAGTTTTTTATTTACGATCAAATACATTTTCGCACAAGTAATAATATTGATGATAATGCGGGATCTAATGCTTCTGCAGTAGATATGTATGGATGGACAGTTCCCCAGACACTGAATATTACTATTGGGCGTTCTCAGAATAATCCTACTTCTAGTTGGTATTCAGGCTTTGGAGATTATATATTTTTATTAAAACAAATGATGACTCCTCAAGCAAAAACTGAAGCACATGAAATTGGTCATTTTTTTACTTTACCGCATACTTTCTATGGATGGGAGGGTACGGATGCTGAGGCGGAATATGCTAATTCCAATGTGCCTTCAACAATTGGGAACGGATGGGGTGCTTTTTCTCCGGAAAATGTTCCACGGACAGGAAGTCAGGCGAATTGTAATAGTGAAGGAGATGGATTTTGCGGCACGGAAGCAGATTATTATTCAGACCGAACAAATTGCCCTTATTTTGTAACAGTTAGGGATCCATATGGCAATAATCTAGACCCTGATGAAACCAATATTATGTCTTATGCCCTTGACAATTGTGTAACCACTTTTTCTGCTGATCAACAAGCTGCAATTGCTATGGATGTAGCCCAAAGAAGTTGGGTTTCAAATACACCTAATGGAACGACTGATTTAGGATCTTTAGCTTCTCCAACTCCAATTTCCCCGGTTAATAATGGTTTATTGGGTTCTATTAATAATCCAACTGTACGTTTGGATTGGACTGCACTCACAGGTGCACCCTGGCATTATATCGAGGTTTATGGTACGCTTATTCCAGGTCTTTGGTTCGTTGATGTTACTGATGTTATTTATCAGGGTTATCAATACAATGGCACTTCTTATTTTGATCTTTCTACTACTAATCTTCAGGCGGGTAAGGTTTATGCCTGGCGTGTGACGCCTATCAGTAACTATTCTACATGTGCGTTGCCTTCACCATATTATAAGTTTGAAGCTACAGCTGCTGCTACTTCGATTAAGGATTTGCCGATTCACAATCAAATAACTTTTGATTTGAATGCTAATCCTGTCTCTACAACATATATTCCTTTGTCCGTTTATACAGCTGAAACAATAGTGGCATCTATTCGGGTTTATTCGTTGGATGGTCGCGAAATGATGGCTGTTAATAAACTGTCATTCTCAGTAGGGGACAATATTTTGCAATTACCTGCAGAAAATATTCTTAACGGGATTTATATAGCAGTACTAACAACTGACAGAGGAACTTTACAGCAAAAATTTGTTATTCAGAGATAATAGATTCTTTTTGGTTCATTTAAGTTTATTAGGTATGTAATATTGTAATTTATTACCTGTTCCCTTGTCTAATTATTCAGATTATTTTTTCAAAAAACAATTGAAAGTTAAAGCACTAAATCTAAATTGAATATGAAGAAATTTTTTTTGATTTTTACTTTTTTTGCCTTTGGGAAGTTATTTATTCAAGCTCAACAATATAATTGTGGAGTTAGTCCCTTTGATGCTGCAATAATTAAACAAAGAATGTTGGATAACAGACAATTGTTTTCTAAGGAACATGTAGCCAATCTAATGGCTAATAGGGTTATTACCTATATACCTTTAACAATTCAAAATGTTCAAAACACATCTGGAGAAGGTTCCACATCCGTAAATACTATTCTCAGTTTTTTGTGTGGTCTTAATGCAATTTATGCTGACCAAGATGTTCAGTTTTTTATTCATAATCAGATTATAGATCTGGTTTCTGATCATATTGATGCTAATTCTGGAACGGCTAATGCAAAAACAGTAATGTTTCAACAGAAGGTCGCCAATACGCTTAATATTTATATTGGCCGGTCTATTTATTATCCTAATGGAAGTTATTTGAGTTATTATGAACCAACTAAAGACTTTGTTTTTTTGCAACAACCAATGGTTTCAGCCGATGCAAAAACTGAGGCACATGAAATTGGACATTTTTTTACTTTACCACATACTTTTTATGGTTGGGAAGGTGTTGATGCAGAGGCAGTTTATGGAGGAGGAAATGCACCGGCGACTATTAATAGTGAAACTGTTGAATTAGTAACTCGCGGTGCTGGTGCCAATTGCACTTCCGCTGCAGATGGTTTTTGTGATACAGAGGCAGATTATAATTCTACTGCTTCGATCAGCTCTTGTACTTTTACGCCTTCAGTTTTAGATCCTACTGGTGCCACTTTAGATCCTGATGAATCTAATCTTATGTCTTATTATGATGATAATTGCTCTAGTGTTTTTTCTTCAGAGCAAAAAACTGCTATTGCATTATCTATTGCAAATCGAACATTTGTAACAAATACGCCCCCATCTACTTCAGTTGTAACAGGTCTATCTTCAGCAGTTTCACCATTAAATGGTGCTCTCTTAGGGTCAATATCAAATCCTACTGTTCGTTTAGATTGGGATGATGTTCCTGGAGCTACATGGTACTTACTTGAAGTTGTAGGAACCAGTGTCCCTGGAATATGGATACCAAACTCAAATGATGTAAAATATATAGGTTTAATTTCAAATGGAGATAGTCATTTTGATTTATCTACAAATGATCTTACTGCTGGTCTTCATTATGCATGGCGAATTAAGGCTTTGAATCAATACTCAACATGTGCATCCTTTTCCGGGTTTTTTGATTTTGAAGCGACCACCAATACAACAGATTTAAGAGATTTGCCTATTGAAAAACAAATTTCCTTCAAAGTAAATACAAATCCTGTCAATACGATTGATATCCCTTTGGTAATTTATTCTGCAGAAGAAGTGATAGGTTCTATATATATATATGGAGTTGATGGCCGAGAAATAATAAGTTTTAATAAACAAATTATTAATCAAGGCGAAAACATGATTCAGATTCCTGGATATAATTTTATAAATGGAGCTTATTTTACTGTATTGACTACTGATCGGGGTGTTTTGAAACAAAAGTTTATTCTTCAACGCTAATTTTTAATTTCATTTCATAATATCCCCCTTAAAAAAGCGCTTTTTTAAGGGGGATATTACTTATATTAGATTGAAGTATTTAGTTTTTCTAAATCTTTGTAAACTTTGAAATCATAAACTTATTATATAGTTTCAAGTCCGATATTTTTGTAAATTTGTTCAGTTTTTTGCTTTAGTAGACTATAGATATATTAAGTTCGATGTTTTCTTTAATTTTTTATTTTTTAATAAATTATCAATATGCGGGTTAGATTTGCACCAAGTCCCACTGGGGCATTACACATAGGAGGGGTGCGTACGGCACTGTACAATTTTTTATTGGCACGTAAACACGGCGGGAAATTTATCTTGCGTATAGAAGATACAGATCAGACCCGTTATGTCAAAGGGGCTGAAAAATATATCATAGAAGCACTAAGTTGGTTAGGGCTAGAGTTTGATGAAAGCCCTGAAAAAGGTGGAGAATATGGACCTTATCGTCAGTCCGAAAGAAAAGCAACTGGGATATATGAGAAATATGCAGAACAATTAGTTACTGACGGTCATGCATATTATGCTTTTGATACAGAAGCTGAACTTAGCCTGGCCCGTGCACAAGCAGAAGAAAAAGGACTGAAATTCAAGTATGATGCTGCAACGCGGATTCAAATGAAGAATTCCCTGAATATGTCAGAATCAGCATGGAAGCAACTTGTTAATTCTGGTGCACCCAAAGTTATTCGCCTAAAGATTCCAGAAGAAGGTGTTGTTACATTCAAGGATATGGTTCGTGGTGTTGTTAGTTTTGATTGTAGTGAATTGGATGACAAAGTAATGTTGAAAAATGATGGGATGCCTACTTATCACATGGCCAATATTGTGGATGATTATCATATGAAAATTAGTCATGTAATTCGTGGGGAAGAATGGCTGCCAAGTACGCCAACACATGTTTTGTTGTATAAGTTTTTGGGTTGGGCTGATGTAATGCCAGAATTTGCTCATTTGCCATTAATCTTAAAACCTGAACCTACTGCTTATCTTAATAAAAGAACTATTGATGATTTTTCAGAGCAATTTACTTCAGATTTCATATCACAAAACAACCAATATGCCGAGAAATTTGATAAAGTAAAAAAGGTTGTTCACCCTTTGTTGCAAGATTTTAAAAATATTTCAGATCGCTTAAAGATAAATGAAAAGAAAGATGATAAATTGAAAAAGGAGTTAAAATCCTATTTGCGTGATGTAATGTATGGCAAATTAAGCAAACGAGATGGAGATCGTCTTGGTATGCCTGTTTTTCCACTTGACTGGAATGGAGGTTCTCCAGCAAATAGCTTTAAAGGATTTAGAGAATGGGGTTTTTTGTCAGAAGCAGTATTAAATATTCTTGCACTTCTTGGTTGGAATGATGGAACTGATCAGGAAATTTATTCAAAAGAGGAAATGATACATGCTTTTTCTATGGATAGAGTATCTACTTCCGGGGCACGGTTCAATTTCGAAAAAGCTAAGTGGTTTAACAAACAATATCTTTCACAGATTAACAACGGTAAATTGATTGAATTAGTTCAGTCAGATTTGAATGAAAAGGGTGTGAATGTTGGTGTTGAAAAGCTTAATTTAGTTGCGGGTCTTATGAAATTAAGAATTAACTATACTACAGATTTTTATCACCAGGGGAAATATTTTTTTAATGAGCTTAATGTAGAGGAAATTGAAATTAGGCATCAAAAGAATTTCCAGAAGAAAATCCTCAACAAGTGGACCGATAACCGAAAAAAAGAATTGGATAATTTATTTGAGAAGATCAATGAAATTCCAGTATTTGATTCAGAGAGCCTCGAAGCTTATGTTGAACCGCTTATAGAAAGTAATAAAGGTGAAATTTTACCAATTTTTCGACTTGGATTGTCTGGAGAGATGGGAGGACCCGGAATTTATGAAATTATGGAAGTTCTGGGTAGGTCAATAACCTTGAAAAGGCTAAAAGATTTTATAAATTTTTGTGAGGATAGATACCAAGTCAGAGACCCCTCTGATTAAATATAATTTGATTTAATTTTTCATAATTTTATTTTGCATTACTAGAATTTATGAAATTTATATATTATTTTGTAACTTTAAATATACTTTTTCGTTTGACTTGCATATATAAGAGGCAATAAAAAAATGGAGGCAATACATTTTTTATTAAATTTTAACTAAAACACTACCTCTTATGTAGTGTAAACCCTTTATATAAAATCAGGCAATAACGATTTAATACTAAACCAAATATAAAACTTATGAATGAAGACAAAAAGATTTCAAAAATACGGTATAATGATGAGGACTTAGCCGATTTTGATCAGATGATCAATGAGAAATTAGAGGAATCTAGAAAACAACTTGTTGATTTAAAAGTCCAACTTAAGGAATTAAATAATAGCGGAGATGAAAATCGTGCAGGCACTTTTGATGATGGTGCTTCTAATTGGCAGAGAGAGCATTTGAGTAAGTTAGCTGCACGTCAACAAAAATTCATTCGCAATCTTGAATATGCTCTAATCCGTATTAAAAATAAGACTTATGGCGTTTGTTCTGTGACAGGTGTTTTGATCAGCAAAGAGCGTCTTAGATTAGTTCCTCATGCAACTAAAACTGTTGAAGGCAAGCACAATTCTCAAGGGAAGTCTAAAAGAAAAGAAAAACCTAAGTTCTTTAAGGAATAATTTCTCTTTGTAAATTGGTTTGTAAAGCCGTAAGAAGGATAATTTTATTTTTTATATCTCCTTCTTACGGCTTTTCTGTTTTAGTTATTTAAATGGATTTTGCCCTAATCTTGATGATTTCTCACTGTAATTTCTTTTTTATGGTTAACTTTGTAGACGGGATTTATTTTTTGTTGAAAATATATTCGTTTTTCATTGAAAAAGTTTGCTGATTAGTTTTCTATTTGTATATTTGCAACCGCTTAGGGAGGTACTGTGTGATGATACTATATATAGAGAGTGGATACCTTCAGTTAAAAAGAACCGGCTTCATAGCTCAATTGGATAGAGCATCTGACTACGGATCAGAAGGTTGGGGGTTCGACTCCCTCTGAGGTCACTATAAGAAAGAAGATAATAATTAATATGTGTCTTGGCTTTTTGCCGGGACGTTTTAAATTAGAATAAAGTCATGTCTAAAATATGCCAATTAACAGGAACAAAACCGCTTGTAGGAAATAATGTTTCTCATTCTAAACGTAGAACTAAAAGACGCTTCAATCCAAATTTGCAGAACAAACGTATATATGTTCAGGAAATAGATAAGTGGATAAAAGTGAAGTTAACTACTAGAGCTTTGAGAAATATGGAAAAAATTGGAACCTATAAGTACCTTAAACAACAACTTGCTGCAGGATTTGATCCTAAAGTTTGGGTAGAAGATTCAAAGACTATTGCTGCTGTCAAAAAGGCAAAACGTGGCTATAGGAGAGTAGAAACTGTTGACGCTAATGGTCATAAAACATATTCTGTTACTTTTGAACCAGTTGCAAAGAATGATAGAAAAGTGAAACTCTCAAGTGTAATCAAATAATTCGCTAGTAAAATTAACGAAAAGAAATAAATTTATATAGCTATGGCAAAGAGTAAAGGCAATCGTGTTCAGGTGATTTTGGAATGTACCGAACATAAAAGTACTGGTAAACCAGGTACTTCCCGTTATATCACTACAAAAAACCGGAAAAACACTCCAGATCGTTTGGAAATGAAGAAATTCAATCCAATCCTAAAAAAATATACTTTACATAAAGAAATAAAATAAAGATGGCCAAGAAAGTATCAAAAAACGCGAGAATTGCACAGCGTGCAGCAAACACTGGTTCTGGAAAAGACCACGTCAAATGCGTGAAGTCTATCAAAGATCCTGTTACTGGAAAGATATCATATAAAGAAGTTATCATCCACAAAAACGATGTAAAAGACTTTTTTTCTGCCAAATAATACAGGCTTAAAAAAATATGGAATATAACAAAAGGCTTCTCCTTCACTCGGAGAAGCCATTTCTGATTATATAGTACACCGATTGAAATTTTTCTTTTATTTTCACAATTACAATTTTATATCTCAAATAAGAATTATGGGAATTTTCAATAAAATCTTTGGCAAAAAAGAAGAAGAAAAGGAACAACTAAAAGAAGACCTTGATAAAGGGCTTGAAAAAACACGAAAAGGTTTTTTTGGAAAATTAGCAACTACGTTTGCAGGAAGAACTACTATCGATGAAGAAGTTCTGGATGATCTGGAAGATATATTAATCGCTTCGGATGTGGGGGTTGATACTACTATTAAAATTATTGAACGAATAGAAGAGAGGGTTTCCAAGGATAAGTATGTTACTACTGCAGAGTTAAATGAAGTATTGAAAGATGAGATTGTCCAGTTGTTAGCAGAAAACAATTCGGATGAACTTGTTTCTTATGATTTACCAAATGACAATAAACCCTATGTTATTCTTGTTGTTGGTGTAAATGGTGTGGGTAAAACAACTTCTATCGGTAAATTGGCAAATAAATATTTGGAAGCAGGAAAAACTGTTGTACTTGGTGCTGCTGATACTTTTCGGGCTGCTGCTGTTGATCAATTAGAAATATGGGCTAACCGAGTTGGTTGTGATTTTTATAGTAAAGGGATGAATACAGATCCAGCTGCAGTTGCATACGAGACAGTACGTTATGCAAAAGAAAAAGGGCATGATTTGGTTTTGATAGATACTGCTGGCCGTTTACATAATAAAAAAGGCTTGATGCGTGAATTACAAAAAATAAATAATGCTATAGGTAAACAAGCAGAAGGGGCCCCTGATGAAGTGATGTTGGTCTTAGATGGTTCTACAGGCCAAAATGCTTATGAACAAGCTAAACATTTTGCAGAAGTTACAAGTCTAACAAGTCTTGCACTAACAAAATTAGATGGTACTGCTAAAGGAGGAGTGGTTATCGGTATCAGTGACCAACTTAAAATTCCGATAAAATATATTGGTGTGGGTGAAGGAATGCATCATCTTCAAGAATTTGATAAACGAGAGTTTGTTGATTCATTTTTTAAGGGAACCAACTTATAAATTCATTGTTGTAGAGATAATCTATTTGAAGTTTTATAAGCTCAAATATCCAGTTCAATCGTTTTAAATAAGTCTGTAGTCTTTTAAACTGTCCCTAAGACTTTACCAAATTCAGTTTGTGTAGAATCTGTCATATATCGCTCCCTTGATACAGCCTGATATTTGTCAGTGCTTCCGATAACTTCTTGTTCTTTTTCATCAGACAGACGCATTGTAAAACAGGCATCTTTACCTGTGGCTTTACATACTGCAGTGACAAAACTAATATCATCAGCAAGAGGTACGAGAATGCTGATCTGTTCGAAAGGTTTTCTTTGGTAATCTCCATTTAACCCGCAAACCTCCACAATTTTATTTGAATTTGCCCACAAATCGCAATAGTAACTGGCATCTTCATAGAATTGAATTTCATCTATACATATCACATCATAATCCTGGACATAATCATGAACCTCTGCAAGTTTGTTACATGAAGTAGCTCGATAACTAATTTGATCATGTGTTACAAGCATTTCTTCAGAGTCTGTGTAACGGCTATCTTTTGCATATTTTATTAAAAGACATTTTTTGCCTGCAATTTGATAACGTCTGTAACGCGTTAATAAAATAGTACTTTTGCCAGAAAACATAGGCCCCATGATTAAATTTAATTTGCCGTCCATAAATTAGTTGTGTATGAAAATTGTTTTAAAAAAAAGTGTAAATGATAGTTCCCTACTTAATTTAAATTAAATATCGCAGGAAAACATGAAATTCAGTGTTTAAATTATTTTGATATTATACTATAGATTTAAGATGACAAAGAAGGCTAGTTGAGAAGAAAATCAAAGTGTTTTTTTGTCATTCCAAATCAGTTGTTTGCATTTTGGAAAAAAATAAATTGCCATCTAAAGAAGGCTGCTTTGTACGTAAAAATAAAAATAAATTTTAAAACAAACAATCAAATCTACCAATAACATTTTGTGTTTATTGTTATTAATAAAGGATGTTGTTTTTTAGTAAAAATTATTTTTTTTTTTTTAGTTATTTGTTTTACAAAATAGTGGTGTATCTTTAAAAGATTAAGTTAGTTATCTATCTTTGGATTTTATTAAAATAAAACGTAACTTTTATGTATACTTACAAGTAGACTTATTGTAGTCAGTCTATTTAAATTATGGAGAATATATTTAGAGTTGATAGATTAATATTGTATTGAATGAAAATATACTATTCGGTTATTGTTTTTTTAGTTGTATTATATAACAATAATTTATTTGCACAACTAGCATCTACAGGTAAAAATAAGAGTGCTTACACCACATTTAAAAATGCTGAAAAAAAATTTTATAAAGGCAATTTAAAAGGTGGGGAAGCGACTTTTGAAAGATCAGCAGTTCGTTATGAAGATAATGGAGATGTAGATGGATATATTGCTGCAAAAGCTATGGAAGCAATAGTTTTACTCAATAAAGATAAACCTAAAGAGGCCTTTAGGGCATTTCGGCGTGCAGAAGAATTGTATAATGAGCAAAATACGCATAATGAAGCGACTAGAGCATATCTTAGATTATGTTTAGGAAAATATCATTTGTATTACAATGAGCAAAAAGAAGCTACAACTTTTCTTAAAGAGGCCGAACAGGTAGCCGAAAAAAACCCAGAATTCGTTTCACAGATCTTTAATATAGAATTGCAGCAATCAATGGGCGATCTATATCTTAAAAAAGGAGATAAACAGACTGCAATTGGATTTTTTGAAGCCTTGATCGAAGCTAGTAATGAATTGCCTGAAGAAGATCGTAACGAAAATCTTGTAAATGATTTTGAGGATAAGACAGGCGCTTTATATGATGATGTTTTAAGGCCTGATGAATCTGCTAATAGATATAAGAAGATGTTACGTAATGCTGATTCAACGGATCAGGGTAACCTTCGACTTAATACTGGTCGTTCCTTATTTAAATATACTGAATACGAAACTGCATATACGCATCTTGAAAAAGCATTGGAATTCGACTTGACGCCTGAGAAAGAAGCAGAAACAAAGTCTATGCTTGCAACAATTGCAATGAGTATAAATGACTATGAAGATGCTTTGGAAAAAAACGGTGAAGCACTTGCTCTTCAAATAAAAATAGGTGCCCCTCCTCGTATTATTTATGATGGCTTAATTAAACAAGGCGAGATTTGTAAGTCTCTTGAAGATGCAGGGAAATCAGTATATTGGTATAAAAAAACAGTAAAAAATATATCTGATCAGTGGACATTGGATATGGAATTGGAAAAATACGATTTAGAACCAATTGATCATATTGCAAATCCAGGGTTGTCAGAAAATTTTAATATTGCTTTATTGAATTATGAACGGGCAGAGCGGCTGATAAGTAAGTTGCCAAGGAAAGAACAAAGTGTTGCTAGAATTGAAGTTCAAATGGCAAAAGGAAGTTTGTATTTTGCTGCTAGAAATTTTGGAAATTCTAAAGTCTTTTTTCTCAATGCTTTATCTTTAATGTCATCAGTTTATCCTGAAAAAAATGCACTTGTTGCTGAAGCAACACGTTTTATGGGTGAAATAGAATTAAAGTATTTTAATTTTTCGGGAGCATTGAATTATATTAATCGTTCTATTAATGCTTCGATGAAAGAAGGTGCTGAGATCGTTGATGGTTATGCCATTCCTGATCCTGAAAAAATTAATTTTGAGTATGAACTGTTGTACTCTGTAATTAGTAAATCTGCTATCGTATACCATTTGTATAATAGTGATAAGAATGTAACAGAAGAAAAATTACTAAGAGCTTTAAAAATATCCGATTTTTCACTTGATTTATTGGTAGACCTTAGAGCTTCATATCGCTCAGAAGGAGCTAAATATGAGTTGTCTGAATTGGCTGAAAAGATTAATCATCAGGCGATACAGACTACAAGTAGTTTGTATGATATTAATCAGAAGGAAGAATATTTATATTTTTTATTTCATTACATCGAAAAGTCTAAAAGTTCTTTGTTATTGCAGGCAGTTCAACAGTTGAGAGCGCAAAAAGTATCTGGTGTTCCTGAGTGGGTAGTTGAAAAAGAGAATAAGTTAAAAGTCGAAATTGCTTATCTAAATGGTGAATTATATTATGAAGCGAAACAGGGAAAAGATGGCAATAAGGAACGTATGGATGAGTTGCAAAAATCACTTGATGAAGCTGAAAAAAAATATCCGGAGTTCCTCGATTATATTAAAAATACATATTCAGATTACTACAACATGAAATATAAATCTGTAGATTTAGATTGTAGAGATCTCCAGACCAGGATAGATAAAAATGAACTGCTTATCAATTATGTTATTGTTGATTCTTTGGTTCATATTATGTTGATTGATAATGATAAAGTTGTTTATGAGAAAGTTCGTACTCCGTCAAGGCTTGGGCATACTATTGCTAAATATGTAAGTTCATTAAAAGGAGAAAGGCCTGATGACTTTTTAAGATACAGCAATGTCTTACATAAACTCCTAATAGCCCCAATTATTGAATATATTGATGGACAAGACCTTATTATAATACCTGATGGAGTATTGAATTATATACCTTTTGAGTTAATTCCTACTACTCCTTTATCACAATCTTTAGCTAGAGGACAAAAGGATTATAGTATGTATAAGGAGGTACCATATTTAATTAGAAAAGGGGCGATTACTTATAATTACTCTGCAACTTTATTTTTGGAGGCCAAAGAACATGATTTTTCTTCTGTTCCTGAAGGATTTATGGGTTTTGCTCCTGATTTTTCTGAAGTTAAGTCTTTTGAATTAACACACAAACATCAAAAAGGTAAATATTCAGATTTGTTGCTCTCTCCACTTGAAAATGCTGCTTTAGAAGTAAAAATGATTGGAGAACTTACCAGAGGATCTACACATATCGGTTTTGATGCTAAAGAATCTACCTTTAAGAATGAAGCTTCAAAATATGGTGTTCTACATTTTGCAACGCATGGAATACTTAATCATAAATATCCTTTATATTCAAGTCTCGTTTTATTAGGCGATGATCAGGAGGATGGTTTATTACATACTTATGAGTTGTATAATATGCAGATTAATGCTGAATTAGTTGCTTTAAGTGCTTGTAATACTGGTGTTGGAACAATTCAAAAAGGAGAGGGGGCAATGTCTGTCGCTAGAGGTTTTGCTTATGCTGGCTGTCCCAATATTGCTATGACTTTGTGGCCTGTATCAGATCAGGCTACTGAAATTCTCATGGAAAATTTTTATCTTAACCTTATGAATGGGATGCCAAAGGCCAAAGCATTACAAAAAGCCAAACTTAATTTTCTGGATTCTGGAAGTGGTTTGATCTGTGTTCCGTTTTTTTGGAGTGGGTTGATTATGGTAGGTACACCTGATCAATTGCATAGCCTCCAGATTTTATCTTCCAATTTAAGTTTTATGAATTGGCTCCAAATTGCAATCGCAATACTAGTTGCAATTGGTGTATTGTTTTTCTTTGTTAAAAAAAGAAATTAGAGATGCAAGTAGATAGATTCACAACATATCGAAAGTTTATAAAGGGATGCTTTTGCAATTCTGATCATATTGATTTGCGGAGTAATGATTTTGTCATTGATGAATGTAGAAATGTTGTTTTTGATTCAAAGCGTTGTTTTTCAATTTTTTATAATGCATTTTTATCTTTTTTTGCTTTTGTAGTCTTCTTTTTAGGGACACCTTTTTTATATGCTCAGGATAATCTACCAACTGTTCCTACTGCTATTTATGTTGGGAATGCTGTATTTAAAGCACCGATTTTAGGGGCCAAAATAAAGTTGGTCCTTCAAGAGAATTTTGATAATCAAAAACGTCCGATAAGTACTGTTATTGGTGAATTTGAATCTGATACATCGGGTGTCATAACAGTATCTTTAATACCTGATAAAAGTTATATTGTTACTACCTCAAAAGATGGTTTTTATACCCAATTATCAAAAATTAAAACCTCTAATTTTTCACGTACCAGGCAGAATAATAAAGGAATAAGTCTCAGACCCAAAAATGTTATTTCACTTAAAGGAAATGTTGTAATGCCTAATGATGTAGGTGGCTATATTACCTTAACCAATAAAGAAACAAACTTTACACGGACACAAGAATTGGACATTAATGGCAATTATGACATAAAAGCTGTTAAAGGTGATGATTATGACTTTCGTGTCTTTATAAAGGGTTATATTGATACAGTACTTTCTATAAATGAGGAAAAATTTGAATTAGTTTCTGCAGATGAACCCTTTGTATATAATTTTGTTCCTAATACTCCACAGCCGAATTATCGACAAGGGGATGTCTTGAAATTAGAGAAACTAAATCTGAGATTTATTGATCGTACGTATAGGATATCAAGTGAAATATGGCTTGATACACTTGCTTCTATACTAAATCAAAATAGAAATACTAAAATTGAAATTCAAATACATACTGACTCCAGAAAAAGTGACCGTTTAAATCATATTTTATCTAAAAAACGACAGGAATTATTGATTAAAGAATTAAATGAAAGGTCTGTTTTGTCAAGTCAGTACATGTTTGAAATAAAAGGAGAAGATCAAATCTTAAATCACTGTGTTGATGGTGTTCCATGTTCTAGAGAAGAACATTCAATAAATAACAGAGTAGTACTTGTGGTCAATAGGGGGGCATTTATATACAGAGGAGATGATTGATGCATAACTAAATAATTGATTTTTTCTTATAAAAGGTTACAATATGCTTATTTAGAGCGTTTTAATATTAATCCTTTTATTTTATTATAATAATATAAAAGATTGTTTTATTGAAGTTTGTTCAGACAATCACCCTTTATAATCAAATTACCCTTATACACTTCAGGTGTTAGATAGAATAATAAAAATCTATGAAGGCAAGGTTTTTTTACATAATTGTTCTGTTTTTTATGCTTAAGACCCAAGTTGTTGCAGCTGGACCCATACTGGGTGCAGATATTACTTATAAATGTTTGAGTCCTGGGACTTATGAAATAATTCTGAATGTATACCAGGATTGTACTTATCCTGCATTGCCTACGTCTATGGCTATTAATTATTTTTCTCAGACAGGTTGTGGAGGATTTGCAAATGCTGTTTTACAGCCTCTGTCTACTACAGAAATTTCACCAATTTGTACTTCTGCATTATCAACATGTAGTGCAGTTGGAGGGTCAGCTATGGGAGTGGAACATTATCAATACATTGTATCATCTTATACCATAGGATGTCCTGGTCCCGGGAGTTTTTCATGGAGTTATTGTTGCAGACATTCAAGTATTTATACTATATCTTCAAGTCCTGCTCAAGATTTTTATGTAGAAACAAATTTGGATGTCGCATCTTCTGTTTGTAATAATTCACCAGAGTTTCTGAATGAACCACTATTTATTGCTTGTGAGGGTGTAAATACAGTATTTAATAATGGTGCCTATGATTCAGATGGAGATTCACTTGTTTATTCCTTAGTTGATTGTCAACAAGGTGGTGGACCTATACCTTCTTTTGTTGATTATGTTAGTTCCTTTTCTGGTGTCAATCCTTTATTAAGTTCTTCTATAATTTCAATTGATCCTCAAACTGGGAGTATTGAATTTACTCCTTCGGGTTTCGGAAACCAACAGACTGTAATAATTTGTGTGCAAGTAGAGGAATATAGGGCTGGTTCTAAAATTGGATCAGTTGTTCGTGATATTCAGTTAGAAACAATGAATTGTTCTAACCAGGTACCTGATATATCTGGAGTAAATGGTGCACAAAATAATTATAAAATTACTACATGTCCTGGTGCTTCAATGTGTTTTGATGTTTTTGCTTTAGATGTAGATCAAATAGATGTGATTAGCCTCACGTATGATAATGCTATTTCCGGAGCTACTTTTACACAGGTTACCGGAAGTTCAGGGGCAAATAGTATTGACGGCCAATTTTGCTGGACCCCTTCAACTACTGATATTGGTGAACATTATTTCACATTGACTGTAAAAGATGACCATTGCCCATTGGTTGGTAAGGCTGTCTATACATATACTGTAGAAGTGCTAGATGGTTCTGGAATAACTGGTTGCATGGATTCATTATCATTAACCTATAATCCAAATGCAACTTGTATGGATTCCTCATTGTGTACTTATGGAGTACCTGGTTGTACAGATACTTTAGCATGTAACTTTGATTCAACAGCTACTGTTGATGATGGCTCATGTGGATATAACAGTAATCCTGTGGTAGATTTAACACAGGGAACATGGAATATGGTTAGATATTCAAATGATTGTTCTAATCTTATACAAACCTATAATGATGTGTTCACATCAAATCCGGCTTTATTAGCTTCTGGTAGTGGATGGCAAGTCAGCCCATTATCATCCATGTCATTGTGTGGTTCTGTTTTAACAATTATTTATCCTGGTGGTTATCCAACATATGTCTATACATATTCTAATGGTATATTTACATTAGATTCGAGTCTTTCTAATACGATATACCAATGTATCGAAATATATCAAGATCTAACTGGGTGTACAGATTCTTTAGCATGTAACTATGATTCAACAGCTAATGTAGATGACGGTTCTTGCTCCTTTCAAACAGCTTCTAGTATTGATTTGATTTCAGGCTCTCCAAATGATTGGTACACAGATTCGAATAATGATGGTATTTATGAATCCTGTAGTCAGGGGTATAGTTATTTTGTAAATTTTAGTGGAAATGGCACAGGAATGTTCCAGGGAGTTTATCCTATAACATCATGGTCTTTGTGTAATGATATTTTTACAATGAACTATTATTCTGGCCTATATACTGGATCAGTCATCGCAGGGAATGTTGTAGGGATAACACCTTCTGGGGGTGCTTTTCTAATCGGAACCCCAGTTTTTGGCTGTACAGATCCAAATGCATCAAATTATGATTCATTAGCTACTTGTGATGATGGTTCATGTATTATAGTTAGTTGTACTGACAATCAATTAACGATCACTGTAGGAGGTGGTACATATGATTCTGAAATTTCGTGGGATCTTACAGATGGGTTAGGAAATATTGTGGCTTCTGGAATTGCAGGAACATATACAGAATGTTTACCAGATGACTGTTATACATTTAACATGTATGATTCATGGGGTGATGGATGGAATGGAGGTACTTACTCAATAATTGATAATGTTTCAACAACAGTTTATGGAACAGGTGGTTTAGCCGCCGGTTATGCTGGAGCTGATCAAGTAAGTATTGGTGCTCCATGTAGTGTACCTGGCTGTACAGATACTTTAGCATGTAACTATGATTCAACAGCTACTGTTGATGATGGATCATGTATATTATCTCCCTCTTATTTAACTACAGATACCGCTTGTGATTCTTATACATGGTCAGTAAATGGACAGACCTATACTACAAGTGGAACATATACTGATATTAGTACTAATACAGCTGGTTGTGATACTCTAGTAACACTTAATTTGACGATCAATAATTCTACATCATCAAGCAGTACAGAAACAGCTTGTGACAGTTTCACCTGGAGCGTAAATGGCCAAACCTATACAACGAGTGGAACCTATACCGATGTAAGTACCAATGCAGCAGGTTGTGCTCATACCGATACACTTAATCTGACGATCAATAACTCAATTGCAGTAACGGATGTAATTACGGCTTGTGACAGTTACACCTGGATAGACGGAAACACCTATACTTCAAGTAACAATACAGCAACGCATATCTTAACAAATGCTACAGCCACCGGTACACCACAAATCAACATTGGTGATAATATAGGTGGTGGAATTGTTTTTTATGTTCCGCCTACACCTGTTGATCTAAATGGAGATGGAACACTCGATTATGGATTAGTTTGTACTATTAATGATCTCGGTACAACAAGTTGGGGTTGTACATGGACAACTGTTCCTGGAGCTGATGGAACAGCTGTTGGAACAGGTATGCAAAACACAAATGATATTTTAGCAGCAAGTTGTAGTGCTGCGGGAATAGCTGCCGATATATGTGCAAATCATGCGGGAGGTGGTTATAATGATTGGTATTTGCCTTCAAAAGATGAATTGAATTTAATGCATGCCAATTTAGCAGATCCTGATGGGAATGGTATTTGTTGTGGTTACAACGGGGCCCCTACGCCTGATCCCAATAACCTTGGTGGTTTTGATGGTACGGCCAGTTATTGGAGTTCTTCTGAATCAACCAATAGCGAAGCCTATTATCAGCATTTTGGTAATGGATTTGCAACGGACATGAGCAAAGGTATGACTTTCCCCAAAGTGCGTGCTATTCGGGCTGTTTCAGCTGTTTCAGCTGGTTGTGATACTGTAGTAACACTTAATTTGACGATCAATAATTCTACATCATCAAGCAGTACAGAAACAGCCTGTGACAGTTACACCTGGAGCATAAATGGCCAGACCTATACAACGAGTGGAACCTATACGGAAGTAAGTACAAATGCAGCAGGTTGTGCTCATACCGAT
>JAKVCV010000004.1:120258-153527 GCA_022448945.1 Saprospiraceae bacterium
TAAATGGCCAGACCTATACAACGAGTGGAACCTATACGGACGTAAGTACAAATGCAGTAGGTTGTGCTCATACCGATACACTTAATCTGACGATCAATAATAGCACTACAGCATCAAGTTCGATAACCGTTTGTGATAGTTTTACTTGGAATAGTCAGGTGATTACTAGTTCTGGCTCTTACAACCAGACTTTCACTAATTCAGTTGGATGTGATAGTGTACATACTTTAGTTGCTATTATCAATAACTCAAATACTGGTACAGTACCTGATATTGGCGCAGTAGATACAATAGTTTGTGAAGGAGAGGATATTCAATTATTAACTTCAACAAATGCCTTTAAATATTGTTGGATAGGACCTAATGGCTTTGGGTCTGCCCTTCAAAATCCAATAGTTTATACTGCCACTTATATGGAAGGAGGTCTTTATGAATTACATGTTGAAGATTCAATGGGATGCGCATCGAAGGATACCTCGATTTATATTGATGTCCCTTATCCTCCCTATGATCCTGATATTAGTGGTGGTGGAAATATTTGTAGTGGAACATCGTTTACCTTAACAGAATCCTTTACTTTTGCAGATAGCTTATTATGGATTGGACCAGTTCATAATCAGATGGCAATTGGTACCTCAATACAAGTTTTACCCTCTGATTCAAATTATGTAACAGGAATATGGACAGTTAGAAATATTGATGCTTATTCTGGTTGTTATTCTGAATCTCCTCCGATATTCGTCAATTTAGTTTCTACACCAACGACACCCTTAATAACCAGTAGTGGTGCTATATGTATTGGTGAATCAGTTGATTTGTCTGTTCCTATTGTAGTGAATGCAGTAGTCAATTGGTATGCAGATACTTCTAAAACAATTCTATTGGGAACGGGATCCAATATTACAGTTCCTAATATTACTTTAGATACAACTTTTTATGTCGAATATCTGGTTAACGGTTGTACCTCTCCACTGGCTTCCATTTCTATTTCTCCGAATAATCTTCCAGCTACTCCAGATGTATCTGCTGATTTTTCTGTTTGTGAAGGAGAGAATATTAATTTATTTACATCAATTGACTCGATCGATTGTAACCAATATAAAATAGACAATATTCCTTTTTTGCCTGTAGCAGGTAGTGGTACTAGTATAACTTTGTCAGATGACGAATTATCCAGTAATTTACCAATTGGATTTAGTTTCGATTTCTATTGTAGTACATATTCTCAGTTTAGAATAAGTTCAAATGGCTATATTACCTTTGATTTATCAACTTTGAATAATGGCTGTTGTACGGGACAGAATATTCCCAATAACCTTGACCCTAATAATTTAATTGCATTGGCATGGGAAGATCTAAACCCAGCTTCTGGCGGTACTATTAATTATTTTACAACAGGTGCTGCACCAAATCGTAAGTTAGTCGTTAATTACATTAACATACCTCGCTTTGGAGGAGCAAATAATGTTACTGGACAAATTGTTCTGCATGAAGGGACAAACTATATAGATGTTTATACTACTACAGTTTTACCAGAAGGTAATACAACTCAAGGTATAGAGAATATTGATGGTACCCTAGCGGCAACGATTCCAGGAAGGAATTCATCTGTATGGTCAGCCTCAAATGATGCATATAGATTTTCTATAGGTTCTAATTCTTATAATTGGTCACATACCAATGGCTTCACATCTTCTCAAAAAACTCCTACAATTGTTGCTGCTAATTCAAGTAATGCTGGAGTATATACCTTAAATGTTTCTGATGCCAATGGATGTACTTCACCTGATACAATTGTGAATGTTACAGTTAATAGTAATCCAACTTCACCTATAATTACTGCTCCTGCTAATGTATGTTTTGGTGATTCTATTTTCTTTACTGCCTCTAGTTTCTGTGGAGATAATCGGTGGATAGGCCCTGCTGGTGGAGTTTATCTTGCCACTTCAGCAAATTTTACTGTCCCACCTAGTTCAGCAGATTATATTAATGGAAACTGGTATATGATCTGTGTAGATACAAATTTTAGTTGTAGTTCAATTTCAAATACAGTAAATGTTACAATAAATTCTCCACCTGTACCCCCAGGTGTTTTTAATAGTGGTCCAGTTTGTATTGGTAATAGTGTTGATCTCACTGCTGCTTTAATTGCAAATGCAAATTACAATTGGTATGCAGATTCACTGTTGTCAAATTTTGTAGTAAACGGTTCTTATCCAACTATTCCAAATATAACTACAGATAGTACTTTTTATTTGGAGGTTGAACTGAATGGTTGTTTTTCTTATAACAGCACACAAGTGATTGTTTTGCCCGTATCAGCTCAACCTAATATAACTCCAGATTTTGATGTTTGTGAAGGGGAAAGTATTTTATTAGAGACCACAACACCAGCATATAGTCATCAGTGGATTAGTCCTTCAGGTGTTATATATTCGGATTCAGTTATTTTCATTCCTGCAGCTAATTTATTAGATCAGGGTGATTATTATTTAAGTATTATAGATACAAATGATTGTGTGGTTCCCGATACCTCAGTATTTGTTACTGTCAATCCTAAACCATTATCACCTACAATTACAAGTGCTCCAATCTGCCAAGGTGAAAATCTTGTTTTATATGTTACTTCTGGTTGTGATTCAATATTATGGACCGGCCCGTCAGGTATACCTTTCGTTGCAGGAGATACTATTATTGTTCTTTCTACTGACGTAAATTATATTGATGGTGGAAGTTGGACTGCAATTTGTATTGATACCAATACAAATTGTATATCAAATCCTTCACCTATTCATAATGTAACAATTAATACTGTTTTACCAGTTTCTTCAGTTATTAATGATGGACCTGTATGTATTGGAGATGCAGTACAATTAACCACTCCTTTAGTAGCTTCTGCTACTTATAATTGGTACTTAATGGACACGGTAACATTAATTGGATCAGGGCCGACCATAACAGTCTCTAATATAACTGCAGATACCACATTTTTGTTGGTTATAACTGTAAATGGATGCGATGTGTATGATTCTACACAAGTTTTTGTTTTGCAACCACCTGCTCTGCCGTCTGTTCCATCAAGTCTATCATTATGTGCGAATGATACTTTGTTTTTAACGACTACTACAATTGCATCAGGGTATAATTGGACAGGTCCACAGGGGTTTTCTTCAAGTTCACAAAATCCACAAATATATCCTGTGTCCTCATCAAATTCAGGGATATACACGTTGTCTGTATTAGATGCAAATTTATGTGAATCTTCTGATACAACGATACTTGTTACTGTTAACTCGTTGCCGTCTTCACCAATAATATTTTCAGCAGGGCCTTCAACAGTATGTTTTGGTGATAGTATAAAAATATTTTCTAATTTTAACTGTGATCAGTCCATTTGGTCCAGCCCTAGTGGAAATACTATTTTCGCTGATAGTATTATTATTGATTCTTTAAACCCCGATTATGCTACCGGAGATTGGAATATGATATGTGTTGATACTTCTACTGGCTGCCAGTCAAATTCCAACACCCTTAATATTGTTATAAAACCAATTCCTTCAGTTCCAATTATTACACATAATGCCCCAGTTTGTATTGGGGATAGTGTTGATCTAACGATGCAGATCGTAACGAATGGCACCTATGAATGGTACAATATTGATGATACGCTTATGGGGACAACTTATACCATTAATGTTCCTGGTATTAATCAAGATAGTGCTTTCCTTGGTGTTGTAACCGTAAATGGATGCAGTGCACAGGATTCAGTCCTAATTCTTGTGAATTCGGTTCCCGCAACGCCTGATATTTCCGCATTATCCGATACTATTTGTGAATTTGATCTTTTACAGTTAAATACAACAACAATTTCGTCAACATATAATTGGACAGGACCTAATGGATTTTCTTCGAACTTAATTTCTCCTTCAATTTCATCAGCTGATGTTTTAAGTAGTGGAACATATTATTTAAATGTTTTAGATTCCAATTCATGTCCTTCTTTAGATACTTCTATTAGTATATTTGTGAATATATTACCTTCACAACCCTTAATTACAGGTTCAGCATCTATATGTGATGGAGATACTATTATTTTACAGGCAGGCACTTGTGACAAGTTAAATTGGTTTTCTCCAACTAGTGGCAGTCAAATTACTACTAGCTCATCCTCGCTTCAGATACCTTCAAATAGTCCTGATTATCTAAGTGGCATTTGGGTAGTTAATTGTGAAGATACGCTAACCGGGTGTTTATCTCCTTCATCTTTAAATCATACTATAACTATTAATACGCTACCTGCATCTGTAACTCCAACCAATGATGGACCTATTTGCATTAATGGTAGTGTTAGTTTATCTATAGCACAACAAACGGCGTCAACTTATCTTTGGTCTTCAGATTCCCTGATGAATGATACTATTGGGTTAGGAACCAGTATTTTTGTTGATAGTATTTCTACAGATTCAACATTTTATGTGCAAATAACAAATTCTAGTGGTTGCGTAGCTATAGGTTCAACTGTTGTTACAGTAAGTTCTGGCCCACCAATTCCAGCTATTATTACTACTGATACTTTTGTTTGTGAGGGCGATGATATACAGTTAGCAACAAATGTAACCGGAGTTTTTTATTTTTGGTCTGGGCCTAATGGATTTATTTCCAATCAGGCTTCTCCGTTGTTAACTACAGTCTCTGTATCTGAGGGAGGAGTATATTCTCTGTTTACGGAAGATGCATCAGGATGTGCCTCACCAGCAGATTCTATTTTGATCGTAATAAATTCACCTCCTATTATACCTATTATTTCAGGTGGAACAAATGTATGTTATGGAGATACTGTTTTGCTTACATCTTCTGTAAGTTGTGATAGTTCTGAATGGATAGGAAATTCTGGAGGTTTCTTGATTCAAAACGTTTTGGGTCAATTGGAAATTACGGTTTCTGATCCTCAATATATTAATACCGACTGGACTTTAATATGCCATGATACATCAACAGGTTGTTATTCCAGTTCAAATACTGCATTTGTTACAATTCTTTCACAACCAGGTCAACCCTCTATTGCTAATAGTGGTCCTGTCTGTCATGCAGATTCTGTTTTATTGTCTACTCCAAGTATAATGAACGCTACCAATTTTTGGTATGCAGATTCTTTACTTACAATTCCTATTGATACTGGTGATATAGTTACAGTTTATAACATTACAACTGATTCAACTTTTTATCTTCAGCAAATATATAATGGATGTGTAGCACCAGTTGCTTCTACTAATGTTACACATCTTAATATTCTTTCAGCGCCAATTGTTCCATTTGGAATCACTATATGTGAGGGTGATGATATTAATTTAACGACTACAACGATTGCAAATTCCTATCTATGGACACATGTCGGAGGCTTTACTTCTACACTTCAAAACCCTGTCATACCTTCAGCAACGCTTTCTGATAGTGGAGTTTATGATCTCACGGTTATAGATACCAATGGATGTATTGCTCCTGGGACATCTATCCCTGTAACGGTTAATTCTTTATTAACTGCACCCGTTATTTTGGTAAATGATTCTATTTGTGAAGGGAATCCCATTAGCTTAGGCTCTAATACTCCTGTAAATGTCGAAATAGAATGGGTGACGCCCAATAATGATACAATTGCTGGTAATCCAGGGTTAATTATTTTGTCTTCAGATACAAATTATATATCCGGTTTGTGGACTTTAGTTTTTAAAGATACAATAACCGGTTGCCAATTAACCAGTGATACTGTTATTAATTTTATTTCTGCTCCTATACCTGGTATAGTATCAGTTAATGACCCAATTTGTGTTGGAGATACTCTTCATTTAAGTACTACAACTATTGTTTCTGCAACATCTTATAATTGGAAAACAATGGATTCTATACTTTTGGGTAATGGGCAGAATATTAATATTCCCGATATAGTCTCTGATACTTCATTTTTGCTTTTTGTTTCCAGTAGTCAAGGCTGTGTATTTTTGATGGATAGTATTTCTGTATCTGTTTACCCGCAGTCATCGGCTCCTCCCATTACAGTTGATACACTCAACTGTGTAGGAGATGCAATTCAGTTTACAACAAACCCTGCGGTTGCATACTCATGGGTAGGCCCTAATGGTTTTTCTTCAACCATACAAAATCCATTAATTGTTGCTGCAACTCAAAATGATTCAGGTGTATATACACTTGCAATTACTGACCTGAATGGATGTGTTTCATTGGATTCAACTATAAGTATACATGTAAATTCCCTACCTGCTGCACCTGTGGCTAATGTCTTGAGTGATATTTGCGTTGGTGACACTTTGTTCTTAAGTTCTAATGCTTCGGTTTGTGATACATCTTATTGGCTGGGACCTACAACAATATTGCAAGGTGCTAATCTTGCAATAAGTTCAGCCAACTCAGCATATCAAAGTGGTGATTGGCAGGTATTTTGTGTCGATACAACAACTGGTTGTGAGGAAGGATCAAATATAGTTAATGTATCAATCAATTCATTACCTGTATCAGTAGCTGTAAACAATGGTCCTGTATGTTTAAATGAAAGTGTTCAATTAACAGGAGGTTTGATTCCTTCAGTTTCATATGATTGGTATTCAGATGTTAACTTGACGGCTTTTGTTGATTCTTTGCGGGTTATCCAGGTAGATAGCATTTATTCAGACTCTACTTTTTATCTCGTTGTTTCGGATTCTAATGGATGTAGTTCAGTAAGTCTTACAACAGTTAATTTAATTATTCCTGCTGCACCACCTTTGATAGGTGCAGATATTAATCTGTGTGCAGGTGATGATATTAATTTAACTACCTCAACAGTTGCATTTGGGTATAATTGGTCTGGTCCTAATAATTATACCTCAAATCAACAAAACCCTGTAATTCCCAGTGCTGTTTTAGCAGATTCCGGCACATATTTTTTATCTGTAGTAGATAGTTTTGGTTGTAACTCTTTAGATACTTCTTTTTTGGTAATTATTGATACTTTACCTTTACAACCTGTTATATCTTCATTTGTGGATATTTGTGATGGCGACACTTTATTTTTAAATGCTACGAGTACTAGTAATCATTGTGATTCCTTAGTATGGATAGGTCCCAATGGACATAATTTTCCTGTTTTGGCCAATAATCCCGTGATTTTACCTTCAGATACAAATTATATTGGTGGGTTGTGGCAATTACATTGTATAGATACATCAACGGGTTGTTCTTCAGGGTCTAATTTTTGTTTAGTTGTTATATCAACATCACCCGATACCCAGGCTGTTTTTACTGATAGTCCTGTTTGTTATGGGGATAATGTGTCTTTAAGTACCGTTAGTGCAGGTGCGCTTGCAAGTTATACTTGGTATGGAGATTCTTCCTTAACTAACATAGCAGGTGTGGGACAATATATTACTGTAAATGGGATGACTAATGATAGCACTTTTTATCTTGTTGTAACCAATTCAAGTGGTTGTTCTTCTCAGCCTATTTCAGCAGATGTATTTGTATTATCAGTAAATTCCCCTCCTCCTTCAGCCCCGGATTATCAATTATGTGAGGGAGATTCAATTCAATTGTCAACAGGTAATACTGGAATTGGGTATTTATGGGTTAGTTCGAATGGCTATGTAGATACAACTCAAGCTCCACTTGTAACAATGGCAGCAACTGTTCTTGATTCAGGGGAATATAAGTGTTATGTTACAGACTCGAATGGTTGTGTTTACCTAGATACATGGTTTAATCTAGTTATTAATACAGCGCCACCCAATCCGACAATAACCACTAATGCTCCATTGTGTTTGGGAGATACTCTAAATATTACATCAGGGTCTCAATGTATTCAGTCTCAATGGATCGGGCCTAATGGAAACAGCCCTGCTGTTTTGGGGTCTCCTGGTGGTGGTAATGTGTTATGGACCTATGGAAGCACAACATCAATTCCACCTTCTAACAGCAATTATTTAAGTGGAGATTGGTATATGATTTGTATAGATACTTTAACCGGTTGTCAATCGATTTCTGATACAATAAATATTTCTATTGATACTACTCCTACGGTTCTATCTGTATCAAATTCAGGTCCTGTGTGTTCAGGAGATAATGTTGACTTAACTATTTCTGCTCTTTCAACAAGTGGGGCACCATTGATTGTCACCTGGTATTCTGATGTCAATTTGACTACAGTTGTGGGTATTGGTGATACTACCTTTGTGCCAAATGTTGCATCTTCAACAGTTTATTATGTTCAAATGATTGATTCTCAGACAGGTTGTTCCTCGTTGGATTCTACTACGGTTACTGTCAATACATTGCCTAGCCCTCCAATTTTGCCATCAGATGCAATATTGTGCGAGGGAGATTCAATTTTTCTTTCTACCGTAACCATTGCACCTAATTATATATGGTCAGGACCCAATGGTTTTAGCTCAACCAGTCAAAACCCAACACCTTTTGTTTCTTCAGTTATAGATTCAGGAACTTATTCTTTACAAATAATTGATGCTGCAGGTTGCCTTTCAGCAATAGAAACTATTCATTTAACTATTAATCCTACTCCTCCTATCCCTATTATATCTAATTCTGGTCCAGGATGTGTAGGAGATTCTATTGTGTTTAATGCTTCATCTATACCAGGTGCTTCATTCACTTGGTTTAAATTACCGTTAGGTTCAGGAGTATGGCCTGGTCAATCTATGACACTTACGAACCTTACATTAGCTGATACAGGATATTATTATGTTGTTGCTAATATTGCAAACTGTACTTCATATTCAGATACTGTATTTGTTGATGTTGTAAGTAATAGCTTAACTAACCCAATCGCTGGTCTTGATCAAACTATATGTGGTTATGATACACTTACTTTATTTGGTTCTACACCGCCAATTAATGCTACTGGTATGTGGAGTACAAATTCTTCAGCAGTAATTGTTTCTCCTAATACATCATCAACTTTGTTAGCAAATCTTCCTGTAGGGACTTCTGTCTTTTATTGGACATTTACAAATACTATTTGTTCCGGTTCTTCTGTAGATAGTGTAATAATAACAGTATTGCCACAAAGTCCAGATATTGCTTTTGCTGGAACAGATCAATACTTATGTGGGGATTCCTTAGCTACTTTGTCAGCAAGTGCTCCAATAGTTAGTGTTGGTTCCTGGACCCAAAGTCCTACACAGGCTTCCTTAGGGGTCAATATAATATCAACTAATGACCCTACTACAAGTATAACAGGTTTAATCTCAGGGAATACATTTCAATTTGTTTGGGTTTTAACAAATGGGATTTGTGGAGTTCATTCTACGGATACAGTAAACATTGATGTAAGTATTGCACCAACAGATATTGCTTTTGCTGGTGGTGATATTATTACTTGTACACTTGATACCCTTATTCTTTCAGCTACTAACCCTTCAATTGGTACCGGTATGTGGAGTACAAATTCTTCAGCTGTAATTATAAATCCTAATCAAAATAATACGATAGTAACTAATTTGTTGCAGGATACAACAATGTTTATTTGGACTCTTTCTAACGTTGCATGTACTAATTATTCTAGTGATACTATGATGGTTATGTTGGGAGGCGATATCCCAATTGCTAATCCAGATAGTTTTGCGGTTATGTCGGGAAGTACATTGATTGTAAATGTATTATCTAATGATAGCCTTACAAGTTCATGGGATATTAATATTAGTATCCCTATGCAAAGTGGTCAATTGATTAATTTATATAATGGGGATTTTGATATTGATTTTCAAGGAGTTATTTCGGATCAGTATTTTGTTTACGAAATTTGTAATCCTGCTTGTCCTACGTTTTGTGACACCGCCTTAGTATCATTGGAGTTGTTACCGGTTGGTAGTTGTGTAATACCAAATATTTTTACTCCCAACGGAGATGGAGTAAATGATGTTTTTGAAATTCCTTGTCTGTATAATACTCAAGGCACTTCATTATTAGTTTTCAATAGATGGGGTGATATGGTTTATGAAACGGATAATTATCAAAATCAATGGGATGGGACACATAATGGCAATCATTTGCCGGATGGCACATATTTTTATATTATTAAAATAGGAACTGACGAAAAAAGTCAAGGGTCAGTTGAAATCAGGCGTTAATTAATACGACCTGAAAAAGGTTAAATCCCGTATAATTATATGGGATTCAATAATATTAATATTAATTTAGTTAGAAATAAATAGATCATTAATGTTCTCTTTTAATTTTAACTATTAATAAGACATATAGCTAAGTTAAAATTTTAGAATATGGTACGCTACATTTTAATACTAGTTTTCGCATGTGTGATTTATAAAAGTCATGCACAGCAACATGCACAGTATACGCAGTTTATGTTCAATAAAATGTACTTTAATCCTGCATATGCGGGTAGCAAAAAGAATCTTTGTCTATCTGGTATATATAGAAAGCAGTGGTTGGGTATTGAACGTGCTCCTCAAACAGGAACATTTAATGCACACGGGTCAGTATTTAAGAGCCGAATTGGATTGGGCTTGTCTGTAACATACGATCAGATTGGATTTACCGATAAGGTAGATATTGAAACGAATTATTCATACATTATTCGGTTTAAAGATGAATCATTTCTTAGCCTTGGACTGAGAGGATCATTTTCCTATATGCAAATAAGATGGGATCAGGCTAATCCTACGCAAGCTTTTGATAATTCAATTCCTGGCGCTATAACAAGTAAATTACTTCCTAATTTTGGTGCTGGTGTATTTTACCAATCCAAATATTGGTATGCTGGATTTTCTGTTCCTCATCTTTTTCAGAATAATCTGGATTTCAGTGTAAATCCTAATGTTAGTGTAGAGCCTAAACTTCAACAACATTATTTCCTTACTGGAGGATTATCATTTGATATTGCTAAAAATGTTCAGATTCAGCCTAATTTGCTTTTCAAATATGTAGTTAATGCTCCTTTTGATATGGATATAAATTTAAGTTTTGTGTTTTTTCAAAAGTTATTGGTAGGCATTACTTATCGTCTTGGGGATTCAGTAGATGCATTGGTCCAGTGGCGTATTACAAGACAACTTCAAATTGCTTTTGCATATGATTTTACTGTTTCTAAACTTCAACAATACAATGCAGGGTCTATTGAGGCAATGTTGGAATATTGTTTTATGAAAAAACACGAAAAAGTACATAACCCAAGGTTTTTTTAAATTGAATATCTAAAATTGTTTCTATAGACACCTTTAAATCTTTTGTTTAATGAAAAATGTGATATACATATTATTGTTAGTATCATTTTCTATTCATGTAGTTGCTCAGAAAAGTAAAGCGGATAAACATTATGACTCTAAAGGGTATGGTGTATATCTTGAATTGAAGAGCAATGAGGATCTTGCTAAAATAGACTTAAATACTCTTATAAGAATGGCAAGAAGTAGTAGAAAGACAGGTGACAGTCAAACTGCAGAAAAGTTATATGCCATTTTGATAGAGAAAGACGAAAAAGAACCAATGTATCATCTACATTATGCTAAAGCGTTACAAACAAATGGTCGCTATCTCAAAGCCAGAAATCATTATCGAATCTGTGATAAAATGCTTGAGGAAAAAGCGAATGGTAAACCATTTGACCAACGTGCTAAATTGGGTTGGCAGGCTTGTAATCAGATGGCTGAACTTAGGGCTATTGGTGAAGTAAATATTATAAATGACCCTGTTCTTAATTCCTCAAATATAGATTTTAGTCCAATTTATTATAAAGATGGGATCGTTTTTGTTTCTACAAGAACTAAAGGCGATAAAAAAGATCGTTGGTTGAACGATAATTACATGGACTTGTATTACTCAACGCAAGTAGGTGAAAGCTATAGTAAACCTGAGATTTTTGCTGATGAACTCAATACAGAATATCATGAAGGACCTTCTGTTTTTTCTAAAGATGAAAAAACAATCTATTTCACTAGAAATAATTTTCATAAGGGAAAAAGAGTAAAAAGTCAGGATGGAACAACAAAATTAAAAATATTTTCTGCCCAGGTTGAAAGTGGAGAGTGGACGGATATTAAAGACCTCTCATTTAACAGCCATGAATATGATGTTGCTCACCCAGCTTTAACAAAAGCAGAGAATATAATAGTCTTTGCCTCTAATAAGAAAGGTGGATTTGGAGGTATGGATTTGTATGCTGTATATCTTGAGGGAGAGAACTGGTCTAAACCTGTAAATCTTGGCTCTAGGGTTAATACAGCAGGGGATGAGGTGTTTCCTTATATACATTTAGACGGGACCTTATTTTTTGCTTCTAATGGATGGTCTACTTTAGGTGGACTTGATATTTTTATGGCCGGTCAGGTTTATAATCATCCTGATTCTTTATGGGAATTTCCGTTTAATGTTGGCGCTCCTTTAAATTCTCAGGCAGATGATTTTGGATTGATAATTAATAAAAATAAAACTTCAGGATTCTTTTCTTCTAACCGTGAAGGGGGTAGTGGAGAGGATGATATTTATAGATTTAAAATTAAAGATGGATTAGATGGTGTTGCCCCCATACCGTCATTAACAGTTGATGTTTGTGTATATAATGATGATACTCGGCTCCGTCTTGATAATGCAAAGGTAATAGTAAAAAGAGATACAGAATTAAAAGAGGATGCAGTAACGTCAATAACGAATGAAAATGGTTATACAACTTGTAAATTACGTGCAGGGGATCCTTATTTTGTTGAAGTGATAAGAGAAGGGTATTTTAATGTTAGTGATTATTTTATAATGCCAAAAGATGTAACTGGTGTGGATGAATACTGTGTGGGAATGACAAGGGATCATGCAGTTGAAATCGTTGAAGAAGTCGTTGTCGAAAGCAGAAGAAAATATATCACCACCGATATACCTCCTGTTAATTACGAATATGATATTTCCGTCCCCCTTGGACCTACATATGTAGTCGGTAAAGTAATGAATACAGATTATAAAAAACCTTTACCGAATGCAAGTGTTATTTTACTTAATCGTTGTAATGGAGAAGAATTAGTGATGGAGGTTTCTGAAAATGGCGAGTTTGGATTTCCGCTTGAATGTGGTTGTGAATATGTTGTGAAATCTAAGAAAAATAAATTCTTTGGAGATAATCAGGTTATTTCTTTAATAGACGAGGTAGATTGTAATAAAGCTATTGAAGTAGAAATGGATATGTCTCCAGATTTCAACGAGAAAGGGGATCCTTTTATGCTTAGGAATCAATCACTTGAAACAACTATTGATAAAGGAGATGTTATTGAACTTAAGAGTATTTATTATGATTACGATAAATGGAATATCCGTCCTGATGCTGCCAATGATTTAAAGGATCTTGTTATTATTATGAAAAGGAACCCTTCAATGGAAATAGAATTATCTTCGCATACTGATTCCAGAGGCTCTGCATCCTATAATCAGGAACTTTCAAGAAAAAGAGCATCCACTGTAAAGGAGTACCTCCTTTTTAGAGGAATTAAAAGTAATAGGATCGTTGCAACTGGTTATGGCGAAGATAGATTAAAAAACACCTGTAAAATTTGTTCTGAGGCTAATCATCAGGAAAATAGAAGGACAGAGGTTTTGATAACAAGGATGGATAAATCCAATTAAGAATTATTGCGATCTAAAGTTGTTTTGATTGGATCCTATTTTACAAAAAGAAGTTGTGGAAAACAAAGGAGTTGTGTATTCTAGTTAGTATCGTCAAAAGAAGAATATATTTCTCATATTGCTATAAACATATGAAGTGTTGTTTTTTATTTATATCGTTATTATTTATTAGTCTTACAGCATCAAGTCAATGCACATATATTATTGATATGCAGGACTCTTTTGGTGATGGGTGGAATAATGCTAGTGTAGATGTTACAGTGAATGGAGCATTTTTTGATAATTACACTTTAACATATGGGTATACAGGTCAAGATTCATTTACTGTTAATAATTCCGATTCTGTACATTTTTATTTTAACTCTGGTGATTACGATAGTGAAGTCACATATCAAATATTAATGGATGGAACCCAACTTTTTTCTGATGGCCCCTATCCAACTACAGGTTTGTTTTTTACCCATTTATGTGCTACTTGTGCTTCGCCCTATAACTTAAATGCTACTAATTTAACTGATTCTTCTGCTACATTGAGTTGGACTGGTGCCGGGTCCAACTATATTATTGAATATGGTTCTCTAGGATTCGTCCCCGGTACTGGGACTACTGTTTTAACGTCTAATAATACTTATAACATAAGTGGTTTATTGTCAAACACTTCCTATGAGTTTTATGTTCAACAAATATGTTTCAGCGGAGATACAAGTGCTTGGGAAGGGGGATATAATTTTACTACTCAATGTTCTAACCCAACAACAACAACAACCTGCACTAATATATACGTTTCGACAACAGGAACTACAACAAATGCTGGGACACCATCTTCACCAGTGACCATATACGAGGCTCTAAAAAGAGCTGCGTGTAATAATACTGTAATTAAAATAGCAACGGGTCAATACCTTTTGGATACTGCATTAAATATTAGCAGTTATGTAACTTTAGAAGGAGGATTTATTGAATCCGATAATTGGACAAAAACAAGTCAGGCTGGTGCTACTATACTTTATCGAACTTCGAATGCACCCACAGGAACACCTTATTTAAATCAAAGGCTTACAGCGATTGAAGCTGTAAATGTTACAGGTTTTCGTTTACAGGATTTAAGTATTGGGGTAGTCAATGCTCCCGATTCTTCTAGTATAAGTACCTATGGAATATATCTTAATAATGCATCTAATTATAATTTAGTAAGGTTGCAGATTAATGCTGGAGATGGAGGTTCTGGGTTGGATGGGACAGATGGTTGTAGTAGAGGTTCATCACAGTGGCCTAGTTCTTTTGATGGGTCAAATGGGGACAATGGTTCAGATGGTACTACTGGCCTTGGTAGTTCAGGTTCTACTGTTGTAACTGGTGGTATGGGCGGAGCAGGAGGTGTAGGATGTAATTCAAGTGGAACTGGTGGCACACAGACCTTTAATTATACTGGATCGGTGCAGACTTATACAGTTCCTACAGGCGTTACAAGTATAAATATTGAAGCATGGGGAGCAGAGGGTTATGGTATGGAAGGCGAAGGAGGATATGTATCTGCAGATTTAACAGTAACCCCTGGCGAGGTATTAGAGATCTATGTAGGCGGACAAGGAAGTAGCGGATCAGGTGGATATAATGGAGGCGGAGATGGAGGTTCTTCTAGTGATTATGGTGCTGGAGGTGGAGCATCGGATGTTCGTAGAGGATCCTATACTTTAAATGATAGAATCATCGTTGCTGGTGGTGGCGGTGGAACTGGCGCAAATTGCGGACTTAATACAGCAGAAGGTGGTCACGGCGGAGGATTAATAGGGATGAGTGGCTGTGTTTTTTCTTGTAGTCAATGTCAATATACAGGAGCAGGAGGGACACAAACTTCTGGAGGAATTGCTGGGCCAACATCTCATGGTTCATGTGGAGGTAATAGCAATGGAGGATTTGGATATGGGGGTTCTAATACAAGCGGCCTTTTTGGTACAGGCGGCGGTGGCGGCTGGTATGGTGGAGGTTCCGGTTGTTATGAAGGCGCCGGTGGTGGAAGTAGTTACACAGAACCAACAGCGACAAATGTTGTTCATATACAAGGTGGACACACTGGCGATGGACTGGTTATTATTTCAAGTCCTACTATTGGTGGTCAAGGAGGTACATCTTATAATGTTGGGAATGGTGTAGGGAATGGTGCTGATGGTGCTTCTGGTAATCCTGGATTGACTGAAGCAGGAGCAGGAGGAGGGGGAGGAAGAGGTGCAGATGCTGTAACTACAGCAGGAGGGGATGGTGGTGGTGGCGGAGCAGGAGGGACACCGATAACTACTTATGTTTTTGGGTGTGCAGGAAATACTAGTGGTTTGGGGATTACCCAAATTGGAGGAACAGGTGGTGCGAGTGCATCTGGTCAGACAGCTTCTGATGGGACAGATGGTTATGATGGAGTTAATGGATTAGATGGTTGTGATGGTGCAAATGGTAGCCAAGGTACACATGTAGGTGGTTTTTATCAAATAGGTACTCAAGCAGATGATGGAGAAAATGGTGCTTCAGGTGGTGCTGGTAGTGGCGGTGGCGGTGGTGGTGGATATTATTTTACTGGTACAGCTGTTATTACTGGTACTGGCGGCGGCGGCGGCGGCGGCGGTGGTGGTGGTGCAGGAGGAACAGGCGGTGCCGGGGGAACAAATGGTGGTTCTTCTTTTGGTATATATATTACCAATAATGGAAATAACGGAGCAATTAAACACTGTTATATTTTTCCTATAGGTAATCCTGGATCTGGGGGTATTGGAGGAGATGGAGGAGATGGAGGTTATGGAGGTTATGGAGGAAATGGAGGAGATGATTTGGGCGGTTCTAGTATTGGCAAAGGAGGAAATGGAGGAGATGGAGGAGATGGAGGTAAAGGAGGTAAAGGAGGTAATGGATTGCCAGGTATTGCAGCTGCAGTTTTTTGGGATGGCTCTGGATCTTCTCCTGTCACAATTGATTCCACGTATAATCTCGTAGATCAGGATGTAATTTATGTTTCAAATGTGAATTGTACTAATGTAAATGTTCAATTTGCAGATTCTAGTATTGCTATTGGTGTTCCTGGTCCTGGTTCTGGTGTCACTAATTGGAATTTTGATGTTTTTGGAACAAATAGTAATCCGATCAATTCATCAGATAATCCTGCAACTACTCAATATACTTCTACTGGCCGTTTCTCTATTCAATATGGTTCATCAATTCCACCGGCTCAATATTTAGATTTTGTAAATATAGTATCCTCGGGTTTTGCAGCTCCTCAAATTTCTAGTTCTGCTAATATTTTAGGAACAGATACTTTCCAAATTTGTTATGGAGATTTTGCAACATTCTCAAGTTCTGTATCAGCAGATTCTATTTTTTGGGATTTTGATGGCGCAATTACCAATCCTGGTAATGTACAACATGTTTCAAGTGTTGCCTTTAATGGTCCTCTAGGAGTTTTCCAAGTGACGATGTATACTTATAATGACTGCTGTGGTTATAGTTCAATAGATACAATTTGGCTTTATGTGGATAATGTACCTGATGCTTCAGGACCATCAAATACTAATATTTGTGCTGGGGATTCTGTAATTATATCATTGAGTTCTATATTCCCAAGCGATACAGTAATTTGGCCAACATCGAGTACCCTAACGGTTCATTCATTAAATAGTGCTTTAGTTTATCCTTCATCTGATACGACATATACTGCTACGGTTTATAAGAAGATAAATATGGGAAGTTTTACAAGGCTTGCTTGTCCTCAAACTATTCTTATAGATATTTTGGTAACTCCCAAAGTGACATCAAATATAACAGCAACTAGTATTTTATGTAATGGAGATTTTTCTACTATTAATGTAAATGCTTTAGGGAATTCTACTAACTTGACATACAGCTGGACAGGTGGGAATTCATCTACTTTTCCAACGAATTCGGATGTTGTTACCAATGTAATTCCTGGCACTTATTATGTAACTATAAGTGAGGGTACTAACTGTGCAGACACTACTTCTATAATTATTACAGACCCTGCGCAATTAAATCTAAGCACAACAGGAATAAATTTACAATGTTCCAACACCTTAGCTGGAACAGTTTCAACAGTCGTTACAGGAGGAACTGGTCCAAGTTATTCATGGGTATGGGATGGTCCAAATGGCACACTAAATCCGCAAGATGACAATTGTAGTCAGCAGACACAATCCTGTTTTAATAACTTAGGAGCTGGATGGTATTATGTTACTGTTACTGATGCCAATGCATGTCAGATGGTTGATTCTGTTAGTATTACAGGATCTACACCATTAAACTTAAACACAACAGGAATAAATTTACAATGTGCCAACACTTTAACCGGAACAGTTTCAACAGCCGTTACAGGAGGAACTGGATCAACTTATTCATGGGTATGGGATGGTCCAAATGGCACACTAAATCCACAAGATGACAATTGTGGTCAGCAGACGCAATCCTGTTTTAATAACTTAGGAGCTGGATGGTATTATGTTACTGTTACCGATGCGAACAACTGCGCATCTAATGATAGTATAGAACTCACAGAGCCAGATACATTATTGGCTAATATCAGTAGTACTAATCCAAGTTGTAATGGAGCTTTAGATGCTAATGTTATTGCTAGTCCTTCAGGAGGTACAACGGGTCCTTTTTGGAATTATCAATATATATGGAATAATAGTGCTACGTCAAGTAGTATTTCAGGATTATCAGCAGGTGTTTATATTGTTACTGTTACCGATATCAACTCATGTCAGGTGGTTGATTCAGTTGTCGTTACTGACCCGCCGGCTTTTAATATATCTTTTAGCATTATAGATGTTTTTTGTTATGGTGATTCTACTGGTCAAGCTATTGCTAATGTTATAAATGGTTCGGGTATATTTACATATATATGGTCTGATGGTCAGACTGGTTCAACAGCTACAGGTCTAACGGTTGCAAATAACCCATATTTTGTTACGGTAACGGATGCTGGTGTATGTTCATTAGTTGATTCCTTTACACTTTTACAAGGCAATATAATTCCTGCTCCTACCATATTTTTATATGATACTCTTTTGTGTGAAGGTGAAGATTTGTTTATGGATGCACCTATTGCTAATGATTATTATTGGACAGGTCCCAATGGGTGGTCATCGGATAATCAGTACTTATCTATTAATTCTGTAGTAAATGCCAATGAAGGCTTATATACATTACAAACAGAGGATATTAACGGATGTTTGTCTCAAACATCAACTCAGTATATTGTAGTCAATAGTCTACCTCCTACACCAACAATTTCAGGAGGTGTCAATGTATGTAGTGGCGATACAGTTTTTCTATATTCGGATATTAGTTGTGACAGTACTTCATGGGTAGGGCCTTCTGGCCCGATAGTTGGAGATAGTTCAAGTTTTTTGATACCCCCCAATAGTCCAGATTATGCTACCGCAATATGGACAATGAATTGTATTGATACACATACTGGTTGTGAATCGGAGTCTAATCCAATCCTAGTCACTTTTGCTACAAATCCATCCATTCCAGTTATTACAAGTATAGATTCTGTGTGTTATGGTGATAGCATAATTCTTTATGCACCTAATGTTTTAGGATCAACTACTGATTGGTATGCAGATTCGAGTTTAACTATTTCACTTGGTTCTGGATCAAATATAACTGTTTATAATCTTACTGTTGATAGTACTTTTTATTTAGTTCAGACGGTGAGTGGTTGTTCCTCTCCAATTGCTTCCAAAAAAATAATTGTCAATGCTATTCCTGCAACTCCGAATATTAGTTCAGATTTCTCAGTTTGTGAAGGAGACAGTATAAACCTAACTACTTCTACTAATGGGATGAGTTATATGTGGTTTCATATTTTGGGGTTTTCTTCAACGGCGCAGAATCCATCTATTTATCCATCAACTTCTAATGACGCAGGTCCATATCATCTTATAATTACTGATGCTAATGGATGTAAATCTATCGATACTACAGTAATTGTTTCCATTAATACTAAACCTTCTTCGCCATTTACATCTAATAATAGTCCTATATGTGACGGTGATACTTTACAGCTTGTAACTGCAACTATTTGTGATGAAATATTGTGGATTAATAATTTAGGAGATACGCTTATTTCAAATAGCGCTACTTTGTCACTAGATAATAACCATTCTGCTTATACAGATGGTTTATGGCAAATGATATGTGTAGATACGCTTAGTGGGTGTAAATCTGCACCTACTACACGGGATACAATTGTTTTTAATCCAAGTCCTCCTTTTCCTTTTATCGATCACATATCTGCTAGTCATAATAATGGTAGTCCGATGTGTTATGGAGATACTGTTTATTTAATTGCAGGACCAGTTGTAAATGCTACTTATAGTTGGACAACAACAGATACTACTTTAATTACAAATAATAGTACTGCTATTGTTAATAATTTGACTTCAGATACTTCTTTTTATTTATTTGTAAGTGTCAATGGCTGCTCTATAATGGATACAGTATTTGTCCAAGTAAATCCACCTCTGGCTCTACCAATACCACCTAATGATACATCTGTTTGTGAAGGTGTTATATTAACTCCAAATGTACCGATTGGTGCTTATACTTATATATGGACAAACCCTATGGGTATGTCTACAACTGATCCATCTCCTACACTTAATCCAGTCACATTACAGGATTCTGGAACCTACACTTTGGCAGTTGAAGATACCCTGGGCTGTAAGTCAGCAGATACTACTTTTCAATTGTTTGTTAATCCTTTGCCTTCCAACCCTTTAATTAATTCCAATAGCCCTGTATGTGAAGGAGAAACTCTGATTTTAAAAGTCACAAGTAATGGTAGTCAATATTCCTGGTTAGGAGCAAGTGGATCATCATTTATTGATGGTGATAGTATATCGATATCTTATGGAGACGTTGATTATGGCCCTAATTGGCAAGTTATTAGTATAGATACTATTACAGGTTGTAAATCTTCTTCAGTAAGCCATACAATAGTTATAAATCCTAAACCACCAACAATAGTTGCATCTAATGGCGGCCCTGTTTGTTATGGTGATTCTGTAGTTCTTTCTACACCGTTTGTTGCTGGAGCTGCTTATTCCTGGTATACTATTGATTCCTTAACTCTCTTGGGTAATTCTAATACTATTGTTGTTCAAAATATAACAGTTGATAGTGCTTTTTTACTCGTCGTAGATATGAACGGTTGTACGGATACCGACAGCACTTTGGTATTAGTGAATACACTGCCTTTAGCACCATCTTTACAGGATACTTTAGAAGTGTGTTTGAATGACACTATTTTTCTTTCCACTAATACTATTGCCGTAACATATAATTGGTCAGGACCTATGGGTTTTTCTTCTTCCCAGCAAAATCCTTTTATCTTTCCTGCGAATGTACTCCATGATAGTATTTTTACCTTAAATATACAAGATACAAATTCTTGTACATCGTCTGATACTAGTATAAGGGTAATCGTAAATACACTTCCACTTTCGCCAATTATTTCAGGTATTAATAATAATATTTGTGATGGAGATACGCTTATGCTTGTTTCTGACATTAATTGTGGCCAATCAATATGGATTGATCCTCAGGGAAATACAATCCTAGGAACAGACTCTTTGGTTGTTACTTCTAATAGCCCTAATTATTTGGGTGGTGGATGGAATATGTTATGTGTTGATACTACTACTGGTTGTCAATCAACATCCAATACATTTACAATTGCAATAAATAGCACACCTGCAATACCTCTTATTACTCACAATGCTCCAATTTGTTCTGGAGATAGTTTAGGGTTAGAAATTGCTTTGGTAGCAGGGGCATCTTATGAATGGTATACTCCTGATTCAATTTTAATTGGTTCGTCTTCAAGTTTAACAGTTTATGGTCTTACTAATGATACAATCTTTATAGGGAAGGTTATTGTTAATGGTTGCGTTTCTTTAGATACTGCTATAATCACAGTAAATGTTTTACCTGTTAAACCTGATATTTTTGTATTAGCTGATACGATATGTGAACAATATTCCATTGATCTTAATACTAGTACTATTTCATCTGTGTATAATTGGTCAGGGCCTAATGGTTTTAGCTCTAATCTTCAGAACCCATCGATAAATAATGCAACAATACTTGATGGAGGGTTGTATCTCCTGAGTGTTGAAGATGCTGCAGGTTGTACTTCTCAAGATACATCTGTTTTTATCTTAGTTAATCCTCAGCCTGTTCAACCAGTTATCATTGGTCCTTCTGATATCTGTCAGGGAGATACTTTGACTTTAACAAGTAATAATAGTTGCGATCTACTCTTATGGAAATCTCCGAATATTAATTTTATCACGCTTTCGAATAGTTTAAATCTGAATGTAATCCCAAGTGCTCCCGATTATGTTTCTGGTGATTGGGAATTGATTTGTCAGGATACATCAACAGGTTGTTCTTCAATACCATCAGCAGTACATAATGTTAATATTAATAGCTTGCCAGCTTCTGTGGCGTTAATAAATGATGGTCCTGTATGTTTCAATGAAGGCGTTAATATTAGTCTTTCTCAACAAGGTCCATCAACATATATTTGGTCTTCAAATCCATTAATTTCTGATACTTTAGGGGTGGGCACTTCTGTTTTTGTAGATAGTATTATTTCAGATTCTTTCATTTATATTCAAATTATAGATCCTATAGGTTGCAGTATATTGGATTCTAATTTAGTGATACTTAATCCACCATTAACTGCACCGGATATTTCAGCTGTAGATAGTATAATATGTGAGGGTGAAGATATATTATTATCGACTACAACTGTCGCATCTGTTTATAATTGGTCAGGACCAAATGGATTTTTCTCTAATCAGCAATCTCCAGTTATTTTTTCGGCAGATCCAACATTGAATCAGGGAGTCTATACCTTAAGAGTTGAAGATAATAATGGTTGCCTATCTCTTGACACAAGTATTTATATTACAGTTCATTATAACATGATGAGTTCGGTTTCTATTTCTGCTATTTCAGGAATTTGTTATGGAGATTCAGTTATTATTCAAACTGGGGGGACTATTTGTGATAGTACTTCTTGGTTAGGTCCAGTTCAAACTCAATGGGGAACTGGTAATCAGACTTTTGCTGTGCCTGGAGATAGTAATTACATAGATGGTACATGGACTTTAATGTGTTACGATACTACTTCAGGCTGTGTTAGTGTTTCAAATACTATTTTAGTGACTATAGAACCCGCTTTATCTACACCTGTTGCAATTAATAGTGGGCCAATTTGTGTTGGTGATTCAATCAATTTATCTGTATCACAGGTAATTTCAGCAACTACTACTTGGTATGCAGATTCTAATTTGGTTATTTCTGTAGGCACAGGCGATAATATTTTTGTTTCTGGTATTTTAACTGATACAACTTTCTATTGTCAACAAGTTGTTAATGGATGTGCCTCACCGGTTGGAAGTACTGATGTTTTTGTATATTCTGTTTCTTTACCACCTTCAATATCTGATAGCGTAATAGTTTGTGAAGGTGAAGATATAATTTTGGGAACAACTACGACTGGACAGTCATATACCTGGACTGGACCCAATAGTTTTATTTCGAATCAGCAAAATCCGGTGATTTCTAGTTCAGTTTTACCTGATGCTGGATCATATACTTTATCAATGATAGATACAAATGGATGTTTAGCACCTGATAGTACACTAATAGTTGTTGTCAATAGTACCCCCGTTTCACCTGTCATTTCTTATAACAATCTACTATGTGATTCAGATACATTGAATATAACCAGTACAGGATCTTGTAATCAAAATATATGGACTGGTCCATCAGGGGTTCCAATTATAACCAATACCAATACATTGGATATATTCCCAAATAATTCGGATTATCAGAATGGAAATTGGAGTTTGTTGTGTGTTGATACTACAACCGGATGCCAGTCTTTATCTAATTTACTTTCTGTAAGTTTTGACCCTATACCTAATTCGGGTACCATTACACATGATGCAATAGTATGTTTTGGTGATAGTGTCGACATTTCAACAACTACAATCAACAATGTAGCTCCATCAGGTTATAATTGGTACACTGCCCTTACATCTTCAGTAGCGAATGGGCAAAGTATAAACGTTCCAAATATTACAGTGGATAGTACTTTTTATTTATTTGTTACCACTTTGAATGGATGTAATTATTTGGTGGATTCCGCTGTAATTGTAAGTAATCCCCAAATGGCTCCACCTCCTGTTCAATCAAATTCACCTGTATGTGAAGGAGATGATATCCTTTTATTTACCGTTTCTGCACAGGCATATAATTGGTCTGGCCCTAATAGTTATGTGTCTTCTGCACAAAACCCTTTAATTACTGCTGCAACAACTTCTGATGCAGGGAACTATACCTTAAATGTTTTTGACTTTTATGGTTGCCCTTCTTTGGACACTACTATTAATATTGTAGTAAATGCATTACCTCCGACACCAATTGCTACAGGTCCTAGTGCTATTTGTTATGGCGATACACTATTTCTGACGACATCAGCTAACTGTGATTCTATGGTGTGGAAAGGTCCTAATGTTGATATAGTAGGAGGAAATATCGCTATACCTTCAAATAGTGTTAATTATATAGATGGCAATTGGGAATTGCATTGTTTTGATACTATTGCTGGCTGTCAGGTGATTTCCAATATTGTAAATGTAACGTTTAATTTTCCCCCGAATATTGTTCCAGTAAATAATGGTCCTGTTTGTGTTAATGATTCTGTTGTACTTACTGCATCATTCGTTGCTGGGGTAAGTTATTTATGGTATTCAGATTCTTTATTATCTGTGACATTAGGTACTTCGCATAATTTAACGGTTGATAGTATTGTTAGCGATACTTCTTTCTATTTATTAACGTCTTCTAATGGTTGTTCATCATCCTTAACGTCTACTACTGTCAATGTTAATACAACAGCACCTGCACCCAATATTAATTCCAGTAGTCCCGTTTGTGAAGGAAATAATTTAGTGTTATCAACTACAACTATAGTTTCTAATTATAGCTGGACAGGTCCAAATGGATTTAGTTCTAATCAAAGTAGTCCAGTTATTACAGGAACCACAATTGCTGATACAGGATTTTATTTTTTATCTATTATTGATACTAATGGCTGTACTTCTTTGGATACTTCTATATATGTTGTCATCGATACACTTCCGGCTGCTCCCATTATTACAAGTTCGGTTTATATTTGTCAGGGTGACACACTTTTTTTAAGTGTTGATAGCACAAGTAATCATTGTGATTCCTTGGTATGGGTAGGACCTAATGGTATTAATTACGCTGTTCCTGGTTCAAATATATCAATTCTCCCTTCTGACACTAATTATATTAATGGTCAATGGGAATTGATTTGCATAGATACTTCATCAGGGTGTTCAAGTATATCCAATGTCAGTCAAGTTACAATTTTAGCGCTACCAGCACCACAATCTACATCCAGCAATTCGCCTGTTTGTATAGGTGGTGATGTCAATCTTAGTACACCTAATGCTGCGCCTTCTTCAACGTATACCTGGTATGCAGATTCTAACTTGATTACAATAGCTGCTACAGGTCAGAATCCAACTATAACTGATATTACTATTGATACTAATTTTTATCTTGTTATTTCAAGTTTAGGTTGTAATTCATTGCCGATCCTTACACCAGTTACAGTCGTTCCTACAGCTGTAGCACCTTCCATTCCTGGAGATTTTTCTGTATGCGAGGGAGAACCGATAGTAATGACAACTTCTACAAGTGCTGTTAGTTATTTGTGGACTAGTACAAATGGTTTTACAGACAGCACACAAAACCCAGTTGTTACGAGTTCAGCAACTATTGCTGATACCGGAAATTATACCCTAGTCATTATAGATTCAAGTGGATGTATTTCGTCTGATACTTCACTGTATTTATCTGTAAATATACTGGGCCCAGCCCCAGTTATTACTTCAAATACTCCGATCTGTGAAGGAGATACTTTGGTTTTAACATCAAGTAATATTTGTGGCCAATCACAGTGGATAGGGCCAAATGGGAGTAGTCCTAATACTTTGGGTCTGCCAGGTGGTTCTAATGTTTTATGGACGATAGGTTCATCTACGCAAATCCCTTTTGGTAATCCAAATTATCTTGGTGGAGACTGGTATACAATATGTATTGATACAATAACAGGTTGCCAGGTAGTTTCTGATACTATCACTGTTGCTGTTAATTCGGTGCCAATCATAGTATCTGTTCTTAATAACGGTCCGTTATGCCCAGGAGATACTGCCAGTCTATCTATTGCCGCCACTACTAGCGGAGGCTCCCTAACTGTTAATTGGTATTCTGATTCAAATATGTCTACTCTCATCGGGACTGGGTCTAGTCTAAATATTCCTAATATTAATACAACTAGCAATTATTATGCTGATGTATTAGGCTCAAATGGGTGTAATTCAATGGATTCTACAACAGTACTAATTCATCCATCTGTTGCGGCTCCAGAATTGCCACCTGATATGATTATATGTGAAGGTGACCCTATAGTGTTAACAACTACAACAGTAGCTTCTACCTATAATTGGTCTGGCCCTAATGGATTTAGCTCTAATGTGCAATTCCCAGGGGTTATTACTTCTACAATTTTAGATTCAGGAACTTATACACTTAATGTAATCGATTCCAATGGCTGTCAATCACTAGATAGTACCGTTAATGTTACTATTAATACTTTACCTTTAGGTGCTTCAGTTAGCAATAATGGTCCTGCATGTCTTGGAGATTCTGTAACACTTTCTGCTACACTTATTCCTGGGGTTACTTATAACTGGTTACATTTGCCTTTTGGCACTTCTGTAGGATCGACACAGAATATTACTATTTCAAATCTGACATATTCGGACTCAGGTTCATATGTAGTTGTTACTACCTTAAATGGTTGTTCAACAGTATCTACTGATACAACAATAGTAAGTGTTCTTGGCATAGGAACAGCAACTGCATTTGCTGGATTAGATCAGGATTTGTGTGGTGTAAATACAGTAATAATGGATGCAACTGCTGCTGTGCCACCTGTTTTGGGAACCTGGACTACTTCATCGACAGCAATTATTGGTAATGTAAATGATCCTAATACTTTGGTTACGAATTTGTCTTTGGGTAGTTATGTATTTTATTGGTCTTTATCAAGTACTACATGTTCATCGCTTTCCACAGATTCGGTTATTATTACAGTAAATCCACAAAGTACAGATACTGCTCTAGCTGGGGTTGATCAGACGCTCTGTGATGTAACTTCAGCAATATTGGGAGGTAATACACCTCTTATAAGTACTGGTGCCTGGTCGCAGAGTTCTAGTCAGATCAGTAATGGAGTTATTATAAACAATAGTAGTAATCCTAGTTCTACTATTTCAGGATTGCAACCAGGAAATATTTATACTTTTGTATGGGAATTTACCAATGGTGTTTGTGGTATGCATTCTAGTGATACTGTAACAATAGATATCAATATTGCTCCTTCCGACAATGCATTTGCAGGAGGTGATATTGTGACATGTGGGCAAGATACTGTAAGTCTTGATGCATTGAGTTCCACTCTAGGTGCTGGTTTTTGGACAACGGATTCATCAGCAATAATCATATCACCCACTCTTGAGAACAGCCAGGTTACCAATTTGTTACAGGATACTAGTACATTTGTGTGGACATTGTCGAATGGAATTTGTACGAATTATTCATCTGATACCGTACTAGTTATTTTGTCAAATATATCACCTGTAGCAAATCCTGATAGTTTTTCTGCAATTTCAGGTACTAATACAACCATCAATGTATTACCAAATGATATTCTTACCACCAATTGGGATATTTATATTAATACTACCACTTCTGCAGGGCAGTTAATTAATTTAAATAATGGTTTGTTTGATGTTATATTGCAAATTTCAGATTCGACAAATCAAACATTTATTTACGAGCTTTGTAATCCTGACTGTCCCAATAGTTGTGATACTGCACTAGTTTTATTATCGGTTTCTTCTAATGGGGATTGTACTGTGCCTAATATATTTACACCAAATGGAGATGGTGTGAATGATATGTTTGAAATTCCCTGTCTGAATACGCTTCCTGAAGCTTGGCTTATTGTCTTTAACAGGTGGGGAGATGTTGTCTATGAATCAGATAAATATCATAATCAATGGGATGGCAAACATAATGAGAATGATTTGCCTGATGGGACATATTTCTATATTCTAAAATTGGACAACGGAGACACTATGCAGGGATCTGTCGAGATTAGGAGGTAGCTTAATGTTGTCTAAATCTTTATTATATTATTCTAATGTTTAATAAAAAATCAGATTAATTTTAGGGTAGTTGATCATCTATTAAGTTAGGGTCTTGTTTCATTATTTTTTGTTCAAGTAATACATCTGCAGCCTGTAATTTTATCAATTTCTTTTGGTAGCTTCCTTGTACAATATCTACAGCAATTAGAACAAAAATAATAAAATAAAATGTAGTGTTGTTCATAGGCGTAATTTCATTTTTAAAGATTTTTAAATGCGCTAGATGGCCACCATCCGTTAGCAACATTATCCCTACAATAAATAAAATGAAAAGACCTAAAACTTCATAGAGTCTGTTTTTCTGAAGGAATTCAGCGACTTTTTCTGCTAGTATTATCATTATTATTCCACTAAAAACAATAGCTAAAGACATAATAATCATTTCAACCTGAGTGTTTTGTATTTCATTTGTTAAGCCAATTGCTGCGAGGATAGAATCAAATGAAAAAACTAAATTCATAACAACGATCATAGCAATAACAGATTTGGGACTTTTAGGTTTTCTTTCTTCAACAGATTGGCTCAGATCATCATGTGACACTAAATGCCATATTTCTTTGAAGGCTGTATAGATGATAAAACTACCACCCCCTAAAACAATTAAACTATGAATGTTGAAGTGACCTTCCAGAATGCCATCAAACGTAATTGAAAATACAGGATCTTTAAAAATATCAATAAGGCTGACGATAAGAAATAATAAAATGATCCGAAATACTATTGCAATAGCTATCCCAATTTGTCTAAGCCTTTTTTGTAGGTGTTCAGGTCCTTGTTTAGAAACCAGCGAAATGTAAAGCAGATTGTCTACACCTAATACTATTTGTAATAAAACCAATAGGCCTAAAGTGATCATATTTCCAAAAGATAATAATTCTCCCATATTTTTCTAAGTGTTTTAATGTAAGCTGATTTTATCTAATACCCAAAATAATATAATTCAGGATTAAAAACCAATAATTACTATTTTTATCTAATTCAGATTGCTTCAATATATCTATTGTTTTTTGAATGCCTGATTTCTAAAAAAGATTTTCTCTTAGTCTGAAATTTAGTTTATAAATTCTAGTCTTCCAACGGGATTTTTTTCATTCTTAGTGAATTATAAATCACAGAAACAGAGCTAAAACTCATAGCAGCAGCAGCAATCATAGGAGACAGTAATATATTGAAAAACGGATATAAAGCCCCTGCGGCAATGGGTAAACCTACAGTATTATATATAAAGGCAAAAAATAAATTTTGCCTAATATTTATCATTGTTTGTTCACCGATTTTCATTGTATTTACAATGTCCATTAGATCGCTTTTAACCAAGGTCACATCTGAATTGTTAATAGCAACGTCTGTTCCTGCTGCCATTGCAATACCTATGTCTGCCTGTACTAATGCAGGAGCATCATTAATGCCGTCACCTACCATGGCAACTATTTTGCCTTTTTTCTGAAGTTCAACGATCATATTTAACTTGTCTTCAGGCATACAGTTTGCACTGAAGTTTTTAACATTCAATTGGCTGGCTACAGATTGTGCTGTGTATTCATTATCACCTGTCAACATAATGACCTCAAGACCTTGCTTTTGTAGTACTTCTATGGCTTTTTTACTATTATCCTTAATGGCATCATAAATAACAATATAACCTGCTATTTTGCCATCTATAGCAACATAAGATACTGTTTTATCAGTTTGTTGAGCTGCTATAATTTTTTTCTGTATTTCAGTAGAGATTATTATATTAAAATCTGTCATTATTTTTTTATTTCCCACAACAATTTTTTTATTATCTACTCTTCCAGTCACACCTTTACCTGCAATTGATTCAAACCCTATAACAGGAAGTAATTTCACATTATTCTTGTGAGCATATTCTACTGTAGTTTGAGCCAAAGGGTGTTCACTATTTTGATTTAATGAAGCAATATATTGAAGTAAGAGATTATTATTTATTTGTATCGAAACTATTTTTTTGACAGAAGGTTTCCCTTGCGTAAGTGTACCTGTCTTATCAGTTATCAGGATATCAATTTTGTTTAAATTCTCTAAAGCTTCAGCATCTCGTATTAAAATTCCATTCTGTGCACCTTTTCCTATTCCTACCATGATGGACATAGGAGTAGCAAGGCCTAAAGCACAGGGGCATGCTATGATGAGTACGGAAATGGCATTTGCAAATGCATATACTATTTTAGGTTCAGGGCCAAAGGAATACCAAAAAGTAAAAGTAATTAGTGAAATCAAAATTACAATTGGCACAAAATATTTAGAGATTTTATCAACTACTTTTTGGATAGGAGCTCTTGACCTACTCGCATCATTAACCATTTTAATAATTTGTGCGAGCAAGGTTTCAGAACCAATTTTTTTTGCTTCCATCACAAATGATCTGTTAGTGTTTAAAGTGCCGGCACTTACTTTGTCACCAATGATTTTATCTACAGGCATTGATTCACCTGTTATCATTGACTCATCTATATTGCAATTTCCTTCTAAAATTATTCCGTCTACAGGTATTTTGTCTCCAGGTTTTACACGTAATTTATTTCCTTTTTTAATATTTTCAACATCTATTAATGTGTCTGCATTGTTTTCATTTATTAGGTTGGCCTTTGTTGGAGTAAGTTCCAACAATGCTTTGATAGCACCACTGGTTTTACTATGTGCTCTTGCTTCTAGTATCTGACCCATTAGAACAAATGTTAGAATTACAGATGTTGCCTCAAAATAGACAAATACATTCCCACTTTCTGTTTTAAATTGTTCTGGAAAAATATTAGGGAAAAATAGTCCAAAAACACTAAATATAAAAGCTGTTCCTGCACCTAATCCAACTAATGTAAACATGTTTAGATTCCATGTTATAATCGATTTCCATGCTTTTTCAAATAATATCAGGCAAGCATAAAACACGATGGGAAGTGATAAAGTAAACTGGATCCAATTCCATTGTAATTGGGAAAGAACATTGGTCAGTGGGTTTTTCTCAAACATGTCGGCCATTGCAATAATAAAAATAGGAATCGTAAAAACAATAGCAATTTTTAATTTGTTAATTAATTCCTGATGTATTTTAATTTCTTCGTTATTAGACGGATATGTTCCTAACAAATCCATTCCGCATACTGGGCAAGCACAATTTTTTTTATAGGTTTTTTCCCCTTCACAATACATTGGGCAATAAAAAACACTATTGGAATTGTAAGCTTTCGCAGAAGCATTTTTTTGAGGTGATGGATTCTTTGTTGTTTGATAGTTTTTGGGAGGAATAGATATCTTGTAATGAAGGCCCTTGTTGTCTAGTGCTTGTTGAAGCTCTAAAATCGATATTGAACCTGTAGTTGTAATAACAACTTCTGATAGTTCAATATTAGCGATAGCAGAGGAAACAGCTTCATGTATTTTTAAAGCATTTTCAGCATTTTTTTTACAGCCATTACAGCTCATACCTGTTAACCTATAAGTGTTTTTCACGACCAAACTGTTTAATTATTAATTGTATAAATATAAGGTATAAGGATTGTTTTTTCCAATAAAACGTTTATAGTATCCTATAATAATGCCACTAATTATTTACTTATTTATCTTCTAGGTTTATCTGATGAAATTTTTAATTAAAGCACCATTTCCTTTTTTAGAACTCTGGAACCAGACGGATTGAATTATTACTACTATTGTTTATTTTTTAATGATTGTGTCATTAGATGTTTGAACATTTTTATCGAATATTAGGTAATTGCCAATTTTGTATTTATTAGCATTTTCAACTTGATTCTTTTATCTTTTATGTTTTAATTGAAAGGTGTTCACAAAAATAATAATCGGCACAAAAACTTTTTTTTATTTATTTTTTGTCCAATAATTGGATTTTTTCCAGATTATGGAAATGGTTAAAACTCTAATCACCTGTAATTCAGTAATTTATATTTTGGATTGCTTTTTGTATTTATGAGTGCGTATTATATAACTTATATCACATAAAACACTTTAAACCATGAAAAAAGCAATAAAAATTCTTTCTATTCTTTCAGTCTTTCATTTTTCTCTTATAGCTCAAAGTCCAACAGTTCGTCTAGAGGTGTCGCAAGCTTCAAATGCTATAAGTACTTTAGTGAATTTTGCTGATCCTCTTTTTCCTGGTGCGCAAGCTGTTACTATGGGATTTGATAGTTGGTATGATGCACAATATTTAGATGGCTTTTCTGGATGGCAATTTGGACAAGTTCTTAGCGATGGTACAGAATTAAACGCTAATTCTATACCAACTGCATTACTTTCCGGTTCCAGTACAATCACAATACCTTTGTTTTTTGAAACTACGTTTTCTGCTAGTTTCACGCTGACATTAGCTGAATTTTCTAATATGCCTAGTGGATGGGGAGCTTTTTTACAAGATGCCCAAACGGGATCTACACATGATCTTTCTACTGGCAACTATTCTTTTTCTGGTAATACAGGTACTTCATTTACTAGATTTACGCTTACTATCGAAAACAGTGGTGGAGGGTGTACCCAGCCAGCTGCACCGACAGTTGCATGTTACGAGACTGCTACATGGAATGCAACAACCTGTGCATATGATGTAACAGGAACACAGCCAACAGCACCGACAGGTTTAGCGTGTTATGAGACATCATCATTTAATACAAGTACATGTTCATGGGATGTATCAGGTACTCAGCCAACAGCACCGACAGTTGCATGTTATGAGACTGCTACATGGAATGGATCAACCTGTTCATATGATGTATCAGGTACTCAGCCAGTTGCACCGACAGGTTTAGCGTGTTATGAGACATCGTCATTTAATAATGGTACATGTTCATGGGATGTATCAGGTACTCAGCCAACAGCACCGACAGTTGCATGTTATGAGACTGCTACGTGGAATGGATCAACCTGTTCGTATGATGTATCAGGTACTCAGCCAACAGCACCGACTATTGCATGTTATGAGACATCATCATTTAATACAGGAACATGTTCATGGGATGTATCCGGAACACAGCCAGCTGCACCGACAGGTTTAGCGTGTTATGAGACATCATCATTTAATACAAGTACATGTTCATGGGATGTATCAGGTACTCAGCCAACAGCACCGACTATTGCATGTTATGAGACATCATCATTTAATACAGGAACATGTTCATGGGATGTATCCGGAACACAGCCAGCTGCACCGACAGGTTTAGCGTGTTATGAGACATCATCATTTAATACAAGTACATGTTCATGGGATGTATCAGGAACTCA
>JAKVCV010000040.1 GCA_022448945.1 Saprospiraceae bacterium
ACACTCGAAGAAGGAAAACAATTCTGGAGTATTGAGAATGCGAACTTGTCTGGAACAAATGTATATTTTGTAGACATCGAAGGCTACGAAAAATCAGCTAAAATAATTTGGGAATAAAAATTAAAAGTTAATTCCTGAGTATAAATTTTAGTGTAATGAAGCTGCAAGTCCAATTAATTATTGGACTTGTGGCTTCTTTTTTTTAGATAACTGTCTAACAAATAAATCATTCTTATAATAAGTTTTATTGGAAATAAGTATACATAATTATAAATAATTTCCATATGACGGATTTTTTCCATTACATAGACTTTTTAAGGCACTTATTTTGCTATATATAATTGATAATCAACAACATACAAACAGGTATGATTTTGGTGATTATCTGTTTACGCGCGAACACTATAAACCATAAAACATGCAAGAATTAAAATCTAGTACTCAAAGCAGTGCACCCCATTCCCCCCTAACAAACAATTCAAAATACATTCTTAGATTCTTTTTATCTGTCTTTATTTTGTGCATTACTTTTGGTGATGCAGTTAGCCAGATATGTATCCCTGCACCCACTCCATATCTACAGACATTTAGTACAGGCCAGATACCTACCAGTGCCAATGGGATTAATTGTTGGAGTCAGAGTGTTACTACCGGAGATGGATGGAGATTTTCAGGACTTCCTGGCTATGATGTAGCACAGAATGGCAGAGCAGACGGTACATATGCTTGGATTGATTTTTCAGGTACTGATGTCGGAGTGGTATTGGAAGTTGAGGAAATTGATGTTTCTTCATTAGTATCTGTACAACTTACATTTGATTACTATAGTGATCCTGGGTCAAATACTATTTCACCTGCTAATCAGTTATATTTAGAGACTAGAGACCAATCAGGGAATTGGATTCTTGCAGCAAGTTATACTACTCATACCAATGGATGGGAAACGCAAGTAGTGGATTTAACAGGATTAGCTGTTTCAGGTGTTTTAAAAATTCGATTCAGAGGAGAAAGCGGAGGGCATAGTCAAGATTTTTATAATGATATATTATTAGACGATATTGCAGTATCAGCGGTTTCCGCTTGTATTGTGGCACCATTTATTGAAAATTTTGATGGAGCATCCTTACCCAATTGTTGGTCACAGGAAACAGCTGATATCTTTGATTGGACACTGGATGCAGGTGGTACACCCTCTGTTAATACTGGTCCTTCAGATGATATGAGTGGTGGAGGTAATTACATGTATATTGAAACCTCCAGCCCAAGAGTAAATGGAGATGATGCAGTGCTCTATTTATCAGATGTTGATATAAGTTCTTTAAGCAGTCCTGAATTAAGATTTTATTCTCATATGTATGGTACAAATATAGCAACCCTTAATGTAGAAATTTCTACTGATGGGGGGAGTACTTATACCTCTATCTTTACAAAATCGGGTAATCAGGGCAACCTGTGGAACGAAGAAATAGTAGACCTTTCTTCATTTTCTGGCATAGTAAAATTTAAAATTACTGGTATTCGTGGAAGTAGTTGGGCAGGAGATATAGCTATTGATAACTTTGAAGTTAGAGAAGCTACTGCCATATGTATACCTATTTCTATTGGAAATCCTTTTGGAAATAATGTTACTGCTTCAACCGCCATGGTAGATTGGTCATGGAACGATACGCAACAGGGCGCTTACATAGAATGGGGTCCTTCCGGATTTATTCCTGGTACAGGTACATCTGCTATAGAGCCTTATAATAGTAGTAATTATGGCACATATACATTAAATGGTTTGTCAGGATCTACAGCATACGATGTATATATAAGGGCTTTATGTGGCCCTGGAGATACTTCTGATCACGTTGTCAATGGTATCAGTTATTCCGGTCCTATAAGTTTTACAACTGCTTTCAGCTGTGCAATGCCAGGAGATCCGAGCGATAACTTTAACCCTGTTGTATCAAATATTAGTACTACAAGTGCCGAACTTTCTTGGATTGAAAATGGAACTGCAACACAATGGATGATTAGTTATGGTGTCTATCCGGGCCCATCAACAAATTATGTTGTCGTAAACTCAAATCCTTATACCATAACAGGACTTAGTCCTAACGAAACATACGGTGTATCAGTTCGATCAATTTGTTCACCTGGTGATACATCATATTGGTCAGGTGCAATTAGTTTCACTACAATTGCAGGTTGTGCATTAAGTATTACAGATGCAGGAACAACAATACCAGTAAGTTGTTATAGTGGAACAAATAGTGATAATGGTTCATATAGCGGACTTATAGTTAGTGGAGGAACTGCTCCTTATCAGTATGATATCGGATTTGGCAATCAAGCTAGTTCTACTTTTACGGGTTTGACAGCTGGAAGTTATATAGTGACGGCAACAGATGCTAGTGGATGTACAACTACTAATAGCATAGTCGTCAATGGACCATCAAGTCCAATAGGTCTTAATGTAAATACAACGGATATCTTATGTCATAATCCTTCGTCTGTATTAGAAGCAGGAACAATTAGTGCAGGCGTATCTGGAGGGTGGTCATCGCCCCCTTCTGCAAATCATATATATACAATAAATGGAGTAGTAGAAGGATCTCCCTATATGTATTATGTTAACGTAGAAGGAACTTTTACTATAATAGTGGAGGATACTGGTGGTTCTCCGTATGGACAGACGACCTCATGTTATGATACGTCAGTTGTATACGTTGATGGTCCCGATCCTATGGATCTACAATTAGATACTACTATTGTTGGAGATAATCCAGTCTCTGTATCTTGTTATGGGGATAGTGATGGTTCCGCGCAAGTACATGTTCAAAATGGGGGAGGAACACCACCATATTCAATACAATGGATGCCAAGTGCTGGTAATCAAACGACATGGAATGCAACAGGTTTAGCACCTGGGAGTTATGTTTATATGGTTACAGACGATAATGGTTGTCAAGCCTTTGGAGGTGTAACTATAAGTGAACCTGCTGAGCTTTCAGTTCTTGAAGATCTTTCTAATTATTCGGATGAGTCTTGTTATGATGCACACGATGGTGTATCTGGTGTAATGGTTTCAGGTGGTACGACACCATATTCTTATCTATTGAATGGAGATGATGGTTCATCTTATTCAACCCCTTATGATTATTGGACACATCTTTCAGCAACTGTAAATTATACCCTTGTTGTAACAGATGCGCGAAACTGTACGGAGACTTTTGGTGGAGTCTCTGTTTATGGTCCACTTGCCCCCTTATCATTAAATTTAGTTTCAGCTACAAATCCAACTACAATTGGTGGAACGGATGGTGAAATAGATGTATCTTCATCAGTTGTAGGTTATCCCGCTATTACTGCAGATCAATTATGTATATCAAGTACTACAATATCTCCTCAATCCTGTCAAAATGTAACGGGTGTTGGTCAAATGTTGTTTGGTGCTTTTGGGTATCCCTTGCCAGCAGATACCTACACCATAACAGGTGGTATATATTCTACATCAATAGGTCATTCCGGCACTTATTGTCCAGCAGTGGATACCATTGTCGTTACTTTGACGGATCCGTGTAATTTGACGGCTACTGCATCTATTACTGATGCAGACTGTGCAGGTAATGCTACAGGTGCAATTGATCTGACTGTTAATGGTGGAGCAGCACCTTATACCTATATTTGGTCAGGTCCAAATGTATTTACAGCTACAACAGAAGATATTTCAAATCTAACAGGAACATCTAATTTAGGTGGACCTAGTTACGATGTTACTATAACGGACGATAATGGATGTGCAATAACACATAATTATACAGTATATGAACCTGTTCAGATGTCAATTTATACGAGTAATACTTACGCGGATGAATCTTGTTATGATGCACACGATGGAATGGCAGGGGTAGATGTTTTTGATGGTACAGCACCTTATTCATATCTGCTGAATGGCGATGATGGTTCATCTTACTCAACCCCTTATGATTATTGGACGCACCTTTCAGCAACTGTAAATTATACCCTTACTGTAACGGATGCTAATAATTGTATGGAGACTTTTGGAGGAATATCGGTTAATGGTCCACTTAGCCCTTTAACATTAAATTTAGTTTCTGCTACGAACCCAACAACTATTGGTGGTACTGATGGTGAAATACATGTTTCTTCATCTGGAGGTGGTCCTCCTGGTGCTTCTGCAGATCAATTATGTATATCAAGTTCAACAATATCTCCTCAATCCTGTCAATACGTTCCTGGTGAAATATGGTTTGGTGCCATTGGGTATCCTTTGCCAGCTGATACATATACAATAACCGGTGGAATTTTTTCTACATCGACGGGACATACAGGTACATATTGTCCAGCAGATAATGATATTGTCGTTACCTTATCTGATGTTTGTGCATTAACTATAAGTAATACAGGAACAACGATACCAGTAAGTTGCTATAGTGGAACAAATAGTGATAATGGTTCATATAGCGGACTTACTGTTTCTGGAGGGATCCCTCCATATCAGTATGATATAGGTTCTGGTAATCAATCAAGTTCTACTTTTACTGGTCTGACAGCTGGAAACTATACAGTAACGGTAACCGATGCTAATGGTTGTTCAGTTACTAACAATTTTGCTATTAATGGACCATCTAGTCCTGCAATGATTAGTGTTTCTACTACTGATCTCCAATGTTATAACCCTCAAATGTCATGGCAAGCTGGTACAATTAGTGCTAGTGGCTATGGTGGTTGGGGTGGCTCTAATCCTAGTGATTTTCTATACAAATTAAATGGGAATAGTATGCCAAGTACCTTGTGGTATGCCAACGTAGAAGGATTTTATAATATAGAAGTTGAAGATTGGACTTGTTTCTATTATGGACAGAGTACACCTTGTATTGTAACTACACAGGTATACATTGATGGACCTGATCCGATTGATCTGCAATTAGATACTACTGTTATTGGAGCTAATCCAGTATCTGTATCATGTTTTGGAGATAGTGATGGTTCAGCGCAAGTACATGTACAAAATGGGGGAGGGACTCCACCATATTCAATACTATGGATGCCAAGTGCTGGAAGTCAAACAACGTGGAATGCTACTGGTTTACCTGCTGGCACCCATTTTTATAGTGTTACAGATGATAATGGTTGTGAAGCTTATGGTGATGTTACGATTAATGAGCCTGCTGCTTTATCAGGAACCGATATAATTTCTGCATGTGGTAGTTATACCTGGATAGATGGAAATACCTATACAGCAAGTAATAACACAGCAACACATACCTTAACAAATACCGCTGGCTGCGATAGTGTAGTAACATTAGATCTAACAATCTCCAATGGAATCACTGTATCAGTGTCTGGAACAGATGTATCCTGCTTTAATGGTAGTGATGGGTCTGCTACTGCAAATGTTAGTGGCGGTACAGCACCCTATACATATTTATGGGATTCAGGACAAAACACACAATCTATTTCGAATAAAATAGCAGATGGTTATTATGTTACTGTAACCGATGCAAATGGATGTACAGGTGTTGGTTTTGTATTGATAAACGAGCCTACATTCATGGATGTTCAGCTGTCGCCAGCGGGTAATAATCCAGTGAATGTAAGCTGTAATGGAGGAAGTGATGGATCTGCTCAAATAGTTGTGTTTAACGGTGGAGGATCTCCACCATATCAAGTATTGTGGGGTTCAAGTGCAGGTAGTCAAACAAATTGGACAGCTAATAATTTGGCTGCCGGCAACCATAGTTATACTGTAACCGATGCAAATGGATGTATTTCTACTGGTTCCGTTTCAATTTGGGAACCTTCTCCAATAATAATTAGCCCTACAGTTACCGATGCAACTTGTAATGGTAATGATGGAACTATTATGGTTACTGCCTCGCCAGGAGGCATGTATGCATATTATTACGATATGGAAGATGCATCATCTAATACTATTCAGCCAAATATTAACGGCTATAATGGTTTTGGTAGTTTACCTGCTGGTGTATATACAGTTACAGCCACAGATTATTCAGGTGGTCCTACTGACGGATGTTCAGCAACCACTTCAGTAACTGTAAATGGGTCTGTATCAGTAACAGTTACCGATGTAATTTCTGC
>JAKVCV010000041.1 GCA_022448945.1 Saprospiraceae bacterium
TTTTTAAGCTTTTTGTTAGAAAAAATTTAAAAGTTTTTTCCAGCACCAAAAACATCAAAAAATTCCTTTATCTCAATGGAATGTGTATGAACGGATTAAAGCTAAAAAGAACTTTACATCTAAGGAGATATACCTAACTTTTGGCTATTAAATATTATTACAAATATTTCGTTTTTTCACAATGGCACAATTTTTTACAATTAAGAATGGTAATTTATTTACCTTTAACATAATAGCAAAAAAATACTGACGTTAACTAAACAAAAAAACATTTATACAAAATTTATTTTTATGAGAATATTTTTCTGTTTTTTAATATCGCAATTGCTCAATTTAAGCTCTTTTGCCCAAAATCTTGTAGTAAATCCTTCTTTTGAGCAAGGTGCAAAATGCGATGGAAGCACTGAAAAAATTGATACAGTAGTCGGCTGGTCTCCTATTGCAGGGACCCCTACCTATATTAATACAAACTGCCCCTTGTCAAAAAATTCACGCTCCTTTGTACAAGGCATGAAACTACCCCCTGCTGCACATCGTGATGTTTTAACACTTTTAAAATTTGATATAACCGGAGAATTTCAACAAGGGAGATTAATTTCAGCGCTTGAAAAAGATAAACAATATATAGTAAAAATGTTTGCTCGTTTGCCTATAAAATTTTGTTCTACTGCAATAAAAGAAATAGGAGTTGTGTTGAGCGAAGACTTACTTGAAGTTAGTACCGAAAAAAGAAAGATAGACATTCCGGCTCTTGCATTACAAAACAATGATCAGACCTTTATTAAAAAACAATATGACTGGCAAGAAGTCTCGGCTGTTTATAAAGCCAATGGAGGGGAAAAATATATAGCCATTGGTAATTTTAGTAATATAAACGAAGATGCATTTAACAATAGACAAGAAAATGAATGTACATATATTTTTATAGATTTAGTTTCGGTATCAGAATTTAAAGAAATCCAATTGCCCTCTTTTAGTATAGATATGTCATTAAAGAAAGGTGAGCGTATTCTATTAACTGAAGTCACATTTGAAGAAGGAAGTAATGTGCTTAAAGAAAGCTCATTCGAAATATTAAATGATGTGATGAAAATACTAAAGGAAAATCCAAAAATGAAAATTGAAATATCCAGTCATTCTGACAATAGCCTAGATGGCATGAAAAGTTTAACTTTTACAAAAGCACGTGCCGAAAAAATTATCGAGCACCTTACAAATAAAGGAGCTTTAGAAACACAACTCATAGGTGTTGGCCGCGGAAGTACAAATGCGATAGCACTAAATAATTCAGTGAATGGTCGAAAGAAAAACGATCGGATAGAAATGAGAATCCTAGAACTTTAAATTCATAGTATTTATTAGGCCTAAAACATCTAGAACTTTATATTTGCCAAACCTGTAAGATCTTTTACTTCACGGATCGTTTGTTGTGCACGCTTACGTATAAGTGCAGAAGATGCCTTAATCCTAGCTTTATACTCTTTTTTATTACTTGCAATTTCTGCTTTTCTTGATTTGAAGGTAGCACTAAGTTCAACCAGACCATTGGCGACCTCTTCTTTAAGTTCAGAATATTGGAGACTACCATTATTGTAGGATTCTAGTAGACTATCATGCGCTTCTGTTTTACCTGAAGCATCTAGCAATGAAAACAAGTTTTCGACACCTGCACTCATTTTGTTACTTGTATTCTCGCCAGTATCAGTAACTGCAGATTTAATTTGTTTTCTTATTTTTGCCTCATCTGCGAAGACTGTAATATGATGTTTTTCACCTGCACTTTTACTCATTTTTCTGGTAGGGTCAGCAGTAGACATTACCTTTGGGATTTTGGTAAAAAGTGATTCTGGCAGCACAAAATATTCTTTACCAACCTGCCTGTTAAATCGTTCTGCAATGTTACGAGTTAATTCAAGGTGTTGTTCCTGATCCTTGCCTACAGGGACATAATCAGCTTTATATATAAGTATATCTGCAGCCTGCAAAACAGGGTAATCAAAAAGGCCTGCTGAGATAAACTCATCACTTGCTTTTTCTTTAGATTGCATACTTTTGTCCTTAAATTGCGTCATTCTAGACAATTGGCCATAGGAACAAAAACAATTAAATATCCAGCTCAATTCTGCATGTTCAGGGACAAGTGACTGAATGAATAAATTTTCCACATCAACACCTACAGCAATGAGATTAAAAAGAATATTCCAAGTATTTTCTCTTAGCTTTTTAGGATTATAAGGCATACTCATAGCGTGGTAATCCACGACACCATAAAAACATTTGTAATCCTTTTGCAAACGCACCCAATTTTGTACAGCTCCAAAATAATTGCCGAAATGCATATTTCCAGTAGGCTGGATAGCTGATAAAATCGTTTTTCTGGTACCCATTTTTTTTGATTTTTTAATTATTGGAAGATAAAATATAATTAAACTCCAACCATTAGGATAATGAATCTGTCTTAACTGATACAATAATAGTAAAAGTTCTAATGATGCTCATTAAAATAACCGATTTATTAAAAACAAGATTTATTTTTTTAACAAAGAACTAATAAAATTTAATCAGAACATACAAAAATGAGTTTCCGAGACCATAACAATCAAAGAAACTCATTAAAATGTTTTTAGATTAAGAATGAAATCTATCTAAAGCCAATCCCTTTACGTGGTTGATCATCATCATCCTGCTCTATTAATTTGAAATCATCAAAATCATCTAAAGTCACCAATTTCATCATATCAGAAGTTCTTTCTTGAGAAGAAAGCTCAGCTAATCTGAGATTTTGACGTCTAGAAATTTCTTTTACTACCTTTCTGATTGATCGTGCATTCCCAAAATATTTATGTTTATGTTCAAGCATGCGATTGATATATTTCTCAAGATGCTCTTTAGAGGCATCATTCAAAATCAAATTTTCATTTTCAAACATCACTTTAGCAATATTCATTAACTCATCAACATCATAATCAGGAAAATTAAGCGTCCGGTCAAATCTAGAAAGTAGCCCAGGGTTTATTTCAAGAAATTTACGCATTTCATTAGGATAACCAGCGGCAATGACTATGAACTCACCACGCTGATCTTCCATACGTTTTAGGAGGGTATCTACCGCTTCTCTACCAAAGTCTCCCTGGCCACCCTGTGTCAGAGAATATGCTTCATCAATAAACAACCCCCCACCTATTGCTTTATCGATCATTTCAGAAGTTTTAATAGCTGTTTGACCTGTATAGCCAGCAACAAGACCTTTTCTATCACATTCAATTAAATGCCCTCTTTCGAGAATACCTAAAGCTTTATAGATCTTAACCAAAATTCTTGCAACAGTAGTTTTACCAGTACCCGGATTACCTGTAAAAACGGTATGCATTGAAAATGCTTTTTTTACATCTCTACCAATTTCAGTATAGTATTTCACTAATTTTGCCAACTCATCAACATCCTGCTTAACTTCATCAAGACCAATCATCTCATGCAATTCTTTGAGTGCTTCAGACAATGCCGCATCATCAACAGGTATATGTACAATTTGCGTATTAGTTACACCAAATGCTTTTTCAACATCCTCCAAAACAACTGTAGAAAGTGCATCATTTTCTAAATTTTCGAAGTTTTCAACTTTCATAAGTCTTAGAGCCATATTTTGTTTACATTCTTCGATTATACCATTTACAAATCTAGCATTTCCAAAATGGGCATCTCTACCCCTATATGCTTCAACAATTTTTTTATGCAATAATTTTTTCCCTTCAGCGTTTATTTTTATACCTCTTTTTTCAGCAGCGTATTCCGCAATTTCCATTAATTCATCAGGGACATAATCTGAGAAATGAATCATTGAAGATATTCTTGACCCCATGCCAGGGTTTGATGTCACAAAAGACTGCATTTCTTTAGGGTAACCCGCAAAAACTATCGCAATATCACCTTTACCATCTGACATTTCTTTAAGAAGTACTTCAATTACTTCTTTCCCAAAATCTTTTCCATCATCACCTCTATCAGAAAGCGCATATGCTTCATCAACAAATAAAATACCTCCACGCGCTTTATCTATTGCTTTTTTGACTTTGGGTGCCGTTTGACCTATATACTCTCCTACCAAATCTGCTCGGCCAACTTCATGTACATGGCCTTTAGTTAATAAATCTAGGCTGTTATAAATTTGTCCTAGCATTTTTGCAACAGTAGTTTTCCCTGTACCAGGATTACCCAAAAAAGCAGTATGCAAATTAAAGTTATTAGATTCTTTAAATCCTTTTTCTTCTCTAATTTTTAAGAATTTCAGATAAGTAGCAAATTCGTCAATCTGTTTTTTAACAGCTTCCAAGCCAATTAGAGCATTTAATTCTTTAGTTGCCTCTTCATAGGTGAGTTTACCTACTTTTTTAGGCTTTCCAGAAATTGAACTTTGAGAACGGTTGCCAACATTAAAAGACAACTCCCCTTCCATTTCTTCTTCTTCTTGTGCAACTTTGAATGGAACAACTGCCACTAATTCATCCATAAATTGAATTTCGAGGGTATAATCATCCTCAAACCAATAATTGCCCTTACTAGAACCATATCCAGTATCAAAAGTGAATACTGGTCTATTATCATTATATTCCTTAAAATATTCCATAAAAGCCTTATGCTGACCGGCATCATTATAGAAATTAAATTTAAAGTCAAGTGGCAATGGTTTGTTAGGACTAACAATATCAAGATTCAATTCTGCATTAATATAACGCGTAGTAGTTTTATTAAAAGTTTTAAGATACTTTCGGTCTTTCATTGAAATACCACTCACATCTGACTCAAATAACCGGATACTTTGAATAGAAAAGTAAGGATTTTCTGTATCTGTTACAAGCCCCTCATCAACAATATAAAAATATGCTGTTCCTATATATTTATCGTCAATATATGCATCCCATTTATATTTTCCTCTTTTCCACCATCCTGGGTCGGCAGTCCCCCACCCTTCTCTGACACTTACAATATTCTGTTCTTTTTTAACTTCAATATCTTTCTTCATATCACACAATAATTGTCCAGATGCGACATCTGTACATACCAATCGTGATTTACATTTCCAGTCCCTTTCATCGAACAATTTATTATAAAATGACAACTCCCCATACACATAAGTACATTCCGAAACGTCTAAAACACGACGATAGCTTTTGAGATCTTTATAAAAATTCTCAACAGAGCCAAAAACCTTTAAATAATTAAATTTAAAATTGCCTCCAATAGCATTTTGATCTTTCATGATTAAAATAAACTTTTATTTATTAAACTATAACTAGAACTAAGTCCCAAAACACCAGATCTAATTTTAAAGCGAGTTAATACAAATTGTTTATTAGATTTCTCCCTTTGTTAAAATCTTAAAATTTCTAGAACGACATTAATGTCATTTTTTTACACACAGATCTTTTCCAGATAAAATAGAAAATAATCAGGTATTCTGAAACATCTAAAATAGACTTTTTTTTAAAAAATAAATATTTGTATTGTATTTATTAAAAAAGAATAAGAGTAAATATAAAATGGAATATATTCAAAACTATCATATGAAAGAGAAGTAATTTTTTACTCTTAAAACATAAAAGCCTATCATTTGAGCTCAGATAAGAAAACATCATATTGCCAAAAACTTTTACCATCCCTATCGTAAAGCTCCAAGCGACATTTACGATTTACATCCTCTCCCAGCAGGTGAATTTTACCAAAATTCTGTTTTCTGATCAAAGTATTTTCAACACGCAATATATTTTTTCTGGTATAATTAGGATTTACAATTGC
>JAKVCV010000042.1 GCA_022448945.1 Saprospiraceae bacterium
ATCCAGTAGATATATCCTGTTATGGAAGTAGCGATGGTTCTGCAGAGCTATATATGCAAAATTATGGAGGCACACCACCATACCAAATATTATGGGGTTCAAGTGCTGGTAATCAAACAAGCTGGACTGCCAGCAGTTTATCTGGCGGGAACCATAGTTATAGTGTAACAGATGCCAATGGTTGTATAAGTACAGGATCAGTTTACATAAATGGCCCTTCAAATCCAATAACTGGCAATGTAGTTGTCACAGATGCTTCTTGTGTTGGTTGTAGCGATGGGGCGATCCAGATAACTGCATCAGGTGGCTGGTCTAATGGTGCTAGTAATTATGTCTTTCAATTGAGCCCAGGATTTTCACAAATCGGAGGTGTTACAAGTGCAACTTTTAGTTCAGCTAGTTCTGGCGATCCTATAGCTGCGGGAACCTATTCTATAGAAATTCAGGATTATACTACCGGACCACCATGTTTTGCTACAATCAATAATATTGTGGTCAATGAACCAGCTGTAGTAGCATCATTTATTACCGCTCAGGACGGACCTTGGAATAATGGATCAACCTGGGTAGGAGGTGCTGTTCCTGCTTCATATGATCATGCTACAATTGCCCATAATGTATTAATTAATTTAGATATACAAGTTGATGGTGATATAACAATTGGAGCAAACAATAGTCTTAGTATTAATGCAGGTAATGTATTAATGCATTCCGGCTCGTTAGACAATAATGGAAGTATTTCTGGCTCTTATAATTTGACAGGGTCAACAAGAACAATTAATATAGGTGAAGTAGAAGATCTTATTGTGTCTGTTACAGGAACAATATCTGCAAATACAGATTGTTCTATTAGCAGGTTGTTAAGAGTAGATACCGGAGCAATAATAGATGTAACTGGTTATCAAGCTATTTTATTAGCGGATGCATCAAGTACGGCTTTAGTACATGATAATGGTGGTACTACTGTAGGTGATTTTACTGTGGAACAGTTTATCCCAAATGCTGGATATCCATATGCAAATATATTCTACGGTACACCTGTTAATAATGCGACTATTGCGCAAATTGATGATGATTGTAATATGTTATTAGCTTCAAGTGGAAATCCAAATGTGTACTATTATGATGAGGTTGCAGCTCTGTGGACAGCTCCTACAACTCTTGCTCATCCTATGGCCAATGGTGAAGGTTTTTATCAATACGCTTATGTTCCTCCCGGAGGTATCGAGTTTGACTTTACTGGAGAATTGAATACGGGGAATATCAGTATACCGCTTAGCAATTCAGGTAATGGTGGTGGATGGAATATCGTTAGTAATCCATATCCTGCGCCGATTGATTTGTATGAACTATGGGGCTTAAATTCTAATCCGGCTGTATATTACAGATATAATGGCAGTTCATATAATAGCTTTATTGCACCAGTGGGTATAAGTAATCCGCCAGGATTAACTAAATATGTTCCGCTTATGCAGGGTTTCTGGGTAAATGCAGGTGGTTTTACCTCAATTACCTTTAACAATAATGATCGTGTTACTGATCCAGCGCAAGCTGTAGATGACTTTACGAAGTCTACTATGCCTATATTCCGTTTAGCAATGCAACATCAATCTGAGCGCGTAAGTTCTGTTGTATACTTTTACAATGAAGCAACCGATGATGTTGACGAGAACTACGATGCATTATATCTGGATGGAGATAATTCATTCCAATTTGCTACCAAAACAGGTAATACCAATATGAGTATTAATGGCTTGTCTGAACTTGATGGATCTATAGTTACAATACCCTTACATACCGAAGTAACAGCAATAGATAATTATACCCTCTCGTTAACAGAACTTTCTAACTTCTCAGCAGGCACAAAGGTTATGTTACAGGATCTGTTGTTGGCCGTTTCTCACGACCTTACGAAGGGAGACTACAGTTATATCGGTAATCCGGTTGAGGGCAATGACAGGTTTATTATTACTGTATTGTCAGCTGTTGTTAGTACCGATAAAGTTGAAGATGTAGCTACATTTGAAGCGTATAGATGTTATGATAATTTATGCATTTTATTACCTAAACTTCTCGAAGATAATGCATCTATAAATATATATAATGCATTGGGACAAAATGTATATACATCAACCCTTGAAGAAGGAAAACAATTCTGGAGTATTGATAAAATAAACTTGTCCGGAACTAGTGTATATTTTGTAGACATAGAAGGCTATGAAAGTGCATCAAAAATAGTCTGGGAGTAAAGATTATAATATAATTTTTAGAGTAGAAATTTTAATAAAAAAGCTGCAAGTTTCATAACCCGGACTTGCAGCTTTTTAATTATTTATTGATAAAGATATAACGATTTTAGAGTAGATTTCAACTAAAACATATAGCCTAAAATTAGCTGTATTTTATTTAATTAAAAGTGTTAATTTTTCGCAATTTTCAATTGAAAATATTACTAATTTTAATGGGTTTTAGTTGGGTAATACCTTTGATTTTGTCGATTTTTTATTCGAAAAAATTGTCTATAAACAATTGAAATACAAGTTGATTCAGGTATATATTCTTATTATTTATAATTATGTATAATGTGTATTTATTTCTATATATTGGAATTATGTCTATAAAATGGAAGCCTAAGCATTTTATTGGGTTTTTAAAACACTGATAATCAGTAAAATAAGATTAGGTATGATTTTGGCTTTCGTGTGTGCACATACACACAATAATATCACTATCTAAACCTTAGACCATGCAACAGCTAAAATCTAGCACACAAAAAAGTGCATTCAATTCTTCCCTCAAAAACACTTCAAAAAATATTTTAAATTTACTATTTACCATCCTTGTCTTCTGTACTGCTTTCGGTACTGCATTAGGCCAGGGTTGTTTACCTGCACCTGCTCCATTTCTGGAAGACTTTAGTTCAGGAGTAATTCCCAATGGTGTCGGAGGAATCAATTGTTGGAGTCAGAGTGCTTCCACAGGTGATGGATGGAGATTTGCAGGAAATCCTGGCTATCACGTAGCCAGTAATGGAAGACCTGCTGGTAGCTATGCATGGATTGATTTTTCAGGTAGTGATGCGGGAGCTGTGCTGCAAGTTCAGGAAATTGATGTTTTAGGATCCACAGCTACAACTTTAACATTTGATTACTACAGTGATGATGGGACATATACGGTTTCACCTGCTAATCAGATGTATGTAGAGGTATTAGACCCATTAGGAGGAAATTGGATTGTTGCAGCGAGTTATACTACCCATACCATTGGGTGGGCGACGCAAACAGTGGATTTAACAGGATTAGATGCTTTCGGTATTCTTACAATTAGATTTAGAGGAGAAAGCGGTGGTGGTAGTAATGATTTTTATAATGATATATTATTAGACAATGTTTCTGTTACTACCACTACAGGAGGAGGAACCGGAACCGGATGCTCAGGCATTATGGCACCATTTATTGAAAATTTTGATGGATCATCCTTACCCAATTGTTGGTTACAAGAAGGACTAAATGATAACTTTGATTGGACAATAGATGCTTCAGGTACAAGCTCTTCCAATACTGGTCCTTCAGATGATATGACAGGTGGTGGTAACTATTTGTATATTGAAACATCATCCCCAAGAGCAAACGGAGATGAAGCAGTGTTGTATTTAGAGAATGTTAATTTAAGTTCGTTGGTTAATCCTGAATTAAGATTTTATTCTCATATGTATGGGATTGATATAAATACCCTTAATGTAGATATTTCTACTAATTCGGGGGCTTCTTATAGTAATATTTTTACAAAATCGGGTAATCAGGGTAATCAGTGGAACGAAGAAATAGTAGATATATCATCATATTTTGGTTCTGGTACAGTAACATTTAGAATAACCGGTATACGGGGAACTAGTTGGGCTGGCGATATCGCTATTGATAATTTTGAAGTTAGAGAAGCACCATCTTGCCCACAACCTACAGTTTTAGCAGCATCAAATATTACAGAAACTTCTGCAGATATAAGTTGGATAGGATCAAGTTCAGTTTTTGCCTTTGAAATAGAATATGGTCCAGCTGGGTTTACTCCAGGGACAGGAACTATCGTATTGGCACCAGGTAGTCCAATTTCATTATCTGGACTTACTCCTGGAACAAATTATGAATTTTATGTTCAGGCAGATTGCGGTTCGGGTCAAACTAGCCAAGCAGGTCCATCAGCGTTTAACACCATATATCCAGGTGATAATTGTTCCAATGCAATAGATCTTGGTGGTGAAACATCTCCATATACAAACTCAACAAGTTTGATGACTGACGACCTATTAACTTCATGTGGACCTTTTTCTGTTGGCAACGATATGGTATTTTATATAGATGTACCAGATGGTTATGTTTTAGACATAAGGCAATCTATAAATGATTATGATTCAAGACATCAATTAGCATATGGTTCAACATGTCCTGGACAAACAGTGATAATTTGTAGAGATGATCCTGACACATATCAAGAGACATGGACCAATACTACAGGGAGTACACAGCGCGTATGGTGGCTGCAAGATGCATATAGTACTGGTTCTGGTTCATTTACACTTGAGTGGAATTTATCCATATCATGTCCTACAACTTATGGTACAGATGTTCAACAAGCCTGTAACAGTTATACTTGGATGGATGGTAATACCTATACTGCATCTAATAACAGTGCAACATATACAATGATAAATGCTGAAGGCTGTGATAGTATAGTAACACTGGATTTAACAATAAATCTTCCTACATCAAATAGTAGTATAGAGACTGCCTGTGATTCATATACATGGCCAGTAAATGGACAAACATACACTTCAGATGGAGTTTATACAGATGTAAGTACAAGTCCTGATGGTTGTACACATACAGAAACATTAGATTTAACGATTAATTTTTCAACCAATAATACTACTACAGAGACTGCTTGTGATAGTTATACTTGGTCAGTAGATGGAAATACTTATACATCTAGTGGCACTTATGCTGATACATCTTTTGGTAGTTCTGGTTCTTCTCAGATCTTTAATTATACAGGTTCAGCACAGACATTTATAGTTCCTCCAGGTGTTACCGAAATATCTGCTGTATGCGTTGGCGGCGGCGGTGGTGGTTCTGCATCAACATTGGCCTCGAATGGATTTTCGGGTGGTGGTGGTGGTGGTGGTGCACTCCATTGGAGAACACTAAGTGTAACGCCAGGTACCGTATTGACTATAAATGTCGGTGCTGGTGGTATTGGTGGGACTTCTGCTGGCGCTAATGATGCTCAATCTGGTGGCGAATCAAGTATTACAATAGGAGGTAATTATGAATTAAGAGCAGGAGGAGGATCCGCAGGAACATATAACTCTGCTTCACAATCATCTGGAGGTAGTTCATATTATGCTACTTATGGTGGCGGTGGTGGAAATGGTGGAGCAGGC
>JAKVCV010000043.1 GCA_022448945.1 Saprospiraceae bacterium
AGTATTGATAATGTTAACTTGTCTGGAACAAATGTATATTTTGTAGACATCGAAGGCTACGAAAAAGCATCTAAAATAATTTGGAAATAAAAATTATAATATAATTCCAGAGTAGAAATTTTAGCATAAAAAAAGCTGCAAGTCCAATAAAACGGGCTTGTGGCTTTTTTTGTTTAGGTAGATTGATATCTGAATCTATTTTACAATTAGTTATTTAAGAGTATTATTCAGAAAATTCGTAGTACTTCGGGGGGAATAAGGATAGCTGTTTATTGAGCGCAAAGGGATTAAATGTCAAGGTGTATATAAATGGAGTCTATAAATTAGATTTTTTTCCATATGACGGAATCGATTTAGAGTTCAAAATTGTATAAGTATATGGTTTTCATGCAATTACAAAAGGGCACTAAATTTGATTGTACTATCTTGTTTTATAGTCAACAATGCCAATTTAGTATTCGGTACAATCTAAAGGTCCCCATGACACATCTTAAAAACCATTTGGCTGGAATATTATTAATATTTGTTTTGACACTATTTGTGCGTTTCAGTGTTAATGGACAGTGTACCTTTACGTCAATGTATCCTTATCATCCAGTTGCTGCTCCAACTTTTGGTCCTACGACTATCGATATCTGTAATTACGCTGGTGAGTATAGTGAGATATCTTCAGTTATTTCAGGAACTACTTATACAGCTGAAATGGTAGGTGGTGGTTATATCACAGTTGTTGATGCAAATGGGATAATAGTTGATTATGGTACAAGCCCATTAACATGGACGGCAAGTAGCAATGGGATACATCAATTGCATTGGAGCCTTGATCCAATGTGCCTATCTTCCTATACTTGTATTACAACAACACTTAATTATGTTTCTGGTACAGGAGGAACTCCTTCTACAGGTATGAATGTAACGCTACATATGTATGATTATGCTGGAGATGGATGGAATACTAATATGTGGGAAGCTTCAGGGGTCAATGGAGCTAATACATATGGCCCTTTTACACTGTCATCTGGTTATTACGGAACACAAAGTTTTTCTATGGCTCCAGATTGTTATGATACCTATTGTGATTTTGGAGCAAGTCAACCGGATGTTTTTTGGGAATTAATAGACGATAATTCAGGCTTGTTAATTGCATCAGGGGGAGCTCCCTACCTTGGATTCCTCCCGATTGGTAGTGGTACTTGTCCTTCTAACGACCCTTGTATCAATGATACTATAGGACCAGTTGTAGCACTCTATTCAAATTCTATTACATTTCAATTAGATTCTTTAGGAGCGCTTAAAATATCCCCTATCGATTTTGATAGTGTAGCACCTTCTGACAATTGTACACCTTTTGATAGTCTTATTATAACCCTTTCTAAAACGGATTTTGATTGCTCTGATATAGGGACATATCAAATTACATATAATTGTACTGATCAAAGTGGTAATTCTACTCATAAGACACGACCAATTATAATACAAGATACTATTAAGCCACGTTGTGAAATTCCACCAAATCATACGCTATATTTAGAAACTGGTTTTCTGTATACTGAATTAAATCCTACAAATCTTGATAGTCTTCCGCCTTCTGATAATTGTACTCCTGTAGATAGTCTTACTAGAACACTTTCTAAATCGTTTTTTGATTGCTCTGATGTAGGCTTAAATGCAACAACATACAGCGTTACTGATAAAAGTGGTAATTCTTCAACGGGTACAGTTATAGTTAATGTAGTAGACACCATACGGCCAATTATAGTGCTTAAAGCAGGGCCTACTATTATAAATTTAGATTCTTTGGGGACAGCTACAATAGAGCCTTCAGATGTTGATAGTGCTTCTACAGATAATTGTAGTATTGCTAATATGAGTCTAAGTAAAACAAACTTTGGTTGCCCTGATTTGGGGCCACAATCAGTTGTTTTAACTGTTACAGATAGTAGTGGTAATGCTTCAACGGATACATCGATAGTTACTGTACAGGATCCCACAGGGTTTTGTACGTTTCAATATGGTTGTACTGATCCTACAGCATGCAATTACGATTCAATAGCTACTGTGGATGATGGCAGTTGTAATTATTCTACTTCCAATACTACAACACATATTGCCTGTGATTCTTTTACCTGGCCAGTAAATGGACAGACTTATACGCAAGGGGGAATCTATACGTCTGTTTCTACAAATGCAGCAGGCTGTCCACATACAGAAACCCTTTACCTAACGATAAATTATTCTACTTCAAATTCTACAACAATAGATTCATGTATTTCTTATACCTGGCCAGTAGATGGGCAGACTTATTTGCAAAGTGGAATTTATTACTCTTTTACTACAAATGCGGCAGGATGTCCAGATACAGAAATCCTTAACTTAACTATTAGTAACCATTCTACGAATACTACTTATATTGATTATTGTGATAGTTATACTTGGCCATTAGATAGTCAAACTTATACGCAAAGCGGAACATTTTATGTGCACACATTATTACCGAATGGGTGTTATCATAACGAAATCCTTCACCTAACGATAAATTATTCTACTTCCAATACTACAACACATATTGCCTGTGATTCTTTTACCTGGCCAGTAGATGGACAGACTTACACGCAAAATGGAACTTATATCCACCTTAGCACCAATGCTTCAGGCTGCCCACATACAGAGACCCTTCACCTGACGATAAATTATTCTACTTCCAATACAACATATCAAACTTCCTGTGATTCATTTACCTGGTCAGTAAATGGTCAAACATATACACAAACTGGAACTTATACAGATGTCAGTACTAATGCAGCAGGCTGTCCACATACAGAAACCCTTTACCTAACGATAAATAATTCTATTTTCAATGTGACAACACATACTGCCTGTGATTCATTTACCTGGTCAGTAAATGGTCAGACTTATACACAAGGCGGAATATATACGTCTGTATCTACAAATGCAGCAGGATGTCAGCATATCGAGGAACTTGTCTTAACGATTTACCCTTCATCTTACCATACTTTTTCAATAGATACATGTTATTCCTACACCTGGATAGATGGAAACACATATACGCAAAGTGGTGTCTATACATATGTTTATAACAACGGATATGGCTGTGCACAAACAATGACGCTCCACCTAACGATAAATAATTCTACTTCCAATACAACATATCAAACTGCCTGTGATTCATATACCTGGCCGGTAAATGGTCAAACATATACCCAAACTGGAACTTATACAGATGTCAGCACTAATGCAGCGGGCTGTTCACATACAGAGACCCTTCAACTGACAATTAATAATTCTAATGCCTGTAACTTTACTACAGCGCAAGATGGCTCCTGGCACACTGGATCTACCTGGGTAGGAGGGACTGTTCCTCCTACAACAGCGGATGTTATTATTGACCATAATGTTACAGTAGGTTCAAATATAACACATACTGGATCAATGACTATCTCATTTAATAATAGCTTAACAATCAGTGCTGGTCATAATTTATCACATTCCGGTGCATTAGACAACAACGGAAATATTTTCGGCCCATATATCTTAACAGGCACATCAAGAGCAATTAATATAGGTGATGTCGAAGATCTTATAGTGTCCGTTACAGGAACAGTATCGCCCAATGCCAGTTTTTCAATAAGCAGATTGTTAAGAGTAGATACTGGAGCAACAATTGATGTAACTGGGCATCAGGCAATGTTATTAGCAGATGCATCTCGAACAGCTCTTGTACATGATAATGGCGGGTTTACAGTAGGTGATTTTACAGTCGAACAGTTTATTCCCCAGGCTGGAAATCCTTATGCAAATATTTTCTATACTTCACCAGTTAACTATGCCACTATTGGCCAGATTGATGATGATTTTAATCTGCTTTTAACTGGAAATCCTAATTCGTATTACTATGATGAAACAACTGGTCAGTGGGTAGCTCCTGCCTCTCTTACACATCCTATAGCAAATGGTGAAGGGTTTTATCAATATGCCTTTGTTCCTGGTGGAGGTGTCGTGTTTGACTTTACTGGAACATTGAATACTGGAAATATTAGTATACCTATTACTAATACAGGTGGTGGTGGTTGGAATATAATTGGTAATCCATACCCTTCACCAATAAACTTACAATTATTATGGGATATGGGAAATAATCCGGCTGTGTACTATAGATATCAGGATAATGGATATAGTACTTTAATTGCGCCATTAGGTATTAGTAATCCACCTGGTTTAACTATAAATGCTGCACTTATGCAGGGCTTCTGGGTTAACGCAGGGGGTATAACATCAGTTGACTTAGATAACAGTATGCGTATTACGGATCCTGCTGCTAGTGTAGATAACTTTACTAAGAGTACTATACCGTTATTTCGTTTAGCGATGGAATATCAGTCTGAACGTATTACTTCTGTTGTATACTTCTATGCTGCTGCAACCGATTGTGTTGACGAAAATTACGATGGATTATACCTGGATGGAGATATTTCATTCCAGTTTGCTACCAAAACAGGTAATACCAATATGAGTATTAATGGCTTGCCTGAATTGACAGGTTTAACAGATACTATACCATTGTATACTGAAATATCAGTAATAGGAAACTATACAATATCACTGACAGAAATTTCTAATTTCTCAAGTGGTACTACGGTTATGTTACAGGATTTATTATTGTCTGTTTCTCACGATTTAACTAAGGGAGACTATAACTATATCGGAAATCCGGTTGAGGGCAATGATAGGTTTATAATTACTGTTTTATCAAGTGCTGCAACTGGTACAAGTGAAGTAGAAGATATAGCTACATTTGAAACCTTTAGATGTTTTGAAAGCTTATGTATTTCATTACCTAAAGAGCTTCAAGAAAATGCCTCTATAAATATATACAATGCATTAGGACAAAATGTATATTCATCAACACTCGAACAAGGAAAACAATTCTGGAGTATTGATAATGTTAACTTGTCTGGAACAAATGTATATTTTGTAGACATCGAAGGCTACGAAAAAGCATCTAAAAT
>JAKVCV010000044.1 GCA_022448945.1 Saprospiraceae bacterium
TTTAAGTGAAGAATCAAAGTAGTTTTTCCTGCACCATTAGGCCCTAATATTGCCAATGACTCTTTGTTGTCAAGATCAAAGCTTATATCTTTTAATGCTTCATGACCGTCTGGATAGGAATAACTTAAATTATTAACTTCTAAATATTTAGTCATAGTATCTTGTCCAACAATAAAGTTATGATTGATAAAATTACACAAAAGTTAAATTTGTTAGAAATTTCGTAATTTCGAGATTTGAAATCTATATTTCCATTGAACCCTCTTGATATCATGGATAAATAAACTCTTTCACCTCTTTCATATCCTCGAATTAATAGAGCTCCAGATGCAAATGCAATAGGTATTAATGTTTTTAAACCTTTTTCAACATAACCTCTTGATGCCATTGAAATTTTAACTCGTTTGAACTCATCAATGAATACATCAATATATCGTATCGTGAAGGACATGATCGCAATAATGATATTTGGAATTTTTAATTTTTGGAGACCATAAATTATTTCCATGCTTGAAGTTACTCCCGTAAGAATTATTCCAACGGTCAGACCTAAAGTTGCTTTGAATAAAATTGTAAACATATCATTTACACCTGTTTGATAAACATTAAATGAAAAAATTTCAAATATTTTGTCATTATTCTCACTGCTAAGGAATGGAAGGAATAATGCAAATAAAATAAAAGGTATATCTAAAGTTAATCTCTTTAAATAAGTTTTAGTTGGAATTTTTGTCAGTGATAAAATATAAAAAACTAAAAATATATGCAAGAATATTTGAAATAGATCTCTTACATCAGAGAATGCAATAGACAAAACAATTAAAAAGCAACCTAATACTTTTTGCTGGGGTTTAATATTCTTTAATTCAGAATTTTCATGAATTGATAAATGATGTTGGTGGCTTGTAGGATACATGACAATATTTTAATGCAATCAATTTGCAATAAAAATAGTTATTTACATTTATTACAAACTCCCGCATACACGAAATGATTGTCAATTAAATTAAAATTTGATTCTTTTGCAATAATTTTTTCGACAGAGTTGATGACGTTTTTTGAAATGTCTTTAATCTTTTTACAACTGTTACAAACTATATGAGCAGTTCTTTCTTGGTTTTTAAGATAATAAATTCCTGAGCCATGTTGCTGGTGTGAATGCTCTACAAGATCTAATGACTCAAGAATTTCTAGTGTTCTATATACGGTCGCTAAATCAATGTCTTGAACTCTGTTTAAGGCAAGTTTGTATAGTTCATCTGCTGTAAAATGTTCATGACCTGCTTCCTCAAGAATTTTACAAATTGTACTTCTAGACTCAGTAATACGATTACCATTATCTCTGAGTTTATTAATCAGATCCATAATTAAAGTATAATTTGTGAAAAGAATGTAAATATATGAAAAAAATTCTTTTAAAGTTTATCAATAGATACAGCCTTATTTACTTACCTTTGGGCTGGATATTTGGCTTAGTGATATTTTTTATCGCATTTGAGCCTTCAATCGTTCTATATATATTAAGTTTTTTTGTGATAGGTTCTTTTTTTGGATTGTATTTATTTAATTCAAAACGAGGTTTAGTTGTTGATAATCATAATTTTTCAAACTTTGAATATACAATAATTGAATTTTACTCTGACTACTGACTGGGTTGTACTGCTTCAAAATTCATAGTTAATGAATTCAAAAAAAAGCATGAAGAAATACCAATTGTATCGGTAAATGCTTCAAAAAAAGATTATCTTGAGACTATTGAAAAATATAATCTTAAATATACACCAACATATGTTCTTGTAGACAAACATGGAGATAAAATTTATAAAAGGGTCGGTACTTTTAATGTTGAGAAGTTTGACTCTTTGGTTAGTTAAGAAACTTTGTCACCTAAATCAGCTTCTGGACTGGGTTGAAGCAGTAAAACATCCCCATTATCGTTTATCGATCCAAGAATTAAACATTGACTAATTATCGGACCAATTTGTTTGTCACCAAGATTGATTACTCCAATACATCTAACTCCAATCAGTTCATCTAGCTGATAATTTGTAATTTGAGCACTTGTTTTTTTTACACCTATATCATTTCCAAAATCTATTTTTAAAATGTATGCAGGTTTTTTTGCCTCTTCAAAAACTTCAGCTGATAAAATTTGACCAACTCTTATGTCTAGGTTTGCAAAATTTTCAACATTACTATCCATATAAAAAGTATCTTATAACATAATTAACCTATGTCAAAAATTTTGCTTTTATCGGCTGGAACAAGACCAGAATCAAAAAATAATAAAGCAGCAGGTATCGTTAATAGCTACCTAAGTGAATTAGAGATATCTTGTAATCTATATGATGATTTTTATGAAAATGTTCCTTTTCTCCGAGATTACAATGATGAACAACCTGAATATGTCATAAAAGTAAGAGATGATTTAATTGAAACTTCTAAAATAATAATATTTAGTCCTGTTTTCAATGGAGGTTATGTCTCCCATTTGAAAAATTTACTCGATTGGCTTTCAATAAGTTTCGATAACTATTCTTACAATGAATTGTTTAAAGATAAGGATGTTGCAATTATTAGTTCAGTTGACGGTAAGGGCAACAATGCAAAGAATGCATTTGATTTACTAGGCGCTCAACTTAGCAATTATGGATTAAACGTATACGAAAATTTTTATTTATTTAATGAAGAAGATAAAGTTGATGATTTACTAACTAATGATTCCAAAAGTAAAGACTTCTTCAGTTATATAGAATCATTTCTTCGTAGTTAAAACCTCATTTATTTTTTCAAAAAATAGATTTGTTAATTCATCAACTTCATACTTATGTATATCGTCAATAGGTTTCAAAACATCCAAATGTATATCACCAGATAAAAACCAAACCTTACCTTTTATCATTAATTTATGGGCATTGTGTGTAACAACTGGCAGAACAGATAAATTGAATTTTTTAGCAATATGTGCAGCTCCTTTTTTAAATTCCAAAAGATTTTTTTGATTACTTCTTTTACCTTCTGGAAATATCATTATTGAATTACCATCATCTATAACACTTTGTATCGAATTATTAATTTTATCAAGATCTAATGATGAACTACCTCTATCAATTCTTGGAAGACCCAGAATCTTTAATACTCTACTAAAGAAAGGAATACGAAAAAGTTCAGTTTTAGTAAGGAATCTTACAGATATTGGTAACCCATAAATGTGGGTAAATATATCAAGAGTTGATGGGTGATTAGAAACTACAACGTAACTTTTATTGGTATCAATATTTTCTAAACCAGAAACGGTTAAATTAATCCCAACCATTCTTAATCCCAGCCATCCAAAAAATTTGTAATATTTTGTAGCTAATAACTTTCCATTTGGAATAAAGACCGTAAGTATTATAAGAATTATTAAAAAGCTAAATATAATTAGGAATAATGGAAACATAAAAAGTGTTTTTAATTTTGTTCGAAAACTTACGGGATTCATAAGCTCAGTTTATAATATTGAAATTTAGAAATGAATTTATATTACTTTTTTCTCAAATCAAAAAATGGAATAAAATACTGAACGACTCTTCCAACTGAAAATACAATAATTATTGACGCAATTCCTATTTTTCCGCCCAGTAAAAAGCCACATGAAAAAGCAACAGCTTCAATTATTGTTCTTGCAGTACCTATTTTTAGACCTTTTTGTTCTAACCCAACCATTACACCATCTCTTGGCCCAGCGCCAAGGTCCCCACCGACATATATAGCTGTTCCTAATCCAATGAGCGTAATACCAAAAAAAAGTGTTAAATATTGGATAAATACTTGATTTGGGAAACTTATTATATTTATTACAAAATCTGCAGTTAAGCCTATCCAAAAAGCATCGAAGACTGTAGCAATTCCTGGTTTCTGTTTTAATGGAATCCACAAAAAAAGTGTTATCAAAGAAGTTAGGATTCCAGCTTGGCCATAAGTTACACCGATAGTTTTCGAGATACCATCATGGAAAACACCCCAAGGACCAAGGCCTAAATTAGCTGTATAGTTAAAAGCAACACCTACACCAATTAGAGTAATTCCTAGGATTGCTTGTAAATATTTTCTTGCAACCAACGACATAATTTAATCTAACATTTTGTAGAAGTTAAAATGAAAGTATATGATTCGAAAAACAAAATATTTAGTCTTAGCGATTTTTGTTACATTCTGTTCACAACAAGCAGAGCCAGTAAATCAAGAAAATCAAACGTCTGAAGAAGTAACTACTACACAAGTAGAAAATGAAGAGAGCAATGATACCTCCAGTACAGTAGAAGTTGAGCAAATTGAAAAATTTAGTGATAATTTATATACAATAAACCAAGAAAAAAGTACAGCTAGTTATCTTGCACCAAAAGACTTTTTAAACTCAAATTTAGAGATCGTCAGGGGCACTACCAATGAAATTGTTGGCGGGTTCGAATTGACTTTAGATGATTGTGATCAAGCTGATTCATGTTTATTTATCTCAAATTTACTCATTTCAGTTGATTTATCGACTTTAAAAAGTGGTAACTCTATAAGAGATGGTGCAATTAAAAATCAATGGTTAGAGTCAAAATTATTTCCTAGTGCAATATATAAAATTGATGAACTAGTTTTGCCTAACAATAATTTCGATTCAAAAATAGATGAAACAGTTGTTGGTGTTTTAACAATAAGA
>JAKVCV010000045.1 GCA_022448945.1 Saprospiraceae bacterium
TAAATTCGTAACCATCATTAGATATCCAAAACCGAACCGATTGAGGTAACCAAATCCATGATTTCATGTCTTGTAATGCCCCCAGACTAATTGAATTTACAGGGATTAAATTTTTTAAATCAATAACGGCTTCAAAATTTATATTGTGGTACCCCTGCCATAAACCCGTCATAAAATTATTAGGGCCTTTTAAGCCGTCTATTAGCGCATTATTACCTCCAGCTGTGTATTGATTACTAAATCCTTGCTTGAGTGAAATACTGAAATTCTGATTATGCTTTATAAAGTTGGCTATTTCAGATTTACTGCTTACACCGTTCTTATAAGCAACGGCTTCAATTTTTGTAGATTTTAAAAATGTAATTGGATTTTTATATCTCACTTTTTTTTCAGGATCTATACAATACAAAATGGAATCGCAGTCTTGACAAGAAATGGAAATTGTCAGAGAATCATGAAATGTTTTTGAAGGTGCTATAATTACAGGGCTAATAGTGATGACATCATTCTTTATAAAAGAAGTATAAAATTCATCTAACTGCCATTTTTTGGTACTATCGCTAGTGGTATAAATCTGAAGTTCACCACCTTGAATCACATCATTTATATGGATATAATTCTTGTTATATGGCTTCCCGTTAAGCTCTACTTTGTTTATATAAATGCTGTTTTCTCCACTACTTTCAATTTTTTTAATTGAAAATACTTTACCATTTTCTAGATTTAGCGATGACTCTTGTACATATGGAGTTTGAATAATATAATAAGGATCTCCTGGATTGATGTCGTATAGCCCAATAGCACTTAACACATACCATGAAGACATTTGACCACAATCTTCGTTCCCCGATATTCCAGCAGGGGATGAATAGTACAATTCATTTAAAATTTTGTTTACCATAAATTGAGATTTTTCAGGCCTTCCAGACGAGTTATATAGATAAGCCATATGGTGACTTGGTTCATTACCATGAGCATACTGACCAATTAAGCCGGTTATATCTGCTTGTTGTCTACCTTCAATAGTTGAATTACTATTAAACAATTCACTTAATTTTTGATTAAAAAGTGCTGAACCTCCGTGCATATGAATTAACCCTGAAATATCATGTGGAACGAAAAAACTGTATTGCCAAGAATTAGCTTCAGTATAATTAAAATTAACCTCAGAAGGAGAAAAACTAGGGCTCCAATTCCCATTATATTTTGGCTGCATAAAACCAGTTTTGTTGTTAAATATATTTTTATAAAATTGAGCCCTTTTATTAAAGTCTAGGTAATTTAATGTATCACTGAAAGCCAAAGCCATTTTAGAAATACACCAATCGTTATAAGCATACTCAAGCGTTTTTGAAACTGATTCTGACTCACTGTGAGAAGGTATGTAGCCAAAACGTTTGTAAGCTGGAATCCCTAATTTTGATCTATTAGCAATAGATAACATTCCCTCATAAAGTTCCGGATAATTAGAAAATGAAATTCCTTTAAAATAAGCATCGGTAATAACAGAAACAGAATGATAACCGATCATACAACCAGTATAATTTCCAGCGAGTTCCCAAATTGGAAGTTGGCCTCCGTTTCTTAGCTGATTTTGAAAAGTATTTAGAAATTGAGCAGTCTTTTTTCTAAAGATTAAATTGTATAAAGGATGAGTTGCTCTGAACGTATCCCACAAAGAAAAAACGGTATAATTTGGAATAGAGTCCTTATGGATTTTTAAATCAGTACCTCTGTAAAGCCCATTCACATCACTAATTAAATTTGGCGCAATGATGCTGTGATATAGGGATGTGTAGAAAATGGTTTTAACACTATCAGTAGAAGACTTAATATTAATTTTTTGTAGTTCCTTTCGCCATGAACTTTTAGCGTTTAATTTGTATTCATTAAAATTCCAGTGCGGTGCCTCTAAAGCTAGATTGTTTCTAGCACTTTCCGCACTAACTGTAGATACACCTACTTTAACCAATACATCATCTTTTGATTCCCTTAATTTAAGTATCGCTTTAGTTGGAATAGAATCGTCATTAAACTGAACATCATAGGCTGAAGATAAAGCTATACAAAAATAAAAATATTGCTTCTGAGCCCAAGATTGTGAAATTCGCTTTCCCATGATCATGCTATCAGAAGATAGGTAAAGTTCCGATTCTAATAATTTATCTCGATGCTCTAAATCAACCACAATAGAAGCATCATTTGAATTTGAGAAGGAATATTGATGTATACCAACTCTCTCAGTACAAGTAAGTTGTACCTGAATATCATGTTTATCTAAATTTACTTCATAAAACCCAGCACGTGCCTTTTCTTTTTTCTTATTAAAACTTGATGCATAATTGAGAATACTTGGATCTTGATACCCGTTATTAAAAGTAGGAATACCTTGAATTGGCATAAGAAGTAAATCACAATAGTCTCCTATTCCTGTACCGCTAAGATGAGTGTGGGAAAAACCATAGATTATAGTATCTGAGTAATGATAGCCTGAACATCCATCCCAGCCTTCAATTCTCGTATCAGGGCCCACTTGAACCATACCAAATGGTAATGTAGGTCCAGGAAAAGTGTGACCATGGAATCCAGTACCAATAAATGGATCAACAAAATTTAAAATATCCTCATTACTATGCTTATTACAAGCGATAAAAAAAAATATGCTTACAACAGCAGTAATGTATTTAATCTGTTTGAACACCTTGTTTTGAAAGTATATTTTTAGTTACGAAAGCGTAAATAAGTAAATATAAAAAACAAAAAACGGCAATCCAATAAGAAGGTTGAATACCCGTAATATCAGCTAGTTTTCCTTGAATAGGTGGAATAATTGCTCCACCTAAAATCATCATAATTAAGAAAGCTGAACCTTGCGAGGTATACTTTCCTAAATTTCGGATACTTAAAGAAAATATGCAAGGCCACATAATAGAGCAAAATAGTCCTCCACTTAAAAAAGCATAAAGAGCTGTAGTACCACTTGCGAATAGACCAATAATCATCCCCAGAACACCTAAAATACTGAAAATTTTCAATGTTTTTACCGGGGCGTCTTTGGCTAAAAAGAAACCACCTATTTGAATAGCTACGCAAATGGCAAAAGCCAAAATATCATTTATTGAATAGGCACCAAAATTTACCAATAATATCACCCCAAATGCGGTGTAAGGAACTAAAATATACAATACTTTTTTTAGACCTTTCGAAGGATTAAAGACTGTTATGGCACCAACCCATCTACCTACCATTAACCCACCCCAATACAATGAAATGTATGGAGCGATTTCAGCATCATTCATTACTTTCAATCCTAAAGGGTTTAATTGGTTTACTTTGTCAGCTACAACCTTCAATAATTCTCCCAGATTGCTTTGAATAGTGACTTCAACACCAACATAAGTGAAAATAGCAATCATACCTAGAAGTAGTTGGGGTTTTTGCATAGCGCCCCAACCTGAGGGGTTTGTGGATGAACTCCAAAAGGCAAATAATAATCCTAACAATATTATGAGTAGCGAAATGACTAATAGAATTAACCTCTTTTCTTCAGTATTTTCATTAAAAAAGGTAAAATCAGATGAACTGTATGATAAAAACACCATAGCAAAACATACGCTTATTATTATTGAGATAAATAATAGTAAAAGCATGGCTTTATTTGCTTTCTCAAATGAACTTACTACTTTTTCTTTAGGTAAACTCTTAGAAA
>JAKVCV010000046.1 GCA_022448945.1 Saprospiraceae bacterium
TTATTCTGCATTTTTTACTCATGGATTAACAGTATTAACCTTTATAGGTTTATGTGTTGCCGGGATTTTTGTTTGGACACTATTTGAATATTTTTTACATCGTTATTTATTTCATCTAGAAATTGATAGTGATTTTGGGAAAAGGTTACATTTTATGATTCATGGTTGTCATCATGATTATCCCAATGATTCTATGCGTCTTGTTATTCCTACTGCAGCAAGTATAGCATTAGCTTTTTTAACCTATGGTCTTTTTTATCTTTTTATTATACTCATTTTTGGTGGTACAGTTGGGATGTTACATGCTTTTTATTCAGCATTTGTTTTTGGGTATATTGTATATGACATGATGCATTATGCTACACATTATGCCAAGTTTAAAAATAAGTGGTTTAGAAATATTCAAAAAAATCATTTAGATCACCATTATGTAGATCATGATAAAGGATTTGGTTTAAGTAATGTGTTTTGGGATAGAGTTTTTGGTACTGAACAAGATAGTATTAAGAAAAAGAGAAAGTAAGTTTTTGATACTATATATAATGTTTATTTATAATGAAATAGGTTTGTTGCATATGCAACAAACCTATTTTTATTTATATTCATATACCAAAAAAGCTTAAAAAACTACCGAATAATAAAGCTAATTAATTTATAATAGCTAGAATCGGGGTTTCAGTTTAAAAAAGTAATATTTTAGGTTAATATAATAATTGATAATTACGAATACAGCAATAATAATTATTGATATTTGACTACTAAATTAATTGATGAAAATTATATTAAAACATAAGAAGAAGTCCCTAGCTTTATTTTTAATAGTTTTAATCATTTACTGTTTGTGTTTGCCACGACAATTATATGAGGATCCTGTTTCTACCGTCTTGTTTGATAAAAACGGAGCACTGCTAGGTGCTAAAATTGCGAAAGATGGCCAGTGGCGTTTTCCTCATAATGATTCTGTTCCTCATAAATTTAAAACTGCAATAATAGCATTTGAAGATAAAAGGTATGCATCTCATTGGGGCGTTGATATATTGGCAATTCTTAGAGCTATTAAGCTTAACACTCAAAAAGGTCGAAGAGTTAGTGGAGGAAGTACCATTACAATGCAAACCATCCGAATGTCACGCAAAAATCCGAAAAGAACAATTTTCGAAAAAATTAAAGAGGTAATTCTTGCGACTCGATTGGAATGGTCCTATTCAAAATCTGAAATTTTAGCCATGTACGCTTCAAATGCACCATTTGGAGGAAATGTTGTAGGTCTGGACGCTGCTGCATGGAAATATTTTGGTCGTAGTGCTCAACAGCTTTCCTGGGCAGAATCATGTATGTTGGCCGTTTTACCGAATAGCCCGAGTTTGATTCATCTTAGTAGAAATCGATCTAAACTAAAAAAGAAAAGAGATCGGCTACTGGATAGGCTATGCTCAATTGGGGCAATGGATACCATAACCTGTAAGTTAGCCAAGTTGGAAATGTTGCCTGAGAAACCACAACCTTTACCCAGAATTTGTCCTCATTTATTAGAGCGTGTGCATCGTGAAATGGTTATTAAAAATGAAAGTAATGGTGTCGTACGATCTACAATAGATGTTAATATTCAGAATCAGGTTAATGATATTTTAGATAGACATTATCAGCTTTTAAAAACGAATGAAATATATAATGCGGCAGCATTGGTCATAGAGGTTTCTACAGGTGATGTAGTCGCTTATGCTGGAAATATTCCTCATGCCGCAAAGGAGCATGGCCCCGATGTAGATATCATTACAGCGCCAAGAAGTAGTGGGTCTATTCTAAAACCTTTTTTGTATGCTGCTATGCTGCATGATGGGGAAATGACTTCTCAAACAGTTTTTCCTGATATTCCATCACATTTTGGAGGGTATACCCCTAAAAATTATGATGAAAGTTATTCGGGTGCTGTGAAAGCAGATCAGGTAATTATAAGGTCGTTGAATATACCTTCAGTTCATATGCTTAAAAGCTACGGTATGATGCGTTTTACTGATAAATTGAGAAACCTTGGGATGACAACCCTTAAACAATCTGCGAAACATTATGGATTAACTTTAATACTAGGAGGTGCCGAGACAAGTCTTTGGGATCTTGGAGCAATGTATTCAGGCATGGCCCGTAATTTGAAAAATTCTTATGAGTATGATGGCTTGTATGATAAAAATAATTTTAGACCATTAAATTTTGTTTTAACAAAGTCAAAAGGAAGATTAGAGGGAAAAGAAAAAACAAAATTGCAAAAAAACACACAAATTAAAGCCTCTGCAATTTGGCATACTTTTCAAGCTATGCAGGAAGTAATACGCCCCAATGAAGAAGTTTTCTGGAAAAGTTTTCCCTCAGCACATAGGGTTGCATGGAAAACTGGAACAAGCTTTGGATTTAGAGATGCCTGGGCAGTAGGTTGTACTCCTGGATATGTTGTTGCTGTGTGGGCTGGAAATGCAGATGGTGAAGGACGTCCTGGTTTAGTTGGCGTACACGCTGCAGCACCAATTTTATTTGATGTCTTTAATTCGCTAAATCCAGGTCAGGATTGGTTTGAGGAACCCTTTGATGAAGAATCTAAAATGCCTATATGTAAGCACAGTGGTCATATCGCTTCAGATTTTTGTAGTGAAATAGCGGAAATGTATCAACCTACAGTCTGTGAAAAATCTAAAATATGCCCTTACCACAAACGAATAAATTTGTCTGCAAATGAATTATATAGGGTACATAGTGATTGTGAGTCACCAATGCATATGAAGCATGCCAATTATTTTGTGTTGCCACCTGCACAAAGTTGGTATTATCAAAAGAAACATCCAGGATACAAGACTTTACCAGATTATCGATCAGATTGTAAATCGAGTATTCATGATGCTCAAAGATCTTCTATAGCACTTGTTTATCCACAACCTGATATGAAGATCTATGTTCCGACGAATCTTGATGAATCTAAAAGTAGGACAGTTTTTGAAGCGAAACACAGTAATACAGCTGCACAATTATTTTGGCATCTTGACAACGAATATGTAGGCCAGACACAAGAGTTGCATTATATGGAATTAAATCCGCCTGAAGGCAAACATACAATTACAATTGTTGATGAAGATGGTATTTCGATCACCCGAAAATTTGAGATTATTGTTAACTAGTGTAAAGTATATCTAATAGAAGTAAGGATTTTAATGGAATGAATAGAAATTCTTATACATTAAAGCATATTTGCTTTTCATGAGAAATAACAACACTTTATACAATTGAATCTAAGGAATATAAAAACAGAAGTCTAACTTTAGACTTCTGTTTTTATAAAATTTATATTTAGGACTTAACTTATAATTTTTATTCCCAAACGATTTTAGCTGATTTTTCGTAGCCTTCAATGTCTACAAAATATACATTGGTGCCTGACAAGTTCGCATTCTCAATACTCCAGAATTGTTTTCCTTCTTCGAGTGTTGATGAGAATATTGTTTGTCCAAGTGC
>JAKVCV010000047.1 GCA_022448945.1 Saprospiraceae bacterium
AGTAAAATGGCTTTGGCAATGATGCCAAGAATGGCCATCGTAACACATTCTTAGTATGGAGGAGCCCTGAGAGCCTGTGCATGCCGCCGCTATTGCCATCACACACACACAGGCCACAGCTTATGAATTATCGCTCATTTCTAAGCTCCGAGAGTAGAAGAAGTTCTTCTTCTTCGGTTATGGGGTGCGGCAAACGATGTTGAGTTTGCTCTGCTGCCTATAGTATAGTTGATGTGTGCCTATTGGACGATCTATCTATCTATTCCTCCCTAGAAGAAGAAAAGATCAAATTGTGAAGCAAAGTTTCTTGTCAAAAAACATTGATTTAGGCTATGGGCTGTTATGTTTTATTTAACGTATGAAATGATGAGAGTAGTGCCAGACGTATGTACTTCTAGTGTTCAGTATTAGGTTTTATAATGTTACATTCAATGTTATCAAAACCTTCTTTGTTCGTTCATTGAACCCTTGGCTACAAGAGATGTTGGTAGGTTTAGGGAATAGGTGGATCGCACTAAGTATATAATATAACGTAATACTGACGGCTAGTAGTAGTGAGTGGCTGATGCTCAGCTCTCATCTCAAACGCTGAAAAATATTGCAGTTCAAGGCCAGCATCAATGTTGTTCGACAGCAAACTTCGTTTCGGGTTCGGCTCTTTGCATGGAAAATCTAATGATGCTAAAGAACGATTTGGGTCCAATTCATCTTTAATAATAATGGGGGAGACGTGGGGGCCACTTTTGGATGATGTAGGCTAGGCCCTGTCACACCCCCTCCGATTTTGCTATCTCAGAGCCAAAATGATCTCTGGACCATACATATTAAAAATTTGAAGAGTTTATCCCAATATCTAAACACAGTTTGGCCAGCATCCTCTTTGAAGTTGGACCAATTTTGAATTTTGAATTTTCCCGCCCTCTTCTCTGATTGGTCGATTCATAAAATCTCTAAAAGATTTTTGTGAAATATGAAAAATTAGATAACTAGTCATAATTTCTTATTTAATTTAAATAATTGAAAGATTTTAGTAATAAATGTTTTAACAGCAGTTATATAGGTTTTCTATCTTTTTATGTAAATAATTTTTGATATAAATAAGAAATCAAAAAAAAATTTTGAAAGAAAAAGTCTCTTTATTAAATATTTCTCTGATTTTCATTTCCAATATAGCTTATTACATCAGCTATTCCATCTAGATGTAGAAATATGAACTAATTTTAAGATTTGAAAATGCTTGTAATAACAGGCAACAAAAGTAGTAACTATATTGTTAAACATCAAAATTATCTTTGCTGCAAATATTTCCTATATCTACTATTATGGATATATATTAAAATAGTTTCATACATTATTTTATGAATATTTTAGTATTATTATTTAACTTATACATAAATGTAAGTTTTCAGGAAAATATTGCACCTTTTTAAACAATGCAATGTAAGAAAGTTTAAAAGTTTTGAAGGTGCTGCCATCTAGTGGAAAAATTAATTTTACAGGTTATTTTTAAAATCCAATGCTGGCCAAACTGTGCAGAGCGATTTGGCCATAACTTCAGATATTCAATACATATGGCCTCTAGTTTTTGGAGCCTGTGATATAGAAAGATTGGACAACTTTGAATTCACTTTGACAGCCCCTATTATTGAAAAGACTTTCACTTTCACGAAAAAAAAATTTTTTTTATTTATTTGATTTCACAAGTTTTTTTGCCACAAAAGTTCACCAAATTAGCGATATACCGTAAGTTCGTCAATAATCCCCGCCTTTTTATTAAAGATATTTTTTTCTGGAAGTGGGGTTTATTAAAGGGCGGGGAGTTTTAGAAGGCGGGTTTTAATTTATTTTCTCAATTTTGCGGATATTATTAAAGGGCGGGGATTGTTAGAGGGAAGGGATTATTGACGAACTTACGGTATAAAAAATTTCATAAATCTAATATTCAAGGCATGCCCTAAAATTTTTGTCTGAACCCTATCTTGACCATGCTGTGAAGAAAGATAACAAGATTTTTTGGTTGCAAGTTTTGTAAAGTTTAAATAGGACATTTCATGCTCATTACAGCAAGTCCTTGATTAACACGTCCTTGATTAACACGATCCTTGCAATAAGACGATTTATATAAGAATCCAAGCTATTTGATTAAAATGATTTCCTTGCAATAACATGATTTTAAAGAGTGATAAATATTTGATTAACACGAATTCCTTGCAATAAGACGATAGTTTTCAGTCTATTTAAACTGTGTTATTGCAAGGAATCCATGTTAATCTAATACCTAGGTATTTAAATAAAAATTTTGTCATGAACCCAATTTTTTGAAATTATATCATAACCAAACTACCTCCTACCATACCGGCTGTAATAACTGCCGCACTTTTATAGGAGTGCTCTGGTACAGTACCATGCACCTATTTTGGCTAGGTATACATAAGCTACAATAACACCCACTCTATGATAAGAGCAGCGCATGGCCCCAATAGGTAGTAAGTACTTACTTAGGTAAAACAAGTAAAAATGTTTGTGCAAATTCTATTCCACTAAGAACTGCTCTCCAATAGGACTCTATTTTTCAAAATTTGCTAATCAAAGTTGACTAAGAGCATTGGAAGTTATTACAGCCTGTACAGTAGTACAATAAGTACCTAAAGATAGTTATGGTGCATAATATGTATTTATTATTAAACTACAATTTATCCTTGCTTAAAACGATTTTTATCATTATTTCCTTGCAATAAGACGAATTTTAGGATTTTTTAGACTAGTATAAGTATACATAGTACCTTGATTAGCACGATTTTGATTAAGACGACTTTTTTCTCAGACTAGACAGTCGTGTTAATCAAGGAATTGCTGTATTTTCGGGCTTTTCTTTATGTAATGGAGGCTATCTGGATATTATTATTGATGGATAAAAGGTTGCTACGCATATAAAAGTTTGGTGAGCTGAATAAATAAAATATTTTTCTATTACGTACGTTTTCTTTTTTGAAACTTTTTCTTTGTTGTTAGATCCTTTGGGCTTTGAATCTTATCTGTTGCAGAATTTTAAAAGTTCTATTCTAACTTATACAAAGAAGTAGCTTATCATAATTCATAATTTAAATTCCAGCATAAATATTTCAATTTGGCACAATTAAATGAAATTCTTCATCATGAAAACATCCTGTTTTTTTATCATATTTGGAATAGTACATTCAAGTAAGTAATAGATTTTTTTATTATCATAAAACTAAACTAACTAGGCATTACTATTGCATAAGGTTAATTAAGAATCTGGAAGAAATGATTCAAATCATGGGAGATAACGCAACGTTGCAGAATGGAAAGTACCAAAACAAGGGCATTCCCAAAAATGTATCAATGTAATTTTGCTCATTCTATGGCACAACCTAAAGATAAAAAAGATCTTTTAAGTCTTTGCTCAACCAGTTTTTGGGTAGCAAGGAATTTCATTTTTAGGGCGATTTTCGATTTATCGACTAAAATCGCCCT
>JAKVCV010000048.1 GCA_022448945.1 Saprospiraceae bacterium
ACTCCTTTATTTATAGATTCAACATCTAACATAGCAGAAGGATCTACAGCATTGGTATTGTTTCCAATTTTTACCCCTTGAGCGGAGATAGTCAACTGGTATCCTAAAAGGATCGTTACTATTATTATTACTTTTTTCATGGTTTATTGTGTGTTTAGCGTGTTTTGAGGAATTTCCTACCTAGTTATTGATACAAAAAGCACACCAAAACACAAAGCGCTGAATTTCAACTAGTTATTTTTTGTTTCGAGTCCTTAATTTGGAAAAATTCCAATATATATAAGTAATTATGTGATTATTTTTAATGTGTGTGTGTAGAAAAAACTTATATAGAAAACGCTCGTTTATTAACCAATAATGATGGTTTTTTTACGTCAACTTTGTACCTTATTGGCACCTCAAACTAATTAACACACTGATAATCAATTGATTTTATTTTCTGTATCGGCAAATAATCCACATCAAACAAAAATTCACAGGAAAACTACAATAGCTGGCTATACGACAACACTATCTAAAAGAACAAAGCAGATAAGACTAATGGTCTTATCTGCTTTTTTTGAATTATATCTTCAACTAAAGGCGACTACCTTAAATGGTTGAATGGATAAATTGTTAAAAAGCCCGGACAGCCCGGACATAGCCTGGGCCGTTCTTACTGCCGTCGTTCTGGTTCCCACTGCCGAAAGACTGCCACCACGCATTTTGCCAGTCGTACTCCGTAGAACTCCAATAGATGCTATTGTTAAAACCACCAATTGCAGTCTTATTTAAATACATTTGATTTAATTCATCTTTTGAAGGCAGAAACCAGTCGGAATAGCCACCTAGTGTTAAATTTTGGCAAACTCTAGCGGCATAATTCGAATAAGCGCCTTGATAATAAACTATAGTTGATGTATTTGATTGGCCTGTACCTATAGCGGTTCCTGAAGCACCAGTAAACGAAGAAGTCCATCCATAAGTCCAACTATAAGTTCCATTACCAATTGGTCCCAACTGGTCTGATGGTGCCGCTATTAAGCCTCCTCCATTCCCATCTAAGTAAAAGATAATACCACCTTGAAAAGTATCACCTATTGACAGACAAGAACCATCATCTGTATTTGCTAATGGATTATAGTTGGGTGAACTTGGGTCTGTACAGCCATATATAATACATGAACCATCATCACAAGTAGCTGATGAGTTATAGTTAGGTGCTGTAACAATTGTACAACCTAAAAGCCCTGAACAAGAACCATTATCAAGATTAGCATTGTTATCATAATTACATGCAGTAGAATCCATACATCCAGGATACAAACAAGAACCATCATCTACATTAGCATTTGCATTATAGTTGGCAGCAGTAGGGGTTGTACAGCCATTCACTACTGCTATACATGAACCATCATCTATAGTAGCCAAAGGATCATAGTTGAAAGCCATAGAATCTGTACAGCCTAAACATGAAAAATCACATGAACCATCATCTATAGTAGCCAAAAGATCATAGTTACATGCGGTAGAATCTGTACAGCCTAAACATGAAAAATCACATGAACCATCATCTATAGTAGCATTGTTATCATAATTACATGCAGTAGAATTTATACAGCCGAAAACCCCTATAGAAATTGCTAAATCAAATGAAGTATTACAGTTCTGAGGACCTATCCATGAATCAACAACTATATAATAAGTTGTACCTGTTATTTGATTAAACCATACACTCTCAGGGCCAGAACTTGATGTGGCAGAAGTTACAACGGTTGCTCCACCTAAACTTGGGCAATCATCAAAAACCCATAAACCTGTATATTGATTACCTAGAACATTAGTTAAATCTACCAGAACCGGATCATTTGAACTTGCTGTCCATACATAAATAGCATCCTCTCCCCCAAAATACAAAGATGAGACTCCAGTATTTGATTGTGTTACATTATTTCCATTCCCACAATTTATTAGTCCAACTCCTGAATAAGGTAAGGTGACTACTGTTTTTGGTACTGGACATCCATAAAGATATGTACAAGAACCATCATCACATAAAGCATTAGCATCATAATTAGTAGCAAGCGCATCTGTACAACCATCAGGTAATATACACGAACCATCATCACATAAAGCATTAGCATCATAATTACATGCAGTAGAATCAGTACAACCATCAGGTAATATACATGAACCATCATCACAACTAGCCAACGCATCATAATTACATGCAGTAGAATCAGTACAACCAGCAAGATAGCAACATAAAGCCGAGTCATTCACATTAGCCATAGGGTCGTAATTAATTGCTGTAGAATCAGTACAACCAAGCACCATATCACAGTAAACAGACCAATCTAATGTTCTACTAACTGAATTATCTGTATCAAATTCGATATTTATACTTCCAAAAGAACTAAATATCTGACCTGTTACATTATAAGGGTTAGTATTTAATAAAGTATTGTTTTCATCATAAACAAAAATCTCATCCCAATTAGTTTCAGTTGCACCTGCTCCAAATACTACGGTTACAGGATTACCTGAATTAGGGATTGCAGAATATGTATAATCAGGAACATAATCCACGGCAGTATTATTACCTCCCATATAGTTTAATGTAGTGAATATAACAGTAGTTGCTCCTGAACAACTAGAAATACAAGAACCATCATCACAAACAGCACCAGCAAGATAATTAAGTGCTATAGGATCTGTACAACCAGATAACCCAACATATACACATGAACTATCTAACTGATTTGCTCCAGGATCAAAGTTACAAGCTAAAGTATCTGTACATCCATTAACTACCGCTATACAAGAACCATCATCTGTATTTGCTAATGGGTCATAATTTATTGCTGTAGAATCTGTACAACCATTTACAACTGCAATACAAGAACCATCATCTGTATTCGCTAATTGATTATAGTTGAAAGCCATAGAATCTGTACAGCCATTAACTACCGCTATAGATGTATTAGCTGTTGCGGTACATCCATTTACATCCGTCACTGTTAAATTATATGTGCCCGGTGACATGCCTGTTACTATTGATGTCGTTGCACTACTTGCAGCCCCATCCCATGCATAACTATAAGGGGGGGTTCCTCCAACATAATTTGCTGTTATTGTACCTAATGATGCTGTTACACTTGCAGTCATAACACATACTATTGGGCATGAATTTTGGAGAGATATCCAAACGGTCCCGGTATAATAGTATAAGCCCATGGTTCCATCTGTTTGGTAAATCAGCAAGTCTGTGGCTGGTGAAGCGATTGCGATACG
>JAKVCV010000049.1 GCA_022448945.1 Saprospiraceae bacterium
ATGATCCATTAGCGAATACAGATGATGGTTCATGTTGTTTTGTTTCTGGATGTACAGATTCTTTGGCAATTAATTATGATCCCTTAGCATGTTATGATAATGCTACTTGTATATCGCCTATTTTAGGATGTTTAGATTCAACTGCAATGAACTATAATTCTGCTGCTAATACAGATAATGGAACATGTGTTTTCTTGACTGACAGAGTAGATTTGTTCATTTCAGAATATGCAGAAGGAAGTTCAAGCAATAAGTATATTGAGATTTATAATCCAACGTCTAATCCAGTTGATTTATCTGATTATGCGCTTACTCGCGTGAGTAATGCACCAACGACTCCAGGGGTATATGAATATTGGGTAGATTTTGATTCTGGATCAGTTATTTTACCAGGTGATGTTTATGTTGTAGCACCACCATCTGCCGATTCACTGATTTTATTGCAGACCGACATGACTTATTCAGCCTTGAGTAATGGAGATGACGGCTTTGCTTTAGTGTATGGTGCACAACCATCAAATCCTATTCCACCTGGTAATGAATATATAATTCTGGATTTTCTTGGAGACTTTAATGGGGATCCAGGTGTGGGTTGGGATGTAGCAGGTGTTACAGAAGCTACAAAAGATCATACACTTGTAAGAAAATGTGATGTCTTACAAGGTAATACAGATTGGATCCTTTCCGCAGGCACTACTGCTCAGGATTCTGAATGGGAAGTCCTTTCTCAGGATGATTGGTCAGATTTAGGACAGCATACATCTCCATGTCAAGCTCTGGATATATATGGCTGTATGGATTCACTGGCTTTGAATTATAATTCATCAGCGACTATAAATGATGGATCATGTATATATCCTGTATATGGATGTACAAATTCAAGTGCTGTAAATTATGATTCCTTAGCAAATACAGATGATGGTTCATGTTGTTTTGTTTCTGGATGTACAGATTCTTTGGCAATTAATTATGATCCATTGGCATGTAATGATGATGGTACTTGTATAGCACCAATATTAGGATGTATAGATGTAACAGCAATGAATTATGATGCTGCTGCCAATACAGATGATGGAACATGTGTTTTTCTATCTGATAAAGTAGGTTTATATATATCAGAATATGCAGAAGGAAGTTCAAGCAATAAATATATTGAGATTTATAATCCAACGTCTAATCCAGTTGATTTATCCGATTATGCGCTTACTCGCGTGAGTAATGCACCAACGACTCCAGGCGTATATGAATATTGGGTAAATTTTGATTCTGGAGCAGTTATTTTGCCAGGTGATGTTTATGTTGTAGCACCACTATCTGCCGATTCACTGATTTTATTGCAGACTGACATGACCTATTCAGCCTTGAGTAATGGAGATGATGGTTTTGCTTTAGTATATGGTGTAAAACCTTTAAATCCTACTCTACCTGGTAATGAATATGTAATTTTGGATTTTCTTGGAGATTTTAATGGAGATCCAGGTGCAGGTTGGGATGTAGCAGGCGTTACAGAAGCTACAAAAGATCATACATTGGTAAGAAAGTGTAATATAGGCCAAGGTAATACAGATTGGATCCTTTCCGCAGGTACTACTGCTCAGGATTCTGAATGGGAAGTTCATCCGAAGGATGATTGGTCTGCCTTAGGGCAGCATATCACACCATGTCAATCAGTTTATGTATATGGTTGTATGGATTCACTTGCTTTGAATTATAATGTATTAGCAAATATAACGGATGGATCATGTATATATGCTGTATATGGCTGTACAAATTCAAGTGCTCTAAATTATGATTCCTTAGCGAATACAGATGATGGTTCATGTTGTTTTGTTTCTGGTTGCACAGATTCTTTGGCAATTAATTATGATCCATTGGCATGTAATGAAGATAGTAGTTGTATAGCGCCAATATTAGGATGTATAGATGCAACAGCAATGAATTATGATGCTGGTGCGAATACAGATGATGGAACATGTGTTTTCTTATCTGATAAAGTAGGTTTATATATATCAGAATATGCAGAAGGAAGTTCAAGCAATAAATATATTGAGATTTATAATCCAACGTCTAATCCAGTTGATCTGTCTGATTATGCACTTGCTCGAGTTAATAATGCACCAACGACTCCAGGTGTATATGAATATTGGGTAAATTTTGATTCTGCAGCGGTTATTTTGCCAGGTGATGTTTATGTTGTAGCACCACCATCTGCTGATTCACTGATTTTAGTGCAGACTGACATGACCTATTCAGTGTTGAGTAATGGAGATGATGGCTTTGCCTTAGTGTATGGTGCAGAACCATCAAATCCTATATTGCCTGGTAATGAATATATAATTCTGGATTTTCTTGGAGACTTTAATGGAGATCCAGGTGCAGGATGGGATGTAGCAGGCGTTACAGAAGCTACAAAAGATCATACATTGGTAAGAAAATGTGATGTCGTACAAGGTAATACAGATTGGATCCTTTCCGCAGGTACTACTGCTCAGGATTCTGAATGGGAAGTCCTTTCTCAGGATGATTGGTCAGATTTAGGTCAGCATACATCTCCATGTCAAGTTGTGGATATATATGGCTGTATGGATTCACTTGCTTTGAATTATAATGCATCAGCAACCATAAATGATGGATCATGTATATATGCTGTATATGGCTGTACAAATTCAAGTGCTGTAAATTATGATCCATTAGCAAATACAGATGATGGTTCATGTTGTTTTGTTTCTGGTTGCACAGATTCTTTGGCAATTAATTATGATCCAGTGGCATGTAATGATGATGGTACTTGTATAGCACCAATATTAGGATGTATAGATGCAACAGCAATGAATTATGATGCTGGTGCCAATACAGATGATGGAACATGTGTATTTCTATCTGATAAAGTAGATCTATTCATTTCAGAATATGCAGAAGGAAGTTCTAGTAATAAATATCTAGAGATATATAATCCAAGTGCTAATCCTGTTGATTTATCCGATTATGCACTTGCAAGAGTTAGTAATGCACCAACGACTCCAGGTGTATATGAATATTGGGTAGATTTTGATCCTGGAGCGGTTATTTTGCCAGGTGATGTTTATGTTGTAGCACCACCATCTGCCGATTCACTGATTTTATTGCACACTGACATGAC
>JAKVCV010000005.1:0-1826 GCA_022448945.1 Saprospiraceae bacterium
CCCTTAGTTAAATCGTGAGAAACAGACAATAATAAATCCTGTAACATAACCGTAGTACCACTTGAGAAATTAGAAATCTCTGTTAGTGATATTGTATAGTTTCCTATTACTGATATTTCAGTGTGTAACGGTATTGTAACTATCGATCCATCCAATTCAGACAATCCATTAATACTCATATTAGAATCACCTACTTTGGTAGCAAACTGGATTGAATTATCACCATCCAAGTAAACCGCATCGTATGTACCATCAAGACTATCCGTTGCTGCATTATAGAAGTATACAACAGAATTAACGCTTTCATCTTGATATTCCATTGCTAAACGGAATAATGGGATAGTAGTTTTCGTAAAGTTATCTACACTAGCATCTGGATCAGTAATACGCATAGAGTTGTCGAAATTGACTTGTCCAAAGGCTGGATCATTAGATGAACCATCACCTTCGCGTACCCAGAATCCTTGCATAGTTGGAACACTTGCCGTTAATCCTGGAGGATTACTTATTCCTAATGGTGCTATATAGGTATTGTAAGCATTACCATTATATCTGTAGAATACAGCTGGATTAGCCCCAAAGCCCCATAGACTTTGTAAATTCATTGGTGAAGGATATGGATTACCAATTATGTTCCATCCACCACCATTTGTATTGGTAATTGGAATACTAATGTTACCAGTATTTAACTCTCCTGTAAAGTCAAAGATGTTGTTATAGTTACTACTAAGGAAAGCAAACTGATAGAAACCTTGACCATTTGCCATTGTATAGTTATAAGAACCTGGTGCTACCCACTGACCTGTGGTTTCATTGTAATAGAATGAATTGGCTTGTGCACCACTTACAATCATATTACAATCATCTTGCATCTCTCCAACAGTAGCATTATTTACTGGTGAAGCATAATAGATATTCGCATAACTATTGTTAATCACAAGATACTGCTCAACTGTAAAGTCACCAACTGTAGTACCACCATTATCATGTACAAGAGCAGTTCCGGATGCATCAGCTAATAATACTGCATTATATCCAGTAACATCAATAGTGGCGCCAGCATCTACTCTTAACAATCTACTTATAGAACAATCTGCATTCGCTGATACTGTTCCATTTACTGACACGATAAGATTTTCTACTGCTCCTATATTAATTGATCTAGATAATCCATTCAAGTTATAAGATCCAGAAATACTTCCGTTGTTATCTAATGAACCAGAATGTCCTAAATCATTACCACCATTAATACTAATGCTACTGTTAGGATCAATTGTTATATCTCCATCAACTTGCATGTCTAAATTAATTGAAACATTATGCGCAATTGTAGCATGATCGTATGATGCAGGAACAACACCTCCTACCCAGGTTGATCCAGTGTTCCACGGTCCGTCTTGAGCCGTCACAAAGGATGTAGCCGGTGGAGTTGGTTGATTAACAGTCACTGTGCTTGTTGCAGTACAGCCGTTTCCATCTGTTACAGTAACAGTGTAAGTTCCAGCAGCAAGGCCTACAGCAGTAGCTGTTGTTTGACCGTCACTCCATAGATATGTATAAGCACTTGTTCCTCCTGAACCCGTTACAGTAGCTGATCCATCAGATGCGCCATAAGCACTTGCATCTACAGCTACTGCCGAAGCAGTTAATGTTGCTGTACCAGTTACATCCCATACACATGTAGCTGTATTGAACGTTGCTGTCTCATAACAAGCCAAGCCTGTTGGTGCAGCTGGCTGTGTGCCACTTACATCCCAAGCACATGTTGTTGTATTGAACGTTGAACTTTCGTAACATGCTAATCCTGTTGGTGCAGCTGGCTGTGT
>JAKVCV010000005.1:2000-33698 GCA_022448945.1 Saprospiraceae bacterium
TGTGTTGAACGTTGAACTCTCGTAACATGCTAAGTTAGTTGGTGCAGCTGGCTGTGTGCCAGTTACATCCCATGAACATGTTCCTATATTAAAGGTTGCTGTCTCATAACACGCTAGTGTTGGCATTGCAGGACCGTAATTACATGAACCATCATCAGCAGTAGCTAATGGGTCATAGTTACATGCAGTTGAATCCATACATCCTGGAACAGCACAAGTTCCTACTTGTCCGGAAGCATTACCACCTGATGCTAATACATTACCTAAAGCATCTGTTACATCCCATGAATTCTCAGAAGGCCACCAATCAGTAGCAGCATAGATAACATCTGTACAAGCGTTAAGGTCTATACAAACAACCATAGAATTCGAAGAACCTGAATTTGTAAGTACGTTTCCGTCAACAGTGATTTGACCACCACCATCTCCATATGAATCGTATAATGTTACCGTAACAGCAGTACCACCATTTGCACAGTTTCCATTACAATCGAATGGTGCTGTAGGCCCAAAACATGAACCATCATCTGCAGTAGCTGCAGGATCATAGTTACATGCTAAAGTATCTGTACAACCAGGTACGCCATAACTACAAGGATCCGTAGGATCTGTAGATGATGTTGCATTTACAGTAGCTGTAGAATCATAGTTCGCAGCTGATGGATCCGTACATCCATATACTGGACATGGGCCACCAACTATCGTATTACTATTAGCTCCTGACGCAATAGTATAAATTGTACCATCAATGTCCAATTCACCACCATTCCATCCATCTCCATATGAATCAACAAGATTCACTGAATATGTAGCTGGCAATACAACACAATCATCAAAGCCATTAGATCCTGATGTCATTTCAGCAAGAACATTGCCATCACAATCTGTAATTGTGAAACTATTCTCTGAAGCCCATCCACCTGCAGTATAAAGTATATAAACTCCTCCATTTACACAGTTTCCATTACAATCTAATGGTGCTTGAGCAAATGTACATGATCCATCATCTGCAGTAGCTGCAGGATCATAGTTACATGCTAAAGTATCTATACAGCCAGGTACGCCATAACTACAAGGATCCGTAGGATCTGTAGATGATGTTGCATTTACAGTAGCTGTAGAATCATAGTTCGCAGCTGCTGGATCTGTACATCCATATACTGGACATGGTCCTCCAACTATCGTATTACTACTAGCTCCATTCGCGATAGTATAATCTATACCATCAATTGTCAAGATACCGCCATTCCATCCATCACCCCATGAATCAACAAGATTCACAGAAAATGTAGATGGCAATACAATACATTGATTGAAACCATTATTACCGCTAGTCATAGAGGCCATTACATTACCATCACAATCTTCGATTGTAAAGCTATTCTCGCCAGGATATGAACCTGCAGTATATGATATATATATACCTCCATTTGGACACGCTCCATTACAATCTAATGGTGCTTGAGCAAATGTACATGATCCATCATCTGCAGTAGCTGCAGGATCATAGTTACATGCTAAAGTATCTGTACAACCAGGTACACCGTAAGTACATGAAGTATCAGGTGTATTAGCATTAGGATCATAGTTCGCAGCTAAAGTATCTGTACAGCCAATAACTACTGGCACACATGAACCATCATTAATCTGAGCAGATGGGTCATAGTTAAATGCACTAGCGTCTGTACAGCCAAGTACACAAACACCACCAATACTTACTCTATCGGATCCTGAAGCACCAGTTGCTAAACCACCTGTTCCATAAACTGTTCCTGAAGCATTATCAGTAACTGAATAAACACCACCATTCCATCCATCACCATATGAATCATACATATTAAATGTATAACAATCATCTGGTAAACATGCTGTAAATGTTCCTGCATTTCCAGAAGCAACAACTGCTCCTGAACCATCAGCAAGATCCCAAGAAATTTCACTATCCCATGCACCACCACCAACAGTAATTGTTACATCACTGGCTGGTCCTGTACTATTAATATCATAAACACATGTTGCTCCATTCCACGTAGCTGTCTCATGACAAGCCAAGCCAGTTGGTGCAGTTGGTTGTGTTCCACTTACATCATAAGCACATGTTGTTCCGTTCCAAGTAGCTGTCTCATAACAAGCCAAACCTGTTGGTGCAGCTGGCTGTGTGCCAGTTACATCGTAAACACATGTGGTTCCATTCCAAGTAGCTGTCTCATAACAAGCTAAGTTAGTTGGTGCAGCTGGCTGTGTGCCAGTTACTATCCAAGAACATGATGCAACATCAAATGTTGCTGTCTCATAACATGCTAGTGTTGGTTGATTAGTTCCATAATAACAATATCCATCATCAGTATTCGCATTTGGATCATAGTTACATGCTAAAGAATCTAAACATCCAAAAACTACAGCTATACATGAACCATCGTCAACTTGTGCTAATGAGTCATAGTTGAATGCTAAAGTATCTGTACATCCTTGTATACAATTACCCACAGCAGAAGAAGCATTACCGCCAGAAGCTATAACGATACCATTAGCATCCGTTATGTCCCAAGCATTCTCATAAGAATATGAGCCTGCAGTATAGACAACATCTGTACATACTGAAAGATCTATACATATTGTAAATGATTCAGATGCATTAACTGTATAAGGGGAAGTATAAGTGCCAATCTGAGTGTAATCTACACCGTCAATAGTCACAAAGCCACCATTCCAGCCATCACCATAAGAATCCCATAATGTTAAAGTAACTGCAGTTCCTCCATTTGCACAGTTTCCATTGCAATCTAATGGTGCATTAGCAAATGTACATGATCCATCATTTGCAGTAGCTGCAGGATCATAGTTACATGCTAAAGTATCTGTACAACCAGGTACTCCATATGTACAAGTACTATCATCTGTATTAGCATTTGGATCATAGTTTGCAGCTAAAGAATCCATACAGCCAAGAACTACTGGCACACATGATCCATCATCTATCTGAGCATTTGGATCATAGTTAATTGCGGTAGTATCTGTACAACCAGGTACACAAGCACCACCAATACTAATTTGATCCGATCCTGAAGCACCAGTTGCTAAACCACCTGAAGCAATAGATCCGGATCCATCAGAAATGTCATAAGTGCCACCATTCCATCCATCACCCCATGAATCATACATATTAAATGTATAACAGTCATCTGGTAGACATGCTGTAGATGTTCCTGCACCTCCCGAAGCAACAACAGATCCTGAACCATCTGTAAGATCCCAAGAAATTTCAGAATCATAGGAACCACCACCTACTGTAATTGTATACGCAGTTGCGCCATTTGCACAGTTTCCATTACAATCTAATGGTGCTTGAGGCAATATACATGATCCATCATCTGCAGTAGCTGCAGGATCATAGTTACATGCTAAAGTATCTGTACAACCAGGTACTCCATAAATACAAGTACTATCATCAGTATTTGCTAAACTATCATAGTTCGCTGCTGCTGGATCTGTACAGCCATATACTACTGATATACATGACCCATCATCTACCTGTGCATTTGAATCATAGTTATATGCTGCTGGATCTGTACAGCCAGGTACACAACCACCTCCAACACTTACTGCATCAAATCCTGAAGCACCAGTTGCTAAACCACCTGAAGCAATAGATCCGGATCCATCAGAAATGTCATAAGTAGCTCCATTCCAGCCATCACCCCATGAATCATACATGTTCAATCTGTAACAGTCATCTGGTAAACATGCTGTATATGTTCCTGCAACTCCAGAAGCAACAACTGCTCCTGAACCATCTGTAAGATCCCAAGAAATTTCAGAATCATAGGAACCACCGCCTACAGTAATTGTATACGCAGTTCCTCCATTTGCACAGTTTCCATTGCAATCTAATGGTGCATTAGCAAATGTACATGATCCATCATCTGCATTAGCGGCAGGATCATAGTTACATGCTAAAGTATCTGTACAACCAGGTACTCCATAAGTACATGAAGTATCAGGTGTATTGGCATTAGGATCATAGTTTGCAGCTAAAGAATCCATACAGCCAACAACTACTGGCACACATGATCCATCATCTATCTGAGCAGATGGGTCATAGTTAAATGCGGTAGTATCTGTACAGCCAGGTACACAACCACCACCAATACTAATTTGATCCGATCCTGAAGCACCAGATGCTAAACCACCAGTACCATAGTTTGTTCCTGAATTATTATCATCAATAGAATATGTGTTGCCATTCCAACCATCTCCATAAGAGTCATTCATGATCAATGTATAACAGTCATCAAGTAAACAGAAGTTTCCTGTGAAAGGAGCTCCACCTGAAGCAACAACCGTTCCTGAACCATCAACTAAAGACCAACTAACTTCTCCTTGCCATGAACCACCACCTACAGTAATTGTTAAATCAGTTCCTCCATTTATACAGTTTGTATCACAATCGTATTGAGCAGGAGGATATACACATGAATTATCATTCGCATTCGCTGCAGGATCAAAGTTACATGCTAAAGTATCTGTACAACCAGGTACTCCATATGTACAAGGATCCGCAGGGTCTGTAGATGATGTTTCATTTACAGTAGCTGTAGAATCATAGTTCGCAGCTGATGGATCCATACATCCATAGATTGGACATGGACCTCCAACTTGGAAACTACCAGCAGCACCTGAATTGATAGTGTAAACCACACCATCAACGGTTAATGTACCACCATTCCAGCCATCTCCATATGTATCAACTAAGTCGATTGTGTAAATAGCGCCTAACTGAACACATTGATCAAAGCCAGAACCTCCAGTCATTGAAGCAACTACATTACCATCACAATCTGTAATTGTAAAGTTATTTTCATATGACCAGCTACCTGGTGCATAACTGACATAAACTCCTCCATTTGCACAGTCTCCATTACAATCGAATGGTGCTTGAGCATAGGTACATGAATTATCATCAGCAGTAGCTGCAGGATCATAGTTACATGCTAAAGTATCTGTACAGCCAGGTATTCCATATGTACAGCTGTTATCATTTGTATTAGCATTTGGATCATAGTTTGCAGCTAATGAATCCATACATCCTAATACTACTGGTATACATGAACCATCATCCAGCGTAGCGGATGGGTCATAGTTAAATGCAGTAGTATCTGTACAGCCAAGAACTGGAGCATCTCCTATACATACATCATCAACTAAGAGATCATTGTACCAGTCACTGCTATTTCCACCACTTTCACCTCTAAGTCTTAGAGTTACTACACCTGATACAGCATGTGCTGAAACATCTATAACTTTATTAACCCAACCTGTATTGAATTCCTGGTAAGTAGCAACGCTATCCCAAGAAGTACCATTATAAGCTTCAACATGTAAGATATTAGGAGTAGTAATACTAGTACCTCCATCGACACTCCAGTAAGAGAATGTTAGCGTTGGTAACGTAAGACCAGAAACATCTACCGGATCCATCTGCATTACAACTCCAATATCTGAACCTGAAAAGTCTATCCATGCAAAAGTTCCAGGTGTTCCTGCACTAGCATTATGATATCCAGGAGTGCCTGTAAATCTCCATCCATCACCATTAGTAGCACTAATTGCCCAACCATCTACACAAGCTGCAGTTGGAAGAACTCCTGAATTGAAGTCCTCACATGTTGGCGCACCAACACTACACGCTGGATAAACACATGTTCCATCATCAATCTGAGCCGATGGATCATAGTTTGTTGCCAATGTATCTGTACAGCCAGGTACATATGTACATGATCCATCATCTATATCAGCTGAAGAATCATAGTTAGTTGCAATAGAATCTGTACAACCTGATACACAAGTACCTATAGTACCATTAAAGCCATTTGAACCAGATGTCATATCTGCTAATACATTCCCAGAAGCATCTGTAATTGTAAAGCTATTTTCACTAGGATAACCACCAGCAGTATAATCAACAAATATACATGTTGTTAAATCAAGACATAGATCAACATTAAAATTATTACCTGAACTAACTGTATAATCTACACCATTAACGGTCAAAATACCACCATTCCAACCATCTCCCCATGAATCATCAAGATTAAGTGTAACACGAGTGTCTCCATTTGCACAGTTTCCATTACAATCGAATGGCGCTTGAGCAAATGTACATGATCCATCGTTATTAGTTGCATTTGCATCATAGTTACATGCTGATGCATCTGTACATCCATCAATTACACAATTATTACAACTAGCAAAACATACAGGAGATAAAACCTGAGAACCACTATTAGCTACAGTAATTGATCTATTGCCATTAGTTTGGCAAGCTTCCCATGACTGTAATATCTCATCATCCCCCCAAGCATTGCCATTTATAAATTTATATTCATGATATGAACCAGCAGCAAGATCTAATGTAACAGAATAAATTCCATCGCCATCTAAATCAAGCATTTGAGTAACACCTGGTGTCCATCCATCAAAAGTTCCTGCTACATATACTCCATTTGCAGAAACAGTTTGTGTATTCATATTTACATTAAACTCAACAGATACACCATATATACATGAACCATCATCAAAATTGGCATTTGCATCATAGTTCATAGCTGAAGGATCCATACATCCATCTACCTGAGTAACACATACGCCATTTACTAATATATAACCAGACAAACAATTGCCAGCACAATCTGCATTTGGAGCAGGATAAGTACATGAACCATCACTTGTATTTGCATTTGGATTATAGTTACATGCTAATGCATCTGTACAACCAGGTTGTACAGATATACATGATCCATCGTCAACGTTAGCATTTGGATCATAATTATATGCATTTGGATCTGTACATCCATCTACTTGAGTAACACATACGCCATTTACTAAAACATATCCAGATAAACAATTGCCTGAACAATCTGCATTTGGATTAGCGTAAGTACATGAATTATCATTTGTATTTGCATTTGGATCATAGTTACATGCTAGAAGATCTGTACAGCCATTTACTATAGCTACACAAGCACCGCCTACATTTATATAACCAGATAAACAATTACCTGAACAATCTGCATTTGGATCAGGATAAGTACATGAACCATCACTTGTATTTGCATTTGGATCATAATTACATGCTAAAGCATCTGTACAACCATTTACTACAGCCACACATGAACCATCATCAATTTGTGCAGATGGGTCATAGTTGAATGCACTAGCGTCTGTACAACCAGGTATACATACACCACCAACACTTACTGCATCCGATCCTGAAGACAAACCGAATCCTAAACCACCTGAAGCAATAGATCCGGATCCATCAGAAATGTCATAAGTACCACCATTCCATCCATCACCATAAGAATCATACATATTAAATGTATAACAGTCATCTGGTAAACATGCTGTAGATATTCCTGCACCTCCCGAAGCAACAATATGTCCTGAACCATCAGTGATATCCCAAGAAATTTCAGAATCATATGAACCACCTCCTACTGTAATAGTAAACGCAGTTCCGCCATTTGCACAGTTTCCATTACAATCGAATGGTGCTTGAGCAAAAGTACATGTTCCATCATCTGCAGTAGCTGCAGGATCATAGTTACATGCTAAAGTATCTGTACAACCAGGTACGCCATAATTACAAGGATCCGTAGGATCTGTAGATGATGTTGCATTTACAGTAGCTGTAGAATCATAGTTCGCAGCTGCTGGATCCGTACATCCATATACTGGACATGGTCCTCCAACTAGCGTATTACTACTAGCTCCTGACGCAATAGTATAAATTGTACCATCAATCTCCAATTCACCACCATTCCAGCCATCTCCATACGAATCAACAAGATTCACTGAATAGGTAGCTGGCAATACAACACAATCATCAAAACCATTATTACCGCTAGTCATAGAGGCCAATACATTACCATCACAATCTGTAATTGTGAAACTATTCTCTGAAGGCCATCCATCTGCAGTATAAAGTATATAAACTCCTCCATTTGCACAATCTCCATTACAATCAAATGGTGCTTGAGCAAAAGTACATGATCCATCATCTGCAGTAGCTGCAGGATCATAGTTACATGCTGTATTATCTGTACAGCCAGGCACTCCATAAGTACATGAACTATCACTTGTATTAGCATTAGGATCATAGTTCGCAGCTGCTGGATCCATACATCCACTAATTACTGGCACACATGAACCATCATCAATCTGAGCTAATGGGTCATAGTTAAATGCATTAGCGTCTGTACAACCAGGTACACAAGTACCTATAGGACCAGCATTATAACCAACTGAACCATTTGACATTGATGCTAATACAGCACCAGAAGCATCTGTAATTGTAAAGCTATTCTCTGAAGCCCAACTACCTGCAGTATAATCTACATTAATACATGTTAATAAATCCAGACATACAATATAAGTCTCTGAAGAACCTGATGAAATAGTATAATCTATACCATTAACATTCAAATTACCACCATTCCAGCCATCTCCATATGAATCATCAAGTTGTATGGTAACGTAAGAACCTGTGCTAGTAATATCATAAACACATGTTGTTCCATTCCAGTTAGCTGTCTCATGACAAGCCAAACCCGTTGGTGCAGCTGGTTGTGTTCCAGTTACATCATAAACACATGTTCCGCCATTCCACGTAGCTGTCTCATAACAAGCCAAACCTGTTGGTGCGGCTGGTTGTGTTCCTGTTACATCGTAAACACATGTTCCGCCATTCCACGTAGCTATCTCATAACAAGCCAAGTTAGTTGGTGCAGTTGGCTGTGTGCCACTTACATCCCATGAACATGTTACAGTATTAAAGGTTGCTGACTCATAACAAGCCAAACCGGTTGGTGCAGCTGGTTGTGTTCCAGTTACATCCCATGAACATGTTACAGCATTATAAGTTGCTGACTCATAACAAGCTAGCGTTGGCTGAGCAGGGGGTAAAATACAAGACCCATCCTCATTATTTGCTAAAGGATTATAGTTACATGCATTTGGATCTGTACAGCCATCTATTATACAATTAATACACTGACCAAAACAAACCGGCGATAAAACCTGTGTTGCAGAAGAAGAAGAAGCTACAGTTAAGTTACGATTACCATTAGTTTGGCAAGCTTCCCATGACTGTAATATCTCATCAGCTCCCCAATAATCACCATTAATAAATTTATATTCAATATATTCGCCTTGATTAAAATCTATTGTAACAGAATATATTCCATCACCATCTAAATCAGACATTTGAGTAGCTTGTGTACTCCAAATATTAAAAGTTCCTGCTATATGAACACCATTTGCAGAAACAGTTTGCGTATTCATATTTACATTAAACTCGACAGAAACAGTGTAAGTACATGATCCATCATCTGTATTTGCATTTGGATCATAATTATTGGCACCCGAATCTGTACAACCATAGGCAAATGCTATACATGAGCCATCATCTGTATTTGCATTTGGATCATAATTATATGCATTTGGATCTGTACATCCATTAACTACAGCTATACATGATCCATCATCTGTATTAGCAGATGGGTCATAATTATATGCATTTGGATCTGTACATCCATTAACTACAGCCACACATGATCCGTCATCAATTTGAGCAGATGGGTCATAGTTGAATGCACTAGCGTCTGTACAACCAGGTATACATACACCACCAACACTTACTGCATCCGATCCTAAAGCACCAGATGTTAAACCACCTGAAGCAATAGATCCTGAGCCATCAGAAATGTCATAAGTGCCACCATTCCATCCATCACCCCATGAATCATACATATTAAATGTATAACAGTCATCTGGTAAACATGCTGTAGATGTGCCTGCATTTCCAGAAGCAACAACAGTTCCTGATCCATCAGTGATATCCCAAGAAATTTCAGAATCATATGAACCACCACCTACTGTAATAGTAAACGCAGTTCCGCCATTTGCACAGTTTCCATTACAATCGAATGGTGCTTGAGCAAAAGTACATGTTCCATCATCTGCAGTAGCTGCAGGATCATAGTTACATGCTGTATTATCTGTACAACCAGGTACTCCATATGTACAAGTACTATCATCTGTATTAGCATTTGGATCATAGTTAGCAGCATTAGCATCAGTACATCCCAATACTACTGGCACACATGAACCATCATCTATCTGAGCAGATGCGTCATAGTTGAATGCACTAGCGTCTGTACAACCAGGTATACATACACCACCAACACTTACTGCATCCGATCCTGAAGCACCAGATGTTAAACCACCTGAAGCAATAGATCCGGATCCATCAGAAATGTCATAAGTGCCACCATTCCATCCATCACCATAAGAATCATACATATTAAATGTATAACAGTCATCTGGTAGACATGCTGTAGATGTTCCTGCACCTCCCGAAGCAACAACAGTTCCTGAACCATCTGTAAGATCCCAAGAAATTTCAGTATCCCATTGACCACCACCTACAGTAATTGTTACATCAGTTCCGCCATTTGCACAGTTTCCATTACAATCGTATGGTGCTGGAGGCGGTATACATGAACCATCATCTGCATTAGCGGCAGGATCAAAGTTACATGCTAAAGGATCTGTACAGCCAGGTACTCCATAAGTACAAGGATCCGCAGGGTCTGTAGATGATGTTGCATTTACAGTAGCATTTGGATCATAGTTCGCAGCTGCTGGATCCATACATCCATATACTGGACATGGGCCACCAACTAGCGTATTACTACTAGCTCCTGACGCAATAGTATAAATTGAACCATCAATCTCCAATTCACCACCATTCCAGCCATCTCCATATGAATCAACAAGATTCACTGAATATGTAGCTGGCAATACAACACAATCATCAAAACCATTAGATCCTGATGTCATTTCAGCAAGAACATTGCCATCACAATCTGTAATTGTGAAACTATTCTCTGAAGCCCAATTACCTGCAGTATAAAGTATATAAACTCCTCCATTTGCACAATCTCCATTACAATCTAATGGTGGTTGAGGCCCAAAACATGAACCATCATCTGCAGTAGCTGCAGGATCAAAGTTACATGCTAAAGGATCTGTACAGCCAGGTACTCCATAATTACAGCTGTTATCATTTGTATTAGCATTAGGATCATAGTTTGCAGCTAAAGAATCTGTACATCCTAATACTACTGGCACACATGATCCATCATCCAGCGTAGCAGATGGGTCATAGTTGAATGCACTAGCGTCTGTACAGCCAAGTACTGGAGCTTCTCCAAAACATACATCATCAACTAATAGATCATTGAGATAGTCACCACCATCTCCACCACTTTCAGCTCTAAGTCTTAGAGTAACCACACCTGATACAGCATGAGCTGAAACATCTATAAATTTATTAACCCAACCTGTATTTAATTCTTGATAAGTAGCAATGCTATTCCAAGAAGTACCATTATAAGCTTCAACATTTAAGATGTTAGGCGTTGATAAAGTATAAGTACCTACATCACTAAAGTATGCAAAAGTAAGTGTTGGTGTAGTAAGACCAGAAACATCTACTGGATCCATATTCATTACAACTCCAGCATCTGTACCTGAAAAGTCTATCCATGCATAGCTACCAGCAGGTCTTCCATTAGCACCAGCTTGATATCCAGGAGTACCTGTAAATACCCAACCTGAACCACTAGTAGCACTAATTGACCATCCATTAGCACAAACTGCCGTTGGAACAGCTCCTGAATTGAAGTCCTCACATGTTGGCGCTGCCTGAGAACATGCTGGATAAACACAGGTTCCATCATCTATCTGAGCCGATGGATTATAGTTAGTTCCCAATGTATCTGTACAACCAGATACACAACCACCACCAATACTTACTAAATCGGATCCTGAAGAACCGGATGTTAAACCACCTGAAGCAATAGATCCTGAGCCATCAGAAATGTCATAAGTGCCACCATTCCATCCATCACCCCATGAATCATACATATTAAATGTATAACAGTCATCTGGTAAACATGCTGCTGTAGATGTGCCTGCATTTCCAGAAGCAACAACAGTTCCTGATCCATCAGTGATATCCCAAGAAATTTCAGAATCATATGTACCACCACCTACAGTAATTGTTACATCAGTACCACCATTTGCACAGTTTCCATTACAATCGTATGGTGCTGTAGGCAATACACATGATCCATCATCTGCAGTTGCAGCTGCATCATAGTTACATGCATTTGGATCTGTACAACCAGGTACATCTTGATATATTTCCATACATTGGTATGACGCATTAGAAAGACTCGGATCTAATGTAAATATACCATTAGAATATGTATACACATATGTTGGATAACCACCAGGATAAATAATTGTTAAAACAGAACCACACAATGACATGGAGGAAATCGGGCTGACTTGCCATCCACTACCAGAAGCTAATGAAGCCGGATTTGATGTGAACACATCATTATATGTTTGTATAAGACTAGAACAATCATTTGAAAATCTATCCATGGTCCATGTTCCCTGTGTTAAATCTACCACAGGATTACTGTTATATCCACATGAGCCATCATCATTTGTAGCATTTGGATCATAGTTACATGCTAATGTATCTGTACATCCATCAATTGCAGCAACAGCCCCTGGTCCAATAGTAAGATGGAACCTGGAATATGAAGTATTTCCTTGCCCTGTAAAAGGATATGCTCCAGCAGTATTCAGTTCATGAATAACACCTAGTTCGTTATCATATAACGTAGCCACCCATCCAGTTGGCATATTGGAGAATGAAGATAGTGAGATAGTAAAATTTTGAGGGTTATTCCATGTATAAAAAAACAAATCTATTGTAATGGGTGTATTACCTTGCAACAGTGTTTCTGGTATAGAATTAACATTTAACTGAATCGGACCTAGCAGATAGGCCGGATTAATATTTTGGGCAACCTGTCCGAATTGCCAACCCATAAATCCATCGAGATGCTGTGCATCCCACCAATCATCATACCCCATTGTATAATCTTGGCCTCCCCATGCAGCAGGGAAACTGGACGTACCAAAAGAAACTAATGTTGTGACCGTGTTTCCGCCTTGCGCGATTTGTAGACCTACTTGAGCAGATTGCGCGATAAGAGAAAACTGAAACACGAAAAGAATCGATAATGTGCTTAATAGATTTTTCATGATTTTAAAGTGTTTTTTGTTGCTAAATGAATTCATAGTATTTAGGTGTTTTTTGTTACTTAGTGAAGATGAAGCAACAAGTGTATTTATAGGGCTTGAAGCTTTCGTTATATTTTGATAATCTTTAATGCGTGTCATAGTAATTGTTTTAGGGTAATAAAACTATTATAGTTATGTATTAAAAAGGTTTAGTAATCAAAACAACATAATCTTGTTATATTTTTGACCAAAATAGTTAATGCAAAGTTAATGCCCCTTTGTATTGAACTGATAAACAGCCTGTTAACGCAATTTTTATTTGCGTAAATTTCCAATAAGTGGAAAAATTCCAATATATAGACTTGTTTTTCTGGTTTAAAAAGGCATAAAATAGAGGTAATATTATCGTTAAATCTTCCAAATTTATGTTAAAAAAAAGGTAGAAATACGCGACAATTTAGTTGAAATTCAACACTTTAAAACAGGCTAAATCAAATAAAATATTTAGTAAAAAGAAGGGATAAAATTATAGAAGATAAAAGGTTTTAACTGGGGGTTTTTTCAGCATTATTTTCAGTGGTTTTGACACCTTTAAAATGTTTAATATCATGCATTCCTGAATACTGAGTCATATACCACCTGTTATTGATCAGTGAGAAGAGATTTTCGATCATAAAACGATTCTGAATAATGATTCGGGAACGCATCAAATCGCCCATATCATAAAATGGCAGAAATTGAACTTGTTCATTTTCAGGGTCAACTTTTTTCAAAATATTCCAGTTATTAATATCCCAGTAGAAGCGTTCTTCAGAACCATCTGGATTGTATCCTAACATAGGGAATTCTATTCTTTTCAACTGAAAAGTACTGTCCTCATAGAACTTATTATGAAAGCTTATAAAGTCTTCCCGTCCTTTTGTATCAAGGGGTAGTTTATCGCTACTATTTTGACATGAAAACAAGCTAAATGAACATAAAAAAACAAGACAAATAAAGGAGAAAACATTCATAGAGAGTAAGAATTAAGATATTTCTAACGATTCTTCGATTACAATGCAAAGATAAAAATCTTCCTTCTTTTGATAAAAAACACGGTAGTTAATTTCAAAATTGTCCTTAATGACCTTTGCCGTTGTATGACCTTCATCTTGAAACACAAAAGGCATAAGGTGTAAATCTTTAATAAAATTAAGCTGTCCAAGACCAAAAGCCTTAAAAAGCGCTTCTTTTACGCCCCAGTAAATATGCAGATAATCATTATAGCATTGAGAAGATTGTAATTTATGCAATGTTAAATGATCAATATACTTAGTAGCAATTCTGAATAATTTAGGCGTTGACAGCTGAATATCTATTCCAATTTTTTGTGCAGAACTTACAACTACAATTTTGTTTTGGCTATGACTAATAGAAAGATTGCAGGAATTATCTATTATCTCCAACTTGCCTTTTTCATTTTTTATGAAATCTGTATAAGGTCTATTAAATAAGATTTGCAGTACAAATCTGCTTGCCAGCCACTGTAATAGTGAATTTTGGTGACTGAAATTTTGATTTAATTCTTTGACAGATTCAGTAGAAAGAGATAGTTTTTCTATAAAAAAACTTGTTGGTTCAGTGATGTTCCAAACAAGCAATTCAAAAGAATTATTTTGATATTTTGAATGAATTGGCATTGAAATATGGGGTCATTACAAAAAGTATCGATAACATGAATGCATATTATTTATGCATCATTTTGGATAAAATTCTATTAAAAATAGTTTTATTAGGATCCTTCTCTCTTATTTCCAACAACTTCTGTATTCCTGTTTCAATGTCTTCCTTTACAATAGCTTTAATTTTTTGTATTACTTCCTCATCATGCTCGAGTCCTTTATATGCTTGCATAGATATAGGCTTAGAAAATTTATAGTAAAACCTTTGTGGTTTAGGCAAAGGAGTAAGTCCAACTCCTTTAACAAGTGGAATAACCATATCTTTACGAACTCCAAATTGTTTGAGCAAAATGCCTAATGGAGAAGATAAAATTTCTTTACTATCCCAGATCAATTCATAACATTCTTCTGCACCAACAGCCGAAAAGGGTACAATCGTACACTGATTTTTAATAGCCATCTTAACAAACCCTTCTCTATTTTCCCATTTTAGTTTGTAGGCTTCTCCCTTATTCTTTAGTGCCTCACGAGCACCGCCTGGAAAAACTAAGATGTACTGTTTATTTTCCATCAGTTTTGAGCAGGTTTCTCTGCTTCCCTCTCTCATGCCAAATTTTGAAGCGAGTTCTCTCCATACAGGAATATGAAAATGCGCACGATCTGCTAAAGAATAAGTAAATATATTGGATTCATTATATAACTTAAACCACATAATACTAGCGTCCCAAACGCCAAGTAGTGTATGATTTCCAACAAATAAAACAGGCCCTTCTTTAGGGATTAATTGTTCATCATAAAAAACAGGATCATTCAACCAAAAAAGTGGTTTGAACAAGGTGAACATTTGTTTTATTTCTTTTTTAGAAGGTCGCTTAAAATCCATAAGAAGCCAATTATACGGTTTGAGATAAATGTAAAAATACCAAAAAAAAATGAAGATTTACTTTATTATCTTTACTACAATTAAAAATTGATTAATAAAATCACTATCAATTTTAATCCTTTATAATATTCGCCTTTTTTCTTGGTATATTATTATTATATCATTAAATTAAAATGAAAAATTATCCCAGGATTAAAAAGAAATAAATAGGTATGCGTATTGTTAGTATTATTATAATCTATCTGCTAATTTTTCATAACTGGACTTTGGCCCAGAATGCAGAAACTGAAATAGACACACTTACTCCACCCCGGAAATTAACTATTGCCATTAAAGAATCACCTCCATTCACTTATAAAAATAAGAATGGAATATATATGGGCATCAGTGTCTATTTGTGGGATTTGATAGCAAAAGAACTAAACATTGATTTTGAATATAAAGAAATGACATTGCCCGAAATTCTTACAAGTTTAGAATCTGGAACAGTTGATTTATCAATAAACCCATTAACGGTTACGAGTAAAAGGATCAAAAATATAATCTTTTCTCAACCATTCTATATTTCTAATTCAGTAATTGTTACTAAAGAACGTAAAGCAGATCAGGTAAACAACTTGTTAATTCAGGTTTTTTCCTTTAATTTCTTAAAGGCACTATTTTTACTCCTTGTTGCTCTTGTGTCATTTGGAACTTTAATGTGGCTTTTTGAAAGGAAGAAAAATCCACAATTTTCAAATGGCATAATGGGTTGGTGGACTGGTATATGGTGGTCATCTGCTACAATGACTACTGTCGGTTATGGTGATGTATCACCAAAAAGTTTTATGGGGCAACTTTTCGGTACAGTACTAATGTTTGCTGCAATACTTATGGTTACTGGTTTGATGGCAGGTATATCTTCTGCGCTAACTGTAAACCAAATTACGGATGAATGGACGCATGTTCAAGATTTACGCAAAGCTAAAGCAGGAACGATTAACGAATCGGCAAGTCATCATTTCCTTGACCACAATTTGATTAAAACACACAAAACCCCTACTGTTTCAGAAGGTCTCAAGGCTGTACATAATGGAGAACTGGATGCCTTTGTTTATGACGAACCCATTTTACGTTGGCAAATAGAAAACGATACACTAACAGACAAGTTAAGGATATTACCTTTTACTTTCAACACACAATACTATTCCTTTGCTTCTCCTAAAGGGGATAGCCTAATTCAAAAAATAAACCCTATTTTACTGGACATACTAGAAACTACAGAGTGGAGAGCGATGTTATCTGACTATGATCTTTTGGGGCTTTAATTGAGGGGTTATGGAGGCTGGTGCAATAAAACGCATTATCTTATCTGTTTTACACAAAAGGGAAAAATAAAAAGATGCCAATAGCTGCAAATGGTACTATACCCGTTCAAATATCTTGAAAGCATAATCATAAATATTTTTGTCATCCTTTTTATGCATCTCTTCACTAATGAGACTCCAGGATTCGATATTAATCGCAGGAAAAAAAACATCAGCATCGGGAATTTCTATATCAATTTCTGTAATGTAGAGTTTTGATGACAAGGGTAAACCTTTTAAATAGATTTCACCACCACCAATAATAAATGCTTCTTCTGCACCCCTTTGCTCACAAACATCCAATGCAGCTGTTACAGAGTGTGTCAAAATACAACCATCAATATAAAAATCAGGATTTCTACTTACAATAATATTGGTCCTATTTGGTAAGGGCCTTCCAATAGATTGAAAACACTTACGTCCCATTATAATCGGGTGACCAGTGGTAATTTTTTTAAAATATTTCAAATCTGCTGGCAGGTGCCATGGGATATCATTCCCTTTACCAATTTCATTATTTTTACCTACACCTACTATCGTTGAAACTTTCATCGTATTTTTTTTACCATCAATAATAAGAAAACTTTTTAACAACAATCAAGAAAATTCTGACTTTTGAAAAAGAATGATTGACGATCTTAGCAATAGATAATTAAACAGACCATGAGGGGCCAAATATATGATTAGGTTTTCTACCGAATTTAAAATTGTATAATTAAAAAAAACCTGACCGCATTAAAGCAATCAGGTTTTCTATTCCTTAATTAATGAATTGCGATCTATTCACTTTTTTTATAATTTTTTGTAAATTCTATATATTTAGCTACTTCCTCCCTTACGACAGGTGCGAGAATTAATAAACCAATAACATTGGGAAATACCATGGCAAAAATCATGGCATCAGAAAAGTCTACAACAGCACCAAGGCTTATCGATGCACCTATTACTGCAAAAATGCAGAATAAAATTTTATATGTTAAATCGGAAACCGTACTTTTCCCAAACAAATACTTCCAGGCTTGTAAGCCATAATATGACCAGGAAAGCATCGTAGAAAAGGCAAATAAAATAACAGCTATAGTCAATATATATGAAGACCCTGAGATAGTTGATTCAAAAGCCAATGACGTAACCCCTACTCCATCGGGAGCTTTGAGCCCATAAGTCATGATACTTCCATCAATATTGGTAATGATTAGAACCAAAGCTGTCATAGTACAAATTATCACCGTATCAATAAATGGCTCCAATAAGGCAACCATCCCTTCACTTGCAGGGTGTGCGGTACGTACTGCCGAGTGTGCAATAGCTGCAGACCCAACACCTGCCTCATTAGAAAAGGCAGCGCGTTTAAACCCTTGAATTAATACACCTACAATTCCACCTGCTATAGCAGTAGAAGAAAAAGCACCGGAAAAAATCAACCCGAAAGCGGTAGGGATTGATGAAAAATTCATAAAAATTATAATTAATGCGGTGCCTACATAAAGCACAGCCATAAAAGGTACTACTTTCTCTGTTACCTGTCCAATTCGCTTTATACCTCCTATTATTACGACCCCTACCAAAAAGGCAATAATAAGACCAAACAAAAATCCTGCACTTGAAGAATGAATATCAAATGTTGCAATAAATTGAGCAGCTGCCTGATTGGCCTGAAACATATTTCCTCCTCCAAAAGAACCACCGACACACATTAAAGCAAAAAATGCAGCGAATACTTTACCTAGACCTCCAAGCCCTTTTTCTTTAAGGCCTTTACTTAGATAATACATTGGGCCGCCGTGCACGGTACCATCCGCATCAATATCTCTATATTTTACACCTAGAGTACATTCAGTGAATTTTGTTGCCATACCCAACAAACCGGCCAGAATCATCCAAAAGGTAGCTCCCGGACCACCTAAAGATAAGGCTACCGCTACACCTGCAATGTTTCCAAGACCAACAGTTGCAGACAAAGCTGCTGTCAATGCCTGAAAGGGCGTTACTTCTCCCTGAGCAGATTCATCTCGAATCGTATCGGGTATATCATCGAGGATAGTATCCCTAGTATTATCTGAGACAACAATTTTAGGACTACTATCTGAAGGCGCTTCATAATAATCTCCTTTTACAGTCTTAATGGCCAATCCAAAATAACGAATATTGGGAAATTTAAAATATAAAGTAAAAAACAAAGCACTTGCAATAAGTACGATTAGTACTATAGGAATACTATTCCCTGCTATTGACACAGAATAAAAAACAATACCACCAACAGTTTCAGCAATAGGTTTAAATGCTGCATTAATTTTTTCATCAATACCCACTGTATTTGTTGAATCAGGATCCTGACAAAATGCAATAATTGGTGAAAGCAAGGCAAAAAGCAGAAGAGAAAATCTTTGTTTCATTAGGAATAGTGTGTTTAATTAAAAAATTATTGTTGATGAAATGTTATACTGCAAGATACTAAAATTGATGTAAAAAAATAGAAGAACTGATAGCAGGACAGTTATTCATATTTATTTCTGAAATTTATCATTAAATGTTTTGATCAATTGATGTGTTGTCGTATCTGTATCGTATACAGAATACCAACCTTGATATTCATGAGGTGGGTCGCCTATCAAGTCATCACCTGGCTGATAGACAGATCGTGGAACACGTGGTCTACCGCATCCTCCCCATGCCCAAAAGTTGATACCTTGATAAGGACTACCATCGTTAATGTTTTTTTCAAGATATTCAAACATCAACTTATAGTAAGTGTCCCTTTGATTGACAGTAGAAGAAGACTCATAGCTTTCTTTATCGCGGGCTATACCAAACTCTTCTAGAACCAAAGGGACATTCATTTCCTTAGCAATTTCAATATGTTTATCAAGATATGCTAAAGCCTTCTTTTGTGCAATATCCAATGTTTTGATTTTGTGCGGATCGTACCAACCCCAATTTTGAATCCATATATGTGCAGTAATATAATCTATTCCTATTTTATGATTCTTAATAAAGTTTTTACGGCGATTCCCAAAAAGAGATTCTGACATAATACCTTCACTGCCTGTAGAAATCAAATGATGAGGATCTATACTTCTTATAAATTTAGCAGTTTGACGAATCCATTTTCTGTAAGGTCCTACACGAACACCACATTTGGGTTCGTTAGCCAATTGCCAGGCCATAATTGTAGGATCATCTTTATAATCTATACCGGTAATCGAATTGGTCCGAGAAACAACTTTTTTTACATATGAAAGAAACCAATTTTTTGCACGTATATTATTGTAAAAGCGGAAAGTGTAATCCATATATATACCCCAGGACACTCCCCCATCAAGAGAAGGGTATGGAATGGGTTTATTGTTCAACCATGATAAATATTGAGCAAAACCTCCTGACCAATGCCAAAAATTGCCCAAAACCATTACGCCATAAATTTTACGCTTTCCCATTTCCGTTAATAAAAAATCGAGCCCTTCCAATAATTCTTCATTATACTGAAAAGGTTTTATCATTAAAGGTGGTTGAACCCTGTACTTTTCACTTTCAGGGCCTTCTGAACCAACCATTATCCGAAGATTATTACACCCAAGAGCCTGCAATTGGTCCAATTCTTTAATTAGTCGATCTCTATGCTGAACTACACCAAGATGCATACCATACCAATAATTAGTTCCAATATAATTGTACGGTTTTCCATCGATTTTGAATTGTGTTCCATCTACTGTAACAAAACCCTTAGGTGGTGGATCGGACTCAGATTTAATAGTCCCAGCGGAAGCAAAAAAAATAGCCATTAGAATAATTAGTAATTGTTTCATTTTTTATCTTTTCGTTTGCGATTTACACGATTTCATTTTAAACAAAAAACAGACACGCTTTATCTTATTCTCACTATTAACGGATTAACAGAATTATACCAAAATTTCAAAATAAGACATATTAACATAGTTTTAAAATCCTAAATTTTATACTCATTATATTAGGATTTATATTCTATCACGCAATATAGTTATTTTTTATTGTTACGGGTAAATATTAGAAATTCATGATAAAAGAAGAAACATATAAGAGACTATACTGAAATAATTAATATGATAACAGATATTCATACTTTACTTTTCTGTCTTAAAAATAATACCTTAAAGATTTTATATATTTAACTAANTTTGTCCTCTATCTGATTTCATTAACATATTAAAATNAACTANACCCCTTGGCAGGCATATACATACATATTCCTTTTTGCAAACAAGCATGTCATTATTGCAATTTTCATTTTTCCACTTCTTTGAAAAACAAAGATGATTTACTGCTTGCAATTCATTCTGAGCTAAAACAAAGAAAAGGATATCTTAAGGGTCAACTCATAGACACTGTTTATTTTGGTGGAGGTACACCCTCTTTATTAACTGCTCGTGAAATAAATAAAATATGGGAAATCATTACTAAACATCATAAAATAAATGAAACTGCTGAAGTCACTTTGGAAACAAACCCAGACGATCTAAGCATTAACTATCTAAATGAACTGAAACAAACTCCAGTAAATAGATTAAGTATAGGCATACAATCATTTTTTGATTCTGATCTTATTTTTATGAACAGGGCACACAATGCAAAGCATGCAAGAACATGTATTGAAGCTGCAAAAGACAGGGGGTTTAACAATTTAACAATAGATTTAATTTATGGAACACCCACAACCTCGCATTCAGATTGGGTAAGAAACCTACAAACTGCATTTGATTTTGACATCCCTCATATTTCCTGTTACGCACTTACGGTAGAGCCGAATACTGCCTTAGCACAATTTATTAAAAAGGGTAAAATTAAAGACTTAGATGAAATTCATAGTGCTGAACAATTTGAAATTTTATTGGATCAAATAGAACAACATGGATATGAACAATATGAAATTTCAAATTTCTGTAAACCTTCTCAATATGCAATTCATAACACCAATTACTGGAAAGGCAAACATTACCTGGGTATAGGCCCGGGCGCTCACTCTTATAATGGCCATTCAAGACAATGGAATGTCGCACACAACCCACAATACATAAAAGCATTAAATAAAGGAAAAATATATTGGGAAACTGAAGCGTTAACTCTTGAAAACCAATATAATGAATATATAATGACTTCGCTAAGAACAAAGTGGGGTGTCAATGTCGACCAATTAATGCATTGGGGGCAGTTCAACACAACGTCCTTTATTCAATTGGCAGCGACTTATATTAATAATGGATTAATGGAACTCCATAACAATAATTATGTACTTAATAGAAAAGGCAAATTACTCGCTGACACTATTATTTCTGACTTCTTTATAGGATGAATATTACTAAAAAAACAAATGGTTATTCATTTATGATTATCTGAAATAGGCTATAATACATACATTTTCACACCTGAATCATGAAGTTTTTGGAAAAGATATTTTTTCATTTTGAAAAAATACAATAAGCCAGACCTAAAATAAAACATATCTATATATATAAACCCCTGATAACCAGTGTAAATTTTGTTGGCATCCTTTTTACATAACTACTAATAACAATCATAATTTATAAGTATTTAAAATAATTAGTTAGCTACAAAACATTTACCAACAATTTTTAGTTTCGTACACACTCGAGGATGTAGATTTTAGGGCTACTAGAGTAAAAAAAATAGTTAGATTTGTTTAAAAGTTGGCATTAAAAGAAAATCAAATAACTTATAAAATTAAGATCTGAATTTTAATTAAATTATTCTCAGCTTTAAATAAAAGATAATTGGAATTAATTATGTATTAAAAAAGAAAGCTTTTCTTAGGATCTAAAAATCTAAGATATCAACCTGCCTACGAGTCAACATCAGGTCATAATCCTGATCTCCAGACTTCCACTTTAAGGTCATCAATATAAATGGGTGTTGAAAGACTGTTCCAGGGATAAATTTGTAGAAAATCTCCCGGTTTGGAATCTAATGGAATTTGTTTCCAAAATTCAAGATTCACCCAATTGCCGTAGGCTTGTTTACCATCTTTTCGTATCCGGGCTTCTATGGGTAGACCATCCCAAAATAACTGCTGTTGATTCCTCTGCAAAGACACAACCATTTTTGAAGATTTTGAATACAATCTAACTTTATGTTTTTTAAGTGCTGCAAATGTTACCCTTACATAATCACCGGGCAATATTTCTGCTTCTGCAAGTGTACCCTTATATCCTTTACCATATTGAGCTTTCCCTGGCGCATTAGATAAAACACAGGAAAACATTCCTCTAACAGCAGTTTCTTTTGTAGTCTGATGAACCAGATCGCTTGTTTCATAGTTTTGTTCTGTTAATATATGGTTCAAAGTATAGCCTTTCGGTTCTTGAGGTTTCGTTGTCCACACCTCGACAATAAAATCATCGAAATAAACAGCTCCTCCATAGGGATTCCATTGATAAATTTTCAACCTATCACCAGTTTGAATATTGGACGGAACTTCATACCAAAAATGCAATTTCTGCCATTTATCAACAATGTGTAAATTTTGTTTTTTCAGTAATTCAGTAATCGGAAAACTATTGTAGTGCAATACAGAATCACCTCTTTCAAAACTAATAACTGTTGTGCCCTTAAGGTCCTCGGGACTATTAACAGTTGCTGAGGGTTTATAACAATAAAATGAAATCTTGTACCATTCATTTTCTTTTGGTTTTGTTATTATTCCATTAACGCCTGGTGCAAATTTTCTTTTATTTGAAAGAACAAAAGATCTTCTTGCTGATTCAGAATGCAAAAATTTGGTAGAATAATCATTAGGGTTGCCATCTTTGGGAATAGCATTAAAATCATTCTCAAACATTAAATACTTAAACCTAACTCCTTCAGGTGCAGGAACTTCTTTAGGAAAAGTTACTTCAGTATCTGAATAATACTCCTCGGAGTCACAGGCCCAAAGCATTGACAATATTCCGATTATAAAAAGATAGCATAATATTTTGTTCATTATATATTAGAATTAGAAGTTATAGTGTTCTTATTTTAAATGCCTTTTTAGACTAAAAAGAAACAACAGAAGCCTTACAAAGTTTATTCATTTAGAATGTTTTCAATACAAATATCAACAAAAGTTTATTCTTTCACCCACAAAAGTTATTTTCTTTTGATTGATAATTATTTTTGTTCAGCAATCAAGATTGTTGTAACCCTTTATAAATATATGATTCTAAAAAAATTCAAGGACTTCGCAATAAATTTTTTTTCTGTAAATAGTCATTAAATAATTCTTAATCAAAATACTAACCAAATAAAACTCAAGACATAAAATCTGGCAGCTATTTAAACAGGATTTACGTTATGTTTGATAGAGCTATTAATTTTAGCCAGATTTCTGTATTTTTACTCAAACTGATTGTTTAAAAAAATAAATAACCATAGCCAACATATACTTTGCCGAACAGAAATTACGAATTTTTAATTAGAGGCAACAAATACATCGCAACCAAAATAATACATTGATTTGGTGTTAAAGTACCTTGATTCGATAAATTTTTATACATTTGATTACTTTACGAAGTACAGCTTGTACATAATTATCTTCAAAGAACTTTATTAACACTGTTATATTTTTACAGTAGGATAACATCTATGAAATATTGGCTTTATTTATTATGCATTTTCTTTTCAATTGACGCTTTCTGTCAAATTGGTGGCAACAGCACCTATGAGTTTTTGAGACTCCCGAATTCTGCACGTATTACTGCTTTGGGAGGCAGTCTTATCACGGTTCGGGACGCCGATCTTAACTTGGCCTATCACAACCCTGCAGCGCTTAACCCTTTAATGCACCGTCGTATAGTTTTTAATCAAAGTGTACATATGGGCACTACACATGGATATGTAGGCTATGGACATTACATTGATCAGGGTAAAGTTCCAATAATGGTACATGCGGGGCTACAGTATATCAGTTATGGGAAATTTCTCAACCGAGATGTTACAGGCACATATACAGGCGAAACAAGTGCTGCAGAGTATGCAATCAATCTTGGTGTTGGTTACCAGGTTAGTAAATTTTTATCGCTTGGAGTAAACCAAAAAACTATATTATCATATTTGGGTAGCTACAATTCTACTGGTTTTGCTTTTGATGCTTCAGCGATGTATTCGGATACTTCGAGAAAGATAAACCTGACGGTAGCGCTCAAAAATATGGGCAGTCAATTTTCGACTTATAACCGCAGTGGGAATATGGAACCAATTCCATTTGATTTGCAAATAGGTATTGCACATCGTTTAAAATATATCCCCCTACGTTTTTCCGTAATCATGCACAATATACACCAGTGGGGTATTGTTTACGATGATCCTTACAACCAAGACAATCAAACCCTATTTACTAATAACGGCGCTGAACAAGATAATAGTGCCATGACCGTTGTTGACGATATTTTCAGACATTTTATTTTTAATATAGAATTGCTTTTTGGGAAAAAAGGGCAGCAAGAAGTATTTAGACTTGCGGCAGGTTATAATCACATGAGAAGAGGAGAATTAACAGCCTCCGGATTAAATGATCTGGCTGGATTTTCTTTTGGTGTAGCGATTCGTATTAAGCAATTCCAAATTGACTACGGTTTTGGGGGATATCACTTTACTGGTGCTTCTCATCATTTTGGCATCTCAGTAAATCTTGACGAAATTCTAAAAGGCACTCAAAGAAAACGCCACAACAAAAACGCAAAACTAAAGAAAACAAAGAAAGCTCCAACAGAATAGGTTATATAATTATAGTACTAAAAATCTAACTTTAGCGCGGCTAATTAAATGTAGAGAAAATCATATCCAACTTTCTCATCTCTGGGCGTTTTTTCTGCCCTGGTGCATGAATAAAGCCATCTAAAATAATCATTCGATCATTGGGTTTGTCCTCAATCATATAAGTCACAAAAGAACCACCCATAAAATCATTCACCATACCCCAAAGCCCCCTTGCCTGTAAAGCAGGTTTAGACGCAAAAGTCATTTCCTGATAGTATATTGGTAATACCCGATCATCTATCTGCATATATGAATCTTTAATATGGGTAGAGAAATATTTTTTTGTGAGTTTATTTCTCAGGAATTTATGATCAGCAGGTTTAAGAGAAGCCGAATCTGATAGGGGTAGACTATAAATAAATATATTACTACTGATTTTATTAGTTTCTTTACGTAACCATATCGCATTGCTATCCTCGTATGCAATAAAGTATTCTCTGGGAATTTTAAGACCTATTCCAAAAGTCTTATCAATTAAGGTGCCCGCTTTAAGATTTTGTCCTGGAATATAAATTTGTTCAATAAACAATTCCGTATCGGCTTTATTGAATTGATTCATTACTCGCTGATTATCCTTGGCAATTGTTTTAAGTAATTCATTCCTGTTAGGCCCAAACCAATAGATTACTGTCTGGCCCTGAGCCCATCTATCTTTGTGTACTGCAATTCTGTAATTGCTTTGTTCCGATGCCCTTTTTACATTTTCTTCGCCAATAGATTTCCGTATTATTTCACTTGCGGGATCATCCATATCATCGAGCGCTCCCAAAATAATAATTGCACGATGCGTCTTTAACACCTTAACTTCCTTAAATTCCAATGGTTTTTTGTACCGCAAATCATATATCGGCTCAGGTTGCGGAGTAACAGGATACAATGCTTCAAAATAATTCCTAAAAGTATCTCCAATTGTAGTTGTCCACGAATAATTATCTGCAACAACCATTATATTATCTACCTTACCATACGAAGTTGGTGTAACAGCTAATCGTTTTTGTTGACGCTCTGTACAACTTGTTAGGATACCTACAAAAAATAAAATATAAATAGTAAAGCTTACAAAATGCTGCATTATTTTTTAGTGTTTTTTTTTAATAATATGATTTTAGAAATAGATTAAAGGGTTTATGGATTTTTGATTTTTTTAAAGTAACTTATTTATTGGATTTTTCCAGCATCCAATATACTAAATATTATCAAGTATATTTATTAGATGCAGATAACTACATAATAGTTGGCAAATGTTAGAAATAATAATAATAATGCTAATATTAGACATCACAATATGTTTGTATTATAATCTACTAAAAATATATCATTGAGGGGCATTGAGAAGTTACCATATATTTTTAAATAATTCAGCAGATTTGTCAAGATCTACAAAATGAAACAAAAACATTTATTTTTTGGGTGTAAAAACAAATATTTGAAACATTTATTTTCAAAAAAAACTAAATTTTTCATTAAAAAACTTGCAAAGTGAAAATTCTTGGCCTATATTTGCTACATACTCAACAAAATCTAAAATTAAAACAAAATGTTTTATAATATCTAATTTTTCAAAGATTACCTAAACTAGAAACACAATGGCCAATAAAAACAGAGCAGACGAAAACAAATTAAAAGCCCTACAAACAACATTAGATCGACTAAAGAAAACCTATGGTAAAGGTGCTGTGATGCGCTTAGGTGACGAACCGGTTGAAAAAATAGATGCTATCTCTACGGGTTCTATTGCATTAGACATATCTTTAGGAACAAACGGATTTCCGAAAGGGCGAATAATTGAAATATATGGGCCTGAATCTTCCGGAAAAACCACTATAGCACTTCATGCGATTGCGGAATGCCAAAAACAAGGTGGAATTGCTGCTTTTATTGATGCGGAACATGCATTTGATCGTTTTTATGCAGAAAGCTTAGGCATTAATGTTGACGAACTGATTTTTGCGCAACCAGATCACGGTGAACAAGCTTTAGAAATCGCAGAAGGTCTTATTCGTTCAGGGGCAATTGACATTCTGGTAATCGATTCAGTTGCTGCACTTGTTCCAAGAAGTGAAATAGAAGGCGAAATGGGGGATTCAAAAATGGGTTTACAAGCCAGACTAATGTCTCAAGCCATGCGAAAATTAGCAGGCGCTATTAGCAAAACAAATTGTTGCTGTATTTTTATCAATCAATTGCGAGAAAAAATCGGTGTAATGTTCGGCAACCCTGAAACAACTACAGGTGGTAATGCACTCAAGTTTTACGCTTCACAACGTATTGACATCCGTCGTTCTGGCGCTGCGATCAAAGACAGAGAGGGTAAAGTTATCGGTAATCATGTAAAATTAAAAATTGTAAAAAACAAGTTAGCCCCTCCATTTCAAATTGCTGAGTTTGATATTATGTATGGGGAAGGAATTTCTAAAAGTGGTGAAATTGTTGATCTCGGCACTCAATTTGGCATCTTAAACAAAAGTGGTGCGTGGTATGGTTATGGTGATAGTAAAATTGCTCAAGGGCGCGAAGGAGCTAAACAATTTATGCTTGACAACCTTGAAGTTGCCGAAGAAGTAGAAGCTAAAATACGTGCAAAATTAACCGGAGAGACTCCTGAAAACAATACAACTTTCGAACAAACTAAAACAATAGACATATAAAACACTTCGAAATAGTGGCAAAATATATCTTCAATAGAATTTTATCCCCTATTAAAGAGGTTGAAAAAGAACAATTCAACCAATAAAAGAAACCACTATATTTACGATTACTTCATATAATTAAAAAGAGGCTATTGAGTATTCCCATTAGCCTCTTTTTATATGTTTAAATACCAATAGTGTTGTAATAATAATTGTTGCAGGACTTGATTTATCATCACAAAAACCTAATACTAATCACTTTCTATATAATCCTTAGGGATATACCCATCAGGCTTAACATCATTGTCTAATCCTAATGTTTCATCCCACCCCCTAAAGCCTCTACCAATACGTTCCCCGCGAATATATTTAACCACAAAAGCATTATTAAATTTTGTCTTTTCCAAAATATATGCAAGGGCATTGAGCGCATCGGATTTTCTTTTATACCCATTGAATCCTTTATTTGCCAACTCTTTATTTATAAATAACACTCGTTTTATACCTCCTGGAATATCTTCTGTAGATAAAAAACCAACTTTTTTCAAATCTTTATATCTTTCACGTTGAAACTTGTGGACAGCCGATACTTGAATTTTATATACTAAATCTACAGAGGTCAATTCACTAATTTTATATGGACCATCAATAGAGGGAATCCTCTGTTTTTTGTTCGTGAATTCATAACAGGGTGTGGGGATACCAAACTCATCATAAAATAATTTGCGTTCATCACTATTAGAAGCAATAGCATCTAATTCATAAAACATTCTTAATGTGTCTCCAGTATATTCAATGCCAGTTTCTGGATCTATTGGTAATTCAGGCAAAATATAGGATACCTCTTTTGAGTTATAGTGTGGTGCCATAATAAAATAACGGATATCCTGTGGGGATTTTTTTTTCTTTTTATTAACAATAATTCGATCTGCAACCAACTCAATATTTAAAACTATATCTGTTGAATTACTAGCAGTTTCAAATGGGATCAACAATTCTTTATATCCTTCCTTCTTGACAATAAAAAAATACGAACTAAAAGCATTTAACTGATTGAATTCATATGTTCCAGCTAATAAAATCAATTTATCTACGAGGAGGTTCTCCTCAAATGATGAGATTTCATACAATTCGATATTCACATCCCTTAAAAGTTCCTGACCTACACTACCAGCACAAGTAATGGAACCTCTAATGGCTATTTCTATTGAAGAATTATTAAAATAAAAAATGTCATCATCGGTTGTTGTTGTGCGTTCAGGGAATGACAATCTATTTGAAACTAAATATCCACCTCCATGCGCTTCACTAATTGTATAAAAAAGGTCGTCAGAAGATGAATTAATGGGGAATCCTAAGTTTTTTGGTATTTCCCATGTTAGTTTTTGACCCTTTGATTTTAAAATGTCCAACCCTCCGGCACTAACATTTCCATTTGTACTAAAATATAAAGTTTCCGTCTTTTTATGATAAAAAGGACTAATCTCATCCCCGAAACTATTAATATTTCTACCTAAATTTCTAGGCAAAGTGAAACTATTTATATCTCCACTTATTGGACGAGTCGTATACCATAAATCCAACCCTCCCATACCTCCAGGACGATTAGAAGAAAAGTATAATACCTCTTTGTTGTTTAAAGTAACAACAGATGGATGGGTTGTATTAAAATCATCTACATTAATATAATTTGGAAGCTTAATAGGATGTGACCAATGATTATTATCCTGTACCTCCATAAGATATATAGCACATAAAAGTTTACCATCTATAATATCACACTGTGTAAAATAAATGCTTTTCGAATCCTCTGTAAAAACACCATTCCCATAATGAGGCTGTTCCATTTTCCCTATAAAAACACTAGGGACTTGCGGTTCTGTCCAATTTTCTCTTCGTTTTAAAGTTCTAAATATTTTGGATACACCATCGATAGTAGAAGAAAAATATAAAATATTTTTACCAATAGGTACAGGAGCAAATTCTGTTTTAGAACTATTAAGTTCTGTATTCAAACATTCAATTGTTATAGAAGAATCTGTATACTGAGAAGCTTTCAAAGCATAATTACACCCTTTAATTTCATTTTCAATATAAAGTCGATATCTTTCATAATCATCACCTTTATAATTCTTAATAAAATCATCAAATGCGATTTTAGCTTTTTGATACTGACCAGATTGCTTTAGAGCTAAAGCATATTTGTAACCAGGTTTATCAAATTGATTATTTAGATTCTTAACAACTTCTAATGAGTTTGCTGCATTTTCATAATCCCGTAAGTCCAGAAAACAACAGCCGGCTTTGTAAGAATATTCTATCTTATTAATCTTTTCGGCATATGCACTCTTATAATAAATTGCTGCCTGATATAAATCGCCTGCCTTAAAAAAAGCATCAGCAGTTTTCGCCCGTTTTCGCCATGACATTTGTTTGACTTGGGCTGTAGATACAGAAAGAAATACAATTGTAAAAAACGTTATCAAATATAAATGTCTCATCATAGAAACCTATTTCCCAACACCCCATCATATTGGACAAAAATAAAAAGTCTTTATAGTTTTACCCGATGGAACTTTACTGTTCTTATTAAAAACCTCCATTTTTCCTTTCTTCCTCAAGAGTGCGGAACCCCTCACCTATTCTTTCTCCATTAACTATTTTGATCACAAAAGCAGTCTCAAATCTAGTTTTACTGATAACAGAAGACAACACACTTAATGCTTGCCTCTTTGATTTATATCCCTCTAAGCCTTCATCTGTTAAAGCTTCTGGAACAATCATAACCCTTTTAATACCATCATCAATATCTTCGAAAGTTAATTTTCCATAATTGAGCAATCGTTTATATTTATGACTTTGATATTTACGAACGGCAGATACTTGTATGATATAAGCAGCACCCTCAGGAGCAAGGTCTACCGTATCATATAATATATTTACATCATCCTCAACAATTGAATCTAGCATTTCCTCATCATCAGAAGTAGTGCTTTCAACTCCATCTTTAGAAACAGGGTCATCAGTTGATGTATCTTCTGACGTAGCAACTTCAGATTCTTCTTCTGTTACTGCAGCTTCTGTCACCACTTCTTCCGACTTAGCAACTGCAGGTTCTTCTTCTGTCACTGCAGCTTCTGTTACCACTTCTTCCGACTTATCAACTGCAGGTCCTTCTTCTGTTACTGCAGCTTCTGTTACCACTTCTTCCGACTTAGCAACTT
>JAKVCV010000005.1:33797-72630 GCA_022448945.1 Saprospiraceae bacterium
CAGGTTCTTCTTCTGTTACTGCAGCTTCTGTTACCACTTCTTCCGACTTAGCAACTGCAGGTTCTTCTTCTGCAACAACAGCTTCTGTTACCACTTCTTCCGACTTAGCAACTTCAGGTTCTTCTTCTGTTACTGCAGCTTCTGTTACCACTTCTTCCGACTTAGCAACTGCAGGTTCTTCTTCTGCAACAACAGCTTCTGTTACCACTTCTTCCGACTTAGTAACTTCAGGTTCTTCTTCTGTTACTGCAGCTTCTGTTACCACTTCTTCCGACTTAGTAACTTCAGGTTCTTCTTCTAATAATGACGGTGTTAATGTTATATCTCTAATAAGATCTTCAGAATGCCCAAATTTATTTGTGTTTACATCAAAACTTTCAATATTATAACCATTCTTTATTATTTCAATGTTAAATTCACTATTGGGATTCAGTTTAAAGCGATATTCACCAATAGGAAGCATATGTTCTTCCAACAATTTGCCATTATTATAAAGTCTAATTGTTACATCAGAAACGGGACCAGCTTGTGGATTATCTGAACATGTAATTATTCCACTAACAGAAACAACAACATGACTTTCTGAAAAATAAAAAATATCATCATCAGTAGTTGCTAATTTAAGTGGTTTCAGCACTCTATTGGAGACAAAATAACCACCCCCATGAGGTTCACTAATTGTATAATAGGTGTCATCAGCAAGAGAATTAATCGGAAACCCAAGGTTTTGTGGAACTTCCCACTTTAGTTTCTCACCTTTGGACTTAAAAATATCAAAACCGCCGGCGGTTACCAGGCCATCCGAACTAAAATACAAAACTCCCTCTGCCTTGTTAAAAACAGGTGTAACTTCATCACCCGAACTATTAATAATAGCGCCTAGATTTTTGGGCAAAGTAAAGTTATTACTTTTACTTTCAGCTTTTCGGGTCGAAAACCAAATATCAAGACCCCCCTGTCCACCTTCTCTGTCAGAAACGAAATACAAAACTTCTTTATCATCAGTTAAAACAACAAAAGGTTGTGTTGTATTTGCTCCCAATTCATTAATATAATCCGGCAACCTAGCAGGTGCGGTCCATTCATTATCCTCTTCTTTAACCATTACATAAAGGGCACAAGAAGGTTTCCCTTCTAGAAAGTCACATTGTGTGAAGTAAAATCGTTTTCCATCTTCAGTAAATGCACCGTTACCAAAGTGTAATTTCTCCATTTTATCATCAAAAATTGTAGGGACATGAGGTCGAGACCAATGTGCTCCGATCTTTTGTGATCGGAATATCTTACTTACTCCTTCTACTGAAGATGAAAAATAAAGTAAATTATCACTTAAAGGAATAGGAGCAAATTCGGTTTTATTGCTATTGATTTTTGCATCCAATTGAATTACACTAATAGCATTATTGGTATAATTTGCTTTATTAAGAATAAAATCACAACCCATAATTTGACTTTCACAGGCAGCTTTCAAATAATTAAAATCTTCCTTCTCAGGCGAATAATTATTGATAAAATTTTTAAATGCATTCTTTGCCTTTTCTGGTTCTCCTGACTGTTTAAGTGACAAAGCGTATTTGTATCCAGGTTTGTCATAGAAATCGTAATCATCTTTCAGGTTTCCAAAACATCTTACCGCGTTTAGATAGTCCCTTAATAAAAAGTAGCAATCCCCAGCCCTATAGAGGTACTCTTCCTTATCATTTTTTTCTGCATATACTCCTTCATAATAGACAGCAGCCTGATACAAATCACCACTTTTTTCAAACCCCTGAGCTAGTTTAACCCGTTTTTTCCAGGGCAAAGTATTTTGGGCGTAAAAACTTCCGACAAAAAAGAAAAACAAAAATATAGAAAAGACAAAAGATTTCATTTTATGGTCAAATTTAGATAGTAACAATGTAAATGTTCTTAACATATGCTAAAAGACACCTTTTGAGACAGATTACCAAGAAATATAATGTGTCAATATACTATGTCTTTAAGAAACCCAAAAACTTCTGCAAACAAAATTCTGATTTATTGCTGTATTAATAACAAGAATTATTAGTTAGTTCACTGGTAATTACCAAAAACTTATAACCCGATTGATTCACATTATATTCTTTATGGTTTAATTTAATACTATATTTTTTTTATGTTTGTGGGTGAATATTAAATTAATATTAGAAAGTTTATATAGAAAGAACACAATGATGTTTTTTATATAACATCAAAAAATATCATCTTTTTATTGCCCTCAGAACCAAATTCAAATCCTCAATTTATTTTTATTAATAATTATGAAAGGAATAATTCTCGCCGGTGGCTCCGGAACCCGATTACATCCTCTTACTATAGCTGTCAGTAAACAATTAATGCCCATTCATGACAAACCGATGATTTATTATCCACTGTCTACAATTATGATGGCAGGTATCAGGGAAATTTTGATCATATCAACGCCTCATGATTTACCTAATTTTAAAAAACTTCTTGGAGATGGGTCACAAATTGGCTGTAGTATACAATATAAGGAACAATTAATTCCAAATGGACTTGCACAAGCTTTTGTTTTGGGCGAAGAATTTATTGGGAATGATGATGTAGCATTAATTCTTGGGGACAACATTTTTTATGGTAGCAGTTTAAATGAATCTCTAAAATCGATCAGTGCTCCTAACGGTGGCATTGTCTTTGCTTATCAAGTTGCTGACCCTGAAAGATATGGTGTTGTAGCTTTTGACGAAAACAACATGGCTTATTCTATCGTTGAAAAGCCCCAAAAACCTTTGTCAAATTTTGCCATTCCAGGACTATATTTTTACGACAATACAGTTGTGGAAATTGCAAAGAGTCTAAAACCTAGTGCGCGAGGAGAATACGAGATTACTGACATTAACAAACAGTACTTAAATATGGGCAAACTGAAAGTCATGCCTCTAGGCAGGGGCGTTGCATGGTTGGATACTGGGACCCATAAATCTCTTATGCAGGCAGGTCAATTCATTGAAGTAATAGAAGAGCGACAGGGATTAAAAGTAGGTTGCATTGAAGAGGTTGCCTATCAACAAGGTTATATCAATAAAGAAAAGCTTAGACAAGCTGCAGAAAAATACAATAAAAGTGGATACGGTGCGTATTTATCTAAACTCATAAATTGGGGTTTATAACTTAATTGTATTTGAAATATGAACCATAACTTAATAACTTGTTTATTTATTTATGGACAACTAAAACAAGCGCAACTTATCTATATACTTGTATGGATTTCTAACAAAATTTGCTATTTTTACAGCAAATTTGAGAATTACTGTTATAATACTAAAAACATTGGTCTGTTCACCTTAAAAGGTAGCATTAATGTTAATATAAAAAAAACAATTTAATGGATATATTAAAGCATAAATTTCAGGAAAAAGCAATCGCCTTATATAAAGAAAATAGAGCGATGCTAAGTGAGCATGGGAATCTTGAAGTTGACAAGGTTCTAATCCGTCAGATGTTTGGTGGGATGAGAGGAATAAAAAGTATGATCTGGGAAACTTCTGAATTAGATGCATATGAAGGTATTCGTTTTAGGGGATACTCTATCCGACAATTAAGAAAGGCGCTTCCAAAAGCAAAAAACTGTAAAGAGCCACTACCAGAAGGTCTATTTTGGTTAATGTTAATTGGTGATATTCCTACTGACAGAGAAGTAAAATGGTTAACAGAAGATTGGAGAAAGCGAAGTACTGTCCCTGATCATACATTTAAAATGTTAGACTGCTTCCCTGCTGACATGCACCCAATGACACAGTTTTCTGCGGCTATTTTATCAATGCAAACTGATAGTGTATTTGCAAAGCGTTATGCAGAAGGAATTAGTAAAAAAGACCATTGGGATGCTTATTACGAAGATAGCATGAATTTAATAGCTAGTTTGCCACGTGTTGCAGCATATATATATCGACGCTCTTTTAAAAAGAACAAACATATCGAACCCGATCCAACATTGGACTGGGGAGCTAACTTTGCGCATATGCTAGGCGTAAATGAAAGTCCTGATTTTATGAGTTTAATGCGTTTGTATCTAACCATTCATGCAGATCACGAAGGAGGAAATGCTTCTGCTCATACTACTCATCTTGTAGGCTCAACCTTAAGTGACCCATATTACTCCCTTTCAGGTGGAATGAATGCTTTAGCTGGCCCGCTTCATGGTTTAGCTACTCAGGAAGTTGTAAAATGGATTTTACACATGATAGAAGACTTAGGAACAAACACGCCTTCAACTGACCAAATAACTGATTACATTAACAAAACGCTGGCGGAAGGTAAAGTCATTCCTGGATATGGACATGCCGTATTACGTCAGCCCGATCCTAGATACATGGCTCAGCGAGTTTTTGCTGAAGATTATATCAAAAATGATCCTATAGTTAAAATTGTGTGGAAATTATTTGACATCGTACCTCCTTTACTTCAAGACTTAGGAAAGGTTAAAAACCCATGGCCTAATGTCGATGCACATTCTGGTTCATTGTTAATGCACTATGGTTTAGAAGATTTTAGCTTTTATACTGTTTTGTTTGGAGTTTCACGGGCTATGGGAGTCTTATCATCAGGCATCTGGTCTCGTGCTTTAAATATGCCGCTCGAACGACCAAAATCATTAACTTCCAAAGCTGTTAAAAAAATCATCACTGAAGCAACCTCTCCTAAAAAATAAATTCTTAATACCTTAAACACATTACATTGTTTTAGGGATTTATTTAAGTTTAAATGCATTAGAAAATTAAAGCTAATCGTAAAGGATATTACATTATTTTATATTTGTGCGTTTTTATCTTAAATTGATAAAAACGTTAAAGTTTTCTAAATTTCTAGTACTCTTAGGACAAAATCACGTATCTTAGAAGAGATGGACAAAGATTTGATTGGCTTCTAATGCTTATTAACTTTCATTTTGCATTATTATAGATAATATTAAATCTTAAATTAAACATAATTAAGAAACCAATATGCAAAACAGCAACTATCAAACCTTAATTGAAAAAATAGATCAATTTATCAGAAAGTATTATATGAATAGTCTTATTAGAGGACTATTGTATAGCACTGGCATAATATTGATGTCTTTTATTTGTTTTGCTTTATTAGAATACTATTATTTTAATTCAACAAGTTCTTCCATAGGCTTTCGTAAGACATTATATTACTCTTTTATTGGAGTTAGTTGTATTACACTTGGTTTTTGGGTTTTTAAACCATTATTACAATACTTCCAACTCGGAAGTATAATATCACATGAGCAAGCTGCTAAGATTATAGGCAACCATTTTGGATCTGTAAAAGATAAACTACTTAATGTACTCCAACTCAAACACCAGGCAAACACTTTTGATACTTTATTACTAGAAGCAAGTATTAATCAGAAAATTAAAACACTTAGACCCGTTCCTTTTAGTACAGCTATTAATCTAAAAGAAAATAAAAAACACCTTCGTTACGCCCTCCCACCATTATTACTATTGCTTTTATTATTGTTCTCTTCAAATATCATTGAAGATAGTACAGGCCGAATTATAAATAACAACAGAGAATTTGAAAAAGATGCATTATTCCAATTTGTTTTATCTGACGAAGTACGGAAAGTAGTTCAATATGAAAATTATATTCTTGAAGTTAATATAGATGGAGAAGTTTTGCCTAATGAAGTTTTTATAGAGTTTGATAATTACAAATACAAATTAGATAAAACATCTCCAAATTCTTTTAATTACACATTTATTGAACTTAGAAAAGATACTGAATTCTTTTTATCTGCGAATGGGGTAACATCTAAATCATTTAATATTGATGTATTGGAGAAACCACAAATCAATGACTTTGATATCGAATTAGACTATCCTTCTTATACAAAAAGAGCCAATGAATCTATAACTGGTATTGGAGATTTAGTAGTACCTGTTGGAACAAATATAAACTGGTTATTCAAAGCTATAAACACAGATAGCATTAAAGTTCTATTCCCGAATGAATCTAAACTAAATAAGACTATTCAAACAGGAAAAACAGTGTTTACCATAAAAAAACGTGTTTATAAAGAAGGACAATACAAAATTTTTATTACCAACCAAGAATTGCCTGAAGGAGATTCGATTACATATTCACTTACACTCATTCCTGACATGTACCCCTCAATAGATGTCAAAACTCATAGAGACAGTATAAATACAAATATTGTTTATTTTGCTGGAGAGGCTTCTGATGATTATGGCCTAAAATCTGTTAATTTTAATTATAAAATAGAAAACGTTGATCAGGTCATTAAAGAAGATAAGGAATCCATGTTGATTTCAAAAGGGAAACAAACTACATATGATTACATACTGAATGTAAAAGATCTAAAACTTCAACCTGGTGATAAGTTGAGCTATTTTTTCGAAGTTTTTGACAATGATGGAGTCAATGGAAGTAAATCATCGAGGACACCGTTAATGCACTTTCAAATGCCGACTGTTGAAGCACTGAAAAAGCAGGAAGAAACCAATAATTCAGAAATAAAAAACAACCTGGAGGATGCAATTAAAAAAATGCAAAAGCTGGGCAAAGATGTTAAGAATGTTCAAAACAGAATATTACAAAAAAAAGAAATGAATTGGCAAGATAGACGTGAACTTGAAAAACTAATCAAAAAACGTGAAGCTATACAAGAAGAAATAGAAAATGCCAAGAATAACTTTAAAGAAAACCTACAAAAACAAGAAGAGTATCAACACATTAATGAAGAGCTTTCAAAAAAACAGGAAATGCTTCAGAAACTTTTCGATGAATTGATGAATGATGAAATGAAAGATTTGTTCAAAGAAATGGAAGAAATGCTCAATGAAATGGACCAGGAAAAATTAAAAGAACAACTGGACGAAATAAAACTTAGTGAAGAAGAAATGGAAAAAGAGCTAGACAGAATGCTTGAACTTTTCAAAAAAATGGAAGTTGAAAAACAAATGACTGATGCAGTTCAGGAATTGGACTCTCTTGCTAAGGAACAAGAAGAATTAAGTGAAAAAACAAAAGAATTGGACAAAGAGAACAAAGATCAATTGTCGCAGGAAGAAATAAAGGAAAAACAAGAAGAGATTAATAAGAAGTTTGAAAAAATCGTTGAAAAAATAGAAGATGCTAAAAAGAAAAATAACGACTTAGAAAAACCCATGAATATGGACAGTGAAGATCTTGATCAGCAACAAAAAGACGTGGAGGAAAACCTAGATAACAGTAGCCAACAATTGAAAAAAAATAAAAATAAAAAGGCTTCAAAATCTCAAAAAAATGCTTCACAAAAAATGAAAGATATGTCTAAGTCATTACAGGAAATGATGCAGATGAACCAAATGAAACAAATGGAAGAGGATCTTAAAAGTATGCGTCAATTACTTGAAAATCTGTTAATGATGTCATTTGATCAGGAAGAACTAATAGACGAAGTAAATATTACAGTCGCTAATACGCCTACATATATCAAATTAGTACAAAAACAGGACAAATTAAAAGATGACTTTAATCATATTGAAGATAGCCTTCATGCCCTCAGTAAAAGAGTTTACCAAATTGAAGCTTTTATTACAGAAAAAGTAACTGAAGTAAAAAAGACCCTAAAGAAAAGTGTAAAAACATTAGAAGACAGACAGAAGCGAACAGCAGTTGTTCAACAGCAATATACGATGACCGGAGTAAATGATTTAGCCTTAATGTTAAATGAAGCAATGGATCAAACTCAACAACAAATGGCTCAGGAAATGCCTGGAAAGCAAATGTGTGAAAATCCTGGAAATGGGAAACCCGGAAAAGGAAAGGGAAAAGGAAAAAATGGCGAAAAGCCAGGTATGGGGGGACTAAGAAAACTTCAAGATCAGCTAAATAAACAAATTCAGCAGATGAAAGAACAATTAAAAAAAGGGAAAATGCCTGGAAGCAAACAATTTGCTGAAATGGCAGCAAAACAAGCCGCGATTCGTAAAGCCTTACAAGATTTAAAAAATAAAAAAGAAAAAAATGCAAAAGGCGGGGGTAAAGAAATCCAGGATCTAATAGATAAAATGGATAAGGTTGAAACAGATCTGGTAAACAAGAGATTACCAAATGACATGAAAAAGCGTCAAAAAGATATATTAACAAGATTATTAGAAGCTGAAAATGCCGAAAGAGAACGTGAACTTGATGAAAAAAGAGAAGCAGAATCACCTGATAATTACATCCCTAAAATGCCTCCTGCATTAGAGGAATATCTACGAAAACGTAAGGGTCAGGTAGAATTATTTAAAACTGTCTCCCCATCATTGAAACCTTATTATAAAAATCTCGTAGAACTGTACTTTAGAGCATTGAATTAATCTTATTTATATACTTAATTTTTAGGAAAATGTCTTAAAAATGAGTCAATTTGTCAATAAATTATCTTGCCAATAGTTTCCCGACAGAACCAAAGCCACAAGATTGCTTCTTTTAAAGAACTACAAACCATTTTTTATAATGACACAAATAGCTTTAAACTTAACACTTCTGTCTCACCCTAAAAACATTGCAGAAGTAGAACCATACATTACAGAAGTTATTAAAAAATACGAAATCAATCAAGAATTATACGGTAACATGTTGATTACCCTCACTGAGGCTGTAAGCAATGCTATTATTCATGGCAACTGTGCTAAAGCCAATAAAAAAGTATCCATATCTACCGATTGCTCACCAAAAAAAATTCAATTTACTGTTCAGGATGAAGGTTCCGGATTTGATCCAGATAATTTACCTGATCCTACTTCACCTGAAAACATACTGTCTCCTGGAGGCAGGGGTGTCTTTTTGATGAGACAATTATCAGACTCAGTCACTTATTGTGATAGTGGTCGTTCTGTAACGTTGGAGTTTTCTTTACAATAATGAATGTTTCCTAACCCTGATAATCCTTTATCGGCTTTGGGAAATGTTGTTTTTTAAGGGTCTTCATTATTTTATTAAATATGAATACACAAAAAATTGCCTTCCTTAATGAAGGCATCTCTTTTTTTCTCCCCTATCCAGAACAAACGCAAGATTGGTTGATTAAAGTAATAGAAAACGAAAGTTCCTCCCTAGGTGAATTGACCTATATCTTTTGTAGTGACAATTACTTACATAAAATAAACCTTGAACATCTAAAACATGACACGTTAACTGATGTTATTACGTTTCAATATTCTGAAAATAAAGCTGAAGGAGATATTTTTATTAGTGTGGAACGAACAAATGCAAATGCTACTTATTATAATGTAGACCCATTATCTGAACTCTATCGGGTAATGGTACATGGATTATTACATTTATTGGGTTACAAAGATAAAACTCCTGAAGACAAGGCGATGATGACAAAAAAAGAAGATTTCTACCTTGATCTACTCAATGAAATTTCTTCATCAAACTAAACAAACTGCTGTTTCTTTATTACATTAGAGTTTGTTTTATTAATATTGATTTCATTTGTCCGCTAAAGAGGAACCAAATATTGACATGAAGCTATCTGTTATTATAGTAAGCTATAAAGTACCCTATTTTTTGGAACAGGCCCTATCATCTGTTTATAAAGCTGCAGAAAACATAGCCACTGAAATCATTGTAATTGACAATAATTCCAGAGATGAGACTGTAGGTATTATAAAAGATAAGTTTCCTGAGGTAATCCTCATTGAGAATATTAAAAACACAGGCTTTGCTACTGCTAATAATCAAGGCATTGAAATTGCTGTTGGCGAATTCATTTTATTCCTTAACCCAGATACAGTTGTAAGAGAAGACACTTTTGAAAAAGTAATTGATTTTATGCAAAAAACCCCTGATGCAGGAGGATTAGGGGTAAAAATGATTGATGGCACAGGTAATTTTTTGCCAGAATCCAAACGGGGTTTCCCTTCTCCTCAAGTTGCATTCTATAAAACATTTGGACTTTCTAAATTTTTCCCAAAATCTAAATGGTTTAATCAATATCACTTAGGATACCTCGACAAAGATAAGATACATAAAGTTGATGTTTTATCAGGAGCCTTTCTACTAATCCCCAGAAATGTATTGAATGAAACTGGTTATTGGGACGAAGATTATTTCATGTACGGTGAAGATATTGACCTATCTTATAGAATCAAAAAAGCGGGATATAACAATTATTATTTCCCAGAAACAACAATTATACATTACAAAGGGGAAAGCACAAAAAAGGGTAGTCTAAATTATGTGATAACCTTTTATGAAGCAATGATTATTTTTGCAAAAAAACATTTTCTAGGCTCTAAAGCCGGCATGTTGATATTAATGCTGAAATTTGCTATCTACTTCCGCGCATCTCTATCTTTAATATCGAGATTAGGCAAACGGATATATCTTTTTTTAGCGGATGCTATATTTATGTATGCAGGAATGATTATAATAAAAAACACCTGGGCACAGATTCGTTTTCATGACCCAACGTATTACGACAATAACCTTACTTTAATATATTTTAGTTTTCCATTTTATATTTTCTTTTGGATTTTAACAACCTTTTTGCGTGGAGGTTACGACAAGCATGCAAGAACAAAACATGTTTTTACTGGAATATTACTTGGAACAATATGTATAACATCTATTTATGCATTATTCCCTGAAGATCTAAGATCATCTAGGATGTTAATATTATTAGGTGCTTTATGGGCGTTAATTGTAACCTACTTTAATAGAAGCATAATCAGTTTGTATAAACACAATACCATTTTTTGGAGCAAATCAATACAAAGAAATGTGGTAATTGTTGGCGATTTCAAAGAAAGTAACCGTGTTCTTGGATTATTACACCAAACACATGTCAAAATAAATTTTATAGGGATTGTCAGTCCATATAAAGATTACAACCCAAATGACGTTTTAGGATCATTAGATGATCTTAAACATTTAGCAACTGCTTATAAAGCTACTGAAATTATTTTCTGCGGGAAAGACATTAGTTTTGAGCGAATTATTTTTTGGATGAGAAAATTAGGTCCTGAGATTAAATATAAAATTGTACCACAACATAGTACCTATATCATTGGATCTAACTCAAAAAATTCCTCTGGCGAATTATATGCTATTGACATTAGCTTTAAGATTGCAAATTCAATACAAAGACGAAATAAAAGAATTTTAGACTTGGTATATAGTTTTATTTTTTTACTATCATCACCTTTGATAATTATAATCATAAAAAATAAACTTGGCTTTTTAAAAAACATTATTTCTGTTATTTTACAAAAAAAAACATGGGTAGGATATTCCCCTGTCAATCAAAATGTTAATCTACCTAAACTACTCCCTTCAGTTTTAACAACAACAGATCCATTAAAAATAAAACCTCAGGAATATCAGACTATTCACAGAATTAATCTATTTTATGCTAAAGATTATTCTACCAACTCTGATTTAGAAATTATTCTAAAGGCATGGAGAAAATTAGGTCGACAAAGTCCACCTTCCCTTACAGTATCAAAAATGACTGCCAATAAAGCCAAAACATGAATGAACAAAGATTTTATAATAACCTTTTTGAGCTTTCGCTTAAATACCCATCTGCAGTTCTTAAGTTTTTAAAATCTGAATTGCAATTAGGGAAAAAGTATATTGTCATTGATGCACATACCCATAATGGTCAAATTACACATCTGTTAAAAGATCATGTTCATTTAGTTTGTTCTCTCACATCTGACCCTGGATATCACAATTACCTTAAAAAGAACTTTAAGAAGGTGCCTAATTTTTTGAGTTTAAATGCAACTCCAGAGTTGATCAATATAGAAGATGATTCTATTGACTGTATTTGTATTGATGAAACATTTTCAAAATTTGATTCATTAAGGATGGGTATCGAATTTGAAAGAATACTAAGACTAAACAGCTATGTCCTTCTATTGCTGAATCAATTACATGCTTCTGAAGAATCGTTTACTAAGTTCTTTGAACAAATATTAGTTCAACACAACCTAAAAACTCAAACATCCCATTCAGAAATAAAACCCAAATTGATAGAATTTTTTATTAATGGTTATCAGCAACAAACTTTTAAGTATCGACAGAGTTTTAACTGGCAAAAACTAGAGGAGTTTTTTTTAACCATTCTTGAATCAAAAAACTTAAAACCAAACCTAAATTCTATTAAAGATCTAAAATTTTATTTTGACAAACACGAAGTTGGTGGTCAAATTCACATTGAATATAATACAATTCTATATTATGGCCTTTTTAACCACTCTACTCCTGAAATCTCATTAAGGAAAAGTTTTTTCTTTCAAGTTTTACGACCATTTGCATTTGGCTTCTATGTCCTAGTAAAAGGAAATATATATTTCTGGAGAGCACTTTATAAAATAAAAGACAAAATATTTCGCAAAAAAAAATCTTAACATAAGATCATATGACGAATTAATATATACTTATTTAAGGTTAATGATAATTAAAATTAAAGAAACCCAATTGGTTCATATTCTACAAACCCTGGAAATATAAAATCTAATTTATCAGATCTTAACTGTTTTGAAAGAATTTCACTAAGAATATTCCTATAATCAGTTGTAACTGCTAGATCAACACCATTATCCAATTGGTGCGTAGCAAGACCGGGCCATTCTCCATACATCCTACCTCCTTTTACTTTTCCACCCAGAATGAATGAAAGTCCACCATGCCCGTGGTCTGTACCGCCGCTCCTATTTGATTTTAAACGCCTACCAAATTCACTCATCACTACTATTGTCATACGATTATGGAAATTACTCATGTCATTGTAAAACGCAGCTAATGAGTTAGATAACCCTTCTATACGTTGAGGAAAACGATATTCTTGCCTTTCATGGTGATCCCAATCATCAAATTCAACAGTTGCGATGTGAACTCCTAAATCCATTTTTATAAGTCGGGCCAAATTCTGTAGAGATCTACTAAATCCATTTATATACCATTCATCAGGATATTTAACATTATGTTCTGGATGATAATCTTCAACATTTCCGTTATGCTTCTTAGACACTCTATTCTGGATAGAATCAATTGTTTTTAATGTTTTATGCCCAACATTATGTAATAAAGTGTCCCCCTTATAAAAATCACTTAGTATCTGTTTCATATAGGGTTCACCCAAAACTTTGAAATCTTTAACTGAATCAATTGAAGTTACTTCCGGACAACCCAAAAAGGAAGATGGAAGTCCATTTCCAACAGCAACTGCAGGCAATATAGATGTCGATTTTAATGTCTCAAAGTATCTTGTCATCCAACCTTTAGCATTACCTTCCTTTTTAATCAATCCTCTTTCTATAAGATCCATAGCCTCAAAATGACTTCGGGTCCCATTGTTAAGGCCAGAGGCATGAACAATTGCCATATCTCCGGAATCATAAATTTCTTTTAACGCCTGAGCTTTAGGATGAATATTAAAATCATATCCATCTAATCCATTATCTAATATGAAATTTGGATTTTCAGGGACACGTAAGGCGGCTGTACGCGAGTCAGCATAAAATCTATCCCCCATCGGTGCAACTAAATTAAGGGCATCACATCCACCTCTTAAAAAAACAAAAACAAATATTTCTTTATTAGGATTATTCAAACAAAAAGGGTTATAAGCATAACTATTTACGCCAGGAATAGCACTAAGTGCAAAAGTAGATCCAAGTCCTTTTAAGAAATTTCTTCTGTTTATAATCATATCCTATAAAGTTAACGATATTGAAAATTAGGGGACATTAAAATAAGAGATAAAACATTTGCAAAACGATAATTACGATCTTCGTCATTGTAAGTGAATGGAGGGTCATTTTCTGTTTTATTTTCAGACAAAAGTATCTTAATTAGTTTTTGTTTATGCTCTAAGGGTAATTTATCCTTATCACCTAGAATCATTTCTGTCCAATGATCTACAATTTCTTTACTACTAATTTCTTTTTCTGGCAAAATTACATCAAAATCAATTTTTATCAGTTTGTGCCAGTCATTAAAAAAAATCAATGGCATAAAATTCCAACGCTTAAGTAACATATTACTGTTTAACCAATAGTCTGAATAATCCGGATGTCCTGTTGGAGTCGGCCAACTAAATAGCTTATAACCCATTTTTCTAAGCATCCATTTAAGATGCATATTAGGGACGACATCCAAACCTAATACCCGAAACATTGAAATCACCAACTCTAATGGATTTTTAAATTTTGTGCCTAATGAATCTTTAAACTCCTGAGAAGTAAGAATTACTCTAACAACTCTTTTTATTTGGTCAGAAGATTTTTGATGTTCAATCCAAACTGATACTGCTTTTTCGATTATAGATTTAGCAGGATTGTCTCCTAAAAATCTACGGCATAATTTTTTACATAAAAATCTTGCTGTACCATGGTGTGAAGCTAAAATATCCAAAACTTTCCGGCCATCAGCCATTGGTGGTTGATTGGAATCAAACTCAACCCCTAAAACCCTTTTTTGATAATTATCATGCAATTTTTCCATATAAACAAACGCTCCCGTATCTGGTTTATGACCATCTTCTGTCCATTGACCATCAGCCACTGTCCATCCGGTAAAGGCACGTGCAGCCTCATATACATCTTCATCGATATAGCCAGCAGCTTGTCCATTTTCTGCACCCGGAACTTCTTTCCATTTATTATATAAATGATTTAGATAATTATCCTCACCAAGAGTATGTAATTCAAACAATTCACGTGCATAGTTTTCATTGGCAGGGCTGGCTCTACTAAATACATTGTCGAGATAAAACAACATTGATTGACTTTTGGCAACATCTTCTAAAAACACTCTGAAATTTCCAAAACAATTTTTTCTTATAACATCACGATCATATATTGGCAATGTAACAGCTATGGGTTCACCTGCTTCAATACTAACATTAAAATGATTATGCCAAAACTGAACCAATAATTCACGCAACTGCCATTTACTATATATTGCCCTTAAAAAAGTATCAGCACAGACTTCAAAAGGCGGTATATCAGATTTCTTATCTGTGGACTTATCTGATTTTAAAATCCCCCAAAGGTCGGACAGGGTAGCCTCCAAATAATGAAAAGTCTTCCCATTTAAGAACGGTTGGTCACTATAAAAACTAAAACTATCATATTTTTTTTTATAAATATGATCATCCTTATCAACTGGATTTAGCTGTTCTTCTATAAAGGCATGATACCCCAACTCTTCCAATCTATTCATAGATTCAGGTGTCGGACCGTAAGAAGACCTATTTAAAATATTATAATTAGACATTTTGCTAAATAAATAAAAACAAGGAAACAAAAGAGTTTTAAACAAACAAAATCTATAAATGTAAATAAAACAAAAGAGATGCCAGAGCAAAAGAAATTAGTTTATTAACAAATATGAAACATATAAAAAGCCCCTAGTTTATAATTTAATAATACACTAGGGGCATATATCTATTATTAATAAGTAGAAAAGTTATTCAAATTGACCACTAATTATCTCCTTGCATAGATTACTAGTAGCCTTTACATCTCCTTCTTCCAAAGTCCAAATAGTACAACATTGGCCTTCTTTACAAACCATCTTTTTATCTAAACCACCATTTTCATCATATAATTTAAGCAGGCCGTGTTCCAACCCCTCTAATTCTCCTTTATTAGTAAAATCTCCTTCAGCTTTTAGCGTTCCATTTTCATTATATTCTTTAAATGTACCTTTGGTTAAACCTCCAACATGCATAACTTCTTCCTTTAAAGTGCCATCGGAATAATATGAAATAAGCATGCCTTCAATTTTATCATTTATATAACTGCCTTTTTGTTTGACTTTACCATTGTCTTCAAAATAATACTTAAAATCACCGTTAAGGACACCCTGCACATAAGTAAATTCTGCATCAAGGTTTTTGGTTCCAGAAAAATAATGCTTCTCAATTCCATCTATTTTACCGTCTTTATATGTCGATTCAATCAAGAGTCCGATATCATCATATTCTTTATAAGAACCGTGTTTAATTCCTTTTGCCTTGTCCATTTGATACTCCATTCTAAAAGAACTATCTGGACTGTAATCAATTTTCATCTCTAAAACAATTTCATTTTTTTCATTTATTTCACCTGAATTACATGAAATCATCATAGTGACTAGAAAAAAACAACCTATTTTTTTTAAAATTGTCATAATATTGTACCGTTTATTTTTAAACAAAAAATTTACTTAAGACTCCTATAATATTCATTAACTTACATTTAAATATATATTTTATATTATTAAATAGCCTATAGAAAGCCAAATTGTTATTATAATAAGTCATATGCTTTAATTGGTTACCATTTTATTACTAATTATTACAAGATATTGTAATTTCATATCTATCCAAAATTAATAAGAACCGAAAAAAGTATACATTTGGATAAGCGTTTAGAGCGAATTTGAAATTTAACTTAATTTTCGAATTAACATTTAGGGAATATTAAAATTTATGTCAACCTAAAATAAATATAGGTTATAAAGATCAAAAATAAAATGAAAAATCACCTTTTTACACTCCTGCTGATTGTCTTATGGAATATGGGTAAAGCTCAGGAGTTTGTATATATCGACAACAATATAAATAATGCTAAAACAACCATCAAAATCGACAATGAAATTACATTTCCTGACATTCAGGTGGTATTGGGTAAAGATATTCCTTTTGAAGACTTTACTGTAGGCATCACACCTTACAAAAGTCAGGCTAATTACATAATAGTTGATGACATCAGTAATGCTGAACGCAGTGTAAAAGTTGACAATTGTGACAATTTTCCAGACCTTAGTATTTTAGTAAAATCAGAAATTTCTTTTCCCGATGTAAGGATCGAATTTCGGGATAAAAACTCGTTCGTTGATATACTGATATATTCAGAAAAAGCTACAATATCTGAACAAGAGTTAATTGCATGTTTATTACCTCTTATAAGAGAAAAAGCTAAGAAATAACAGCATCAAAAACAAGCTTATTTTTTTAAAAATTGAATATTACGTAGAAGACCATTATATTTTGTTCTTTTCACAGCAGACTTCTTAAAAACCTTTCGAAAAACATCTTCCGTAATTTCCTCCCAATCACCTTTTGTCATTTGAAACAATTCAGGATGAGGTTCAAAGCTAGGTTCATTATGTCTCTTCGCAAAACGATTCCAAGGACATACTTGTTGACAGATGTCACAACCAAACATCCAATTTTCAAATTTTCCTTTCATATCCTCAGGCAATTGATCCCTTAATTCAATAGTAAAATAGGAAATACACTTTGACCCATCTAACCAGTATCCCTCCAGGTCAATAGCATCAGTAGGACAAGCATCAATACATCGTGTACAACTCCCGCAATAATCTTTTATAGGAGCATCATATTCAAGTTCCACATCAATAATAATTTCTGCTAGAAAAAAATAAGATCCCTGCTCACGAGTAATCAATAAAGTATTTTTACCAATCCAACCTACTCCACTGTGTTTTGCCCAATCACGTTCTAAAACTGGAGCAGAATCAACAAAACATCGGCCGTTCACCTCCCCTATTTCTTCCTGAATATAATTAATCAAATGATGCAACTTTTTCTTAACTACATGATGATAATCTTTTCCATAAGCATATTGCGAAATTTTAGGTGCTGAAGCATCCTCTTGTGTTTCAGGATTATGATAATTATACAAAAGTGTAACAACAGATTTTGCACCATCAACTAATTTTCTTGGGTCTATACGTTTATCAAAATGATTTGCCATATAGCTCATTTTGCCATGCATTCCTTTATTCAGCCACATTTCTAATTTAATTGCTTCTTCTGTTAATTCTTTAGCCTGAGAGACACCAACAAATCCAAAGCCTAATTGATAAGCTTTTGTTCTTATATCTTGTGTAATATGTTTGTTTGAATACATTTGATTTTAACAAAAAAATTAGGTGTTAGAACAATAGTCTACCACCCAAAGCACTTCACTCAAAATTTTTAAATGTTTTTCAAAAGAGGCTCTATAAAAAGCCTTATTCAGAACATCTAATGAACTAATTTAACATAACAATCACATTGAAGTGATTTCATAGTCTTATATTATCGTTTTTTCACATTTAAAGAATCATGGGTATTCTATTCGTTTTTTTCTTTTTCTTTTATAGACTTCATAATCTCTTCTATGTTATCTGAGGCGGTTTTTAGTTTATTAACTGCTCCTTCTAGTAAAGTTGTAGCTTCTTGAACTGATGCTATTTGCACACTATTTAACATTTCTTCAATTTTTTTGATGGTTATATTGGCTTCACTCTGTGCAATAAATAAAGCCTCTTTATCTTCATTCTCTATAGTGCCAGTTTCTAAGACTTCTACAGGCAAATCTTTAAGCTCTTGTATTTTTCGAGAAATAGAAGACAATGGTCTAACAAAAGATCTACTAACCATAAGAACAGTAGCCCTCATCGCCTCAATTTTTTTATCTTCTTCACCCATTTCTAAGGCAGACTCCCATTGTGCATTAGCATCTAAACTTATCTGTTCCAAGGCAAGGCTAAATCCGGGATATTTAGCATTAAGTCTATCAATATTTGTTTTTGCTAATTCCCATCGTTTTGTTTCTGTTTCTACAGTTTGTTTGGAACATGATGCAACTAATAATAAAGCTGCAGAAACTAATAGAAAATTAATACTTCTCATATTTTAAATATTTGTCAAATATTAAGGATAAATAAACATATAGTAAGCTAAATCTATTAATAATAAATTAAAATGCAACTATATTAGTTTAAAACAATTAAATATAGTCCTATATCCTTGTAGCTTTTATTTTATATTTACCTAGATAATAGGGTTTTGCCAAAATAAAACTTGCAACTCTAATTTCAGAATACTATATTTGTATTATGAGCAATTTTGTAGTATCAGCAAGAAAATACAGACCGATTCGGTTTGATGATGTAGTTGGGCAAAAACATGTGTCTCAAACGCTCAAGAATGCCATTCAAAGTAACCATTTGGCTCAAGCCTTCCTATTTTGTGGACCTCGGGGAGTTGGAAAGACTACCTGTGCACGGATATTGGCAAAGGTGCTCAATTGCCAGTCGCCTACAGATGAGATGGAGCCTTGTAACAATTGTGATTCCTGTAAATCTTTCAATAAAAACATATCTTTAAATATTACCGAGCTTGATGCAGCGTCCAATAATAGCGTTGACCATATTAGAGCATTAATTGAACAAGTAAGATTTGCCCCGCAAAGTGGAAAATACAAAATATATATTATTGATGAGGTGCACATGCTCTCTCAACAAGCATTTAATGCATTTTTAAAGACATTAGAAGAACCTCCTCCGTATGCTATCTTTATTCTTGCAACAACAGAAAAGCATAAAATCATCCCTACAATTCTTTCCAGATGTCAAATTTTTGACTTTAATAGAATTATGGTTGATGATATTGTCCAGCACCTACAACATATTTGCAAAGAAGAAAAAATTAAAGCAGAAATAGAGGCTTTAAATATTATAGCTCAGAAAGCTGATGGAGCCCTTCGTGACGCATTATCCGTTTTTGACAGAATAGTTAGCTTTTCAGGCAACAAAGTCACATATAAAGATGCATTAGAAAATCTTAATATTCTTGATTATGATTACTATTTTAAGGTTGTTGATGCTATTTTAACTGAAGACTCAAGTCAATTACTTTTACTTTTTGACCAAATTTCTAGAAAAGGTTTTGATGGTGATATTTTTATAAATGGTTTTGCAGAACATTTACGAAATTTATTGGTATGTAAAAATGAAAAAACACTTGACTTATTGGAAACCAGTGGCAAGATTCGTGCACGCTATACAGAACAAGCATCTTTATGCCCAATGGCACTTATCCTATCAGCATTAAGCATTGCAAATGATTGCGACATTAACTATAAAATGGCTAAAAACAGTCGTCTTCATGTTGAAATAGCCTTGATTAGGATGGCTTATATTCAACGCGCTACTCAAGCTCATAATCAAAACGAAATTAATATTGTGCCTGAAAAAAAAACACTAATCAATAACCCACAAGTTGTTTTAAAAGATAAAAAAGCCGATTACCATAATAATTCTACTATTCCTGAGTCTGATTCATCGTCTAATATTGAACACGAACATACTGCAGAATTAAAATCTGACAATCCAAAGAAAAGTACAAAGACAAAAGATAGTGTTTCTAACAATTTTGCTGAAAAGTTATCAAGTAAAACAAGTAGCGGTCTCTTATCAAAAGTTATTAGTGAAGTAAAAGAAGAATATAAAAAACCAAGTAAGAAAGCAACCCCATTTACTTTAGAGAACCTTGAAAAGCTGTGGGACGAATACTGGCAAGATATTGAATCGCAATCCAGTCAAATTTTATTCAAAACTGCAAAATTATCTATAAAAGATTTTGAAAGTGGAAACATCAATGTTATTGCTTCAGGAAATAGAGCTAAAGATGCTATTTTAAGAGAACGAAAACTAAAACAGTCATTAATAGATAAATTTCAGAAAAAAGAACTTTCGTTTAATGTTACCATTGACGAATTAAAAAAAGAAATACCTAAACCCAAGCAAGTGCTTCCACAGAATGACCGGGAAAAATATTTACATTTTATAAAACTAAATCCCTATCTCAAAGATTTTCAAAAACGATTTGAATTATTGCCCCCCAAAAAAGAGCGATAAAAAAAGCCAATAGTTAAAGCCCAAATGATTGTAAAACAGCCTCTATAAACATAAATCCAAAAAATTGTGAAGTGCTACTTTGCCTCAAGGGCTATGAAAATTAATATTTAATCTTATTATGAAAGAAAAAGATAAAACCAAAAACATTAAACTTAATCTAAATTTTGACGAAGTTAATGTTATACTGAAAGCATTGGGTCAGCAACCATTTAATGAAGTATATGACCTTATTGGGAAAATTCATGACCAAGCAAATGAACAAGCCCAATAAACATTGCTTGGATGAATCTAGAATTTGAAATAAAAGACGATGCACGCTTTTTAGGGCTTATCAATACAGATCAGTATAATTCTTATATTGATGAACACTGGGAATTCGAACAACTTAAAGAACGTATTATCAATGAAAGTAATAAAGGACATTTACTTTTTTGGGGTACTGATCTACCTAACTTCTGGACAGTGAGAATTTGTGACCAACCAGTAGCAGAATCCGAATTCAGATCTTTCGAGGGGAAAATAAAAGTAACCAACTCTAAATTGCATCTTATCAACTATGAATCTTTAACTATAGCCGCTCAATTTGAAGAAGAAGCATTACCTGAAGAACACTTAGCTCAGCATCATGTAGAATTACAAAATGCAGTATATAACGTAACTATTCGTCAACTATTCAACCCTGAGCAAGATGAAATAGAAGATATTTTAGGCTTTGAAATTGTTCTAACAAAAAGCAAAACAAAAAACAGTAAATCCTTAAATTCATTTGATGAATTAGTTTGGTCCGAATATTAGTCAATAGTTGTTTACATAACTTTTCTTGAGCCCAATTCAAACATTTCTCGGTAATTATCTAATAAGCCTGGTAATTCTTTTTTCAATTTTGAACGAACCGCTTTAATGTCAAAAGCTTCTACCTGAGCAAGTTTTTTGAGCTCATCTAACAAATATTGAGCTTTGTTTTTAGCATTTTTTGATAATGGGTGACTGCGGTTATTCCCAGTAATTTCTACTGTTACTTCAAGTGATTGGTGCAGATATTCATAAGCTATAGCATAATCCTTTTCTTTAAAGAAATTCAACTCTGCTAATTTCAATAAAGACTGTGGATTAATATAATTATGTGCAGCAATGCTATGGTATTTAATAGCTAGATCTATATCTCCGGATGCAGCATAACTATTTGCTAAGTAATAAAACGCAAAAGAAACAATATTAATTTCTATATTTTTTGATTTTAGCCGATTTAGAATCTCCTGAGTGCTCATAACTCCTAATTCTTTGAATATATCCTCAAACCCTTCTGCTTTCAAAGCAGGGTTAACCCTCAATTTCAAAGTATTAAATTTATTATTTTCTAACTCGATTAAACTATAACTTCTTGAATTATCACAAGAGGATATACAAAAGAAAATAGTACTCAGAAAAAAAACTAATTTGTGTGACATTGAATATGTTTTGTATACATTATTAATTAATTTAAGCTCAAACCAATGAAAATAATTGCAGAAAATTAATTATTTCATCCTTTATCAAAATGATAATTCTAGAGCACCAAAGGATAAAATTTAGACAATTAAGCCTAATTTTTAATAATAACTCCAAATAAAACGATTCAATTTTACAACATTAAAGAATCATTCTTATCTTTATTATCTATTATTCACAAATATCTTAAAAATTCCAAAAAAACATAACTACAATGGCAAATGTGGTACATATGCCTGCTCTTAGTGACACTATGGAAGAAGGTACACTAATTGCGTGGCACAAAAAAGTTGGTGATGCAGTAGAATCAGGCGAATTGCTTGCTGAAATAGAAACCGATAAAGCCGTTATGGAGTTTCAAAGTTTCTACGATGGAATACTTTTGTATATCGGTGTTGAAGAAGGCAACTCAGTTCCTGTAGATGCTGTTATAGCAGTAATTGGAGAAAAAGGAGAAGATTTTATGTCACTTATTAGTACTAAGGATAAATCTGAGACAACAACAAATGAAGCTCCATCACAAGAAGTTCTTGAGACTGTTACGGCACCCCTCAATACATCAGCTGAAGCTAAACCTACTAATGGAAGAATAAAAGCATCACCATTAGCAAAGGCAATGGCAAAAGAAGAAGGAATAGACTTAAGCATGGTGAAAGGCACTGGAGATGATGGTAGGGTAATTAAACGAGATATAGTAGAATATCTTGAAAACCCACAAACTATGACTCCTGTAGTGGTCGAACAACCTGCTTACTCGTTAACTAGTCAAGATGAAGACTATGAAGATATCCCAACCAGCCAAATGCGAAAGGTAATTGCCAGAAGGCTTGGTGAAAGCAAATTTTCTGCACCACACTTCTATCTTACGATGGAAATATGCATGGACAAACTAATAGCTACCCGTAAACAATTTAAAGAACTTTCTGAAATAAAAATATCCTATAATGATTTCATAGTTAAAGCAACTGCAAAAGCCCTAAAGTTAAACAGATCAGTAAATGCTTCATGGCTTGGAGATCGAATTAGATATTATAACTATGTTAATATAGGCGTTGCCGTTGCAATGGATGAAGGCCTTGTTGTACCTGTATTACGTTCCGCAGACATAAAATCACTCTCTCAAATTGCAACAGAAATTCGTATACTTGCTGGTAAAGCAAGAGAACGCAAATTAACGACAGAAGAAATGTCAGGTAATACTTTCACTATTTCTAATTTAGGAATGTTCGGAATTGATGAATTTACAGCCATTATTAATCCACCTGATGCATGTATCCTAGCGGTTGGCGGTATTTCACCACGTTTAATTATGAATAATGGAGAAATCAAGGAATCCAACTTTATGAAAGTGACTTTATCCTGTGATCATCGGGTAGTAGATGGAGCATCAGGAGCTAAGTTTCTACAATCACTTAAAGACATTCTAGAGGAACCAATGAGATTATTTATTTAATTTTTAATAATTGTTTCATAACACAATAGGATTATACTTAATTGTATAATCCTATTGTACTTTTTATTATACAGAACTTGAACATTAATAATATCAAATTGATAAAAGCAAAAAAATAAGGGCGGAGAATCGTATAATTCTGACTATAAATAAATAATTGTTATAAATTAAAAACATCGTATTATGAGTACCCAAAAGATTTATATAATGGTTTTTTCAACTTTATCATTTATTTTCCTAGGTATTGGCATCTGGTTATATATGAGTAAAATGGAATTACTTAATAAGGGACTTGAGGCAGAAGGAGAAATCATAGAACTTACTCTGAAAAGCAATAAACCTCATAGTGCAAAAATGTATTTTCCAGTTATAGCGTTTAAACTAGAAAATGGCAACATTCATCAAAAACAAATGTCCTTTGGTTCTAACCCTGCAGCTTATGACATAGGTCAAAAAGTATCTGTTCTTTATTACAAAGACAAACCAGAAACTGCAATTATTAACTCAACGTTTTGGATGTATATTTTCCCATGGATATTTATTGGACTAGGAATACTTCTTGAAGTGATTTTAATCATAATACTAGTTTTTCAAAGAAACAGGTAAAAACAAAAAAAATAGCCTACGTTAACCGATTTTTGAGCTATTAATAAAAATAAAAAATCAACGCGCTAGAGCAAACTAAGGAAAAAACATTACTATAAATACACTTGTAGTATAATTCAATTTTATGGGCTGATAAAATTATATTAGACAAGATTAATTATTTTATTAATTTTGTCTAAATCTTTATTCAGAAAGATTAAAATCTCTTTTTTACCCTTGTAATTTAAAAGTAAATTGATACAAAAATTGTAGAGAACAGCATGAAAGCAACAATAATAAACATAGGAGACGAACTCTTAATTGGACAGATAACGAATACGAATGCAACATGGATGGCACAAAAGCTAAATCAACACGGTATCGCTGTAGATAAAGTAATTGCAGTTGCAGATAAAAAAGAAGCTATTGTTTCAACCTTAGAAGAGTCGTTCAAAAACTCAAAAATTATTATCCTAACTGGAGGATTAGGTCCTACAAAAGACGATATCACTAAAGATACCCTTGCAGAATATTTTGACATGGAAATGGAATTCCATCAAGAGAGTTTTGACAACATTAAACAATTATTCGCTCAATTTGGAAAGACAACAGATAAACGATATAAAGTTCAGGCTGAAATGCCCGTAGGTGCAAAAATCCTAATCAACAAAACTGGTACTGCCTCTGGAATGTGGTTTGACTACGAAGATAAAATTATAATTTCTATACCTGGAGTACCTCGGGAAGTGAAATATCTAATGAAGTACTCTATTTTGCCACAATTAAAATTAGAATTAGAAACTCCAACCATTATTCACCGCACCATTAATATTACCGGTAAAGGAGAAACGCATTTGGCTGAACTTTTAAAAGATTTTGAAAACAAATTACCGTCTAACATAAAACTTGCGTATTTACCTAACCCTCTAATTGGTATGGTGCGCCTAAGATTAAGTGCTACAGGTAATGACGCAATTGTATTAGAAACACAATTAGATCACCATGTGAGAAAACTAATCCCTATTTTAGGGACAATGATCTATGGTGAAGGGAAAGAGAGCCTTGAGAGTGTTATTGGTAAGTTGTTGATTCACAAAGGCTTTAATCTCGGCACAGCAGAAAGTTGTACTGGAGGAAATGTAGCACATAAAATCACTTCTGTATCTGGAAGCTCTGCCTACTATGACAGCAGTATAATTGCATATTCCAATAATGCAAAAATAAATCTCTTGGATGTGAAACCTAAAACACTTTCTGAACACGGAGCCATAAGTGAGGAAACTGCTATTGAAATGGCAAGAGGCACTCAGAAATTACTTAATGTAAACTGTTCTATTGCTGTAACTGGAATTGCGGGACCAACAGGTGGCAGCCCTGAAAAACCAGTAGGCACAATTTGGGTAGCTGTTACCAAAAATGAAGAAATTATCACTAGAAAACTTAAATTAGGAAAAGAACGATTGCAAAATATTGAACAAACTACAACTATTGCATTAAACCTATTGCGTCGTTTCTTATTAGATGACCTATAAAACGCACAATTAACCATAAGATTTAGCAAATAGTTTATGACAAATAAAAAATCAATGTGTTTAGTAAAATATTTAATTTGAATTCTCAAAAAGGAGTGATTTTTTCGAATTAAACCTTAGATTTTTGTACTTTTGTTCCTGAATTATGTGTCTTCACTTAAGATTACAAAGTAAGAACAACCATTAATTTACTGAATAACTCATTTTAAAATGGCAAAAATCGAACTCATCATGCCCAAATTGGGTGAAAGTGTAATAGAAGCAACTATCCTTACTTGGGAAAAACAAGTTGGCGACATGATTGAAATGGATGAGAATGTAGTAGTAATAGCAACTGACAAAGTAGATACTGAAGTTCCATCACCTGTTGAGGGTAAATTAGTTGAAATCTTATTCCATGAGGGAGATACTATCGCTATCGGTACTGCTATAGCAATAATAGAAACAGAAAAAAGTGAAGAGGTTCTTGCGTCTCCTGCAATTAAAGAAAAGAAAACCAAACCGATTAAACAACCTGCAGTACAAAGTAATGGCACCTCTGTTAAAACGTCAACAACTGCTACCTTGGATACATCATCTTCCAATAGATTTTACTCACCACTAGTTAAAAGTATTGCCAAAGAAGAAGGGATTGAGTTAAATGAGTTAGAAAGCATAATAGGAACTGGGAAAAATGCCCGAGTGACTAAAAGTGACATGCTGAAGTATTTAAAAACAAGAGGAACTAGTGCTTTTCAAAAACAATTTGGCAGTAATCAAGGCATACAAAAGTTCAAAACCCCTCATATTGAAAAAAGTGGGAATGTAGAAATAATTGAAATGGACAGAATGCGTCGCTTAATCGCTGATCATATGGTTATGTCCAAACATGTTTCACCTCATGTAACTTCATTTGTTGAGGCTGATGTAACAAACCTTGTTAACTGGAGAAATAAGATAAAAAAATCTTTTCTTGAGCGCCATGGAGAAAAAATAACATACACTCCAATATTCATAGAAGCAATTGTTAAAGCTATTCAAGATTTTCCTATGGTGAATGTAGCGGTTGACGGAACTACTATAGTTCGCTACAAAGATATCAACATAGGTATGGCGGCTGCGTTACCTACAGGCAACCTGATTGTTCCAGTGATCAAAAATGCAGAAGGTCTAAGTCTAACTGGGTTAGCTCAAACTATTAACGATCTTGCAAATCGAGCTAGAAATAATGATTTACGTCCTGACGAAATTCAAGGAGGTACATTTACAGTTACAAATGTAGGGACCTTTGGTAACGTAATGGGTACTCCTATCATCAATCAACCTCAAGTTGCAATTATGGCAACTGGAGCTATCAGAAAAAAACCCGCTGTTCTTGAAACAGAACATGGAGATGTAATTGCTATTCGTCATATGATGTTCTTATCGCTTGCATATGACCATCGTGTTGTTGATGGTATGTTGGGGGGATCTTTCCTTCGCAGAGTTGCAGATTATCTAGAAAAATTTGATGGCGACAGAACAATCTAACATTTTTAAAAATAAATTACAACAAATTATAAATTACGTCCAGTCCAAAAATGAATTGGATTGGACTTTTATCCCTTTTATTAAATAGTCCTAATTTTTATAAATAGTCTCGATAAATTCTAAACAGTTTTTTTACTTTTACATTTAATGTTTATTTTATACGCATTATTATACTGTCCTGAAATCTAATAAAATTCATGAATAATAATACAAAAAAAGACCCCTTTAAACCCAAACATGACTTAATGGTCATGAATACATTATCTCGAAAAAAAGAGAAATTCGAACCTATTAACCCTGGCATGGTCGGAATGTACGTTTGTGGACCTACGGTTTATAATGAAGTACATTTGGGTAATTGTAGGACATTTTTTTCCTTTGATCTTATTTATCGTTATTTATTGTACCTCGGATATAATGTACGTTACGTTCGAAACATTACTGACGTTGGCCATCTTGTCGGTGATGTAGATGAAGGTGAAGAAGGTAAAATAGAAAAACAAGCTAGATTAGAACAAAAAGAACCCATGGAGATTGTTCAAAAATATACAAATCTCTTCCATGAAGTAATGCAAAAATTAAATACTATTCCTCCCAGCATTGAACCAACTGCAACTGGACATTTAATAGAACAAATTGAAATGGTAAAAGAAATATTAGCAAATGGATATGGGTATGAAATGAATGGTTCTGTTTATTTTGACACACAAAAACTAATCAAAGAAGGTAAAGGAATTTATAATTATGGTACTATCTCTGGTAAGAAACAAGATGATCTATTAACAGAAACAAGGGATGACCTAAAAAATCAGAATGAAAAACGCCATTCTTCTGATTTTGCCATTTGGGTAAAAGCAGAAGAAAATCACATAATGAAATGGCCCTCACCCTGGTCACTTGGTTTTCCAGGTTGGCATTTGGAATGTTCAGTTATGAGCACCAAGTATTTGGGAAATTACTTTGATATACATGGAGGAGGAATGGACTTACAATTTCCACATCATGAAAACGAAGTTGCTCAGAATGTTGGTGCATGTGGTTGCCAGCCTGTAAAATATTGGCTCCATACCAACATGTTGGTATTAAATGGCAAAAAAATGAGTAAAAGTACAGGAAATTCAATTTTACCTGATGAACTTTTTACTGGTAAAAACAACATACTATCAAAAGCATTCAGTCCTATGGTTGTTAAGTTTTTTATGCTTCAAGCACATTATGCAAGCACACTTAATATAACAGATGAAGGCTTATTGGCTGCAGAAAAAGGATATCTACGCTTAATGGAAGCTTTTCACATCCTTCAAGATCTTGAACATAATACCACAGAAGTGCTAACCAGTGATGATGAGCAAATAAACAAAATGCTGGATTTGGCTTTTCAGGCAATGAATGACGATTTTAATTCCGCTGCGGCACTGGCAAAACTCAACATCATTATACCAAAAATCAATTCTCTTAAAAGTGGTCGTATGGAAATGTCCAACATTAGTAAAGCTACTTTAAATAATATGAAAAAGGTATTCCATATTTTTATTTTTGATATTTTTGGACTTTTAGATGAATCTCAGCAAAATAACAATGAAAATGGTATTGATTTATTAGATGAAGCTATGAAAGTAATTATCGAATTACGTCAAGAAGCCCGTTCAAAAAAAGATTGGTCTACAAGTGACTTAATTCGTGACAAACTACAACAAATTGGTATACAAATTAAGGATGGAAAAGATGGAACTTCCTGGATAAAAAATTAACTCCTATACACATCCTAGAATTAAATAATCAGTATTTTTTTTACTAACATTGAGGAACAATAAAGCTGAAAGGCAGTTACAACTGATAAAATCATAAGGACAATCACAAGCAGTTTCTAGATTCGAAATATTAATCTGAATGACACATTTGAACACAGAACCAACTCTTACTATAATAGAAGATCTACATAAAATTATTCAAGAACGCATCATGGTACTAGATGGAGCAATGGGTACAATGATTCAGGAATATGGATTAACAGAAGCAGATTATCGTGGCAAACGATTTGAAAATTTCTCTCAGGATCTGAAAGGCAACAATGACTTACTTTCTATAACCCGTCCGGATGTTATTGAAAATATTCATAAAGCATATCTGGAAGCTGGTGCCGATATTATAGAAACAAATACCTTCAATGCAAATGCAATATCTCAGGAAGATTATAATTTAGCAGAGCTATCCTATGAAATTAATCTTAGTGCTGCACAATGTGCCAAACGAGCTGTTGAAACTTATAATAATTTAAATCCTGATAAACCTCGATTTGTTGCGGGAGCATTTGGACCTACAAGCAAAACTGCTTCTATGTCTCCAGATGTTAATGACCCTGGTTTCAGAGCAGTTACTTTTGATGACCTAGTAGCTGCTTATTATGAACAAGCAAAAGGATTAGCAGATGGAGGCTGTGATTTGTTTTTAGTAGAAACAATTTTTGATACTTTAAACTGCAAAGCAGCACTTTTTGCGATAGACAAATACTGTGAAGAATCAGGGAAGAAATATCCAGTAATGGTTTCTGGTACAATAACTGATGCTAGTGGTCGCACATTGTCTGGACAAACTGTAGAAGCTTTTTGGATATCAGTAAGTCATGCTAATTTATTTAGTGTTGGTTTGAATTGTGCATTAGGTGCTACAGAAATGCGCCCACATATTGAGGCACTTTCTAATATTTCTGATTGCTATATAAGTGCTTATCCAAATGCTGGTTTGCCAAATGAATTTGGAGAATATGATCAGGATGGTAAAGAAATGAGTACTTATATAAAGGATTTTGCTACTTCAGGCTTTGTAAATATTATTGGAGGTTGTTGTGGAACATCGCCTGAGCACATCCAGTACATGGCAGAAGTTATTTCAGGAATTACCCCCAGAAAAAGAAATAAACCGAGTAATCATGCTCAATACAGTGGGTTAGAACCTCTTATTGTTCGTGAAAATCTAAACTTTATCAATGTTGGTGAACGTACCAACGTAACAGGTTCACGAAAGTTTGCCAGACTAATTAAAAATGGCAATTTTGAAGATGCACTTTCTGTCGCGAGACAACAAGTTGAAGGAGGTGCTCAGGTAATCGATGTAAATATGGATGAAGGTCTTTTAGACTCAAAAGAAGCTATGGTTACCTTTTTAAATTTAATAGCAGCAGAACCTGACATCTCAAAACTGCCCATTATGATTGATTCTTCAAAATGGGAGGTTATTGAAGCAGGACTGAAATGTGTGCAAGGCAAATCAATTGTCAACTCAATCTCAATGAAAGAGGGCAAAAAAACCTTTATCGAACAAGCAAGATTATGCAAACGTTATGGTGCAGCTATGATTATTATGGCCTTTGATGAAAAAGGCCAAGCTGACACAACACAACGAAAGGTAGAAATTTGTCATAATGCCTATAAAATTTTAACAGAAGAAGTTGGAATAAAACCGCAGGATATCATCTTCGATCCTAATATATTTGCAATTGGAACAGGCATAGAAGAACATAATAATTATGGCATTTATTTTATAGAAGCATGTCGTGAAATAAAGAAATTAATGCCCGATGTCAAAATTAGTGGTGGTGTTAGTAATATCTCATTTTCATTCAGAGGAAATAATGTTATCCGTGAAGCAATTCACTCTGTATTCTTGTACCATGCTATAAATGCAGGTATGGATATGGGCATTGTCAATGCAGGAATGATGGAAATTTATGAAGATATTCCCAAAGAATTGTTGGTACTAGTAGAAAACCTACTGTTCAATAAAAACCCTGATGCCACTGATCAACTAATGGAATATGCTGAAAAAGTAAAAGGCCAAGGCAAAAAACGTATCGTTGACCTAACCTGGCGAAAAGGAACAGTAGAAGAACGCCTTACCCATTCATTAGTGAAAGGAATAACAGATTATATTATTGAAGATACAGTTGAAGCTCATGAAAAATATATTAGCCCTTTACGTGTTATTGAAGAACCTCTGATGGCAGGTATGGATGTAGTTGGCGACTTATTTGGAGCAGGTAAAATGTTTCTCCCACAAGTAGTAAAATCTGCTCGTGTTATGAAACAAGCTGTTGCCTATTTAACCCCCTTTATTGAAAAAGAAAAAAAAGGTTCAGGGGGCACCTCCAAGGGGAAGATTTTAATGGCAACAGTAAAAGGCGACGTTCATGATATTGGAAAAAACATCGTAGGAATTGTGCTGGCTTGTAACAACTATGAGATTATTGACCTGGGCGTAATGGTAACCTGTGACAAAATCCTTAAGACAGCAAAAAAAGAAAAAGTAGATATCATAGGATTAAGTGGATTGATAACTCCTTCACTAGATGAGATGGTATATGTTGCAAAAGAAATGGAACGACAAGGGTTTAATATACCCTTAATGATTGGTGGTGCAACAACATCAAAAACACATACAGCTGTAAAAATTGAACCACAATACAAAAAAAATATTGCCGTTCATGTTTTAGATGCCTCACGTTCCGTAACTGTTGCGAGTTCATTGTTGAACCCTAACAAAGAAGAACAAGCAAATTATACTAATGCGATACGAACTGAATTTGAGGAAGTTCGAGTGAGAAGAGGGAATCGAAAATCAGCAAAAAAATACTTGACACACAAACAGGCTAGAGCTAATAAGCTTAAATTAGACTGGGATAATTACACCCCCACTAAACCAAGCTTTACGGGTGTCAAATCATTTAGCAATTTTGACTTGAATATTCTCAAAAACTACATTGATTGGACTCCATTTTTTACTAGTTGGCAATTACGAGGTAAATATCCTGCAATTTTAGATGATGATACAATAGGCGTAGAAGCCACAAAATTATTCAAAGATGCTCAAGCCTTATTAAAGCGAATTATCAATGAAAAGTGGTTAACCGCAAATGCAGTTATTGGGTTCTTTTCAGCAAACTCTATAGACGATGATGATATCGAAATCTATACAGATGATACACGCACTAAAGTGGCATATAAATTATATAATCTTCGTCAACAACGTAAAAAAGCACCTGGTCAGTTTAATTATAGTCTAACAGATTTTATTGCTCCTATAAATAGTGGTGTAAAAGACTATATCGGCGGGTTTGCAGTAACCACCGGAGGAAATATAGAAAGTTGGGTGAAAAAATTTGAAAAAGAGCTGGATGACTATAACGCAATCATGACAAAAGCCCTTGCTGACCGTTTGGCAGAGGCATTTGCAGAATACATGCACCAACAAGTACGCAAAGAATTCTGGGCATATGACAAATCAGAAAAACTCAATAATGAAGCATTGATCAAAGAAAAATACGTAGGTATTCGACCTGCTCCTGGATACCCTGCATGTCCTGATCATACTGAGAAAAAAACCCTTTTTGACCTTCTCGATGTAGAAGCTAACACAGGAATTAAATTAACAGAAAGTTGCGCTATGTATCCTGCTGCCTCTGTTAGTGGGTGGTATTTTTCGCACCCAGAATCCAAATACTTTGGTTTGGGAAACATTGAAAAAGATCAAGTAGAATCTTACGCTAAACGTAAAAACATGCACAGAGAAGAAGCGGAAAGATGGCTAATGCCTATTCTAAATTATGATATTTAATAAATACTAAATATTATTTTCCTTTAGGATTCAGAATATTATCTATACGAATAAGAATATCTTCAAGATGAACCTGTGATAAGGAATCCTTTTGTTTACCCAAATTATCTTGAATTTCTTTTTCTAACTTTTTTAAAATACTTCTGGTTACAGCTTTGACATCAGATTGGTCTTTAGGATTATTCATCAAAGCAGACATCTTATCAAGATATACCCTTTGCAGATTACGTCGATATGCATCAATGGGAACTACCATTTTTACTTCAGACCATATACTCTCCTTGACATCTGTAAACAATTCCACTAAAGTATACACCATTTTTCCTTCCGTAGCTTCAGCCTCAATCAACCGCTGTAATCGTTGGAAGTCAAACAAATTATAAAGTGTTTTCTTTTGGAACTTCAACAAGCGATCCACTATACCTGTAGATTCAATTTTATTTAAAATTTGAGGGTCTATTAACCAATATGGAGTTTGAAACAATTCTTTGTTCAAAAACTGTAAAGATTTTTTTTGTTTTTCCCTAGGCACATGTGAATATACATTTCCTAGCTCATCATATGTTTTACTATACTTATATACACCACCTACATTATTAGTGACATGGCCCATATATCTTCCCAATTGCCTATAAACCTGACTATAAAGCTCTTTAAGGTCACTATAGTCTTTGCCGTCTTCGGCAGACCATTTCAGCAAATTAGGCATTATTCTCTTTAGATTTTTAATGCCAAATGTACTTGCCTTTACAGCATCATTCCCGAGATCTTCTGTTTGAGACGATGGATCAATAGTCCTCCACTGTTGCGCTCCAAAACGATAAACTGGATTCCCGGCCTTCTCTTTTATCCAATTATTCAATATTGTACGTTCATCTTCTGTATTTTTTGCTTCCGGAATAGGCTTATATCCATAAATAATTGACCACACATCATATTCACCTATTTTTGCGCCAAAATCTTTAACACCATCGCCAGGTTGTGCTATATAATTGAATCTAGCGTAATCCATTATAGAGGGTGCAGTTCCATGTGTTGATGTAAAATATGGAGAACGTAAGGAATCTACCGGGTAAGCAACACTAGAACCCATGTTATGTGGTAGTCCAAGTGTATGTCCAACTTCATGAGCTGCTACAAAACGAATCAATTCACCCATTACTTCATCCTTAAAATTTACTTTTTGGGCTTCAGGGTTAATTGCAGCAGTTTGTACGAAGTACCAATTTCTAAGTAAATTCATTACATTATGATACCATAATATATCGGATTCCAAAATTTCACCTGTACGGGGGTCATGAACATGAGGTCCCTGAGCATTGGGAATATCAGTAGTAATATAGCGAATTACAGAATAACGCACATCTTCTGGGCTCCAATCAGGATCCTCTTCTTTACTTGGAGGGTCCTTGGCAATTATAGCATTTTTAAACCCTGCTGCTTCAAAAGCTTTCTGCCAATCATTGATGCCCTGTTTAAGATATGGCCTCCATTTATCAGGAGTACCAGGATCAATATAATATACAATTTGTTTTTGAGGTTCTACAAGTTCACCACGTTTATAGGCTTCAATATCCTTTGGTTCAAGACGCCATCTGGTAATAAAGCGTTGTTGATCCGCCTTTTGTTTATCTGAACTATAATTTGTTTGCTGTATAGAAAAATACCCTACTCGCGCATCATAGACACGTGATTGCATCAGTGTTTTAGGTAACAAAATAAATGATTGATTCATTTCTATAGAAAGGGTCTGAGTCAAAAAATTATCGGGTAATTTTTTTCCCCTATAAGTTAAGATATGTCGAACCTCTGTATTTGAAGGAAAACTTTTAGTCCCAGAAATCAAACTTCTTTTGGAGTCAACACCCCCAATAGCAAAACGTTTTCGTTGATTATCAGAAAGTGCTCCAATAAGAGCAACATCAGTAGTGAAAAAATCATTAACCCTAATAACAATACTTAATATATTTCCTGAAGTATCTTTATTATATGCTGCAACTGGGAAACTATGAATTATAGGTTCAAAATTATTATTCTTAAGTGATTTATAAATCGGTTCGTTTTCATCTGCAACACTATGATAAGAGACAGACCGTATTAAAATCCTATTATCTACTTTTTGCCACCGAATAACCTGTTGAGGTCTAGACTTCATTCCTGCACCGCCAAAACTAAGATTTTTTACATATCCAGAAATTCGGCTAACTACCATAATCTCTTTTTCAAGCAGTCCAAAAGGCAATTCAAAATAATAATTTTCATCTACTTTGTGTGTAATCATCAACCCCTTTTGGGTAATTGCTTTTTCTGTAATTACATCTTTATATGGTTTTGGGGCGCCCTTTTTGGGCGTGGGTTTTTTCTTGCCTTCAGGTTTCTCCGTCTTTTCCTTTTCCGATTGTTTGCCTTTCTTTCGTTTTTGTGCGAAACTATCTGCAGGATTAGATAAATAAATTATAAAAACCAATAACCACGCCCATTTATAAATTTTCATTGTTATCCTTTTTTGTCAATAATGAATGTTAAATGTAAAAGTATAGAATTTATATCAAAAAACTATATAGAACTTAAATTGGGCAAACAACATAAAATAAAAAATTTTGTTTTTTGATAATAAATGTGTACATTATTTGGGCTATAGGACATATGGTTTTTTACTGCTTAAATTGTCTTTCCTGATTTATTGTTAATAATAACATGAAAATAAGAATACTTCTAACATATCTTTTAATTATAACTTTTCATTACTATTCACTTGCTCAATCTATAACAAATGGCTCAGTGACTGGTACCCCTGCTTCAAATAGTGGAATTGGTCACGGGAATGCCCCTGGGTGGAGTGGCTGTTCCTTCTCGCCTGACCTATGTGATGTCACAATGCCTTCTTTTCTATCAACGTCTCAAGTCACTCCTTCTTATTCTCCAGATGGTGGAACTTGGTTGGGTTTAGCTTCAATGTCTCCAATAGGTGCTACCGAATGTGCCTCAACCACTATAACCGGGCTTACAGCAGGGCAATCATATACACTCTATTTTTGTGCTGCATGTTTTGGTTCTGGAGCATCAATTTGTAACAGCAGTCCTGCAACACCTACTGTTGCTGTAGGTTCAACTAGTCAGTTATATACCATACCAATGGCAGCAGGCACCTGGGTTCCCTGTAGTTTGCCTTTCACAGCTACAGCAAGTACAATGACTTTAGAAGCAAAACATTCCAGTGTCTTTGGCGCTTATTATGCATATGTTGGACTTGATGGGTTTAGTCTTACTACACCATGTGGTATATTACTTCCAATTAAATTATTAAGTTTTAATGCTTTTCGGCAAGACAATTATTCTGTGAAAATAAACTGGCAAACGACTGAAGAAATAGATAGTGATCATTTTGTAATTGAACGAAGTGAAGATGCAATAAATTTTTATGAGATAGAAACTGTAGAAGCAGCCGGAAACTCGTCAACACTATTAACTTATGATTTTCACGACAATAATTTGCCTGTCAATAATGGGCTAAAGGGAGGTGATTTTTATTACAGACTTAAACAGGTGAATCAAAACAATGATATATATTATTCCGCCATCAGAGTTGTCAGCTTCACTCAGGGCATTGCAGATGTATTCAAGGTTTATCCTATTCCAACTAGTGAAGTGCTTAATGTAGATTTCCTACTGCAGTCTGGCGAAAAAACCCCATCTTATCAAGTATTTAATACAGTAGGTCAAAAAGTTCTTAAAGGAGAATTTGACGGAGCTACGGGATATAATACTACCCAATTAAATATTGAAAATCTTTCTAAAGGATCTTATATTCTTGAATTAAAAACAAATAATGGCAGCCTTCAGAGGAAGTTCGTAAAAGGTTAGCTATTAATCAACAATGATGCTAAAAATTTGGTGAACTAGTATACTACACTAAGCAGGCTTATAAAAAGGGAAACGCACGACCCTTGCTTGGAGTTTTTTGTTTCTTACTTCAATAAAAATTTCGGTGTCTTTTTTTGAATATTCTTTTTCAACATAGCCCATTCCTATGGGATTATCAACTGATGGACATTTGGTCCCAGAAGTAACTTCTCCGATTTTCATTCCTTCTGAATTTACGATAGGGTATCCTTGGCGTGGAGGACGTTTACCCAACACTTCAAAACCTACCAATTTTCTGGAAAGTCCCTCTTCTTTTTGTTTGATCAGATAATTCTTATTGACAAAATCATCTTTCTTCAGCTTTGTAATCCAGCCAAGACCTGCTTCAAGAGGCGAAGTAGTGTCATTTATATCGTTTCCATATAGACAATACCCCATTTCAAGGCGAAGTGTATCTCTTGCTCCTAAGCCAATTGGTTTAATTCCAAATGGTTCAGAAACATTCATAACTGCATCCCAAACAGCTGCAGCATTTTCATTTGCAACATATATTTCAAAACCTCCTGAACCAGTATAACCTGTTGCAGAAACAATTACATTATCAAAACCTGCAAAAGATCCTCGAACAAAAGTATAATATTTCATACTTGACAAATCTATATTAGTAAGTGGCTGTAGGGCTTCTGAAGTTTTAGGTCCTTGTATAGCCATAAGTGATGTACGGTCTGAAATATTTTTCATCTCTACCCCATAGGAATTATAACCGGATATCCAATTCCAGTCTTTTTCAATATTTGATGCATTAACTACCAACATATATTCATTAACTCCAAGACAATAAACTAATAAATCATCAACAATCCCTCCCTGGGTGTTCGGCAGACACGAATATTGGGCATCACCTACACACAATTTAGAGGCATCATTAGAAGTTACTTTCTGAATAAGAGATAAAGCTCCTTCTCCTTTAATAATAAACTCACCCATNTGTGAGACATCAAAAATACCCAATGAACTACGAACAGCAAGGTGTTCNTCAATAATCTTGGTATATGAAATAGGCATATTATAACCAGCAAAAGGAACCATTTTGGCTCCTAAATTGATATGTTTTTCGTGTAAGGCAGTGTTTTTCATTATACTAAATAAATTATATTAAAGAAAAAATCCAACAACGGGTTAAAAGCAAAAAGCGAATTCTATTTATTTTAAGAAATAATTTTCAGGGATTTACCCTCAGCTAACAATTACATTATTTTTGGTGCGGTGAAGTTAAATTATGTTTCGGACATTTTAGTTACTTTTTATATATAAATTACTATTTTAGATGTATTGAAACCTGTTAGGCGTTTTTAAAATTCCTTTTCAATTGAAAACCGAAAAAATTATAAATTAAATCTATCTACGAGAATCAGTATAATAGTATTTTCTATGATTAATGTATGATTAGAACTATAAAAAACATATTACCAGTTTTAGTTAACAGAAAATTACATTAATAAATTTCCCCTATCTATTTTGGTCTAATACTTGCTGACATTTCCTTTAATAAAACAATAGGCCTAATATTATTAAAATAGCCATATATGAAATTTTTTCAATGGATTTTACCAATCCTTATACTTTTTACTAACATAACAACTTCTTACTCACAGACATATTGCAATCTACAAGATTCAATAGCTCTAGAACGTCTCAGTATAAATTTAGGTTTATCAAGTCTACCTGTTGATCCATGGAGTACCATTGCACCACCTCACGACTGGTATGGAATTGACACAATACACAATCCTTTTGTTCCGAATGAATACCGTATAGTAAAAATAGATCTGTCAAATCAAATAAATGCTTCTGGCAATATACCCGATACACTTTTCAATAATGACCAATTACACTTTTTAGATACATTAATATTAAGCAATATCGGATCTTTAAATTTTACAGACACAATATGCAAACAAACATCTGGAATTGCTCCTAAATTAAAATATATTGATATTAGCAATAATAACTTTTCATCTCTAAATTTAGATGTATTTGTTTTACTGTTAACAAATATGGACAACCTAAATACAATTATGATGGATAATTGTTT
>JAKVCV010000050.1 GCA_022448945.1 Saprospiraceae bacterium
CCATTCTTATCAGCAATCGCATATGCACCATCTGTAGTACGATCTTTAAGAGTAAGCATGTACATTATTCTGCTACCTCGCGAGCTAGTTTGTAGATATCTTGAAGGATACCTTTAATTTTAGACTTATCAAGATCTATTTCAGATTCATCTACATAACGATTCAATATGGTAATTGTATTTTCTTCTTCACTTATAGCAAATTCTTCATTTTCTTGCAACTGAAAGTTCTCAACTATCTTGAGATCCTGTACCCCACAGGAATAAAGTTTATCTATAAATCTCTCAAAGTTTCTACTGTTCGTTTTTTGGCGAACAATTACTTTTACAATTTTATTGTCATACTCTGTAAAATCAAATAGTTGATGTGGGGTATCTTCATAATAAATGTTATAAAATAGTCTATATGGATTATTTATTGGAGTATGAGTTAAAGTCTCTGTATCAAATATATGAAAACCCCTAGGATCATTGACATCATTCCAAAACATCTCATAAGGATTACCTAAGTAATATATTTTTCCATCATTAGATCTAGTATGAAAGTGTCCAGAATATACTCTAGTAAAATTATCAAACACATTAACTTCCATACCATTTTCCATAACATGTCCGCGAGTTGCTTGGAAACCATTCATCTCAAGATGACCCATAGCAATTTTTGATTTACAATTTTGTATTACATTCTTTGCATTATCATAGTTTTGTGAATTAATCCAAGGTATTAGTAATATACCCAATCCATCTATATTAATTTCCGCGAGTTCTGAATATGTTGTTATGTTTGAATAATTATTTAATAATAATTCTGGTGAATTTACATAATTAGTATCTTTGTAATAACAATCATGATTACCAATAATTGCATGCACCTTATATTTCTTCAATGGTTCAAAGACTACTTTCTTTGCCCACTCTAAACTTTGGAGATCAATTGCCTTACGACTATCAAATATATCTCCCATATGGATCACAGTGTCTATGTTATGCTCTTCTAAAGACGGAAAGAAGACATTCTTATAGAATAGTTCAAAATAATCATGTATGTGTTTAGAACCCTTTCTAGCACCGTAATGGGTATCTGTTATAATAGCAATCTTCATCTATTTGTTTTATAAACGATATTATCTTTAATTGTATTGTAATCAGAACTACTACCTGACATCGCACTATCATCTACAGTCATAACTTCATCATAACCAGTTTTTTCAATTATTTTTGTTTTAATATCTAATTGTTTCTTTTCTTTTTGTATACGTCTAAGAAAAGCATAATGAACAATTTGAGTGAAATATGCAAATGGGTTTCTAGATTTAGCAGGGTCAAAATTATAAATGTATTGGACACAATTCTCAATACCATCAGATATCATATCCTCACGGAACATATAATTTACAAAATTAGGTTTATATGATAAGTGTGTTGCTATCTTTAAAAAACATTCTCCAAGATAATTTGTAATACGTGGTTTTGGTAATTCATTCTCTTTAGCATTCTCTACTTTTTCCCTATAAACAATTAGTGCTTCTAAAAACTCTTTATTGTTAACGTAGTGCTCCGACTTTTTCTTTGGCATAGCATTGCTATCTCCCTTACTGAATTTATTGTATCACAAAATCAATGACTTGACAAGGTGCTTAAAACCATGTACAATAACCTTTGTAGAGGTTCAAGGGTAATAATAGCTATATTATTCAGGTTCTTTAGGATCTGAAGTAGGAGGAAGTTTTTTCATATTATAGATATTTTCTAATTTTATTCGAGCGTCGGACACTTTTCCGATTAATCCCATTTCATTAGTTACTTTAGTTCTTCCAGGAGGAGTAAAAATATCCTGCTCTTCATCTTTTATAAAATCATTGTATATATCAATTAACTTTTGATCTTTAGTTTCAGTCATAGTAATGACTTTGTCTGGTTTGATTACAAATATATCTTCATCTGATAAATCCATCCATGATTTTACTTTAATATAAGAAGTTCCTTCTGCACCATACTGTACCTTCATTATTACAGGACTTTGTGCAACAATGATAGGTTCATCTCCTGACTCATCAATAGTAATCAATGAGAGGATTTCTTCTCCAGAAACTAATTTTAATATGCAGTAAAACTCTTCGCCCATTATTTTTTTAAAGGTATGTTGACAATGTCATAATTAAATTTTTCTTCGTTGTAAATCTTAATCCTTTCAATCAAGTGATTAAGTGTGTAATTTTTCCTGGATTTGAAGGAAATGTCGTCAGCGATATCATATAGAGTTGCTTTGGTCTTGTTGTTCCCCTTTCTAAGAATCCTACCAATTGATTGTAAATTCCGTATTCGTGATTTGGAAGGAGAAGCAAAAATGACATTATGCAAATTTTTAATGTTGATACCTGTACTAAATGTTCCGTATGATGCTACTATTATAGCATTATTTTCATTTTCTGTAATAGAACGGACTTTTTCCCGATCTTCTGTATCTACACCGCCATGAACAAAGAAGACATGACGTTGCTCTAGACTATTACTATTTATTAAATTATATAAGGGTTCTCCATGTCCCTCAACTCTTGCAAATAATATTAAAGTATTACCCTTTAAATCTAGTGCTAAGTTACGAATGAACTTGTTTCTTCTATCGTGGTTAATTATATACTGTATTTCATCTTCAAAA
>JAKVCV010000051.1 GCA_022448945.1 Saprospiraceae bacterium
TACAAATATTGTGAAATGTAGACCTCCTAACAATAGAAAACCATCTTTAGAAGAAGTCAAGTCTTGTATTCCTTGGCTTGATAAACAAATCGATTTTTTAGATCCTAAAATTATTGTGCTTGCAGGATCTACAGCTGTTGAGTCTTTTCTCAATATAAAACAACCAATATCCAAAATTAGAGGCGAATGGATTGAAAAAGATGATATCAAAGTGATGCCAATTTTTCACCCATCATATCTTTTAAGAAATCCGTCAAAAGAACCCGGTAAACCAAAATGGTTAACTTGGCAAGATTTAAAAAAAGTTAAAAAGGTATACGATAGCTTTTAGTCTGAAAATTCATCCTTGGTTGTTAATAACAGAGAAGCAAAAATAAATAGGCTTGATATCAATATATTTCTGTTAAAGGTCTCTCCTAAAAATAGAACCCCTGCTGTAACACCAACCACGGGTACTAAGTAGTCAATACTTGCCACTTGCAAAGCACTAACTCTTTGAATAAGCCATGTAAATGAAAGAAAAGCTCCAAGATTACATACAACAAGTGCTACTAATCTCAAAAGCTGAGATAGATTTAAGACATCTATACCTACACCGGAAATAAAGAATGTAAGCAAAGTCAAAATTATTACAAGTGGGTACTGAAATGTGAGCCAACTGTTTACCTTATACCTTGGTGCATATTTTCGATTTAGGACTGTAGCAAGAGCAATACATTGGACGCCAAGAAATGCTAATGATCCTCCTAAAAAAATATTTCCTTGATTAAGCAGTCCAGTTTCTTGTGAAATAAACAAATATGCTATGCCTGAAAATCCAACAACAACTGATAAATATTTTAGTTTTGATATCTTTTCTTCTTTTAAAATAAGCTTGACCCACATTGCCGTAAAAATTGGTGCTGAGCTTATTAATAAAGTGACAAGACCAGATGAGATATATTGTAGTGCGAATATAAATGCCCAACTAACAAAAAATATTGAGGCCAGTCCAGTAAATGAAGCTTCTTTAAGAAGTTGTTTATCAAATTTATCTTTGTTGAAAATAATATAATATGAAAAAAGTAGTGTACCAATTATTAGTACTCTCGCAGTTACGAGGAAAATTTCATTAAGCCCTTCTAATAAAAGACTTCTTATAATTACATTTCCAGATCCCCACATTACACCTGCAGTTAAAACAGCTGAAATTGTTTGTATTAGAGAGGGTTTTTGATGAAGATTATTATTTTTCATTATTGAGATGTTAATAATAAATTATAGATAGGTTGTTTATTCAAAATTTAAACTAATATATAACTAACGGGAGCAGTAGAGCTGAGAGGGTTAAAAACCGACCGTATGAACCTGTTAGGTAATTCTAACGAAGGGATATTCGGTACTCTTATCCCATTTACGAAATGAGGTAATGGTGCAAATTAGTGCAGATGTTTTAATAAATTATATTTTAATCTTTTTCATCCTTTTACTATTTCTTGTTTTAACAAGAAGACTTTCAAATAAAGAAGTTGGGGATGGATATTTTGTGATGTTAAAATCTCAAAATACTTTTAATTTGAGCCTTAGCTTTTATGCAAGTGGTATGGGTCTTTGGATTATTGCTTCTCCAGCAGAGGTCGGCTGGTATGGTTTAGGTTTTGATGTAATAGGTTACGCTATTTCAGCTGCAACACCTTTTGGACTGCTTTATTTTCTGGGTCCTAAAATTGTTGATGCTGTACCAGATAAGGCAACACTACCTCAATATATAAACAAACAATACGGTAATTTTGCACAAATTTTTGTTTCATTAGTTGCAATCATCTATATGTCGGCTTTTTTAATTGCAGAATTTGCATCAATCAACTTTCTTTTTCCAGAGATATCTAACACTTCAGGCCTAATTGTTTGTTTAGCAATAGCAATAGTCACATTCCTATATTTAAACTTGTCGGGTTTCAAAGCATCTTTAATTACTGATAGATTTCAGGGGATCTCGATAATTATTCTATTATTTATAGTTTTTTCTCTCTGGATTAGTCAAAACGGTTTAGGAGAAATTATAAAAGCAGCAAACATCGGAGGGCTTAATTCATTTACACTTCCTAGCTTTAAATCAGCTGTTGCAGTTATCCTTGCAGTGACTGCAGCTGAAATTTTTTCACAAGGTTACTGGCAAAGAACTTACTCAGCATTAGACGATAGCGTAATAAAAAAATCTTCAATTTTTGCAGGTCTTGGATGTTTTTTAACTGTACTAATACTTGGGATTGCTGGATCGTCAGGTGCTGGTTTTGGAATTGAGAACCCATCATTAAGTTTTATTCAACAAATACAATTAAATAGTTTCTCAAGAATACTTGTTATAGGCCTTTGCACAATGTTGGTTGCATCAAGTATCGACACACTACAAAGCGCAATATCATCAACAATGGCTTTAGATATTGTCAAAAGTGGTGTTGCTGAAGCAAAAATAATCACTCTGGTTATAACATTTGGATCTTTAACCTTGTCGTTTTTTGTTACAAATATTTTTTCAGTTTTTTTATTTGCTGATTTACTAGCAGTATGTTTGGTTTTTCCAGCGTTTTATAAAATCCGCATGAGAAAAACAAGTCAAG
>JAKVCV010000052.1 GCA_022448945.1 Saprospiraceae bacterium
CGCCAAACTACAGTTACAACTGGAGTAGTGGACAAAGTACAAGAATTATAAATAATCTTCCTCCCGATACCTATACCGTAACAGTTACCGATAGTAAAGGTTGCACAAAAATAGAAAGCCTGGATGTTACAGAACCTGAGCCTCTGGTCATCAATGGAACAACCACAGGAACCCTTTGTTCGGGAGATTCTACCGGAACAATTGCGGCTTTTGGAAGTGGCGGAACTGTAACCACAGGACTTTTAGAATACAGTCTGGACGGCATAAACTGGCAGACGGGTAATCTCTTTGCAGGGCTGCAGGCAGGTATTTATACCTTGATGGTAAGGGATGAAAATGGTTGCATCAAAGATGTTCAGATAGTAGTACAGGATGCAGATCCGTTTTTTATTACCAATATGACTCAGGATACTACAATGGAATATTTGGATAGTCTATTGGTAGAAGCTGAGGTAAATGACACTGCAGGAGTGCAGTTTAGCTGGACACAACTGGAAGGAACAACACCTGGTCTGGTTACCGATAGCACTTACAATTTTATTATTACACCTGTTGAAAAAGTTACCTATCAATTTATAGCTATCAATCCTAATGGATGTCAACTGGACAGCATTGTGTTTATCGATGTAAATAAGGTTAGAAGAGCTAGTGCAGCTACTGCCTTTACACCAAATGGTGATGGTGTAAATGACTTCTTCTTTATACAGGGAGGAGACAAAGTGGAAGATGTGCTCATATTCAGGGTATATGACCGTTGGGGCAATCTGATATTTGAAGGCAGCAACCTGGACATCAATGTAGATACACAAGGTTGGGATGGAACTTCAAGAGGAAAAATTATGAACTCAGGAGCCTATATCTGGTATGCTGAGGTGTTATTCTTGGATGGTCATACAGAAGTAATAAAAGGAGATGTTTTGTTGTTGAGGTAGAAAAAACAATAATAAACCCAAGAGCTTACTATTTTATTCCATTTTATGCTAAAAAATTTTATTAGAGTAACTTTAAATAATTAAATTTTTAAAATGCGCGAATAGCACGGACATGCCATGAAGTAAACCTAAAGTAATTCGTCTGAGATCCATAACTAAAAGTCTGTCTCCATGCATCATTATAGTCAAGCTCTGAAGAGCTCCAATAAAAAGCATTAGCAAAACCGCCAATTAAACTTTTATTTAAATACATTTGATTGAGTTCATCTTTTGATGGCAAAAACCAGTCAGAATATCCGCCTAGAATTAAATTGGCACAAATATCGGCAGCTATTCCCGAATCAGAACAACCTAATAAAATTTCAAGTGTATTTTGAGCACCAGTTCCAATACTAGTTCCATCAGCTCCGTTTATATTAGTTCCAAAACAACCCCATGGAACAAAACCTTGATCTAAAGGGGCACATTCTAAACCAATGTCATAAATCCCATCTCCATTTAAATCTGTAGTATTATTAGGTGCCAAATAAAAGACAATGCCTCCACCTGGACCTGTATCGCCAATGGCATAGGATCCACATGGGGAAGGATCACACATCATCTGCCAACAACCTCCAGTCCAATAGTAAAAACCAACAATACCGTCTATTTGAAAAATCAATAAGCCTATAGCAGGTGAAACAATTGAATCTCTTTGCACTTCTGTCATCCTCGGGTGCAAGACTCCTTTCGTAGTTGATTCAACATCTAAAATAGCAGAAACATCCGCAACGTTGCTATTGTTACCGATTTTTACGCCCTGTGCTAAAATAGTGAGTTTAAACCCTAGTATTATAAAAACTATTAATACTGCTTTTTGCATGCTTTTAGATTGGTATAATCTGAATTAAGATTTATTATATAATTAGGTATTAAAACAAAAAGTCGATATGATTTCAATCATATCGACTTTTTTCAATTTATATTTTTAATATTAATTTATAGTTGCACCCATGCTGAACCATTCCAATAATAGAAACCAGGTACAACATCATTTGAAGTTGCAGTATTGAAAACCAATAAGCCAACAGCTGGCGTTCCACTAATTGGACTAGAAGATGATGTGCTTACTAAACTTACACGTGGTAACAATACTCCTTTAGAAGTTGATTGTACATCTAGTATAGCACTTGCGTGAGGTGTACTGCCATCGCCATTAATTGATACTCCTTCAGTTCCACTACTTCCACCACCTGTATTAATCGTCAAATTTAGTGTTACTAAACTATCACATCCATTTGCAGACCCTCCAACTATTGTAAAGGTAGCAGTGTTATTACTAGCAGTATATGTTACACCGTCAATCCATGTGTAAGAATTAGTATGTACTTGGGTATCTGTTCCCGATGGTTGTGATCCAGAAACAACCCATGAGCATGTTCCTGTATTAAATGAAGATGTCTCCCAACATGCTAATGTTGGTTGGGCTGGCTGGCTACCTGATACATCCCATACACATGTTCCTGTATTAAATGAAGCTGTCTCCCAACATGATAATCCAACTGGTGCTGATGGTTGTGTTCCTGATACATCATATGAACAAGTTGATCCATTCCACGTAGCAGTCTCGTAACATGCAACTGTCGGTGCAGC
>JAKVCV010000053.1 GCA_022448945.1 Saprospiraceae bacterium
TAATCCATATAAAAGTAGATGGTGTTGGTTCTAGAGTTCTGAAGAGCTTTATAATTAACAGAGCTTTTGATGCTCAAAGATTGTAATAATGGTATGGTGTTCCAATAAAAGTATAGGATAGTGAATATTTCTCGATACGCTATCCAAAATCTATATCTAATCAGTTGAATTATCTGATCAATCGCAAAATGCGCGAATTTTTAAGCATTATAATTATTAAAATCTTCTGGTAGGCCTTCCCGAATGTAAATTCTCTGCTTTTGGGGTTAAACTATGTGCGTTTAGATTTTAAAAAATAGTTTTAGTAGAGCTCTTCTTGTTTTTGTATTATATCTTTTAATGAATAGATTCAATAATTATAGTTTTTTAAATTGGTTCTTTTTGTTGATATAAATAAATCGTAGATTAGTAGTGCTGTTTTAATTGTATAAAAATTTATTGTTATAAGAAGTAAATAAATTCTGTTTTCAATATATATCATTATGATGATTTTCAGGGTCAACTGTATCCTCTTATTGTTTTTTTTAATTTTTGCATTTAACTTAAATGCTCAACAATTAGGGAATGTGTCTTTAGCTAATACAAGTACTAATCAAGGGTTTAGAACTGCATGTATTGGATCAATTGCACAAACAGATGTAAATATCAATAATGTAAGAGCAAGATTGAGAGCAGGAGGTGATATTTGGTGGGATGGAAATGAGTCTCATTATGTAGTTCCTAATATTGATCCTGCCTCAGGTGAACCTGAAGTTTCAGCTTTGTTTGCCGGGGCAATTTGGCTTGGTGCTTATGATGATGGAGGAAACTTGATTTTAGCGGCACAAACTTATCGATCCAGTGGTAATGATTACTGGACAGGACCTTTAGATCAAGATTTAGGGACTGTTCAAAAAATTGATTGTGAAAGATGGGATAAACATTTTACAGTTTATGGAGATGATATTACATTACTTAGAGCTGATTTTTTAGACCCCATTAATCCAGGAATTCAAAATACACCATCTAAAGGTTTATTGGGATGGCCGGGTAAAGGTAATCCACATTTTATGGCAATCCATGGTTTTGATATAAGAAATTATAATCAGGATCTTGCACCTTTTATTGATGCAAATAATGATGGTTTATATAATCCGTATGATGGAGATCATCCAGTAATAGAAGTGACAGGATGTGATGGGAGTAATTATAACCGACCGGTATATGCAGATCAAATGACCTGGTGGGTTTATAATGATAATGGCGATCTTCATGGTCATACTTCAGGTCAGCCAATGAAAATGGAAATACAGGCAATGGCATTTGGGTATACAACTACCGATGCTATTAATGATATGACTTTTTATCGTTATAAATTATTAAATAGGAATAAATTAGCTTTAAATGACACTTATTTTTCACTCTGGACGGATCCAGCATTAGGTTGTCCTACTGATGATTATATAGGCGTTGACACAACTACTGGTATGGGTTATGTTTATAATCAGGATATACTGGATGAAAGTAGTTGTTTGAATGGGGGTTTCCCTGGTTATGGGTCGGTTGTGCCTGCATTGGGAGTAGATTATTTTAGAGGACCACTTGATTCTGCCGGAAACCAAATTGGGCTTTCTTCATTTCAGTATCACATAAACAGTCTTTCGGACCCTAAAGGCGACCCTTCAAGTGCTTTAGGATTTTATCGATTAATTTCAGGTTTTTGGCCAAATGGCACACCTATTACTGCTGGTGGAGATGGTTACGACCCAAGTAACCCGAATGCAGTTCCTACACCATATGTATTTCCATCTTTTCCAAATGAAACAGGACCTGATGCTTGGTCTATGTGTAGTGCAAGTTTGTCTGGGCTTGATCAGCGATTCTTACATACCTCAGGTCCCTTTGTTCTTAAACCAGGAGCTACCAATGAAATGATCTCTGGAGTAGTTTGGGTTCCTGAGATACCTGATTATCCTTGTCCAACTTTAAGTGGTTTGGTTGCAGCAGATGTTTTAGCACAAAATTTATTTGACAATTGTTTTAAGATCACAGATGGTCCTGATGCTCCATATATAGATATTGTAGAGATGGACAAAGAATTGATACTGAATTTAAATTATAATCCAGGGCAAAATAATTATAAATTATCTTATTCAGAGACACCTGGAATATTGAAGCCTTTTGCTCCTTTGGATACTACCTATGATTTTCAAGGTTATTTGGTATATCAGGTTAATGATCCAAATGTCTCAGTTTCTGAATTGGATGACCTGGGAAAATCGAGATTAATCTTTCAATGTGATGTCGATGATAATATTAGTAAAATTGCAAATTGGGATAAATACACAGATGAAGATTTAGGATTAGATGTCAATGTTCCCACAGTAATGGTAGAAGGAGAAGACAAAGGAATTAAACATACATTTAGAATTCTAGAGGATCAGTTTGCCCCAGGTGAAAAAGATCTTATCAATCATAAGCCATATTATTTTTG
>JAKVCV010000054.1 GCA_022448945.1 Saprospiraceae bacterium
AAAGATAACGAAAAATTTGAAAATATTAATGTCAAAACACTTGTGATGACTGGAGAAGGTGATGTAGGCTCAACTCCAGAAATGTCTGATAATCTGAGTAAAAAAATTAAAAACTCTGAAGTAAAAATAATACCTGTAGGCAAACATCTATGTAGTATTGAATGCTCATATGATGTAAATAAAGCAATTAAAGATCATATACAAAATGCCTGAATTAAAAAAATATAAAATGTTTATAGGGGGACAATGGGTTGACTCTGATACTAAAAAAACTTTTGAAACTTTAAATCCGGAAGATAATAAACCCTGGGCAGTTGTTCCTGAGGCAAGTGCTTCTGACGTAGATAAAGCAGTTCAAGCAGCTCAAAAAGCCTTTGAAGGAGATTGGCCTAAAATATTACCGCGTGAAAGAGCAAAGTTTCTAAGAGCTATTGGAAATAAGCTTAGAGATAACGCAGAATTACTTGGAAAAATTGAAACTATAGATACTGGAAAACTTTATAGAGAAACAAATAAACAGGCAAATTATATTGCTGAGTATTATGATTATTATGCAGGTATGGCAGACAAGGTCGAAGGCACAGTTCTGCCAATAGATAAACCAAATATTCAAGCCATAACTTCAAGAATACCTATTGGTGTTATCGCTGCGATTGTTCCATGGAATTCTCAAATGTTTTTAACAGCTACAAAACTTGCGCCTGCTTTAGCTATGGGAAACACGGTGGTTATTAAATCATCAGAACTTGCTCCAGCAGTAATGTTTGAATTTGCAAAACTTATTGAAGAAACTGGTATTCCTAAAGGAGTTGTTAATGTTATTACAGGATTTGGAGACCCATGTGGAAAGGCTTTAACTACACATAATTTAGTTGAAAAAGTTGCTTTTACAGGAGGACCCGAAACTGCAAGACATATAATTAGAAATTCAGCAGAAAATTTATCAGAAGTAAGCTTAGAACTTGGAGGAAAAAGTCCTGTTGCAGTATTTGATGATGCTCATCAAGAAAATGCTATTAATGGAATTACTGCAGGAATATTTGGAGCTAGCGGACAGAGTTGTATTGCTGGTTCAAGGTTATATCTACAAAAAGGAATTTACGATGAGTTCCTTGATAAACTCACAAAAAGAGCTGAAAAAATAAAAATTGGCGCTCCTATGGATCCAGATACAGAAATGGGACCATTGAGTAATTATAAACAATTAGAAATTATTGAAAAAAACATAAAAAAAACCACAGAACAAGGTGGAAAAATAAAATGTGGTGGTGAAAGGCATCCATTTTCAAATGAGGGATACTACTTTCCTCCTACAATAATTGAATGTGATAATCATAATCTTCCAACTGCAGAAAACGAGCTTTTTGGACCAGTTTTATCAGTTATGAAATTTGATACGGAAAAAGAGGTAATAGAGAAAATGAACGATAATCAATATGGATTATCTTCTGGGGTCTATACAAGTGACTTCTCCAGAGGTCTAAGAGTTTCTAATGCAATAAGAGCAGGTATAACATTTGTAAATACTTATCGATTGATTTCTCCATCAGCACCTTTTGGTGGTATTAAAGATAGTGGATATGGAAAGGAAGCGGGAATGGACTCAATTAAAGATTATACTAGAGTTAAGACAACTTGGTATTACACATCTGATGAACCAACTTTAGATCCTTTCTCTATAAGATAATTTTTGTCTGCAAAACATACTTTACTTATTTTATTTGTTGTATTTTTATTAGGAAGTGCATATCCAACTGGCAAGCTTGGATTAAACGACACTATTCCACCAATTCTTTTTGGCTCATTAAGAATGGCTGTTGTTTTTATTTGTTTAATTCCATTTTTTAAAATTCAAATAATAGATAAAAAATATATTATTCCTTTAATTGGGTTTTCATTATGTTTTGGTGTTGCAGTAAATATGTTTTTATATTTATCTATAAATGCATCAAGTATACTTGCACCAATTACAATAGGGGCTCAACTTTCAATTCCTTTTGGAATTATATTAAGCTCAATATTTTTAAATGAAAAAATAAGTTATAAAAAATGGATATTAATTATGATATCTTTTTTTGGTATTGTCATACTCGCATTCGACCCAAAAGTAGTCGAGGAAATAATAGGGTCTCTTCTTATTTGTGGTATGGCTTTTTTCTACGGACTATCCCAAGTATTTTCGAGATATTTAAAAGAATTAGATGTTAAATTTACAAATACTATAATGAGCTTCACAGGATTTATAATTTTAATAATATTATCTGCAATATTTGAGGGAAATACATTTCAAACAATAAAAAATATTAGTTTAGGTAGTTGGTTCACAGTTTTATATGCAGGGGCAATTATTTCTTTGCTTGGACATTTAATGATGTTCTATCTTTATAAATTTTATCCTCTTGATATGGTATTGCCATTCTACGCATTATTCCCTGTATT
>JAKVCV010000055.1 GCA_022448945.1 Saprospiraceae bacterium
ATTGGTCAGGGTGTAACTCTTTGCTAAGCTGTATCCATCTTTTTCTAATTTCTCCATCAGAAGAACTTTTCTCAACCCCTAAAATTTTGTATGGATCAATTTGTTTATCCATCCAAATAGTTTTTATGCTTTCATATTGAGCTTTATTTAGTCCAAAATAATCAGAACAATTTTGAATAAATACTATCTCTGAGTCGCTGATTTCACCATCAGCCTCTGCGATATAAAAAAGTAAGTTTAAAATCTGCTCCAAAACTTGAGGCTGTCCACGAAATAGCATTCCTATTTGTTGAGCATATTGATGATAGTCATCAGAGCTTTTTTTAGCTTCATTAAATATTTTGCTAACATCGCTTTGAAAATCAGGAGGTATTTTAAATTTTTCTTTAAAGGCGCTTATTTCATCAGTTGTAACTTGACCATCTGCTTTAGCCAGTTTAGCTGCTAAAATAATTATACCTATCGTTATAATTTCTTGTGGTGAATTAGAGGCTATATTAGAGTCAGATTTTTGGTTTCGAATACGATCAACACTGTGACCCGCTATTACACCTAACATAGCTCCGATTGGCCCCCCAAGAGCAAAACCAAAAGTCCCAGCTAAAAGTTTTCCCCATATACTCATCTAAAATTTATTTTTTATAAGTCTTATTAATTATTTAAGCCATTCGTTAGTTTTGTTAATGTCCTTAAGACTGCTTTCTGTGCCATGAGAAAAATGTTTGCTCATATCAGGGTAATATTTATAAGAAATTGGTTTTCTACCCATAGCAACTGCCATTTCTCTTACATGATGAGGGTCGGCACCGCAACAAATACCAATAAAATTTACATTGATGTCCATACATTGTTTGGTGAATTCAGCCATTTCAAACCTGTTACATGTTAATCCATCAAGAGCAATATGAGAAACATTACCATCTAAACAATTACAATTTGGATCCTCTATATACATGTGTGTTGGGAATTCTTCAGTTGTTCTATATGGAACAGGTAATGCAGCCACATGGCATGAGACTTTTTCTCTAATGCTTGGCAGCAGTTTCATTGTCATTTCAGGACCACGATAACAATTAAGGCCAACTACATCAGCACCATGGTCTTCCAAAATTTTACAGGCCTCTGCAGCACTATGGCCTTCTCTTGTTTTGTCACCTTTAGGTATAGCAAGATTTACGACAGCTATTAAACCTGCATTTTTAATTTCCTTTAATGCTAATTTAGCTTCTTCAGTCCAATTAATTGTTTCAGCAATAACAAAATCAACATTAGCTTCTTTTGCCCAAGCTATTTGTTCTTCAAACATTTTTTGACAATCAATGTGAGATTGTTTGTCATCAGGGTCATAAATATTAGTATTAGCTACATTACCAGCTATCATTAAATCTAACTGGGGAAACTCAGCTGCAGCATTTTTTGCAATTTCTAATGCATTTTTTTGAAGAGGTTCTAATAATTCTTCCTTTCCAATCAAACGCAACTTTTCTCTGTGACCGTAATAAGTAAATGCTTGAACAACATCACTACCAGCTCTAATAAACTCTCTATGAAGTTGAGTTACTACTTCAGGATTATCAAGAACAACCTCAGGAACGTAAGTTCCTGCCTGTAAATATCCTCTTCTCTCCATTGCAAAAAGATAGCCTTCTGCACACAAAATAGGTCCTTCATTGAGTCTCTGTATTAGATCCATACTACCTCCTAAATAAATATCTAGATTATTATAGCTTTTAAAAAAAATTCTATAAAAAATTTCAAAATGTTTTTGGATTTTATCCGTAGAAAATAATTCAAAGATCAGTATGTTTTAATCAAATGGAATTTGAAAATAAAATCAAGAGTCTTCCAATATGGAAAAATCTTGAAAATATTGAACCTTTAGAGGGAGGAATTACAAATCTTAATTTCCTGGTATCAGACTCTGGTTCTAAATCAGTTGTTAGATTAGGTTCAGATATACCAGAACATCTAGTTTATCGATCAAACGAAATTATTGTTAGTGAAGCAGCCTATCAAATAGGGGTGTCTCCAAAATTAATTTATAATGAACCTGGAGTATTGGTCTTAGAATTCATTGAAAGTAAAACTCTTGAACCAAAAACTGTAAGAGAAAATTTAAATAAAATTGTTCCAATCATAAGAAAAATTCATGATGAAATACCTAACAAGTTATCAGGTCAGCCTCAAATTTTCTGGGTTTTTTATGTCATAAAGTACTACTCAAATTACTTATTAAATAATAATAGCTCTCACATTTCATTAATTCCAAGTTTGTTAAAAAAAGCAGAAAAGTTAGAAAAACTCTCCTCTCCAAGAGAAATTGTATTTGGTCATAATGATTTATTGGCTGCAAATTTTCTTGATGATGGTTCTAAAATATGGGTAGTAGATTGGGAATATGGTGGTTTTAATGATCCTTTATTTGATATAGG
>JAKVCV010000056.1 GCA_022448945.1 Saprospiraceae bacterium
ATGTATGGCCATTGTTATCATACCACTCAGGCAATGTATTACTTATTAGATACGGATACGTTAGATATCATGAGTGCAAAAGATTGGAGAGGAGATACACATTGGTGGCTAAGGGATAGAGAAACAAATAACGATATTGATATGACAGTTGATCAATATTATTCTATTGGAAAAGAACCACCCCATGAAGATGGAAAGATATCAAAATGGTATGGATGGAAACATAGACCACATGGTAGAACATTGAAACTTATTGAAAAAATGCAGCCTGATGTTGCACAAATCAAAACTGTGTGGTATAATTGAATCGATTTAAGTTTTAGATGGAAAACGAATACCCTCATCCAGTATCAATTAGGAATTATGATGATACTGTTTTAAATAATAAACCTCTTGTAGAAGCAATATTCTATATTATTACTAATGTAACTAATGGTATGAAATATATTGGTTCTCATAAATTAAAAGTTTTTGGTCAATGGTTAGACGGATATTATCACTCTAGCACTAATGATACTTTTCAATTATTATTTTGGGGATTAAAAGAAAATATATTTGATTATGAAATAGTATCAGGAGGAACACTTCAAGATATGAAAAATATGGAAAATGAGTATGGTATAGAACATCAAATTCACACTAACTCAATGTATTATAATAAAGGAATACCAAATAGAGGATATCATGAGCCTGCAAGATTTGAGGTAGTTCAGTTAATGATAGATTTATTGAATAGTGGTCAATTTGATGTAAAAGATAAGAGTGGTGATTGGATTCTTAGACCCACATCAGAAATACAAGAAATGAAGAAATATCAAGCAAGAAAAAATGTTGATCCAAATAATACAATACCTTATATCAGACAATGTATTAAAGATAATAATGGTGTTGGAAAAACTGAACCTTTAACAATTTTTGGTGAAAAGAATGAGGAATTAATTGACGGAAACAGAACATTCTTGGCTGGTAAAGGTCTAAAACAAGTGAGGGGATATAAAATCAGAGTTATACCTGATTCATTTATTGAACAAGTTAATGTAAATCAGGAGGAAAAAGAACTTGCTGCAGAGGGTTTAAATCCTAGAGATGAGATTAGGTCAGATGAAACTGATGAAGAAACGATTTATGACAGATTGCAAAAAAATTTCGATGTAAATAAAATAGAATTTGATTCTGAATATAATAAAAAATATTTAAAATGGCATCACTTTAATAATAATCAAATTGGTCAAATGATATCTCATGCTAAAAAATTATATGAGATAGAACAGGAAAAAAACGAGGCAAAATCTGATAATAATATTACATATATTGAGTGGAATGTTGCAACTTGTACAGACAGGATAGAAAAAATAAAAGAATGTGAGGAGTTGGAAAAAGATGGAACAATAATAACTGTTTTTGGTTCAGCATCTAGTGGTAGAACATTATTTGTTGATACTTTTGATAAACTAAAATCTAATCCTAACTTTAAAAAGTTAATTGTATATCCTTATATGACAGATAAGTTTTCTAAAGATACTTGGCTTGGCAAAAGAAAAACTACAAAATTAAAAAATGGTAAGAATAAGGTAAGAGAAACTAAAGGACATAAAGAAAATTATATAGAAAGACTAAATTTTATTATTGATTCAATGAATGAGGGGTTAGATGAAAAAGAATTTAAAACTTATGAAATTATGGATCTACCTTACATCAGGTCTAAAACAACAGAAGGAACAAAAAATTAATTATTCCAATTTAAAAAGCTGCACAAGACCCCTTCACAAGGGGTCTTTTTTTGTCTATTATTGATATATACATAAAACAATTTAAATCATGTTCCTTTCTGATCTTTTAAACTCCTTACGTAAAACTTACGGTAACAAAATTACTACAGGTGATCTTCGTGGTTATGCTGCAGCACATGGTGTTTCATACCGTAGTATTACAAAAAAAATTACAAAATATAAAACTGGTCGTGGTAAGTGGAATCTAACTGTAAGTCAAGCTAGAAAACAGTTAGAGAAAGCAGTTGCTGCACCAGCCGCTACTCCTGTAGTAGAGAGAAACCTTATTCCTGAGAAAGATGATACCTTCGTTAAGTTTGGCTCGTTTTCGGATATTAAGAAGATTATTTCTTCTAAGTTATTTTATCCTACTTTCATCACTGGGTTATCAGGTAATGGTAAGACTTTTGGAGTCGAACAGGCCTGTGCTCAATTGAAGAGAGAAATTATTCGTGTAAACATTACTATTGAAACAGATGAAGATGACCTTATTGGCGGTTTCCGTCTTGTTAATGGCGAGACCGTATGGCACAATGGCCCAGTCATTGAAGCCCTTGAACGAGGTGCAATATTGCTCCTTGACGAAATCGACCTTGCCTCTAACAAAATCCTCTGCCTTCAGAGTGTCCTTGAGGGAAATGGTATTTTCCTTAA
>JAKVCV010000057.1 GCA_022448945.1 Saprospiraceae bacterium
ATGACAGAATCAGAGCGGGATGCAATCGCTTCACCAGCCACAGGTTTGCTGATTTTCCAAACAGATGGTACGTCAGGCTTTTATTATTATTCAGGAACGGCTTGGACACCTATACATACTGGAACACCGGCCCCAGGTCCCTGCTCAATATCAGGTACAATAGTAGGTTCTAATGTCACAGTAAATGGTTTTTCAGATGGGGTTGTTTCATTGAGTTATGCTAATGCAACTTCACCTATTGTTTACCAGTGGAGCAATGGTGCCAATACCCAAACCATTACGGGCCTTTCTGCTGGCACTTACAGCGCAACACTTACAGATGCCAATTTATGTACTTTTACAGCTTCAAAGACAATAACTGAACCACCTGTTGTTACACCATGCCCCTCAATAGTATGTGATCTTACAGTAAGTGCCTCGGCATCGTTTGGTACAATTGCTGCAAGTGGAGCTGAAGGTACCCAACCATATAGTTATCAATGGGACGGCTTAGCAAGCCATGTAAATACATCTACGGCTACAGGTATCTCACCTGGGACATATAATGTAATAGTGACCGATATAAATGGATGTACAGCGACAGCATCTGCTTCATGGTCTTGTGCTTTAGCTTTAAACGCAAGTGCATCTTTGGGGACATTGACAGCAATAGCTAGTGGTGGTGTGATACCCTATAGTTATTTGTGGGATGGATCAGCAAGTGGTCAAATTACTGCAACAGTAACAGGTATGCCTCCAGGAACATATAATGTAATAGTAACTGATGCTTATGGCTGTACAGCAACAGCATCTGCTTCATGGTCTTGTGCTTTAACTGCAAGTTTAAATACGTCATCAGGTACCATATCAGCAATCCCTAGTGGTGGTTCTATGCCCTATACTTATCAATGGGATGCATCCGCAAACAGTCAGACTACAGCGACAGCAACAGGTCTGACCATGGGAACACCCTACCAGGTAACAGTAACCGATGTTTATGGATGTACAGCGACAGCATCTGGTTCATGGTCTTGTGCTATGACAGCAAGTATAACAATACCATCGGGCTCATCATTGTCTGTGTCAGTAGTTAATGGTTTAGCACCCTATACTTATCAATGGGATGCATCGGCAAACGGTCAGACTACAGCGACAGCAACAGGTCTGACCATTGGAACACCCTACCAAGTAACGGTAACCGATGTAAATGGATGTACAGCGACTGCAACAGATATTCCCCTTGCGATCGGTGAAACTTATCAAGGTGGTATTATATTTTGGTTGGATGGAAATGGGGGAGGACTAATTGCAGCGCCATCAGATCAATCTTCATTAGCAGAGTGGGGCTGTTATCAGATAGATGTACCTGGTGGTGAAGGTTCAACTATTGGGACAGGGTTACAAAATACAATGGATATTATTTTTGCAGGATGTACAATGCCAGCCTACGCTCCAGATATTTGTGCTAATTTAACACTAGGAGGATATAGTGATTGGTTTTTACCTTCAAAGGATGAATTGAATCAAATGTATTTAAATTTACACATGAATAACCTTGGCGGTTTTTCCAATTCCACCTATTGGAGTTCTACGGAGTATAGTTACGGCAGTGCCTGGGGGTACAGTTTCTATTTTGGCTGGGGGGGCGCATTTGATTTTAATAAGACCAACCTATTCAATGTGCGCGCTATTCGCGCTTTTTAAGCAGCTACGATAACCACCTTTGGCGGTCGATTTTTTATATAAGCAAAGCCGATAGGGTAGTCCTCCCTATCGGCTTTGCTGTTTTAGATACTGTTGTCGTATAGCCACCTATTGTATTTTTTCTGTGATTTTTTGTTTTATGTGGGTTATTTGCCGATACAGAAAGTAAAATCAATTGATTATCAGTGTTTTAAATAGTCTGAGGTACAAATAAGGTACAAAATTGACCTAAAAAAACCACCATTATTGGTTAATAAACGACAGGTTTTCAATATAAGTTTTTTCTACACACACACACACATTAAAAATAATCACATAACTACTTCCATATATTAGAATTTTTCCAATTTATAGACTCAAAAAAAAACTAACTAATTGAAATTCAGTATTTTGTGTTTTGGTGTGTTTTTTGTATCATTAACCGAGCAGGAAATTCCTAAAAACACACAAAACACACAAAACACACAAAACACCATGAAAAAAGTAATAATAATAGTATCGATCCTTTTAGGATACCTATTGAATAGTGCCGCCCAGCAAGGGGTGCAAATTGGAGAAGTTTTTGTATTAGCAACTGAAATGACAGAAGCACAGCGTAACGCAATCGCTTCACCAACCACAGACTTACTGATTTACCAAACAGATGGGACCATGGGCTTATACTATTATTCGGGGACCGTTTGGATATTTCTCCCAAATCCATG
>JAKVCV010000058.1 GCA_022448945.1 Saprospiraceae bacterium
TAATTACTCTTTTTCCAAATGCTAAACCAACTATTGGTCCTTTTATAAAGAACGGTTTTTATTATGACTTTGATATGGAAAGCACTCTATAAGATGATGACTTAGCTAATATAGAAAAAAAAATGAAAGAAATTCTCTCAGAGGGAAGAGACTTTTTAAAGAGGGCAGTAACTAAAAAAGAAGCATCAGAAATATTTAAAGATAATAAATATAAATTGGAGCTTATTAATAATTTAGATAATTCTGATGAAATAACACTCTATGAGCAAAAAAATTTTACTGATCTTTGTAAAGGTCCTCATCATAAAAGCACAAAAGATTATAATGCCAGCTTTAAAATAACAAATGTATCAGGGGCTTATTGGAGAGGTATTAGCACTAACAAAATGCTTCAAAGAATTTATGCAACCGCTTGGTATTCTGAAAAAGAACTTCGAGTTTATTTAAAAAATTTAGAAGAGGCTAAAGAAAGAAATCATAGAAGATTAGGCACTGATATGGGTTTGTTCCTTCTAACTGATTTATCAGCAGGGAATGTATTTTGGAAAGATAAAGGCTTAACCTTGTATCAAAATATTGAAAAATATATTCGCTCTGAGCAACAAAAACTTAATTATTTTGAAGTAAAAACACCTGAGCTAGTATCAAATGAGCTTTGGATAAAGTCTGGTCATTGGGACAATTTTAAAGAAAATATGTTTACATCAGAAACTGACAACAAGACATTTGCACTAAAACCTATGAATTGTCCATGTCATATTGTTTTATTTAACTCTCAACTAATAACTTACAAAGATTTACCACTTAGATACTCGGAGTTTGGTAAGTGTCATAGATACGAACCCTCTGGAGCTCTAAATGGATTATTTAGGGTCAGAGGTTTTACTCAAGATGATGCCCACATATTTTGTTCTGCTGAACAAATATATGATGTTTGTAATGAGACAACCCTATTAATTGAAAGAGTGTATAAAAAGTTCGGATTTGAAAAAATAAAATATAATATTTCTACTCGCCCAGAAAAAAGTATTGGCACGCAAGAAAACTGGGACAATGCGGAAAATCAGTTAAAAAAAGTTTTAAAAGACAACAATAAAGAATTTAATATTTTAGAGGGTGAAGGGGCATTCTATGGCCCAAAAATAGAATTTACATTAGAGGACTCACTGGGTCGAGAGTGGCAATGTGGAACGATACAAATTGACTTCAATCTCCCTGATAGATTGGGTGCAAAATACAAAGACAAAGATGACAAAAATCAAGTTCCAATAATGATACACCGAGCAGTTGTCGGATCTCTAGAAAGGTTTATAGCAATTATTCTTGAAAACACTAATGGCTGGCTTCCCTTATTTGTTACGCCTATACAACTTGCAATTCTCCCTGTGTCCGAAAAATTTGTTGATCATAGTAACCGAATTAAAGGGGAGCTTCAAAAACTGGGTGTAAGAGTAATTGTTGATGGATCTGATAACAAATTGGGTTATAAAATAAGAAATTCTGTTTCTAAAAAGATACCCTATTCTCTTGTAATGGGTGAGAAAGAGATTGAGTCAGACTCATTTACTCTAAGAAGTAATGAGGGTAAGAATACTTCTTTTGATGATATTAAAACTCTCTCAGATTTCTTTATCAGTAATTAACTATTAAAAAGTTAATTTATAAAATAAGTTAATTTCTTAAAATGAGCGACCACATCAAGGCAGTAATTATAGTAGTTTTAAGTGGATTAATATGGAGTTTTGGACCGCTTGTGGTCAAAAATATGATAGACCCTCAAATCTATCAACTCCCCTACCTTGTTATTAGAGGGCTTACAGTTGCAATTATCATCGCCATATATCTTATTCTAAATGAGCAAAAAGACTTTTTTATGAATGTAATCAAAATAGATAAAGTTTCTGTGATTGGTGGTCTTAGTTTAACAACAGCCATGGTTGGTTTTATTTATTCAATAAGCAATACAACTGCCGCAGTTACTCTATTTATGTTGGCGTTAATGCCTTTTTTAGCATCATTAATTGCCCTAGTGTTTATTAATGAGAAAATCTCAAAACAAAATTTTATAACTATGATTATTGCGTTTATTGGTGCTTTAATAATGATATATGCAAGTGCCTTTAGTGGATCGTTGTATGGATTAATTATGGGCTTTATATCAAGTCTTGGCTTTGCAGCATTCACTGTTGCTTTGAGAAGCAAAAGTAACTTTAAAAAATTTTATATTTTAATTTATGCAGGAATTTTTTGCGCAATTATTTCCGCATTTTTTATGATTTTTAATGATCAAGAAATCTATTTACCCTTCAGAAATATTCTTTTGA
>JAKVCV010000059.1 GCA_022448945.1 Saprospiraceae bacterium
TGGAATATTTCAAATAACTCTTGGTGGTATTGGGTTGTCTGGTTTCTTCACATTAAGAGAGCTATATTTTATTTCGAGTAATACATTTGAGGCTTTAATTAAATTAGGAACAGGATTGTTGCTATTAAACCTTACAATACGAAGAGTTGATTTAAAATTTAGAATATTACTTATCTCAGCTGCACTTCAAGCTCTTATTCTCATTACAAGAAACCTAATGTTTGATGAGATTTCAGAGTTTGATCTGTATTTTTCTAGTGGACTAATAATATTCTTTATGTATATTGCGTTTATAAATCGTAACTATAAAACGGTTAATTCGGTCTAAATATCGTGGATAATTTTAAAGGTGAAACACGACAGGCGCTTTTAAATAGAGCTTTCTTATATATAGTTTTAATAGGGTTTTCATTTTTTATATTTCTTAGAGTAAGAGCGTTACTTTTCGATTTGTTTGTAGCAGTAGTTTTGTCAGTGCTTGCTGAACCAATAGTTTATAGATTATCAAAAAGGTTTAATAGAAGACTCTCAACGATTATTACTGTTGGAACAATTATTTTGGTAATCGGAGGAATAATATTTTCAATTATTCCAATAATGGTTCAAGAATTATATCTTTTGTCCTCAAACATGCCTGAATATTTTGACAATATCGTGAAATATTTTAATAGTGAGGGATTTTCAATATCCAATCAGTCATTAAATCTCGAGGAAGAATTTAATAATTTATTCAGAGAATATGGTAGTGCTGTGGGAAACACGGTTGTTTTTGCTGGAAGAGGAATATTAAATGCAATGTTTCATTTTTTTGTTATATTCTTTTTTTCATTTTATCTAATTGCAGAAGGGGATGGGTGGAGAATTCGTCTTAAAGATGCTCTTCCAGGAAATATATCTAAAACTATTGATCAAGTCTGGACAATTGGAGTATCAAAAGCTGGAGCATGGATAGCGGCTAGAGTAATTCTTGGAATACTTGCAAGCATTGCCTTCACAATATCTTTTTTAATTATTGGATTACCCTCACCATTTGCCTTGGGAATTTCTGCAGGATTATTATCACAACTTGTTCCTGCCGTTGGCACATTTTTAGGAGGTATTGTTCCTGTGCTAGCATCTATATCATTAGGACCAACTTATATACTTTATACATTGGTAGTCTTAGTTGCATATCAATTTATTGAGAATTATTTCATTAGTCCAAGAGTTACAAAAGTCACAATGGATATCCATCCAGCAGTAGCAGTATTTGCTACTATATTTGGAGCATATACTGCAGGAGTAATTGGTGCTGTATTAGCTTTACCCATAGCAGCCACAATTCAAGGAATAATAGAAATAATTTTGTTAAATAGAGATAATAGTGAATAGTTTTTTAAATTTATCAACAAACGCAATCAAAACAGCTGATTCATTAATTAGACATGCTAAAGAAGAAACATATGATGAAGTTGAAGACTCAATTAAGTCTTTAAGAAAAAATTTTAAAGCTGGTAATTATTTTGCTATTGCTACTTTTTTTATTATTTTTGGTATTTCAAGCGTTCTTACACAGGTTTTCAATGGAAATTACTTTATTCAAGCTATGGTATATTTCTCAATGTCTTTTCTATGCATATTGGCATTTAGTTTCATAATTTGGAGACTCTTAAAATGAATGAGTTTAAAGATAATTACAATGATTTAAAAAACAATATCAACACTGAAAACTCTAAACTTATCAGTTTTCTAATTTACGGTATAATTCTTGGAAGACTTTTAGAAAAATATAAAAAATTTAGAAAAAAAATGAAATTTAGAAAATGAATAAGTCATTACAGAAATTTGTTGCTGTTGCAATATCTGCTGGAGTTGTACTCTCAACAATTGCTTATTTTTTACTCTTACTTTGATACTAAGTGAGTCTTGATAACACTGTTGTAGTTCTTAAAAATAATAAAAATAAACATTTAGCTGTTTTAAAAGATGATCAAGAGTTTGTAACACAAAACGGTGTAATAAAATTTAATGATATAAAAGAATTACCATCCGTTATAACTTCTTCTAATAACCATGAATATCATGTGTATATTCCATCATTCGAAGAGTTTATTTTACTTATGAAACGTGGACCACAGATTATATATCCAAAAGATATTGGATCAATATTGATCGCTGGCAACATAAATAAGTATTCTAATATATTAGAAATTGGTACTGGTTCCGGAGCTTTAACACTTTATTTAAATTTAATTCTAGATAAAGAAAGCCAACTGTTTACCTTAGATGAAAGTAAAAGGAATCAA
>JAKVCV010000006.1 GCA_022448945.1 Saprospiraceae bacterium
AAACATCATTTTCATCATAATCTATATATAAATCTTAATCATCATCTTAATAATATACATCAATTTCATCATCTCCAAGGTCCAAATCATCGTCATCATCATCATCATCTAGATCCAGGTCATCGTCATCATCATCATCATCATCTAGATCCAGGTCATCGTCATCGTCATCATCATCATCGAGGTCCAGATCCAAATCATCTCCAAAGTCAAGATCCAAATCATCAAATTCTGAGTCATCATCGAGGTCCAGGTCACCAAGGTCTAGATCATCATCAAGGTCCAGGTCTAAGTCTAGATCATCATCATCATCAAGGTCCAGGTCACCAAGATCCAGATCATCATCAAGGTCTAGGTCTAAGTCCAGATCATCGTCCAGGTCAAGATCCAGGTCTAAGTCCAGATCATCCCCAAGGTCAAGGTCCATATCGTCCAGATCAAGATCCAGGTCTAAGTCTAAGTCATCATCAGCATCTGAGGCATCTCCAGCACTTGAATTAGGCGCATTGTATGGTATAACTTCTAAATCACTTTGTTTATAAATACCATGTTTTAGAATTGCACCTTCAAACCACATACACGTCGGGTCACCCTCACTAAATCCTTTTCCCTGCATTCGTCTGTCCATAGTTAGAAAAGAAACATTCTCTTCGTCTCCTAGTAACCGCATAACGGTCATCCGTCTCATTGAATCAATATGTTCTACTATATCTCCTATTTTCATATGCGTTATATTAGAGTATTTAATTAGTTGTTATATTGGTTTTGGAAAAGATTCTACCAGTCATCATCATCATCGCCACCACCATCAGTTGGTAAAGGGGTGCCATCTTCATATATAAGCATAGCTGCTTTAAAAGTTTCTTTATGAGTTTTTATATTACTTTCGTCTATATATTCTTTCCATTCACAGCTAACATCACCGGCTTTAAATCCTTTTATCGCAGCACTTTTTTCTCTGGATCCTTCAGAGTCTTTAAAAACATAAGTAATGACCATGTTAGGTCCGCCTGATTTTAATATAACAATGTCTCCTTCTTTGGCCATAATGTTAGATATTAAGTTGTTTATTTACTTTTTTTTTCTTCAACAATATATAAAATATGTTTAAGATATAGATAATATCTTTAATTGAATTTTGATTTTTTTATATAATAATTGTTGCGGCTATAATTATAATATAAAAATTTGTAGTGCTATAAAAAAAGGACAGTGCAATATCTGCATTGTCCTGAATTTATAACTTAATAAATTTGTTGTTTCTATACCGAGGCTGTAACTTTTGGAGCAGCGGCTAATATTTCATCATTAGCTTTATCTTTGTACTGTTTGAAATTTTGGACAAATCCAGCAGCCAAAGCATGTGCTTTAGCATCATATTCTTGTTGTTTTTCCCATGTGTTTCTTGGGTTTAAAACTTCATTAGGCACCTCAGGACAGGATGTGGGCATATGAAATCCAAAAACCGGAAGCGTTGTAAATTCTACATTTTCCAAATCACCATTTAAAGCAGCTGTGATCATAGAACGCGTATATTGTAATTTCATACGTTTACCAACACCATAGGGTCCTCCTGACCATCCGGTATTGACTAACCAAACATTAACATCATGTTCTTTCATTTTCTCGCCTAGCATCTCAGCATATTTTGTAGGATGCAAAGGAAGAAAAGGAGCGCCAAAGCATGCAGAAAACACAGTGACAGGCTCAGTAATTCCAGCTTCTGTACCAGCAACTTTTGCAGTGTAACCGGATATAAAATGGTACATAGCCTGACCAGGAGTTAATTTTGATAATGGAGGTAGTACACCAAATGCATCGCAAGTAAGAAAGAAAATGTTTTTTGGTATACCTCCTTTTGAAGGTTCTAAGGCATTTTCTATATGATGAATAGGGTAAGAAACACGCGTATTTTGAGTAATTTCAATGTTTTCATAATCAGGAGTACGTGTTCCTTCAAAAAATTTGATATTTTCAAGTATTGCACCAAATTTAATCGCGTTGTAGATTTCAGGTTCTTTTTCTGCTGATAGATCTATTGTTTTTGCATAGCAACCACCTTCAAAATTAAAAACACCTTCACTAGACCATCCATGTTCATCATCACCGATCAGATTACGTTTTGGATCAGCAGAAAGTGTAGTTTTTCCAGTTCCAGATAAGCCGAAAAATACGGCACTATCTCCTGATTTTCCAACATTAGAAGAACAGTGCATAGAAAGTACACCTTTATCGTGGGGTAAAACATAATTAAGTACAGAAAAAATACCTTTTTTAATTTCTCCAGTATATCCAGTCCCACCAATTAAAATTACTTTTCGAGTAAAATTAATAATTGCAAAATTGTGTTGACGTGTTCCATCTTTTTCAGCATCAGCTTTGAATTCCGGTGCACAAATAATTGTCCATTCCGGATCAGCATTCTCAATTTCAGATTTTTCAGGGCGCATAAACATGTTACAGGCAAACATAGCTGACCATGGCTTCTGAGCTACCAAACGTAGTGTTAATCTATATTTGTCATCAGCGCAAACATATGCATCACGAATATATAAATCTTTACCATCAAGGTAATCAATCATTTTATTATATAAAATATCAAATTTTTGTGCATCAAAAGGCATGTTTATATCATTCCAGTCTACAGATTCGGCAGTGATATCATCTTTTACAATAAACCTGTCTTTTGGTGAACGTCCTGTAAACTCTCCAGTATTGATTACAAGAGCTCCAGAGTCAGCAATTACTCCTTCATTAATGGAGATAGTATGTTCAACAAGTTCTGCAACAGGTAAATTCCAGTAAGCAGTTGAGTTTTTAAGACCAAGGGTAGTTAAATCTGCTTCCGGATTCTTGATACCGACATTTCTCATTAGTTGAGGTTTTATTGATTTGTTATAGCTGTTTTTTTTCAGTATTGGATGCTATAAAATAATCTAAGATTTAGAAATTATGTTTAGTTATGCAAATATAGTTTTTAAATAAATTGATATAGCTAAATGATAAATTTTAAGATATATTAATTAAAAAATTATACTTTAATTTGAATCATAATTAGCACTCTAAATAATATGTAAATTTACAAAAGTATTGAACATTACTAAAAAAATGCTATTAAAAAAACATCATATTTTTTGTATTTTAATAAGCAAAAAATCACTTACTTTTACTGATAATTTTAGTAGCGTTTTAATGTATAAATAAAAAAAAGCTATTTGATGACTTTCAAATAGCTTGAACAAATTAAGTTAAATTGTATTGAATTCAAGATTTTTAGAAGTGGATCTACCTGGATACACCTTAAGTGCTTCTTCTAGGCAATCCATTGCATTGTTTAAATCATTAGTATTCAACACATAAGCAATTCTAGCTTCTTGTTTTCCTAGCCCTTCAGTATCATAAAAACCTGTTCCGGGTGCCATCATTACAGTTGATCCTTTGTAACTGAATTTTTCCAGCAACCATTGGCAAAATTTATCAGAATTATCAATGGGGAATTTTACAAAAGTATAAAATGCACCTTTAGGATTGGGACAAATAACCCCTTCCATATTTTGTAACCTATTAATAACAGTTTTTCTCCGATTGTCGTATTCTTTTGTTACTTCTGTAAAATAACTTTGGGGTGTTTCAATCAGAGCTTCTCCTAAAATTTGGGCTAGGGTAGAGGGGCTAAGGCGGGCTTGCGCAAGTTTCATTGCTTCTGAGATCAAATTTTTGTTTCTTGATACAACTACTCCCATCCTCGCTCCACATGCGCTATATCTTTTAGAAATAGAATCTACCATAACAGCATATTCTTCCATTCCATCAATGGCTAATACAGAAGTATGTTGTTCACCTTCATAGCAAAAATCACGATAGACTTCATCGGCGATTAAAAATAAATCATGTTTTTGAACAATCTCCTTCAATTTTTTTAGCTCTTCAACAGAGTACATATATCCTGTAGGATTACTAGGATTACATATCAAAATAGCTTTAGTTTTATTAGTTATCTTTTCTTCAAAAGCTTCAATTGGTGGTAAGGCAAAACCATTTTCAATTTTCGCTGTTATCGGAACAATATCAATATCGAGACTTCTAGCAAAACCGTTGTAGTTTGCATAAAAAGGTTCTGGGACGATTATTTCATCACCAGCATCAGCGCAAGATAGAATAGCAAATAAAAGTGCTTCTGATCCACCGTTAGCTACAATCATTTCTTCTGTAGAAATATCTACATCATATCTTTTGTAAAATTCTGTTAGCTTTTCTCGATAGGAGATCATTCCTGCAGAATGAGAGTATGCAATAACTCCCAGATCAGCTTCTTGCAAGGCTTTGACACCAGTCTTAGGTGTTTCAATATCAGGTTGACCAATATTAAGATGAAAAACTTTTATACCTCTTTTTTTTGCTGCTTCTGCATATGGAACTAATTTTCTAATAGGTGAAGCAGGGGTTTTATTAACTCTTTTTGAAGTTTTTGGCATATTCTGACAGACTTTTATGAAAATAAATCCTAATAAAAAAGTTCACAAATGTAAGTATTTATGAATTGAAAAAGACCATTGAGCACATAAAATTAGTTTAAAAATGTATATTTTTTTACATCAGATTAAAACAAAATAAATTAATATATTTAATTCTATTGAGTTAAATCAACCATTTTGTTTTGTTTTGTTTTTGTAGTCCGTTTAATATAATGTATGTTTCTTTTCTTAAGGTAATCCATGAAATAATGAAAACATTTTTCGTGTTTACCAACCAACTCAGGTGGGAAAACACCTTTTTCATTAAACAGTCCTTCAAGTACCATATTTGCGGCCGCTGTTGCAGTGTAACCAGTTGTTCGCGCCATAGATGAGGTGTTTGTTTTGTTACAATATTCATCGTGAAGATCATATATTATTTCCTCAGTTTCACCTTTTTCGTTTTCTCCTTTAATGCTTACCCTCATAACAGTAATTTCTTCTTCATTTTTACCAAGTTTCCATTCGTTGAATAGAATTTTGCAAGTAAATTCCAATGGTGAGACCTCTGTTCCAGATATATTTATATTTTCTTCATTGAAAAACCCACTTTCTTTAAGCACCTTGATATATTCCACATGTCCCGGGTATCGTAAAGTTTTTTCTTTCATATTCGGAATATGAGGCATAGTAAAAATAATAGATCGTAAACCATCTGAATTAAATGATTCCAAAGTACCAACCTTATCGAATTCTATATATTCACAGTCCGTTAAAGGATCTCTAACCACAAGATTTCCTGCCTCTACATAACGCGCAGGTCGTGTGTATTCTTCGATTACATCTATAGGCGAAAAAGGTGCTTTGTAACAAAATGGCCATTTTTTTACTTTTGGCAGACCTCCAACTAAGCATTCGAAATCTGTTACTTTCATTTTCTCATTGTAAAATCCTAGTATAACATTATCCATCCCAGGTGCAACACCACAATCAACTATTGCAGTAACATTGTTATTTTTTGCAAGGGTGTCAAGGTCAAGAGAGTTTTCTGGAAAGAAAGAAATATCGACAACATTTTTTCCAGCTTCAATAATTGTTTTCAATGTGCTAAAACCTAAAAATCCAGGGACTGCACAGACGACTAAGTCATGAAGTTCAATAATTTTTTTAAGTGATATTTTATCACACACATCTAATTGTTGAATATTTAAATCAGGACATCTTTCTTGTACATTTTCTAAAACACTTTGATTTAAATCTGTGAGGGTAACTTCATGTTTTTTTATTAGATCTATCGCCATTGCACTTCCTACCATTCCTGCTCCCAATACTATAATTTTGCTCATGTTATTGATTTTTTGTAAAAATTAAATTAAATAAGTAATATTTATACTATAAAAGATCATGTAAGATGTAGCCAGGTATATAATTATTTTAAGCTGTTGCTGTGTCAATTTGTATAATAGAAGGGTACAAGCTTACAAGATATATGGTTTGTAGATGAGCAACTACAACCCAGGAATTAAAACCCAAGGCATTTGGTTGATCTTAAGGATTCTTTTTAGTGTCATTTATAGTAATTTAGATTGGCTAAAATATTAAATTAAATCTTTGCTAAATATGGCTCACAAGATCGTGAAAAAAAGATAATTAGAGTATTTTTAAAGCGTTTGCTTTTCTTTTTTTTCATTAATCTTTGTTATAATTTTATTATTTGAAATCAAATAATCGAGTCCAAGAGCACTAAATTCATCTCTATATTTACTAGAAACCTGCATTTTGTATAATATTTTATTAATAGCTCTTTCTCCTTCTGGTTTGTCTTTAATCTCTAATTTTTTATCATTCCATTCAGTGACAGTTGAAAAGGGGCCAATAATTTCTTTATTTGAATATAGAATAACTGATTGTTTTCCATTGCCACCAATATATTCAGTTTCCAGATATGCTATTTTGCAGCATACTGATTCTGCTATTAATAATTCCTGAAGAGAAGAGCTAAGATGTATAAATTCTTTATATGGTTTAATATTATTGTTTTTATTAAGTTCATTAATGTCTTTTAATAAGTTGATTTTTAAAGGTATAAGAGCAAATCCCTGAGGGAGAATTAATTTTTGAGCATGAACCCAATTTTTGCAAAATTTTTCGATAATTTTTTCCTTAGCAAGGATTACTTGAATTTTATGTGCCATGATTTTTTAAGTTTTTGGTGATTTTTCTGCGCGAATATAAATAAAAAACTGTAATTGGCATTTCCATATAATTGCTATTTTTTATTGTTGTATAATTTTATTTTTTTATTACTAAAAATATATTCGATTTTGATTTGAAAAACGGAACGGAAAGTCATTTATTTTATATAAAAAAACATTATACAAATCATTTTAATTCAAAAAATAATTAAGAATAAAAAACTATGCTATAATCACTTTATAAAATTTTATTTAATTTAAAGCCCTAATTATCAGCATAAAATGTTGCAAAAAAGCAAATAATATTGTAGATTAGTACCGACTATGTGACCTTTTAAAACAACTTTTAACTTTAACTAACAAATTTTCACGTTACAAAAAGAATTTCAAATATCTGTTTGTGTGCGTATTATTGTATACCATACATACAGTTTTATTTAGAGAAATTTTCAAAATATTGCAGGACTTTAACAGGTCTTGCTAATCGTAATAACCCTCATTTTAATTAATTTTTTAAAAAGCCTCGGATTAATTTCTGAGGCTTTTTTCTATTTGATGAATTTGTATTACAGTTATTTTAATTTTTCGCTAATATTTTTACTTTATATATGAACTTATTTATAGACATAGAGGCACTACTACTTTGCCTACAGGAAAAGAAGAAATAGTGGATATTAACCATAATTATTTTAAAGCATTTCCTAATCCGTTTACCGAACATATCACCTTAAGTTTTTCGCTTAAAAGGAATGAATATAAACATAGAAATATATAATGTTCAAGGGCATTTGGTAAAAAATATAATATTCTACAATAAAAATCCTGGAGAACATATTTTATCATGGGATGGACGTAATAATTATGGCGCACGTCTTCCTACCGGTTTATATCTTGCAAGACTAATTTCAGGCAAATCAAGTTTAACAAAGAAACTGATATTGAAATAATTAATTATTGATTATATCGTAAGTCATTATAACTATAATTAAAGATATATTATTTATGAAAGTGGAGCAATTTTAATTGATGTTATCGCTTTTTTTGTTAAATTTGATAACAGAATTTTCCAGAATATAGAAATGTTTCTATTTTTGGTCTAACCCCCGAATCCTAAAGCACTGATACACAATCACTTGTGATTGGTATGTAATTTGTTAATTATATTCTATAAATTAACATAATTAGTCTAATATTATTAACCCAATTTATTTTAACAAGCTATTTGTTAACCCCTGTTAACATTAGGTTTAATTTAAAACATAAGCCTATGATACGTAATTTTTATACTTATCTTTTCTTATTCCTATTTTTTTTTACTCCAAATATATTGTTTTCCCAATTTGTGGCAAGTGGCACAAATCTACCAACAATAAACCCAACGACTTTAGTACAAAATGATCTACTAGGTAATGGAGTTACTATCAGTAATATTACAACTAATATAGGAATGGGGGCTAGTCCTCGACAATTTGCAAGGTTTTCGAATGCTTCTTCAGCGCTTCCCTTTAGCAATGGAGTAATGTTATGTACGGGTTATGCAGATGATTTTAACAACGTTGGTAATACATTGGCCGGATTTACTTCTGTTGGTACTGGTTCATGTATTGCAGGTGGAATATGTGGACCAAGTGATTCTGATCTAGACGCTATAATTACGCCTAATCCCTCTCATGATGCTGCTGTTTTAGAATTTGATTTTATTCCTTTATCAGACACCATTAAATTTAGATATGTAATGGCTTCTGAAGAATATCCAGAATATGTATGTGCAACATTCAATGATGTTTTTGCTTTCTTTCTTAGTGGCCCAGGAATTTCAGGAACTCAAAACATTGCAGTAGTACCTGGTTCTAATCCAGCTATGCCAGTGGCAATTAATACAATCAATCCAGGTTCTCCAGGATTATATGCATCTTTTCCACATACTTGTGTTGCACCAAATGGTTCATTAGCTTTCTCGTCTTATTATGTTGATAATTCCTTTAGTAGTACTTTTCAATTTGATGGCTTAACTACCGTACTAGAGGCTGTTGCTGTTGTTATTCCTTGTTCTACATATCATATTAAATTAGCTATTTCTGATGCTTTTGATGGTCAATTTGATTCAGCAGTATTTTTTGAAGCAAACAGTTTTTCATCTAATCTTTTGGATGTTGATATGGCACAAGATCTTCCAGATTCAACAATCGTAGAGGCATGTCGTGTTGAACCATTAGTTACTTTAACACTTCCAGGAGGTGCTGTAAGTACACCATATCCAATTCCATTAAATATATTTGGGACTGCAGTAAATGGTGTAGATTACCTTTTACTGCCAGATACGGTTTTTGTGAATCCTGGTGATAGTACTGTAAGTTTTAATATTTCAATAGTAGATGATGGTATTCAAGAAGGTACAGAAACAATTTTTATAGAAATTGAAAATGCTATTTGCCAAAAAGATACGATAAAATTTGTAATCATTGACGGTGCACCAGTTAATGCTTCAGCAGTTGTTAGTTCAAATTTTAATGGAACAGATATTAGTTGTAATAGTGCTTGCGATGCTGACATTTTAGCTATTGGTGGCGGTGGTATTACGACAGTTACAGGAGATTTTACTTATCAATGGGATGGATCAGCAGGAAATTTGACAACTGCTGGAGTATCTGGTTTGTGTCCTGGAACTTATGAAGTGATAATTTTTGATGATAATTTCTGTTCTGATACTGTTAGTGTTTCAGTTACAGAACCTACAATAGTTAATGCATCAATTACAAACGTAATAGATAAAACCTGTACAACCGATGGTCAGGCAACGGCTTCTGGTAGTGGAGGTAATGGAGGATATAGTTATCTTTGGTCAACGAATGCTTTTAATCAAACTACTGCTACAGCTACTGGTTTAACTAATGGTTCATACCATGTTACAGTTACTGATCAAAATGGATGTTCTGATACTATTACTGCAATAGTGGGTTTAATATCAGGTACTTCAGTTGCTATTAATAGTTCAACAAATGTAAGTTGCAATGGTGGTAGTAATGGTTCCGTTGATATTACCTCAGTAGGAAACGGATTAACCTTTTTATGGTCAAATGGTACTTTCTCAGAGGATCTGTCTAATGTTGTATCGGGTATATATTCTATTACAGCAACAGATGTAAATGGATGTACAGCAACAACAACTGTTACGATTTCTGAACCATCAGCAATAGTAACTACCATTGTAAATCAATCAGATCCATTATGTAATGGTAGCTTTGATGGAACAGCGGAAGTGTCTTCAACTGGCGGGACAGGTTCCTTTACATTTCTATGGTCTTTAACCGGACAAGATAGTACAGTTGCTACTGGTTTGCCGGCAGGTATATTTTCTGTAACAGCAACGGATTCACTTGGTTGTAGTAGTGTTCAAAATGTAGTATTATCCGAACCAATAGCATTGGCTGTTTCGACAACTGTTGTTGAAGAAACGTGTGACTCTATAGATAATGGTTCTATATCGCTCAATGTAACTGGAGGTACGCTTCCCTATAATTATTTGTGGGATACTATGGCAGGTTCTCAAACTATTGCTATAGTTACGGGACTATCTGCAAATACTTATACAGTAACAATAACTGATTCGAATAGTTGTGTGCTTAGTTCAGTTACTACACTAAACGGAGTTATACCTATTGATTCTGCAATGGTCCCTCTTGCATATGGAGTAGATACATTGGATTGTGATTCTACACCAAATGGTGTACTGATGATTGTTCCTTCTTCAACTTCGAATTATACATATCTTTGGAGCAATGCATCAACTGATGCTTCAGCGCTTAACTTATCTTCTGGTCTATATACCGTTACGATCACCAATTCATCAGGATGCTCGGTTACACAAGCTGGTTCTGTTGTTAACCCATTTATTCCTTATGTTGATCCTATGTTTTTGCCATCTGGACTTACAACTTCTACTGTAGATCCCAATATATCAGAAGATATTGATGGTGGTAATGATGAGAGTACGGCTGGAGTAACATATGTTTGGTCTTCAGATAATACAGATGTAATTTTTGATGACATTAATGCTCACGCTACAAGTGTTTTTTCTGCCGTTTCAGGTAGTTATATTCTCACTTTAACTGCGACAGCTCTAAGTGGTTGCGTAGATACAGGTAGTTTATTTTTAAATATTGAATCACCTTATATTGGCATACCTGACGCTTTTTCACCCAATGGTGATGGTGTTAATGATTTATTTGGCGCTATTGGCCTCCAAGAATTTCAGATTCTTAACTTTAAGGTATTTAACCGTTGGTCACAGGTAGTTTTTGATAGTGAAAAATCAGGAGCACATATGTGGGATGGTTTATGTAATGGGGTCGAACAACCAATAGATGTATACATATATTTAATTGAATTTGAAAGTGGAGGCGAAGTTCAAACCCTTAAGGGTGAGGTTACATTGATTCGATAGCTTTAAATATATTGTATTGATTTTATAAAAAACTAATATACTACAATGCTAAAAAACATCCCTGATGTTTTTAGATAATAGATTCCCGGAAATAGATCTCTTAAGTTTATTGATGTTAAACTTGTATTGAGATTGCCAGTTTTTACTATTTTTCCTAAGGGTGAAATTATCTCATATTCTACACATTTGTTACTATTGTGTTCGATGTATATAAATGCATTAGTTGGTATAGGGAATATCTTTATTTCGAGGGTAGCATTTTGCTTTTCAAAAATAGGGTTTGTATTGCATTTTAAATCATTGAGGTTGTATTTAGATAAGAAATCCCATATTTCTTTACATGCATTTATATCATAATTTGTACCAGCGCTTCCAAATGGTGAACCTGGCCAATTATGAGCGCCACCAACAACTTTCATTAATTCAACATTTGAATTACAATTTCCGTTGTTATAAACGAAGTAGTCTACTGTGCTTCCATCGGAAGTTACAATATCTGGGAATGTTGAAGTAGATGGTATAGTATTACAATTGTTCTGACTAACCCAAAATTGTATTACGGAATCAATTGGTTGAGAGAAATTTGAACCATTATAAGGCACTGTCAAGTCGTTGGTACCATGAATTTGAAGTACAGGAGTAGGGTGATCTAGAAAGCAATTGTTAATGGTATAATTAGACATAGATCCTGTAACAGAAGCAATTGCAGCAATTTTGTGGTTGAGTCTACATGCCATATGATAGCTCATATAACCACCATTAGACATCCCTGTGCAATAAATTTTATTTTGATTGATGTTATAGTCATTGGAGATGGTATCAATTAATGATTCAGAAAAACCAAGATCATCAACATTGCTTCCTCCAAAACCCACATTAAAATGTGTTATATTATTAGTATCTAATGCGCCTTGAGGATGCACAATAATAAAGCCTGCAGTATCAGCGATAGGTCTAAAGTCAGCAAACCACATTTGGCTATGAGCTGTAGACGTACGACCATGATAATTTATTAATAGGGGATAGCTTACAGTAGGAGTGTAATTAGCAGGGATGTATAAAATATAGTCTCTTTGAATACCAGCATGATAGATGGTATCGTATATCGTCTGCTGACCATAGCAAAATGTTGAAAATAATAATACAATAAGGAGTAATTTCATATCGACAATCTATTAGGATATGATTTCTTTCAGGAGGTTCTTTTTGGTGATTGCAACGGCAGTCAGAAGACCCGAAAATGCAGCTCCTCCAATACCAGCTGTTGTAATATCCTGACCTGTAAGATAAAAGTTTTTAATCGCAGTTCTTGGTTTTAAAAATCTCTGTTCGAATCGTTTTGAAGTATGCTCCAATCCATAAAGTTCTCCCTTCTCATAATTAACAAAATGTTTAGTAGTAAGTGCAGAGGAGAGCTCATAATAAGAAACTTTTCCTTTTAGCTGTGGTTCTTTTTTGTATAATGCATTTAACAAACGTTGAGCAATTTTTTCTTTTAATGCTTCGTAGTCATCCCCACGTTTTTTCCATCTCTTTCCATCCCATTTTGCAAAAATCTCATAGGGTACTAATGTTATTATATCGATGGTACTTTTACCTGGATATCGATTTGACCAATCAGGATCCTTTGCCGACGGGAAAGAGATATATACAACAGGAAATTGTTCATTAATGTCTTTTAGGTAATTTTCGACTGCTTCGTCATGCGATAATTTGTCAGGGTACAACCAATAATTAGCTTTCGGTAAATTCAATTCATCAGTACTGGTCTCTAATCCGATATAGAGGCAGACATGGGCGACTGAATGATTAACGTTTCTTAAATGTTCGGATAATTGATGTTCTATAACAGCATCTTTAGGTAAAAGTGTTTTGTAGGTAGTAAACACACCAGCATTACTTATTATATTTTTAGCCCTAAATTCTTTGCCATCTTTCATTTTTACACCTACCGCCGTATTGTTTTCTATTAAAACCTTATCCACTTCTGCGCTAATAAGAATTGCAGAGCCTAATTTGTGTAAAACAGGAGCTATAGTCTCTACTATTTGCGAAGAGCCTCCAACAGGGAAAAATCCACCAGAAAAATAGTGTCTTACCAAAGCAGCATGCATCGCAAAACTGCTTTGTTTTGGCGGTAGGCCATAATCCCCATATTGTCCCGTAAGCACTTTTATCAATTCTTCATTTTTAGTAATACTACTAAGTATTTCATGTGTTGTTTTTCGTGCATATTTAAGATAAGGACGTCTGAAAAAACTACCGAATAACTTACTTAATAAAGGAGAAAATGTTTTTTCCAAAAAGAAATTACGACCTGTTTTACTTACTTTGAATACAAGATCAATATAGGTTCTGATTGCTTTTTCATCATTAGGAAAATAGGAAAGCATTTTATCGGTCCAATTGCCTACTCCTTTAACAAAGTCATAGGTTTTGTCTCCAATAACAATTCTGTCATATACCTCACCCATATCAGCCCATTTAAGTTGTTCTTCGGTGATATAGTCAAAAATGTTTTTAAGAATACTATTCTCTTTTTCCATTCCTCCTACATAATGTATACCTACATCCCATTCATATCCTTTACGTTTGAATATATGAGTAAATCCACCAGCTGTATAATGACGTTCTAGGATAAGAACTTTTTGTCCTTGTTTTGCAAGTAGAGTGGCAGTAGTAAGACTACCCATTCCAGAACCTATAATAATAGTGTCATAACTATCGGAAATTGTGTAGTTTTTTTTGTAGGATTGTATCATTTATGAGATCAAAATATAGGATAAGTAATAATCAAATGTACAATTCTATATTGAAAACAGAGAAAAGAATATAGAATAATTGTTCAATAAATATATGTATATGATTGATGAATCACTTTAATATTGAGTCCCAAGCAAGAACCTTTAATTCTTTGGCAATTCGTGCTGAAGGTTTTGGAACAAAGAAAATCTGAATTTTATCTCCATTTATACATAATTTACCTTTGCTAACCAAGATTGTTCGTTCATTATGCGTAATTTCTTCTTCCACCAATTCATCTATTAAACCATAACTTTGGAGTGTTTCTAATAAAATATTTGAAAAAGAAATAATTTGTGATGGTATTAAAAGATCTATGAATTGAGAAAAAATTGGAAGGCTTAAATCAAGATCTTTCTCAGATAATTGTTTTTCATCCATGCATCTAAATGGTGATAGATAGCCCTTTGTAATTGATTTGTCAGGGAAATAGTTTTGAAAAAATGAACCTAAATTACCTTGGGCTTCATATGCGCGATGAGAAAGTAATTTTTGTTCTCTATATCCTTTTCCTTTATCGGCCATAGGGTTGAAATACAATAACAAAATTGATCCTTGAATAGGAGAGGATGGCGAAAGTTCATATTTCCATTTTACTTGTTTTTTGTTAGCAACACATAGGATGTCACTATCTTGATAAGCAGCAGATACTTGCGGCAAAATGGATTCAAACGCTTTATTTTGTGCTGATCTGTTTGCTTTTGATACAGTTTTATATTTTGATTTGTGTTTTTCTTCCTGTACAACTTTTGTTTTGTTAAAAACTTTTGTTTGTGCTTTTGGTTCCAATACTTCAGTAATAGTTATATTTTCTTTTTCAATCTCTAAAGCTGCTGAGTTTTTCTTAGGAGGCTTATTTTCAATATTTTCTGGGTCAAGAAGTTCCAGATCGATCTGTTTTTTATATTTATTAGCTCCCAAAACCCGTACCCAAACAGAATCTCCCATTTTCAGGGTTATTGATTTAGATTGAATGTAAAACATATTTTCATCTACTTCAAATTCATCATACATTTTATTGTACCTTATCATTCCCTCGCAAAAATTTGTTTTTAGCAACACATAAATTCCATGTTCAGTAATGCCGTTTATACTTCCTTCAAATATTTCTTCAATGTGAGATTCTATAAATTCGGCTTGTTTGTATTTGGTTGATTCTCTTTCGGCTTCCATGGCATCACGTTCTTTTTTAGAGATATGTTTACATAATTCCTCTAATTTATGTGGATTCATCCGTTTGTTATTGTCACATAAATAGTCAAATAATATTCGATGTGCCAAAACATCTGCATACCGACGAATTGGAGATGTAAAGTGCGAATAAGTTAGAAAGCCAAGTCCATAATGACCAATATTATCAGTAGAATATACGGCTTTGGCCATAGTGCGTATTGCCAGTTGTTGTAAAATATTTTGTTCTGGTTTGCCTTCTGCCTTTTTAAGCATTTCCCCAAATGAGCTTTTAACTTGTTCCGGATTTTTAATTTGCATAGGATAGCCCATTAATGATGCAAAAGCTGCGAATTGCTCTACTTTTTCCATGTTCGGTTGATCATGAATTCGATAGATCATTGGCCATTTTATACCTGTTTTCTCATGTAAACCATCAATTAATGCACCTACACGTTTGTTCGCAAGAAGCATAAAATCTTCTACAAGCATATGGGCATCTTTTCTAGATTTCAAATACACTTCTAATGGTTTTCCTGAATCATCTAATTTAAAACGCACCTCTGGAGATTCAAAATTGATAGCTCCTTTAGAAAATCTTTTTTTACGAAGTTTATATGCTATGTAATTCAGTAATTTCAATTCATCAGAATAATCACCTGTATTTGTATTCAATATAGACTGCGCTTCTTCATAGGTGAATCGTCTGTCAGAATAAATCACGGTCTTACCAAACCATTCATTTATAATGTCGCCTTGCATATCAATTTCAAATACAGCTGAAAATGTTAGTTTTTCTTCGTTTGGCCGTAGAGAACATACGCCATTAGATAACTTTTCAGGCAACATAGGTAGGACTCTATCTACTAAATATACAGATGTTGTTCTCTTTGCTGCTTCTTTGTCTAATTCTGAACCTGGTGTAATATAATGTGTTACATCTGCAATGTGAATACCTATTTCAAGATTACCATTTTCTAATTTTTGAATAGATAAAGCATCATCAAAATCTTTTGCTGTCTCGGGATCAATTGTAAACGTAGTTACTGTTCTCATGTCTCGTCTACGAGCAATTTCTTCAGATTTGATTTCAGTTTCTATCTGGGTGTTTTCATGTAAAACTTCAGCAGCGAAAGTAAGATTAAATCCTTTTTGAATGAGGATAGATTTCATTTCTATATCATTTCCTCCTTCTGTGCCGAAGTATGTTGTAATTTCTCCCTCTGGATTGCTTTTATTATTAGTATGCCATTTCGTTATACTCACAACAACTTTGGCCCCATCTTCTGCAATTTTTGGTAATTTTTTTGGATTAAGCAAGATGTCAGTTTGCATATTGGGATTGTCTGGGACTACAAAAGCAAATTGACGAGAAATTACAAGTGTTCCAATAAATTGTTCCGTTTTTCTTTTAATTATTCTGGTTACAAGGCCTTCTGGTTTTCCTTTGCGAGATATATACCAGTTTACTTCTACAGTATCACCATGTAAACCACCATTTGTTTTATGAGCTGGCACAAAAACATCTTTATCCATTTCTTCAAACTCATCACAGACAATATATGCGGCACCTCTTCGGGTTACATCCATGCGCCCAATAGCAATATTGCCTTTCGTTTTTTCATTCTTTGGGAAACGCGTACTGTTTTTATTCCACTTAAACTTACCACCTCTTGTAGTTTCTAATTTGCCTTTGATGACTAATTTTTCTAAACAATCATTTACAGAATCTTTGGAGTTTGAGATTTTAAGTTTTCTAATTATAGTTTTAGCATCAAATCTGGTAGTCACCTGCTTGCTGAATAAATCAATTAATCTTTTCTCAAGTATAGGAACAGGGAGTGATTTATTCTTATTTTTTTTTCTGTTTTTCTTTTTCATTTTTTTTCTTGATCAATAGGGTATACATATAGAGCCTCTACGTTTTACTGCAGCTTTTAACAGTTATTATTCCGTTGCATGTATAATTATAAAATTAAATGGGAACAATTTCACCATCACCAGATAATTGAAGAGATTTATATAAGTGTTCTTCTTCAGAAGATATTGGGGCAGGATTACCTTTTTCGTCTATTTTTCCTTCTACACAACTAAATAACCAGCCAGGGCTAATTGTACAGACCATTTGATACAATCCATCATCTTTATAATTAGTTCCGGCAATTTTAGACTTATCTATTACAATACCAGATTTTGAAAAAGTAGTTAAGTAATAAGTGGACCCTTCTAAACATGCTTCCCAATATACAATAGCAAAAAAATCTTTGGTATCTGGGATAGAAAAACAGGCGATATATTCAGTATATTCATCTATTATATCGTCTTTGCCTAATACGAAATTAAAGAGCCATTCTGCAGAAAGTGGGTCATTGTTCAGACTTAGTAATCTCTGTGTGTCGGAAGTAATAGTAAAAGGAAGTTCAACAGGAGGAAAGAAATTGATAAAATTTGAGAAAGTTATAAGATTTGCTTCTTTTTCAGGTATGATTTTGACCTTTACTTTGTCCTCTTTGAAATTTTGCAAGTCTTCAATTTGTTTATCAATATGATTGTGATCACAATTAGGTCCACATTTGTGTTCAGGATCTTTATGATATATTTTTTTTGGTTTCATTTTAAGTTTTTATCGTTTTATTACGAGTCGCTCTTTAGCACAAAATTATGCTTATGCTTTTTATATAAGTGCAAATGTCGTTTTTTTTTTACAATTATTCTACTTCTAGTAGATAATCATTAGAAGTACTTTTAATGATCTTTTTCTGTTTTATTTAGCCTTTAGTACATAGGTTGATTGACGAAAAAAAAGCAATATAGATTTTGAAGATTCAGCGATTAATTCTAAACCAAGGTCATTAAAAGTTTTCTTCCACTCCAAATCAGATTTGTTTTGATAAGTCATTTTTGAAAACCCTAGGTTTATGATAGTATCCATAGTATAGGTTAAGTACTGTTGTAATTTGTTGGTATATATATCTTCAATAATAATTATTTTTTTTGCAATACGTGCAGTTTCTAAAAGAACAACTTTAGGGTCTGTTGTATGGTGTAGTACGGTTAATAATAATGCAGTGTCAAATTCATTATCCGAAAATGGCATATTTTCTCCATTATAAATAATAGGATTTATTTGTTCAACAATTGATAAGTCTTTTACATCCAATGGAGTGCAATTGAATTTTTGTTGCCTTAAAGCATGAGTAATCATTCCGTTTCCACAGCCTATATCAACTAATAATTCTTCATTATTTATATGAGGACAGACTGTTTTTAATTTATTGTAAATCCAATTTTTTCCAATTCTACTGGAATAAAACCGACCAATGAAGTTATATTTTCTAATGGCACTGAGTATCATATATAGTTTACGGTTTTAGGGTAAAGGCATTCATTAAGTTATCAGCTATTTTTGATGCTAAAGGCAAGTTATCTATAGTTTTAGTACCGTGTTCTGTCTGTAAATCTACGTTCACAAATAATTTTTCTATATCAAATTCTAATTCAATAGTGTCCGATTCAGCATTTACGTGTTTATTGATAATCAAATCAATAGACCGAAGTAATTGATTAGTACCTATCTGAAAGTCAAAAGATTCATTTTCATTTGGTATGCCATCACCGTTTCTATCAACTTTTCCAACCATTTTTAGAAAAATATAACCATCAGTACTATTCCAATGCATTGTGTCAGGACTTTGAAGCGAAAGATCATGATTTGCATCATATAGATAATTCAAAATATTGCTATTAGTTATAGGATCAATACCAATGTTAAAATTAATATTTTCATAATGATCTACATTGACCTGCCCTAAGTTAAAATCAATATTTCCTTCTTTGAGTAGTGGATAATAATCATCTAATGACAAAATTATTTGATTCTTACTTAAGAATTGTATTTGCGATAAATAACATTGGAAAACTTTAAAAGCAGTATTGTAACCTCCCAAATTATAAATTCTATTTATTTCAAAAGGTAAAGTGCCCATAATAAGATTAATTCTAAGAATTAGTTCAGGGTATATACAACTACTGTTTGCAACTGTTAAGCTAGGATCGTAATTGATAGCTTTTGAATCAACACATCCAGCTGGTTTTGTACACTTTAATTGCCAAAAAATACATAAAGCTAATAAAAGCACAAGGATCTGTTTCATGACAGGTTTATTTCACTATTTGAAGGAATAAAGATCTAAATTAGAATATAAAATCTCTTATTCAAAATTGCTGAAAATAAAATACATTTTCTTTGTAAAAATCAGAAAGACTTGACTATCTTTGGCCTTGTTTTCAAAAAATATTGAAAGTTAAATAAAATAAATAAATTTTTATGAAATTATTAGTTTGTATAAGTCAAACACCTGACACTACAACAAAGGTCAAATTTGCTAACGGAGATACGGAATTTGATACAAATGGTGTACAGTTTATTATGAATCCATATGATGAATGGTATGCACTAGTTCGTGCTCTTGAATTAAAAGAAGAAGTTGGCGGTTCTGTAACTTTATTTCATGTAGGCCCTCAATCAAATGAAACAGTTATTCGTAAAGGGCTAGCTATTGGTGCTGATAACGCTGTACGTGTTGATTCAGACGCTACAAGTTCTATGTTTACTGCAGCTCAGATAGCAGCATATGCTAAATCAGAAGGTTTTGATATTGTTTTAATGGGTAAAGAAACCATTGATTATAATGGCTCTGAAGTAGGGGCAATTACATCTGAATTACTTGATATGCCTTTCATCTCTTATGGCACAAAAATGGTCTTAGCTGGAAATACAGCAACTATTGACAGAGATATTGAGGGTGGTATAGAAATAGTTGAAGTAGATACGCCTTTTGTTTTAAGTTGTGCAAAGGGAATGGCTGAACAACGAATTCCAAATATGCGTGGAATTATGATGGCCAAAAGGAAACCTATTACTGTAATTCCAGCTATAGATGCACAAGACCTGGTTTCAGTAACTAAATATGAATATCCTGCCGAAAAAACCGGCGTCAAACTGGTTGATCCTGAAAACATGGATGAACTCGTAAATCTATTACATAACGAAGCTAAAGTAATATAATAATATGGCTGTTTTAGTATATGCAGAGAGCTTAACTGGCTCTATAAAAAAAGCTGCTACAGAAGCAGTTACTTATGGTAAATTAACTGCTCAGGCTTTAGGCACAGATTGTGTCGCTTTAACTATTGGAAAGGCAGAAGGTGCTGAGACTTTGGGTCAATATGGTGCTTCTAAAGTTTATAATGTTGCTGCTTCTGACGATTTTGATGCGCAATCTTATGCTGCAATTATATCCAATGCTGCAGAAGCAATTAATGCTGATGTAGTTATTTTTGTTCACTCATCATCAGGAAAATCTTTGGCTGGACGTGTAGCTGTACGAATGAATGCTGGACTTGTATCTTCTGTAACATCTGTTCCTTCGTCAGGAAGTTTTACTGTTAAAAAGGGTGTTTTTTCAGGTAAAGGATTTGCTACTTATGAAATTAGTTCTGCGAATAAGGTTGTAACAATAGCTGGAAATACCTTTCCACCTGAAGTTGTTGGTTCAGATGTTTCAGTTGAAACATTATCTGTTAATGTACCTGAATCTCGTGTTCGTGTAAAAAGTAAATCAACAGTTGATGGTGTCGTACCTTTGCCAGAGGCAGAATTAGTAGTATCCGCAGGTAGAGGGATGAAAGGTCCAGAAAACTGGAATATCATCGAAGAAATGGCTAATATTCTTGGTGCTACAACTGCATGTTCTCGTCCTGTTGCTGATGTTCATTGGCGTCCTCACCATGAACATGTAGGTCAGACAGGTGTTGCAATTAGACCAAATTTATATATTGCAATAGGCATTTCAGGTGCAATTCAACATTTAGCAGGTGTTAACCAGTCAAAAGTTATAGTAGTGATAAACAAAGATCCTGAGGCTCCTTTCTTTAAGGCTGCAGATTACGGTATAGTTGGTGACTTATTTGATGTTGTACCTCGACTTAATGCTGCTCTAAAGAAATTTAAGGAAGCTCAAAATTAATATAGTATAACTATTAATTTTTATTAAACAGTATTTTTAATGCTCAGGTAAAATTTTACTTGAGCATTAATTCTCTATCTATTTAATTAACTCAAATTTTCCTAATTATGACTGGAGAACATGAATTAAAACGATCATTAGGTTCTCTTATGTTATGGGGACTCGGCGTTGGATATGTTATATCTGGCATGTATTTCGGTTGGAATCTTGGTCTTGCAGAGGGAGGAACGTATGGTTTAGGTATAGCAACAATTTTTGTAATCGTAATGTATGTAACATTTACATTAAGTTATACAGAATTGGCTTGTAGTATGCCTTCTGCTGGTGGAGCATTTGTTTACGCAAATAAGGCTCTAGGAAAAAAATTGGGATTTGTTGCAGGTATGGCCCAAAATATTGAATTTATTTTCTGTCCACCCGCTATAGCTGCAGCAATAGGAGCCTATTTTAAACTATTTTTACCCGAATCATGGATACAGGGAAGCTATCAATTATTGGGGCTTAGCTTTAGCCAAGAAGCACTTGTAACTTTATGTATAGCTATAATTGCTTATGCCATTTTTACTTTTATAAATATTATAGGTGTTGAATCTGCTGCTGCTTTTGAACTGTTGGTTACATTAATTGCTGTTGCCGGCCTTATCTTATTTGCTACTGTAAGTATGCAACATTTCAAATTTGAAAATATCCACTCCAATCCACTACCTTATGGATATTGGGGAGTGTTTGCTGCAATACCCTTTGCGATGTGGTTTTTTTTAGCAATAGAATGTTTAGCTAATGTTGCTGAAGAAACAATAGAACCACAGAAAAAAATGGTAGTTGGTTTTGGTTCTGCTATTGTTACTTTAGTGATTCTTTGTATACTTACATTCTCATCTTCCGTAGGTATTGGAGGTTGGGAAAAAGTCGTTTACGATGCCTCTGGAGAAGTTGTAGATGCACCATTACCATTGGCAATACAATCTATATTAGGTTCAGATCATATCATTTATTCAATTTTGATTGGGATTGGGCTTATTGGTCTAATAGCATCATTCCATGGTATAATTTTAGCTGCAGGGAGGGCTACTTTTGAGTTTGGTCGAATAGGTTATGCACCAAAGATACTAGGTAAAGTACATAAAAAATATAAAACCCCAGCCAATGCATTGGTCGTTAATGCAATTATTGGTGTTGTTGCTATACTTTCAGGAAAAACAGGAGAGATTATCACTATTGCTTGTTTTGGTGCATTAACATTATATATTATCTCAATGATTTCATTATTCAAATTGCGAAAAGATCAACCTAAAATGGACCGCCCTTTTAAAGTGCCTTTTTATCCTTTATTTCCTTTTTTAGCAATAATTATATCATCGATAGCGCTGGTTTCAATGGCCTTTTTTAATTATAAAGTTTTCATTGTTTATATTGTTATCATGATAATGTCATTTTTATGGTTTATAGTATTTCATAAAGAAAACAGTCAGACGGCTGTATAAATAAAATAAAATGAAAAACAAAAAAGAGATCCTGGATTATATAAAGAATCATCCTGATTCGAAAGTTAAGTTAGCTATAACGGACATTGATGGTATTTTAAGAGGTAAAGTTATACGAAAAGATAAATTTTATAATGTTCTCGAAGGTGGCTTTGGATTTTGTGATGTTGTTTTTGGATGGGACTGTGCAGATGTAGCATACGAAAATAGTTTATTTACAGGATGGCATAGTGGTTACCCCGATGCACATGCAGTTGTAGATGTGAATACATTCAGAAAAATCCCATGGGAAAATAATCTGCCTTTCTTTTTGGCCGATTTTGAATCTGAAGACGGAGAAAGCAATTATGTATGCCCTAGAAAACTATTAAGAAAAATCAGAAAGGATGCTATAGATATGGGATATCATCCTGTTTTTGCTCAGGAATTTGAATGGTTTAATTTTGAAGAAACGCCAGATTCTTTTGCTGCAAAAGGATATCGGGATCCTAAACCAATGACTCCAGGAATGTTTGGGTATTCATTATTACGGTCTAGCCTCAAACACCCTTACTTTAATGATCTCTTTGAATTACTTGAAAAATTTAATGTGCCATTAGAAGGCCTGCATACAGAAACAGGACCAGGAGTATATGAAGCGGCAATACTTTATGGAGATGTACTTGAATCAGCAGATCGTGCTGTTTTGTTTAAATCGGCAGTAAAAGAAATTGCCTATTCACATGGCATTATAGCTAGTTTTATGGCTAAATGGAGCATGGATATGCCTGGTTGTTCAGGGCATGTACACCAAAGTTTATGGGATGCCCATAAAGTAAATATGTTTTATGATAGTAATGATAAAAATGGAATGAGTGAATTGATGAAGTCTTATGTTGCAGGCCAGTTATATTGCCTTCCGTTTATCCTGCCTATGTTTGCACCCAATATTAATAGTTTTAAACGATTGGTTGAAGGAGCCTGGGCGCCTACTACACTGACCTGGGCTTCAGATAACAGAACCACTGCTTTACGTGTTTTGTGTGGTGGGGAGAAATCTGCTCGTTTAGAAACAAGGGTTTGTGGATCAGATACTAACCCGTATTTAGCAATGGCAGCATGTTTGGCTTCCGGATTATATGGAATAAAAAATAATTTAAAGTTAACCCAATCTGAAACGGTTGGTAATGGTTATAAAGATTTTAGTAATGGCAGTTTACCTAATAGTCTGAGCTTAGCAACTAAAAATATGAAAGAATCCTCTGTTGCCAAAGAATTATTTGGTTCGGATTTTGTCGATCATTTTACTAGAACCCGCGAATGGGAAATCAGTCAATTTGCAAAATCGGTTACAGATTGGGAATTTAAACGATATTTTGAAATTATTTAAAAGATGCATGATTTTAATACATTGGTTTCATTTTCATTTCCAACAAATATACTTTTTGGATGTGGCGCAGTGCGTTCATTAGGTCCTCATTTGAAAGATAAAGGTATGTCAAGGCCTTTGATAGTTACAGATAAAAATGTAGCGCAACTGGATTTTTTTAAAAGTATTGTAAAAAATTTAGAAAATCAGGGCTTTAGCATTCAGGTTTTTTTTGATATACACAAAAACCCTGTAAAGTCTGATGTTTTAGCTGGTGGAGAATATTATATCAAAACCAATAGAGATTGTATTATAGGAATAGGTGGAGGAGCAGGGATGGATGTTGCAAGAGCAATTGCACTTAGAATAAATCATCATAGAGATCTTTTTGACTACGATGATCTTGAAGGAGGTGATAAATATGTTACTGAATCCGTTCCTTATTTTGTAACAATTCCAACTACTTCCGGAACAGGTTCTGAAGTCGGAAGATCTGCAATTATTTCTGAAGATGATACTAAAAGAAAACGTATTTTGTTTTCTCCCAAGTTATTAGCTTCTCAGGTTTTTGCTGATCCTGAATTAACCTATGATTTGCCACCATTCGTAACTGCCGCTACAGGCATGGATGCATTAACGCATAACATGGAAGCATATCTTGCTAAAGGCTATCATCCTATGGCCGATGGAATAGCAATTAAAGCTATAAAGATGATATCAGATTCCATTGAAGATGCAGTCAATAATCCACGAAACGCTAAAGCAAGAGGTGAAATGATGTTGGCATCCTTAATGGGTGCAGTTGCTTTTCAGAAAGGACTTGGAATTGTTCATGCTACTGCTCATCCACTTAGTACATTACTGGATATGCATCATGGGTTGGCTAATAGTATGATGCTGCCATATGGCATGGAATATAATTTACCAGGTCTAGAGGATAAGTTTAAATTGATGGAAACAGCACTTGGAACAAACAAATCAGTTTATAATTATTTACATGAACTAAAGTCTTGTTTGGGTTTACCTGACAAATTAAGTGATCTAAATGTGACAGTTAATCATCTTGACAGACTTACTGAATTAGCATACAATGACTTTTGCTTACCTGCTAATCCACGTAAAGCCGGGAAAAATGAATTAAGGGAAATATATGAGAAAGCCCTTTAAAATTAGCCATTAAAAAATATTAAAAATGATTAAGATTGGTGTAGCATCTGCTTTTATGTATCCTGATCTGAATAGAGCTGTTTTTGGAAAAAAAACACTTTGTTATATCGAAAAGGATATGGCTAATTACATAAGTAAATATAATGTTCAACCCATATTGATCCCAGATCTTACAAATAAAAATGAAAGAAACGCATTTTTAAATCAGATGGATGCCTTTGTATTTCAAGGAGGTAATGATATTGCTCCAGAAATGTATGGAGAAAGCCCTATTAATAACGGCCAATGGAAAGGAGATCCATACAGAGATGAATATGAACTGGAGATTATGGATTTTGCAATTAAAAATAATTTCCCTGTTTTTGGTATTTGCAGAGGCATGCAATTACTTAATGTTTATTTTGGAGGGAATCTTTATCAAGATATTATCACTCAAAAGCCAAACGCTATATTGCATCGTGATGCTAATAAATATGATCAGTTAATACATAGCATAGATATTCAAGAACACAGTATCTTATTTAAACTTACAAAAACCAATAAAGCATATGTTAACTCTGTTCATCATCAGGGTGTTAAAGATGTAGGAAAGGATATTAGTGTCTTAGCAAATTGTACTGATGATCAAATAGTAGAAACTATTCAATGGAATGGTGCTCCTGAAGGTAAAGTGATAGGAGTTCAATGGCATCCAGAATTTTTTTATAATAGTAGTACTCCATTATTTCAAACAGATTTATTGTTCGAACATTTCTTAAGTTATATAAATAAATAATATGCAATTAATCAATCCTGCTAATGAGACTTTTTTAGGACACTTGGTGCAAGATAGTAGTGAGATGATACTAGAAAAGTACAATAAAGTAGTTCAGGCACAAAAAGAATGGAAAAAAGTTGGTATTAAGGATAGAATACAATGGATATCAAAGTATAAAAAACTTTTGTTGCAAAATATAGATCATCTAGCACTTACTTTAACAGAAGATATGGGTAAACCACTATCTCAAAGTAAAGGAGAAATAAAAGGTGCGATGGGCAGGCTTGATTATTTTATTAATCACTGTGAGCAATATCTTTCTACAGAAACAGTTAATGTGAGTGAAACTCATACGGAAATGATAGCTTATGAACCTCTAGGAGTAATTGCGAATATATCAGCCTGGAATTTTCCCTACAACATTGGTTTTAATGTATTTATTCCTGCCATAGTAGCTGGAAATGGTGTATTGTATAAACCATCAGAATTTTGTTCGCGAACAGGGGAGAAAATGATATCACTATTGTTTGATGCTGGTGTGCCTAAAAACCTTGTAAAAGTTATACAGGGAGGTGGTAAAACAGGTGCTGCTTTATTGGATCTCGATATTGATGCAGTTTATTTTACTGGTTCTCATAAAACTGGACAAAGTATATACAATAAGGTTGCATCTAAAATGATTCCCTGTCAATTGGAACTAGGGGGCAAAGACCCTTTGTATATTACAGCAGATAACGCTAATTTAATTTCTGTAGTTGATTCTGCTATAGAAGGTGTTTTTTGGAATAATGGGCAGTCCTGTTGTGCCGTAGAACGCATCTATGTTCATCATAGCCTTTATGATCAATTTCTTGATTTATTTGTTCAAAAGGTAAATGCAATGAAGATTGGAAATCCAATGGATGATGACACCTTTATTGGACCATTAGCAAGAAAACAACAGATAAATATTTTACAATCCCAAGTTGATGACGCTTTAGCGAAAGGAGCCACAGTACTTACTGGAGGTAAAGCCTTAGAATGTAAAGGATATTATTATATGCCTACAGTTGTTTCTAATGTCGATCATACAATGAGTATTATGAATGAAGAATCATTCGGACCCATTATAGGTATTCAAAAAGTCGCAAGTGATGAAGAGGCGATAAAATTAATGAAAGATTCAAAATTCGGATTATCATCTGCTGTTTTTTCAGACAAATACCAAACAGCAAAACCGATTTTGGATACAATGGATACAGGTACCGTTTATTGGAATTGCTGCGATCGTGTATCACCATATACTCCTTGGTCAGGTCGCCATAATTCTGGTATTGGAAGTACTTTAAGTCATATTGGAATAAGAGCTTTTACCCAACCTAAAGCATATCAATTGAAAAGTTTTGAAAAGTAAGTTTTGAATAAAGTCCAGAGTAAAAAAACTTTATGGAGTGATTTTAATAAAAGGCACAAAAAAGGAGGCCTGATGAGACCTCCGGTAAAATGATTGTATGAACTTATAACATAATAACTATATAAAAAGTTCCCGTAGTTTAATTTTTAATTTCTATTTTTTTATTTTATTTGTTTATTGATCTCAATATCAGGAAGATATATTTTTATTTTTTTTAAAATTTAATTTAGTCGGATTACGTTTTTTTATTAAAAATCACGAAATTTCTATTTTTTTAAATTTCTACGCTTTTAAAAATCAATCAAATAATTTAGGGCGTATTTTTTTTACTAATTCCCAAATAACAATACCCATAGATACTGAAACATTAAACGAATGTTTGGTCCCAAATTGAGGTATTTCAATACAAACATCTACGTTGTTCATAACAGATTGATCTACTCCATTTACTTCATTTCCAAAAACTATTGCAATCTTTTCATTTTCCTGAACAACCAGTTCTTGAAGTAAAGTACTATCTTTTGCTTGTTCAATAGCTGCTATTTTGAAATATTTTCCTTTATAATGATCAACAGCTTCATAAGTGTTAGAAAAATACTTCCAGTCGACAGACTTTGTTGCCCCTATAGCAGTTTTTAGTATTTCCCTGTGAGGAGGTTGTGCCGTAATACCACAAAGTGCTATCTCCTGAACCAAAAATGCATCACAAGTTCTAAAAGCTGATCCTACGTTTAAGGCAGATCTGATATTATCAAGGATAATTACCAGGGGTGTCTTTTGTGTGTTTTTGAACTCATCAATAGATATTCTATTTAGTTCAGCTAATGATAGTTTTTGCAAGGGGTATATTTTAGAATTAATAAATTTTATGTCTATGGATGCAATAATATAGATGGCAAAAAAAATTTAATACTACTTAAACTCTCGTTACCCTAATATATCAATTCGACATTTTTAATAAGATATGGTAGTTTAAGATAATCGGTCTCATTGAGTTCAAGACGTCCTTTTATCTTAATCTTTTTAGTAGTATATTCAATTGGATCTTTAGGGCTTACCTCCATAACCGATTCAGCTCCGGCACCACCACAGAAGAAACAAGATGCAAGTGGAAAGGCAGAGAACATGAATTTTTGGCCATCATCGTTTAGATCACCCATTGCATTTGATGCAATTTCATATGGAATAATAAATCCTTCGACTTCAATTATTTTGTTTTCGTAGGCTTTAATTTTAGGAGTAAACTTTGGTTTAAAAATTACATCATCTACTTCTTCGTCATAATTAATAGAAAATTTCAATTCCAGAAGATCTTTCCAGGGGCCAACAGGTTCTTCTTCAGACTTCACTATGAATTTTCCCTCATCAGGAGAAGTAAACTCATCACCAAAATCAGTTTCACTATATCCTTCAGCATACGCTACGGATGCTTCATCATACCCTCTGTTTATAGAAAGACTGTCATCTTCAGAAATAGTAAAAGTTTCTTTATCCAAATTTAACAGACCTTTAAAAAGTGAAGGTTGTAAAAAAAGGAGTAATACTATAATTATAACAATATAACCAATCTTTTTAAACATAATTTGTTTCAATAAGAAGCTATTACAATGAAATTATATAAAATCAAATTCTCTATATTAAACACAAAGATACATTTTCTGTTGCATATTGCACAGAACTTTACTTTTTATTAACAAGTTCAAAACACTTTATTTGTTTACCCTATTTTTTTGACATTTAGATTGTAACCATTCATAAAGCTACTGATGTCCATGCGTTTACGTTTAGTTAATTGAAGGTTTTTAAGATGAATATATCCATCTTTTACTGCAATCTTCATGAATTTTTTTCCATCGCTTATTATAGTTCCATTTTCATGAGAATGTGGTATAATTTCAATTTCTGAACGAAATATTTTAAGTTTTTCACCTTCAATTATTGTCCATGCAGTAGGGTATGGACTCATTCCTCTTATAAAGTTGTGTACTTCTTTACAAGATCTATTAAAACTTATCAAGCAATCTTTATGAAAAATTTTAGGCGCATGGGAAACTTGTCGAATATCTTGTTGTTCAGTTTTATAATTACCTGATTCTAATGTTCTTACACTTTTTAAAAGTAATTTTGACCCGATCTTTTTAAGTCTATTATAAAGTTCACCAGTTGTTTCATTGTTGCCAATATCTGTTTTGGCTTGAAATAATATGTCACCGGTATCAATTTCATGCTTTAGCAAGAATGTAGTGACTCCAGTTTCTTTTTCTCCATTGATTATTGCCCAGTTTATAGGTGCAGCACCACGATATTTTGGTAAAAGAGAGCCATGTAAATTCATCGTGCCTAATGATGGCATATTCCAAACAACTTCTGGTAGCATACGGAAGGCTACAACAATTTGAAGATCAGCATTAAGGCTTTTTAGTTCTTCTAAAAAATCTTTATTTTTCAGATTTTTGGGTTGTAAAATATTTAAGCCTTTTTGTAGTGCAAATTTTTTAACGTCAGATTCTATTAATGTTTTATTTCCACGTCCACCGAATTTGTCTGTAGCTGTTATTACACCAACCACATCATATCCATTCTCCAATAAAATTTCCAGAGAAGGAACAGCAAAATCAGGTGTTCCCATAAAAATAATTTTCATAGAATATTAATTTTCGAATATTGAAATTGATCACAATTCATTATATACTCCAACGTTTTTTAACTTATCTATCATTTCCATAGGATTATCGGCTTTGAAAACGGCAGAGCCTGCTACCAGCACATCAGCACCAGCCTGAAGTAATGATTCAGCATTTTGAAGCCCTACGCCACCATCAATTTCTATTTTGGTGTTTAAATTTCTACGGGTAATTTCTTCTTTAAGTTGTTTTGTTTTTTTTATGGTTGAATATATAAATTTCTGCCCACCAAATCCTGGGTTTACAGACATAAGGCATACAAGATCTATTTCTTCAAGAATATCGAACAATAAATTGACAGGAGTATGTGGATTTAAGGCCACACCTGCTAAAACACCAGTGTTTTTAATTTGTTGCATAGCACGATGCAGGTGATTTGTAGCTTCATAATGAATGGTAATTACATCTGCACCTGCTTTTGCAAAATCTTCAACATATTTTTCAGGTTCTACAATCATTAAGTGGCAATCCATTGTTTTGTTTGTTAATGGTTTTATTGCTTTAAGGACTGGAAAACCAAAAGAAATGTTTGGCACGAAGCATCCATCCATTACATCTACATGAACCCAATCCGCATTACTTTGGTCCAACATTTTAATATCCTTACCCATGTTGGCAAAATCTGCTGCTAAAATTGAAGGGGCTATTAAGTGTTTCATGATTTTATATTAGTTATTAATTAAAGAAAAATCTTATTATTAAACAGGTGCAAAATTAGTAATCCTTGATTGATGGTTTTCAATTTCATCCATAATCCAGTATGCCAATTCGAGGGCTTTTAAGCCATCTTCTATGGCAACTTTTGTTTTCGTATCAGTTAGAATACTATTCGCAAAAGATTCCAGTTCAACCATAATCGCATTATTTGGTTTTGCTTCAGGTACATCCAGTTCTATAAAACGGGTACCGTTATTGGTATGTAGTTCCATGCAATTTTCTTTCCCTGTAGGAATTGTGTTGTGTATTTTTACTATTTCAGTTTTTTTATTCAAAAAGTCTAAACTTAAATAAGCATCAGATTGAAAAACACGAAGTTTTCGCATATTTTTCATTGATATTCGGCTAGCTGTAATATTTACAATAGCACCATTTTCAAATTCGATCCTGGCGTTAGCAATATCGGCTGTAGAACTAACAATAGCTACTCCGCTGGCATCGATCTTTGTAATTTTATGGGGTATAAGTTTTAAAATAATATCAAGGTCGTGGATCATCAGATCCAATACTACTGATACATCGGTACCGCGGGGATTAAACATTGCCAAACGATGTGCTTCAATAAACATTGGACTTATATTCTTGTTTTCAATTGCCAATAGAGCAGGGTTAAATCGTTCGACATGCCCAACCTGTACTTTTACGGACTGATTTTTTACCAGCTCACAGAGCGACTGCGCTTGTTCTAAAGTATGGGTGATAGGTTTTTCAATAAAAAAGTGTTTTCCTTTTTCAAGCACTTTTTTTGCAAGGTCATAATGCGTTATTGTTGGAGTGACAATATCTACAACATCTACTGCATCGATTAATGCTTCAGCAGATGGAAATAAAGGAACATTATACTCAGCACTTATCTTTGCCGCTAACTTTTCATTAGTGTCAAAAATACCTGTTAATTTATATTGCGAAATTTTATTTATACAATTAAGATGGATTTTTCCTAAATGTCCAAGACCTAATACACCAACTTTAAGCATGTTTTGTTATTTATAATCTCAAAATATGTCTTGATTATATTTTCAAAGATACGTATTATAAGAAATATAAACAGTTTTTCGCATACGATTTTAAAATAAGATAAAAAACTTTCCCTTCATGAATTATTGTTTTCATTCGAATTTATTTAATCAGAATTTTTTATTATTGCATTAAGTATATTTCTTTCTTATAAACTTTTATTCGATCACAAAAATCTATTTTTATTATAGACATTTTTTTTTCTAAGAATAAAGGATTATATTTTGTATTTGTGTAAAACCATTTTATATTTGCACTGCACTAAACACAAGATTTATCTTTGTTTACTGTTGGTCCGGTAGTTCAGTTGGTTAGAATACCTGCCTGTCACGCAGGGGGTCGCGGGTTCGAGTCCCGTCCGGACCGCAAAAAGCTTCTTATCTTAGGATAAGGAGCTTTTTTGCTTTATGGTGGAATATTATATATCAAAGACCTTGTTAAAAGAATACAAGGTCTTTTCTTATTATACCATATTTGGCCTAATATACAATAACTTAATACTCTCTATTTTGGAATCTTTCCAATATAGAGAATAATAAACATCAGGAATACTTCATAAGATACTGATAGACAGAAAGATATAAAAGGGTATAGTTTTAGTAAAATATATTAATATAATTCATATTATAATTTTAACCAACAAATAGAGAATCAGATTAATCTATTTACCCATAAATTTCATAATTGTCATGAAAAACACTTTATCCTTTTTAATCTCATTAATTTTTAGCGCAACAGTATTTGCACAAACCGTTCCACAAGGGATTAATTACCAGGCAGTAGCAAGAGATACAACAGGTAATGAGCTTTCCAATCAATCCTTATCTGTACAATTTTCAATTTTATCAGGAAGTGCAACTGGTACAATTACATGGCAAGAAACACATGCTGTAACGACCAATGATTATGGTTTGTTTACAGCAATTATAGGTCAGGGGACTTCTACAGGATCTGGTTCTTCCGCAACATTTGATGCTGTTGATTGGGGTGCTGCTGCACATTATTTAAAAGTAGAGCTAGATGATGGTGGAGGAACTTATATGGATATGGGCACAACAACATTTATGAGTGTTCCTTACGCTTTGCAATCTGGCAATACAGTATTTCAATTTAATAATAATGGTACAGGGATTCAAGCACCTACTAATACAGCATCAGGAGATTATTCCACAGCCATGGGTTATTTAACAGAATCATCAGGAAATTATTCCACAGCCATGGGTCGGCAAACAGAAGCATTAGGGAATTATTCTACGGCAATGGGTTCTTGGGCAGTAGCCTTAGGAGATTATTCCACAGCCATGGGTTATTTAACAGAATCATCAGGAAATTATTCCACAGCCATGGGATTGTTTACAAAAGCTTCACAAGAAGGTTCTACAGCCATGGGCTGGAATTCAATCGCTTCAGGATGGATTTCTACATCAATGGGTTACAATACTTATGCTTCAGGTTATAATTCTACTTCGTTAGGTAGAAATACAATCGCTTCAGCATATGTTTCTACCGCAATGGGTTTGAATACAACCGCTTCAGCATATGTTTCTACCGTTATGGGCAGATTTAATGTAGGAGGTGGTGACCCTAATAATTGGATAACCACTGACCCGATTTTTGAAATAGGTAATGGTGTTGATTCTGCAAACAGAAACAATGCTTTAACAGTTTTAAAAAATGGTAGTGTAGGTATTGGCACATCATCTCCAATTGCAAAACTGCAATTAAATAATGGTCGCATTTTGTTTTCTTTAGATGATCCATCCTATAATTCATTTATTAACTTAAATAACACAAATCATAATCTAAGATTTCAAACATCAGGATCTGCCTTTGCTTCATTTAATGGTAACAGAAACGTAGGTTTAGGATTACAAAGCTCAGATAAAGTAGGAATAGGAACCAATGCGCCTAACGAGAAACTCCACATTTATGGAGGTTCAATCAAAATTGATGATGGAACTAATCCTTATACACTTCCTTCTGGTGATGGGACTTTCAATCAGGTATTAAAAACAGATGGTGCAGGGGTAATTACTTGGGAAGATCAAATCATTGATGATTTGATAGATGCCAAAACTCAAGCAAGTAATGGCACTGCATTGCAATATTCATTATGGTTAGCTAATGGTATAAATGCAGGTGCAGCAGCACAAACAGGAACTCTTAGTGACGCTAGAGCAAACTTAGCAATAGGGCCAAATTCTCAAAAATTAATTACAAGTGGAGATTACAATATTTCCCTTGGATACCAAACACTAGATGCTTTAACCACAGGTTCTTCTAATGTTGTTATGGGATATAATGCAGGTTCTACAATTAGTACTACATCAGGTAATGTACTAATAGGGTATAACGCAGGATACGCAACATCGGGTTCTCATCAAGTTGCTATAGGTAATGGTGCTTTAGGAGCTTCAGGTGGAGAAGGAAATGTCGCCATTGGCAGGTATGCTTTACTTAATGCTACACATAGAATGAATATTGCTATTGGTAGATTGGCAGGAGCAGGTATTACAAGTGGTCAAGGTAACCTTGCAATGGGATACAATACTATGTATGGATCAAGTAACTATACAGGAAGCTTTAATATAGCCTTGGGATATAATACTACTTTAAGCGGATACGGAGCAAGCAGAGAACTTAGCATTGGATATGGACCAAATGAAATATTAATGAGGGGTATTTATCCTTCTGCTGGACAATGTAAATTATTGATTAATGCACAAGGTAGTGATACACCTTCAGCTACACTCCATATACAAGGACAAGGACAAACAAACGCTACACAATCATTACTTATAGAGAGTACAAATAAAACTCTTATGAGAATATATGATAGTGGTGATGCAATCCAAATAGGTGCTAATGCGGGTTATGTGTCAGGAAGTGCTACTAATATATCAATTGGAGCAAGTTCGTGTTTTTATCCTAGTGGCGCAAACAATATTTCAATAGGTAACAATGCATTAACAGGAACAAGTACTGGAAATTCAAATAATAATATTGCTATTGGTGGCACTTCTCTACATGATGTAATAGATGCAAGAAGAAACGTAGCAATAGGATATGGTGCAGGTAATGCCGTTACAGGAGGTGATGACAATATTTTTCTTGGTACATACACAGGAGATAATATTACAACAGGAAGCACTAATATTATAATTGGAAATAACTTAGACGCAAGTTCTGCTACAGTTCAAAAAGAATTTAATTTAGGACATAGTGGTGCATACCTTATGCGAGGTACATACGAATTTCCTGGCCAAGCTAAGTTGCTAATCAATGAGCAAGGTTCAGGAACTCCCTTAGCCACCCTTCACGTAAAAGGCCAGGGCACAACAAATTCGTCAACATCCTTTCTGGTAGAAGATAGTGGCGGCAATGCTTTACTTACTGTTAAAGATGATGGTTTATTAACAATAAACAATACTTATACTATGCCAAATGCCGATGGAACATCAAACCAGGTATTAACAACAGATGGATCAGGTATACTTTCATGGATGACACCAACTGTTAATACAGTATTTCAATTTTATTCAAATGGAACAGGAATTCAAGCGCCTTCTAATACGGCATCCGGTTATCGATCCACCGCAATGGGTGGCTCCACAACAGCTTCAGGACATTATTCCACCGCAATGGGTTCAAATACAGTAGCATCAGGATATTATTCCACCGCAATGGGTAATGGCGTAACAGCTATTGGAAATGGTGAGTTATATAATTCAGGAAATATTAAAGGCGCCACTTTTATTTCCACTTCTGATAGAAGAGTAAAACAAAATATTGCTCCTTTTTCAGGAGCAATATCAAAAGTAATGCTAATGAGTCCAAAAACATATTACTACAATACCGAGGAGTTTCCAAGATTTGAAGCAGAAAAAGACAAACCACAAATTGGCTTTATAGCACAAGAGGTAGAAGCAATATTTCCTGAAATGGTCACAACTGATGGAGATGAAGTTGGATTAAAAGGAGTGCGTTATGGTCAGCTTACATCTGTACTTGTTCAGGCTATTAAAGAGCAACAAGAAATGATAATAAGTTTACAAAAGGAAAATGAAGACTTTAAAAATAGAATAATCGCTTTAGAAAATAAATAATTTGATTATTATAATTATACAATATTTATATTATTTTTTATTTCCAAAAAGCTACTTAACTTATGTTAAGTAGCTTTTTGGATTAACAGGCTTTGCTTATAAATTATTTTAAAATTTTTTATTTCTAATTCAACTACCCAATCAATTTAAATTATAACTTTGATATTGTTTAAACAATACATGATATTTTAGCTTCATAAATATTTTTTATGCAAAAAATTCAGAATTATATAAATGGGATATTAGTTGCTCCTAATTCAGGTACTTATATTGATAATTACGAGCCAGCAACTGGTAAAGTGTATGGATTAATTCCTGATTCTGATTCATATGATGTAGAACTTGCAGTTAAAGCAGCGAAGAATGCTTTTCCTGCATGGTCAACAACTACCGTTACGGAACGTTCCAAAATTTTATCAAGAATTTCTGAATTGATAGATAAGCATCTCGATCGCCTTGCCCTGGCTGAATCTATTGACAATGGGAAACCTGTTTGGTTAGCATCTATGATTGATATTCCCAGAGCAGCCAGTAATTTTCAATTTTATGCAACGGCAATTCTTCATTATGCTTCAGGAGCGCATGCTATGGCAAACAAAGCAATAAATTATACCCTCAGAGATCCAATTGGTGTAGTAGGATGTATTTCACCCTGGAACTTGCCTTTGTATTTGTTTAGCTGGAAAATTGCTCCTGCTTTAGCTGCAGGAAATTGTGTTGTTGCAAAACCATCTGAAGTTACACCGATGACAGCCTATTTATTGTCTGAAATATGTATTGAAGCTGGCCTGCCACCAGGTGTATTGAATATTGTTCATGGCTTAGGACATTCTGCAGGAAATGCTATTGTTTCACATAAGGAAGTTACTGCAATCTCTTTTACCGGAGGTACGCAAACAGGTGCACAGATTGCTAAAATTGCAGCACCCATGTTTAAGAAATTATCACTCGAATTAGGCGGAAAAAATCCCAATATTATATTCGCTGATTGTGACTATGATAAGATGTTAGCAACAACTATGCGCTCATCTTTTGCTAATCAAGGTCAAATCTGTCTATGTGGCTCACGTATTTTCGTTGAACGATCTATCTATGAAAAGTTTAAAAATGATTTTGTAGAAAAAACTAAAGCTTTGGTAGTTGGTGATCCTAATGAAAAATCAAGTAAAATGGGTGCAATCGTCTCAAAAGCGCACCAACAAAAGATATTATCCTATATTCAACTTGCAAAAGAGGAAGGAGGTGTTGTTCTTGCAGGAGGACACGCTCAACAACTTGAGGGTAGGTGTAAGGATGGGTATTTTATTGCACCTACTATAATAGAAGGACTTGATTATAATTGCCGAACCAATCAGGAAGAAATTTTTGGCCCTGTAGTTACCATTATGCCTTTTGATACAGAGCAAGAGGTTTTGATGTATGCTAATAGTGTAAAATATGGTTTAGCCTCTACAATATGGACAAGCAATATAAGCAGGGCTACAAGTATGTCACAGCAGATTCATGCTGGTATTGTTTGGATCAATTGTTGGTTGCTGCGTGATCTAAGAACACCGTTCGGAGGGGTAAAAGCTTCTGGAGTAGGAAGAGAGGGTGGTTTCCATGCGCTCGATTTCTTTACAGAACCAAAGAATGTTTGTATAGAATATTGATATTAGCAAATAATAATTCTAGATAAATTCTATAATTATATCCTCACAATTAAGCTTCTACTTTTGGGCTAATGGTAATAGAACTTTCAATTATATTCGCAATAATAAGCAATTGATTATCATTCATGCCTTTGATAATGCCTTTCCCAATTGTCAAAATTGCTTTTTTATTCATTTTTATAGCATTTTCTATCGCTATCATTTTTATTTTCCCTAGACCGGCAGTCCGTAATGATTGTATGAAATAATAGTCGAGTCCTACATCTGACAAATCATTTATAGCTTGAAATAATTTCAATGCATATTGCCTTTTATTTGATGCTTCCTGAATGTCATTAATAACTTCTTCAACACGTTCTTCTAAATCTTTTGGAAGGGGAAAGCCCAAGTATTTTTTTGTCATGGATCAACTGATTAAAGTTTTAAAAATTAATATAATAATCGAGTTATAGTGGGAGGATATATTTTCAAGATTTCAAATATACAATTTTTAACTTAATGAAGATTAAATAAATCGTTTATTTACTTCTTTAGTGCATCTGAAGGCTTAGGCACATAATGTCCGACTCCACCACCACGCTGATCATTAAAAGTATTAGGGGCTGAATTTTCATCGAGCCTGTTTTGCCAGGTTTTAAATTCAGTACCATCATCTGTTTGAACCATTGTTATGCATTCTTCTACCGGGCAAACTAAAGAACATAAATTACAGCCCACGCAATTATCATCTATAATACTCGGTACTCTAGTGCCTTGTTTAAGTTCAATTGCCTGATGAGCGCCATCTTCACAGGCAATATAACACAGTTGACAGCCAATACATTTATCAGCATTTATTTTAGCTTTAACTTCGTACTTAAGATTAAGGTTTTTCCATTCTTGTACTTTTGGAAGGGATAAGCCAATGAAATCATCTAATTTATTAAAACCTTTATCAGCCATGAATTGTTTTAGGCCTGTTTCCATTTCACGGACAATTCCAAAGCCATAATGCATGGCAGCTGTACATACTTGGACATTACTTGCGCCGAGAAGCAAAAATTCTACACAATCTCTCCAGGTTTCAATTCCTCCTATACCAGAGATAGGAAGACCTACACCAGCATCTAAAGCGCAATTTTTTAGCATATTTAATGCAATAGGTTTTACTGCAGGACCACAATAACCACCATTTGTAGAAAGGCCACCAACTATGGGAGTAGGGCATAATGTATCTAAATCAATATTTACAATAGATTGGATTGTGTTTATTAAAGATATAGCATCGCCACCTCCAGCTTTAGCAGCCCTGGCAGGTTCTCTGATGTCAGTTATGTTAGGCGTGAGTTTAACTATTACCGGAATATTTGCAACTTCCATAACCCATGAAGTAATGGTTGCCAATGCTTCAGGGTTTTGGCCTACTGCTGAACCCATTCCACGTTCACACATCCCATGAGGACACCCAAAGTTGAGTTCTATACCATCAGCTCCTGCATTTTGAACATCTTTTACAATTTGATGCCATTCAGCTCTAGTGTCTACCATTAAAGAAGCGATAACTGCATGATCAGGAAAGTATTTTTTTACTTCCTCAATTTCCCTTAGGTTGTCAGCTAAAGGGCGATCAGTTATTAATTCTATATTATTAAAACCCATAATACGGGTATCTCTATAGTTTATTGCACCATATCTGCTCGATACATTTACAACAGGAACACCAAGCGTTTTCCATACTGCACCTCCCCAGCCAGCATCGAATGCTTTCATAATTTGGTATCCTGAGTTAGTAGGTGGGGCAGAAGCTAACCAAAATGGATTTGGAGATTTAATTCCTGCTAAATTTGCTGATATATCAATCATATTTATTTTTTTACGTAGTATATACTTTAAGTATTTATTTTATTTACCAATTCCAAGTTTTAATGCTATCGCTTGTGCTGCAATTTTTGCTTCACCAGCAGCATTAACAACTTCAGCTCCTCCGTTTACGGCATCACCAGAAGCAAAATATTTAGGATTAGTAGTTTGGTAGGATTCGTTACATATAATACGATTGCTTTTATCTAATTCCAAACCATCAATTAGGTTAAGAAATTCAGGCATTTTAGCTTGACCAGTAGCCATAATAACCATATCGCATTTAATTTCGAATTCACTATTTTCTATATATGTTACTTTTCCATCAATAATTTTAGTACGAATTAAACATATACCTTCAACACTATCATTTCCAAGAATTTCTGTAGGATTGCAATTGAACATACCTGTAGTTCCAGCATTTTTGGCCAGATCGTATTCAAATGGGTAAGCACCCATTCCAGATTTACTTCTTCGGTATACCAAATGTACTTGAGCACCCATTCTTGAAGCTTCTGATGCTGCATCCATAGCTGTGTTACCACCTCCTAAAACAACAACAGATTTTCCAATAAAAGTATCTAAAGGTTTCAATTTAAATTCTTCAATAAATTCAGTTGCCCCAATGCAATTCTTTAGGTTTTCACCATTAATACCAAGTTTTCTAGTTCCTCCCATTCCGATTCCTAAGAAAATACAATCATAATTAGCTTCAAGGTTGTTTAATTGTTCTTTTGTTGTAATTGGATGATTGTAATGAACGGTATATCCAAATTGCGATTGAAGGTATTCCATTTCGGCAATAATCTCTTCATTTGTAATTTTATATGGTGCTACACCGTACAAAGCTAAACCCGAAGGCTGTGCTTTACTTTCATAGAGATCAACTGTGCAACCATGAAGTCTCAATTCACAGGCAGCACTTATTCCTGCAGGTCCCGCACCAATTATAGCTACCTTTTTGCCATTCTCTTTTCCTGGTTTATATAGTTGTTTACCTTTACTCATGGTATGGTTTGTCGCAAAAGCTTGTAAACTGCCGATATCTATTGGTTTTACATCCTGCTCATTATATACGCAGGCTCCTTCACAGAGCACTTTTGTTGGGCAAACTTTGCCACAGATATTACCAAAGTAATTAGCATCATATATTGTTTTAGATGCACCATCAATATTTCCAGTATTGATTTGTTTTATAAAAAGCGGTATATCTATACTAGTTGGACATGCTTTTATACATGGAGCGTCATAGCAAAACAAGCATCTTGAACTTTCATAGTATGCCATATTTGCACTCATAGTAGGATGTAACGGATCAAAATTATTTAGTACATCTGAGAAAGTTTCAGGTTTTTTATATTCAGGCATAATATTTTATTAAAGTTCAGTAAGTTTCTCGTATGTTTCAGGTCTTCTGTCTCTGAAAAATTGCCAGGTTGAACGAACCTCATCTATCATATCCAGATCGAATTCTGCAATCAACAATTCGTCATCATATTCAGATGCTTCAGAGAAAATTTGTCCTCGTGGATCTACGAAATAAGAAGTGCCATAAAAGCGACCTAAATTCCAAGGTTTTTCTTCACCAACACGGTTAATACAACCCATAAAATAACCATTTGCTGCAGCATGTGCCGGTTGTTCAAGCTTCCATAGGTACTGTGATAGTCCAGCTACAGTAGCAGATGGATTAAATACGATTTCAGCACCGTTTAGCCCCAGGCATCGGGCACCATCAGGGAAGTGACGGTCATAGCATATATATACACCAACTTTGGCGTATTTTGTTTGAAAGACCGGGTACCCTAGGTTTCCTGGTTTAAAAAAGAATTTTTCCCAAAATCCAGTAGTATGTGGTATGTGATTTTTACGATACTTACCAAGATATGTGCCATCTGCATCGATTACTGCTGCAGTATTGTATAATACTCCAGGTTGGTCTTTTTCATAAATAGGAACTACTATAACCATATTGTATTTCTTAGCGTACTTAGACATTAAGTCAGTAGTAGGTCCCGGAACAGGCTCAGCTGAAGCATACCAATCTTTGTCTTGACCGGGACAAAAATAAGGTGTATTGAAAATTTCCTGTAAGCAAAGGATTTGAACACCTGCTTCACCAGCTTTTTCAATATAAGGTATGTGTTTTTCTACCATGGCATTGATGATTTCATCAATAGTACCTTCTCCTTCAGTCATTGGGAGGCTCATTTGGATGAGCCCCGATTTTATTATTCTTGGCATTTTTAATTATGTTTTTATTGATATTGTAATTAAGATAATTTTAGTTTTATTTTCTAAATGAGATTTTAAATTTTGTTCTTATATAATTCCATTGACTTTGTTTCTTTTAATAAATTGTCCATAGCCTTTTTCAATTTTTGATTCGCCTTTGTCAATAGCAATTTGACCTCTTAATAATACAGTTTCACTTTTGCCAGTAAGTTCCCAGCCCTCATAACCTGAATAGTCAACATTCATGTGATGTGTTTGGGCAGAAATGACATGTCGTTTGTTTGGGTCAAAAATTACTAGATCTGCATCAGAACCAATTGCTATACATCCTTTTTTGGGGTACATTCCAAATAGTTTGGAGGCATTAGTGGAAGTTAATTCAACAAATTTATTTAAAGAAATCTTACCTTTATTTACACCTTCAGAGAAAAGTAATTCAACCCTATGTTCAATAGCTGGATGACCATTAGGTATTTTAGAGAAATCATCTTTTCCCATTAATTTTTGTTCCCATTTAAATGGACAATGGTCTGTAGCTACTACCTGTACAAGTCCTTGATTAATTCCTGCCCATAAAGCATCCTGGTCTTTTGGTTGTCTTAAAGGAGGACTCATTACCCATTTTGCACCTTCAAAATCATTTTCATAAAGGGAGGCATCAATTAATAAGTATTGAATGCAGGTTTCAACAAATACCCTCTGATTGCGTATAGTTGAACGGCGAACAGCGTTTAATGCACCTTCGCAAGTCATATGGACAATATAAGCAGGCACCCCTGTATAGTTGGCCATATCTGCAAAACGTCCGGAAGCTTCAGCTTCTGTAACTTCTGGTTGAGAAAGGTAGTGATATAGAGGTGATAATTTTCCTTCAGATTTATGTTTAGCAATAAGTTTATCTATCATATCACCATTAGTAGCATGAACAGTGACCATTCCACCTTGCTTTTTAACCTCTTGCATAAGATCTACCATCTGTCCATCGTCAATCATTAAGGCACCTTTATACGCCATGAAAGTTTTGAAAGAAGTAATACCTTCTTCAATCATCTCTTTGATTTCTTTTTTGGTATTTTCATTAAAATCTGTTACAGCCATATGGAAAGAATAATCTCCATAGGCATTCCCATCAGATCGACCACGCCAGGTTTCTAATGCATTTCGTAATGATTTTCCCTGAGTTTGTAGTATGAAGTCTATAACAGAAGTAGTTCCTCCGTGTAGGGCTGCTAATGTACCTGTAGAATAATTATCACTTGAAAATGTCCCCATAAATGGCATGTCTAAATGGACGTGAGGATCAATGCCGCCAGGGAATACAAGTTTTCCACTAGCATCAATTACTTGTTCTGCATTAATCGATAAATCTTTACCAATTGCAGCAATTTGTTCCCCTGCAATATATATATCTGCAACATAGTCTTCGGCCGCAGTTACAATGCGTCCATTTTTGATCAGAATAGACATTAGTATTTATTTTTATAATATTAGATATTTCTTTTGCTTAAATGACCGAGCAATTTCCGTAAAAACTATCAAAAATCATAGCTTATTACAAATCTTATTATGAAATCAGCCTTATTAAGAATTAATCTAATTAATGGGCAAGAAGTGTCTGTTTAATAAACAAACAATCACTTTATTATAAATGAAATGGTATAATTTTTCGAGCTACAATTTCTTGAATAAATTACTTACGAGTTTTTAGTATAATTATAGTTAAACGACTTACACAAACTAATTTATCATTCTCATCGGTAATATCTATGTGCCATACATGTGTTTTTCTACCAATATGAATAGGTGAGACCTTGGCAAACACTTTACCACCTTCAGGAACAGATCGGAGATGATTCGCATTGATATCTAATCCTACGGGGTGATATGACAATGGGTCTTTCAAGCATAATACGGAAGCAATTGAACCTACAGTTTCAGCTAAAGCAACTGAAGCGCCGCCATGTAAAATCCGCATTGGCTGTACATTCTTATGGTTTACAGGCATTTCAGCGATAATATAATCATCGCCCATTTCAATAAATGTAATGTCAAAAGCATCTACGAGGGTATTTGCAGACATATTGGCTAATCCTTCTAAAGTAAAATCTTGCTTCCAGAGTTTCATGTAGTAATTTTGTGCTAAGGGCTTGAATAAAATTGTTAATGAGGATTAAGTTACTTACTCTAATCAACAAATTTCAAAAAAGCAACAAAAAATATTATTCTCTATACTAGATTAGTATTGCAGATATCAATCCGGAGCATTTATAATTATGTTCCTTCAAGAACGAATTTGTAACCTACACCTCTTACAGAATGAAAGAAATTAGGTATTTTAGGATTTTCTTCAAAATATTTACGGAAGGAAAGAATAAAGTTATCGATAGTTCTGGTTGAAGGATAAACATCGTATCCCCATACATTTTGGAGAATTTGCTGCCTCGAAACTACTTCACCCCGGTGTTCTATCAACATTTTAAGTAGCATTGCTTCTTTTTTTGTTAATTTGAATTCTCCTTGTTGTCCAATAGCTTCAAAAGTTTTAAAATTGGCACTATTTTTTCCAAATTCAAAACTGTCTATAGATGTGCTGGTGTTGTTTTTACTGCGTTTAAGAAGGATTTGAATTCTGAGTAATAATTCTTCTAGATTAAAAGGTTTTGTGATATAATCATCAGCGCCTTTTTTAAGACCTAAAATTTTATCACTAGATGTATCCTTAGCAGTCAGGAAAATAATTGGGATATCTACATTAATTAAACGAATTTGTTCGCACAGATCTAAACCACTAATTTCAGGAAGCATAATATCTAAAAGGATGATATCAAAATGTTGTTCTTTAAACATTTTAAGTACTTTTTTACCATCATCAGTACATACAACTTCGTAGCCTTCAAGTTCCAGATTTAATTTCAAAGCAGCACTTATACTTGCTTCATCCTCGACCAAAAAAATTCGTATAGCCATAATTTTAAATTTATTATTTGTTTTGGGGCAAAAGAATACTGAAAACAGTACCGGTAGGGTAGTTGTCACTAACTGTGATGCTTCCCTTATGTGCAATTACTACTTGTTCAGCAATGTACAATCCAAGTCCTGTTCCTTTTGTCTTTCTAGTATCTTCATTTCCAATTCTATAAAATTTATTAAAAATATTTTCACGTTCAGCTTTGGGTATTCCAGGACCAAAATCTTTAATCTCAATACATAAAGAATTATCTTTTTTGGTACTTAAGTTAATTAAGATCTTTGAACTATGATTTGTGTATTTAATAGCATTTTCAAGAATATTTAAAATTACATATATTAATGTTGCCTTATCACCTTTTTTGAGAGAAATATTTTGGGATTTATTATCAAACAATATTTCTCCTGTATAATGTTTGGCGGTTATTATTATACATTCTTCAATTATTTCAATCAAGTTAACCTCTTCAAAGTTATACTGGTATCCTCCATCAACTCTGGCTGCTAATAACAAGTCTTCAACCAATTTATTCAATCTATCTGTATCAGCCAGCGCATTTTCTGTCAACATATCGGATTGCTCTTTATTTAGTTGTCTTGTTTTGAAAGTATCCAGTGTTAATTTTATAGTAGCTATCGGTGATTTTAATTCGTGCGTAATTGAAAGTAAAAAGTTTCGCTGTTGATTTGCCAGTGCCAATTCCCTTTGTCTGCTTTTTGCAATTCTCCAGATTCCAAATAAAGCCAGAATTAATAAAACAGCCGATTCACTGATTATCATCCACTTTTGTTTATTATATTCTGTTTCTAGTTTTGTGTATTCATTTGATTTTAGAAAAACTTGCCTGTCTGTTATTCCTTCGGTTTTCATTTTACACCATAGTAATTCTTTTTTTGCTGAATTAGCATCTTCGTTTTTGATGTATAACAAGTATGACCACCAGCCACCAGCCACCATTACATAGGTAATAACGAAATAGAATAAGATTTCCGCTTTTATCGATTTATTTTTTTTCATTTTGTATTTTTGAAACACTCTAATAAAAGAAATGTTTCTTAAATTATTGATCATATATCAAAAAAAGCACCAACTCTATGAGAATAGGTACTTTATATAGACATTTTTTGTGCTATTCTTACATTTCTAAATAGCGAATTTTTGTGTTTCAATGTTCAACTGAGGTTTAGGTATTACTTTTTTTAAGACATTCTAATAAATTAAATATCAATTGAAGTAATGATATTTAATGTTCTAAAAATTGCCTAAGGTGATTGTAATGTCACCTACACGCTCTTTACCACCGGGAACTTTACTAAAACGATATTGTCTAGCACATCCTTCTACCAGATCTATTAATTTCTGACTAGTTATAGTAGATAATTTACGATTTATCTTTGCACTTGTCACATAGCCTTTAGCATTTACTTTTACCTTGATAGAAGCCTTTCCTTTTTCTTGCCAGCCTGCATCTCCTTGTTTATAATCTTCACACCTGGAAATAATTTTAAATGATCTTGAAGGTCCATCTCCTTCATTACCTGTACCATTGCCTGTATTGCCAAGGTCATCTTTTCCTTCCGGATTTCCTGTTTTTCCATCTCCGCTATTATTTCCATCACCATTATCGGTACCAGAGAAAGTTGTATTGGGGTTTACCTGGGGTTGGGTTTCCTCTTTAGGTTCTTCCATTTTTGAATCAGTAGCTATGTCAGGAGATTTGGTGTCTTCGATAGTTTCTACTTCTTCAACTTCAGCAACTGGTTCGACTTTTTTAACAGGCTTTTCAATAATTTCTTTTTCAGATTTGTTATTTTCACTACTGCCAGCTATTTCTACTTCGCCAAATGAAGCCATGAGACCATCAGCTTCAGGTATAGGATAAACAATTGTAAACCATGGCCAGATAATTAGTAGAAGCAAAATTAGATGGAAAATAATTGTTCCTGTTATTCCCTTTCTTTTATCTTCCGGTTTTTCAAAATTTTTAATGTCGTAACCCATTTTTATATAATTGAAATGTAGAAAATTAATAATATTGGTTTAATAACGATATATTTTTAAGAAAAGTTACATACTAAAATGATCAATCAGATTTTTATTTTTTCTTAAAATGCAATGAAAATTTTACATCCATAGCGTCTACAAGCTTAATTATGTCTGCTATTTCATTTGTGTTTTTCACTTGTGGCAACTGAACATATATTTCTATATTATTGTATTCGTACTCTTTTCTATATTCTTTTACTTGTTCACTTAATACTGATGCAAAATTCTTATAATTGGTTGTGTCATTATTGATAATAAAACAATTGCGGTCAAGCATATTTACTTTTAAATATTGTATTTTGGCAGGTGTGTTTATAAAATCAACTCCTGTTTTTATTAGCACAACAAACAAAACTACTGCCGTAGTCATAACGATAGCTTTGTTTCGGATACCACTATGTTCAACTCTACTAAAACTTCTTCGGAAACTCATTTATTGCCCAAAAATTTACTTTTAAGAATTAAGCGGCTAAGTATTAATTTAATTTTGTAGCTAATATCATTTTGACACCAAAATTATTCATCATATCGACCATTGTAACCAAGGTTTGGGCATCAACTTTTTCATGAATATTTAATATTATAGTAATATCTGAACTTTTTCGACCATCTTTTTTAATTGCGCTACCAAGTTCTTGAAGTACTTTGTCTTCGGCAATTCTTTTTCCATTTAAATTGAATTGTTTCTTTTTGTTTATCGATAATTTAATTGGACTATGCGTTGATTTACTAGTGCTATTTTTACTAGAATTGGGTAACTTTAAATTTACGGCAGTAGGGCTAACGAGTGATGATGTTAGCATAAAAAATATCAATAACAGAAAAATAATATCTGTTAAAGAGGACATGCTGAATTCTGCTGAAACTCCTGTTCTTTTTTTAAAGCCCATTATTAATCAATCTTAAGTTATTAATTATTTCGTTCTGCTTCTTTATTAGGGTCTGTAGCTAAAATAAGTCGAACACCTAATTTATTGCTCATCTTCATAAAATTTACAATAGTACCCGTTGTTTCTGAATTTTTGACACTTAATACAATTGTTACTTCTGTTTTTATATTTTTTTCTTTGTTTTTTAAGCGCTCTTCATAAATACGAACTTTTAGTTTTTCCTCAAGTTCACTATCTTTTGTTTCTGAACCATCAACAAAATATATCCCGTTCTCTGTTAAATCAAGAGCAATATTTTGAGGTGATGGTGTTTTGCTATTGGACACAGGTCGGTCAATATCCTGTGTATTAGGACTTGTAAGTGAAGAGGTGAGCATAAAGAAAATAAGCAAAAGGAATATTATGTCCGTTAATGATGACATATTAAATTCTGCATTAAATTTTGATCTTTTCTTTAAAGCCATATGATGCTAATTGATTGTTTTATAAATTATTTAGCAGGCTCCTGAAGTAAATCAAGGAAATCTACAGTCGCTGCTTCCATTTTAAAAATAACACGGTCCATCAATGCAACAAGTGAGTTATAACCAATAAATGCAATAATTCCAACAACCAAACCAAAGGCAGTTGTAATTAAAGCTTGATATATACCACCAGCCAATGCTTCAGTGCTTACATCACCACCTGCCATATTCATGAAGGACAAAATCATTCCTGTTACGGTACCTAAAAAACCTATCATCGGAGCAGCACCAGCAATTGTAGCAAGCGTTGAAAGTCGTTTTTCTAATTTGAAAATTTCTAGATTTCCTACATTTTCAACTGCAGCACTTATATCTGTAAGTGGTTTACCTATTCGCTGCAATCCTTTTGCAACTAAACGAGCCACTGGTGTATCTGTATTATTACATAAGGCCATGGCATTATTAATGTCACTGGTTTGAACGTATTGACGAATTTGATTCATAAAATTTTCATCGACTTCACCAGCACGTTTAATAGTGAGGTAGCGTTCGATAAGAATATAAACAGCAAAAATCGAAAGAATAAGTAGAACAATAGCAATTGAAATACCAATAGCACCTCCCTGAGTAATAATGCCTATAAGTGAGAAACTTGTTTCCTGAGGTACGATACCAGTTGTATCTATTGCAGGATCCTGAAATAAGAAGATTGGATTTGAAAACATAGTGTTGTGATTAGTTTTGAATATATAAGTTAATTCAAGGACCTTTATTTAGCAGACCTCTATTGTTGATTTTGCCGTAATATATAAATTATAAGATTTACTTAAAACTATTATACGTATAAATTTACTTCAAAACGTTTTTTGTTTAAATATTAGTATTTAATAAATTGATTAATTCTTAAAAGCTTATCCAAACGAGATGTGAAAATATATAATTTACAATTTTAAATTGATAGGGTAGAAGCCGTATAGAATTTAATTACTTTTTAAAAGTTAAGATTGTCGAATATATAAATGTCTTTCCAAACTGGCCAGTTATCCAATTTTTTTCTTTTTTATGAATGTCACTAGAATAATTTAATAAATAATAACTATTGTTGTCTATTTTAGCAATTCCTGGAAATGCATTATCTCCCGTACTAGGAAAATCAAATAAATGATTGAGACAATAATTTTTTTTGTCTAATTTATATATTGCTGTATATTTTTTTGAAAACGAATATTTAATCAGATTATTTCTTCGCTGTGCAGCAGATGGTATTTCAACATCGGTAGCAGGCCCCTTGATATGACGTCTTGCAATAACATATATTTCGTCATTATGCTCAAACATCAACGCACTATCATATTTATGTTTTGAAAACCAATGCTGCCAGATATGTAGACTGTCTTTAGACGCAAAAACAATATAAGAACCTGAGCCTTCAAGCCTTATAGTTGCCCAAAGATTCCCTTCATTGTCAAACACAAACTCTCCTTCTTCGGCTCCTTTTGTAGTTATTTGTGCCTCTTTGCTAATAGGTGTAAAAGAAAGACCATCATGACTAGTGAATAATCTTAATTCTGCTTTATGTTTATTTTTGTATAAATCTATTCCATAGTAAGCAGAAAGATATATTTTATCATTATGCGATTTGAAACGCCATGGTACATAGCCATTTAATCCAGTATTTTGTTTTACAGACCATTTGCCATTACCAAAGGTTGAACTCATCCATATATGTTTTGGCTGAAACCTAAACATATTTTTTCCTCCTTCAAAAAAATAGAAGTATAAACAGTCTTTAAAGATCACAAAACGTGGTTCACGCATGTCAGCTCCTACATAAAATTCATTTTCATAACGCCAGTTTTCAAAATCCAATGAACTCATTATATAAGTCATTGTTTTTTTTGATGCAAAATGTGTCGGAGCTGTTCTAAAAGCAACATAATACCGTTTTTTGTATTTTATTATGTCTAGATTGTTGTTACTATTTCGGATATTAAATTCTTTTGGAAGGTTTGTAGAGGGTATCAGTTGATGCCAACCTAAAGTATATATACTGTCTTGAGCACATAGGTTAAAAGAAGTCAGCAATAATAATAGATAATATAATTTTAACATATAGTATCTTAACAAAAACTCAAATTAAATAATTGTATACTTAATAAAATAACATAATGTTTATTGTGAGACATTTGAGTCATCTATTTCAGATAAAATAATTATTTTCTGCCATATTTTTCGGCTTAGGCCAGCAGAAAGTGATTCAATCTCATTAACAGCGCCTACTATTACATCATCGGGAAGGCTTTGAGAATATAATGCCGCTACCTTACCTATAAGTGATAGCATTTCTGAACAGTAGTCGAGATAACGTTGCAATTCAAATTTCGTAAAGGTCCTTTTGGGAGAATTGTGTGTTTGCATTTTTTCTATTCCTACCATAATAGGATCTTTAGTCAGTTGATGCATGTCGATAACATGTGCTAGTCCACGCAGTTGGTCTAGAATTTTTATTGCTTTACTACGTTTCAATCTTACTTCAAGTGTGACTAGAAAGAAAATTGCAGCACCGAGCAAAACGATATCATTAATTGTAGCTTCAGCCAATGTTACAATATCTACAAATCCAAGATTGTTAAAGCTGAAATTAACAAGAGTGAAACTATAAAAAATTCCTATTAGACCCATAGTTATTATCGCAAGCGTAAAAATTCGAATTGGCATATTTGCTTTACCAATGAACTCGATATTATCTTGACTATGTTCAGCAATCTCTAAAAATCCTTTACAGGTTTTTTTTAGGCTTGATTCAGGGAATCTATCATCGATACGTTTCTCCAATTCTGAAATTGTATTGATGATATTATCTGGCTTCAGAGCAAGATTTAGAGAAGAAGTTTTTGAAAGAATAGACATTTTATTCGCTTAATTACTTAAATGCTAATATAGCTTAAAATGATAAATTTATATATTTTATCGCCTTAAATCTACAATTAATATAATGATAAATTCTGATTGTTAGCAGATTAATTTTTTGTTATGATTTTGTTTGACTAATTGTTTAATTTTTATTTATTTTATCACTAACTTGTCCTTTTAAATAGTCTTTATATTCTTTCCTTAAGAAATCAACTAATGAATAAAAATTTGAATGATGACCCTTCTACTTTTAGTAGTGAAGATTTACTAGATAGCCAATTGATATTTAATAAAGCGAGCATTGCGCAGAAAGTAGTGGAGGGGCTTAGTATAAAACAAAGAATCGATTTTTTGTTGCGAGCCAATGATTATATAATGAATAATCAGGAAGCTTTAATAGATCAAATTTGTAAAGAAACTGGTAAAACACGTTTTGATGCTCTTAGTAATGAAATATTTTCCATAGGTGATTTTGTGGATTATTATCGGAAAGCTACTACAAATTTACTTGCGGACAGAAAAGTACAGACATCTATTGTGATGATGGGTAAAAAATCTAAGGTGTTTTTTTCTCCCTTAGGTGTTATTTTAGCAATTACACCATGGAACTATCCACTTTATCAAATGTTTATGCCAGCAATGACTGCTTTCCTAGCAGGCAATGCAACTATTATTAAACCTTCTGAACATACTCCATTAAAGGGTGTTTTTGAACAACTTCTAGAAAAATGTGGTTTTCCTGAAGATGCTATACAAATAGTTTATGGCAATGGCTTAACAGGATCAAAATTAATTGCCTGTAGACCTGATAAAATCCATTTTACTGGCTCTGTAAATACAGGAAAAAAAATCATGGCCCAAGCAGCTAAACAACTTATTCCTGTAGAACTTGAACTTGGCGGGAATGACCCAGCTATTGTGTTTGACGACATCAATCTTTCCAGGACAGCTAATGGTCTAGTTTGGGGTGCTTTTACAAATGCCGGACAATCTTGTACTTCAATCGAAAGGGCCTATATTCATGAAAATATTTATGATAGTTTACTTGAAGAGCTTTTAAGAATTACTAATAAATTGCGGTTTCCTTCAAATGCTCAAGATTGTAATTCAAATACCGAATTTGATCTTGGATACATAACTGTTTCTTCTCAATTAAATATAATAAATGAACACCTAGAAGATGCTTTAAGCAAAGGAGCAAAAATCGAATGTGGAGGTAAATTAATTGAAAATTCCCAATATTTTGAACCTACAATCCTTAGTGGAGTTACCCATGATATGATAATTATGCAGGAAGAAAGTTTTGGGCCATTTTTACCACTTATGAAATTTTCTAATGAAAATCAAGTTATTAATTTAGCTAATGATTCAAAATATGGTTTAAGTGCTAGTGTATGGTCAAAGGATCTCAATAGAGCTACAAGAGTCGCTAGAAAATTAAAAACAGGTAATGTTTCTATAAATAATGTAATGCTTACTGAAGGAAACCATGCTTTGCCTTTTGGAGGTATTAATGATAGTGGATTTGGTAGAATTAAAGGAAGCTACGGCTTAGAAAGTTTTTGCAATGTTAAATCAGTTATTATAGATAAGCAATCAAAAATAATAGATCCTCATTGGTATCCACAAACAAAAACAAAATATAATACCATGACTGATTTAATGCAGACTTTTTTTATGAAAACAAAAAAATGGATCAAATTTGCAATAAAAGGCATGAAAATGGATGCACTAGGAAATAAAGAAAAAATATAAACAAAAAATTTATTTTAACCTTATGAAACAATATGATTATGTAATAGTAGGTTCAGGAGCATCAGGTGGCGTACTTGCTTATATGCTTGCCGCTTCTGGGAAAGAGGTATTAGTACTGGAAGCAGGGAAATTCTTTCGAAAAGATACTTTTCCTGATAATGAAGCAGATGGAACTACACAATTGTATTGGGGTGGTGGTATTGAATTAAGTAGAGATGCTAAAATGGCATTTTTAAGAGGCAAATGTGTCGGCGGTGGCACTGTTGTTAATCAAGCACTTCAGGATCGTTTTGATAAATTTGTTTTTAATGATTGGTTTGATAAAACTGGGATTGACTTTTTTAATCTTGAAACGATGAATCCTTATTATGAGGCAGTAGAAAATATGTTGTCTTTACATAAGTTTACTCCTGAAGAGAAAAATGGAAGTGCAGAAGTTTTTACAAAAGGCTGTGAAAAACTTGGTATAAAATATCAGTATTTAAGAAGAGGTCAATCAGATTGTGCAACTCAAGAAGGTAATGATTGTATTACTTGTTTATCAGGTTGCCATCGTGATTCTAAACAAAGCACCCTGGTATCATTTATTCAACGCGCCGAAAAGGAAGGATTGCCATTAACAATTTGGGATCAGTTTCAAGTTGATAAGATTAAACACGAAGGAAAGAATGTAAGGATAAAAGGTGTTCATAAAAATGAAATGAAAGAACTAATATGTCAAAAATTGATTTTGGCGGCTGGAACATTTGGAACAAATAGAATTCTACTTCATTCAGGGTTTAAAAAAGAATTCCCAGCATTGGGAACTAATTTTTTTACACATCCGCAATTTATGAGTTTCGGTTTATATGATCATAAAGTGAACGCACATAAAGGTGCCTGGCAAACTGTAACAGTTAAAGGTAATGAATACAGGGAAAAAGGATTTAAGCTAGAAAATGTTTTTGCACCAGGTTCTTCATTAGCATTGCTTATAACAGAAACTGGAAGGGAGCTTCAGGAACTAATCTTAAAATATCCTTTTATGGGTTGTATTGAAGTAGCAATTAGAGACGAGACACCAGGTGAGATATCTGTAGACAAAAAAGGAAAACTTATTGTAAGAAAAGATCTGGGTATGATCGATGTTAAAAGAAGGGATGAAGGGCTAAAAATTGTTGGAGATATTTTTAGAGCTGCAAATGCAAAACGTGTTTACAATTCACCATATTATTTTGGTTTACATCAACTAGGAGGTTGTTCCATTGGCCACAATAAATCTAATTCCGTAGTTAACCCTTCATATTTATTACATGGGTATGACAATATATATGTTGCTGATGCGTCTACGTTCCCTTCAGCACCAGGGATTAACCCTGCTTTATCTATAATGACTTTTGCTTACAAATTAGCTAAAGAATTAACCTAATAATTATGTCCAAATATTTTTCAAATCGTGCATTAAAGTCTTTAAATATCTTTGGTAACTTATTAATGCCAGAAACAGAACATTTACCTTCATTCACTCAAACAGGATGTCTTGTGCATATTGATTCTCTAGCTGAACATGCCCCTGAGGATGATATTTCTGCACTGAATATTGCTTTAGTTCTTCTTTCGTTTATGCCTTTATTCTTTTTTAAATGGCTTATAAAAAAAATGAAACGCGCTCAAGAAACTAATGGCATGATGTCTACCATTTACAGACAATTGAATTTTGGTATAACCGGACTCTTATATAGTCTTTATTATTCCGGTAAATCAGGGGAAAATTATAAAGGCAAACCTATTCCTGAGCTTATTGGAAATGATAGTGTTCGTAAGTATGATTAATGGACATTCAAACAAACATCTAATTTACTCAAGATAAAAACCGTTTTTTATCATTAAAACGATAAAATCTTATATTTTAATAACCTTAACTGTAACTTTATTTTAAAAATGTATTATGCGAATATAATAATCATAAAAAATAGTACTTATTCATTAAAAAATATTTAATCAAAAATTATTATTATGTATTCAATAAATCACGTTTTAAGATATTTTAAATTTATATTTTTAGGAGTTGTCTTACTAATTAGCTGCGATAATGGTGAAAATTCAGTTAATGAAAAATTAAATACAACACAACAAAATCCTGAAATACCACTTTTAGCAGTTAAACCGCCTATACCTGGTTTGGATATTCCTTTTAAAACTTATTCTATTTCCACATCAAAAGGTTATACTATAGAAACTCCTAAAGGAACAACTGTAGATATACCTGCCAATGCATTTGTAGATAAAAACGGAAAAACAATTACTGGTGATGTTGATATAAAATTCAGAGAGTTTCATGATGCATCAGAAATTATAGCAAGTGGTATTCCAATGCACAATCCACAAACTGGTGAATTTATGGAAACTGCTGGAATGTTTGAAATTAAAGGTGAATATGAGGGGGAGGAAATTTTTATAAAAGGAGATAAAGAAATTCAAGTAAATTTGGCTTCTTACAACGAAGGAGATAATTTCAATTTTTATAAATTAGGCTCAAAAGATTGCAGATGGGAAGAAAAAGGCACAGCTAAGGCAACTGTTAACCTAAATAAAAAAGTGCGTTTACTTGAATTAGAAAATAAAATGGCTCAAAAACCTATTGGGCCCAGAAAACATAAGAATATTAAAAATTATGTCTTTGATTTACAAGTCAATTATGATATGTATCCTGAATTAAAACCATTTAAAGGAATTGTATGGGAGTATGCAGGTAAAGGTGAAGATCCGGAAAAAAACAATTGGATTTTTTCTTCAAACTGGGATGAAATTAATTTAAACCAAAATCCTACTGGTTATTATGAGCTTGTTTTAACCAATAGTAAAAAGAAATTTACAACCCTAGTGCGTCCTGTATTAAATGATAAAGATTATGATAAAGCACTTGCATTATTTAATCAATCAAAATTGAAAGAATATAATAAAATTAAGGCAGAACAGCTTGCAGAACGTAAACGTTTAGATATGCAGGCTGACATCCAAAGAAATTTTAGTATTAATGGTTTTGGAATTTATAACTGGGATGTATGGCATAACCCAGATAGAACAAAATGTATTGCAAAACCACAATTTGATGAATTGGCAAAAGTTGATATAAACAATACAAATATTTCTTATTTCTTAGTTTCTAAAGGTAGAAAAGCTGTTGTTAAATATTCCAATGAAACATTGGCTAAATTTTCTTTTAATCCATCAGACAACAATAGCTTGTTAGCAGTTTTACCTGAAGGCAAAGTAGCAATATTTTCAGCATATGATTTTAAACAATTAGATGTAGAGAAAATTAAAAATTCAGATACATTGATGAGAATGGCAACATCTACTAAAACAATAAAGTCACTAGATGATCTGAATAATATCATTGATCATGCTATGTCTTAATTGAAAGCTATATTATCTTTAAATCTATCTTTCCCAAAATTCAATGTCTATAATATGCATAAAGTTAATCTTTAGGATTTATCTTTGTTAAATATAGTATCTAATTTATAATACACATTTTATACAAATAGTTATATTTTTTATTTATTAATCCGATTGACTTTTATTGAGTTAACACAATTTTGCATTAATAAATTTTATTATATTGATATTTTCTATTGTATTTTTTTGCGTATTCTAATAATATCCCTATATGTTTCGTTTAATCCTTTTTGTTATGTTTTTAATTGCTAATAAGCAGAGTTATACTCAATCCTGCTTATATCCAATTCATATAAATAACATGTGGGGTTTGATGGATTCAAAAGGTAATTTAGTATCAGATGCAGAATTTAATAGCATAGGAGAGTTTGAATCTGAAGGCATAGCATTGGCTCAAAAAGACGACTTGATAGGAGTAATTGATTCAAATGGGCAATTAATTATTCCATGTAAATATCATTCCATGGATTATATAGGGCAAGGGCTCTTTTCAATCAAGGAAGATGGTGTTTGGAAAGTTATTAATCGTAAAGATGAAGTTGTTTTAGATAGCATGGTTGGTAAAATCAATTTTTTACAAAATGGGTATATGACCTATGAAGAAATCTCAGGTATAGGACTCGCTCATATAAACCGTGGCATTCTTTTGCCACCTGAATATTATAAATTTAAATTCTTGACCGATCAGTATATTGTTGCTATCAATCATGATTTTCAAAAGTTTTTATACGACAGTACAGGCACAAAAATCCTACCAAATGCTTTTGATAAAATTCAATTCACAAATTCCTGGATATGGACACAATCAAATGGGAAATGGGGTGCTTATGACATAAAAGGACAGTTAGTTATACCACCTATTTACTCAGATTACAAACCACTCGGTAGTAATTTTTATCATTTCCTTAATGAGAAAGGAAGACATTTCCTTTATTCATTAGTATCAGGTTGTATCATTAATTCGAAAATGAAATCTTATACGCTGTTTAATAACAATTATGTTCAATTTTATAATTTTAATAATTATTGTGGACTAATTGATGTAAAGGGTAATGTTATAGTTAAAGATAAATATAACGCTATTTCAGTTTTTGGAGATAATGCGTTTTGTGTTACTTTAGATAATAAACAGGGAGTTACTGATACTAATGGAAATGTAATTATTCCAATTATGTATGATCACATATATGATCTAGATAGTAAAGTCGCAATTGTTAACAAAGGAAAGAAATTTGGAATTGTTAATTATAAAGGCAAATTGGTGCTTCCAGTAATTTATACGAATACATTAAGTTTAAACAATAATATAGCTAGACATAAGAAATCTGATAATGGTCTTGAATTATTTGTTTTTGATGAAAATGGGGAACTCAAAGACAATTCAAATTTTACAAATGTCAAATCTATAAGGATTAACAATTCACAAAGAAACTTCTCTAGTAATAGAATAACAAATAATATTACTAATAGAAATGATTTAAGACTTAGCGATAGCCTTATTTGGAAGTATCATCCAGGATCAAGAACATGGGGTCTTTACAATAGTGAAAAAAATCAATATAAATTTCCACCTAAATATAGTTCAATTACTGTTTTAAAAGATTTGGGTTTAACACTTGTCTGTAATGCAAAATATGAAATTGCAGGGACAATTAAAACAGGTGAAGTAGATTTAAAAATTAATAGAGTATACGGGTTATTCAATAATAAGCATGGTCTACCTATATCCAAAATGGAATTTCTTGATATTCGATTTTCCGATTTTGAAATACTTGGATTAGATATTGCAAGGTGCATTTTTGTAGGTGGCAGTCATGGAATCTTATCAAAAAATGGTAGAATCTTATCGCGTGGATATACATATATTGGCGAATTTATTGAAGGTAAAGCACGTGTTACACGCAAAGGAAAATTAATAGTTGATCTAGATAAAAAAATAAAACGCCCACTTTCAACCGCAATTAATTATTTTTCTTCTTTTCGTTCAGGGTTTTCTTATGATACAAATGTATACGGAAAGAAACGTGATTTATTTATTTCTGATGGTAGACTCTATTGTAAAGGGGCACAGTGGGGGTTTTTGGATACACTAGGAGATTTATCTTCTAGTTACAGTTTTGATTATGTGACAGATTATAGTAATAACCGATCTATGGTTAAATTGAATGGGAATTGGGGTATGTTAGATGAAGAGGGGAATTTAATTATCGAACCTCAATACGATGATTTTAATTTCCTTCCTAAATCTAATAGGCAGCTATTTTTTATATCTAAAAACATGAACTTATATGGTGCTATAGATACTAATTCAAATATAATAGTACCTGTAAAATATACTTCTATTAAAGAATATCATAATGATAGAATTGCAGTTCGCGATGTATATAGAAATTGGGGTTTTGTTAATCGTAATGCTGAAGAAATTATCCCTACTAAATATAGGTTAGTCCAAGATTTTAGCGAAAATCTTGCTGTAGTTTTTCTAAAAAACAAATGGGGTGCAATAGACAAGGATGGAAACATAGTCATAGAACCAAAATATTCCAGGATGGGTGACTTTAAACAAGGAAGAGCTTGGGTTCACTTAAGAAATGGTTACAAGGGGTACATCAATAAAAAGGGGGAATTGCTCTTTACTGGCAAGTACACGAAATTAACTAATTACAAAGATAGTATTGCAAGAGTTTATATTCGTAATAAAGGATGGGGTCTAATAGACTTTGATGGTAATTATATCATGAAACCTAAAAGGAATTTCAAAAAAATAGAACCTTTTAACGAACATGGACTTGCAAAAGTAAAAATTGGTATAAGATACCGTTTGATCAATAAAGAAGGTGAATTTGTAGGAAAAAGGTCGTATGGAGTAATTCGTGATTTCATTGAGGGATATGCAATGGTAAGGGTACAATCAATCAATGGTTTTCATTTAGGAAAAATTAATTTAAATTATACTTTTATTGATACAACTGGTGAATTGGTAACAAATAAAGATTTTAGGCAATTACAAAATTTTTCAGAAGGGCGTGCTGTATTTACTGGCAGCCGTTCAAAACGTGGTTATATAAATTACAAAGGTGATATTGTTGTAGAGCCACAATATTTTATGGCTGAAGATTTTAAAAACAATAGGGCCGTAGTCTGGAAGTCTTATAATAAAACAGGGGTGATTGATACTATTGGAGACTGTATTTTGCCTGTGAAATATAATAAGATAATAGATATAAAAGAAGGATTGGCTTTAGTTAGGAAAAATTCGTGGACTTATTATTTTGTGTTTGAAGATTCTAAACGTCAAACTCCCATCAATTATCAAGGTGCATATGCATTTGAAAACAATCTAGCACCTGTTAAATCAGGTTCAAAATGGGGGGTTATAAACAGCAAAGGTCTTAAAACCTTGATGCCTAAATACAGTCAGATTAAACCTTTCAAAAATGGAATTGCTAAAGTTTCTGTAAGTAAACTTTTGGGAGTTGTTGATATAAATGGTAATATAATAATTGAACCCGAATATGAATATGTTTCATATGTTGGCGATGGGCTATTCAGAGTGGAAAAGGGTGATGAAATGGGATATTTGAATATGCAAGGAAATTGGGTTTGGGAATTGCATTAAGCTTAATTTTTGATAGATATTTTTTAAGTTGATCTCCTATTTGCTGTTACTAAATTCCTATATTTGGTTTTTACAAAAATTCAAAATTCAACGAAATGTCTAATCAGGTTTTCTCTCCCCAGGTAGCTGCACTAATACCATTATTTTACATAGGATGGTCTGATTCAGTTCTCAGTCCAAGTGAGGTGCTTTTATTACAAAAAAAGATAATAGCTTTTAATTGGCTCAACGAGAATGATAAGAATATGTTATTAGAATGGTGTAATCCAAAATCTCCTCCGTCTGATGAATTACAACAAAAATGGTTGTCTAGCATTAAGAAAACAGCTTCAAAAATAAACTCTGAAGAACGACAATCACTCGTTAGCCTTGGAATTGAAATGGCAAAAACTCAATTTGATAATCATGATTGGTTAACTGCTGATGTTGTTTCAGCCCTTAATGAATTAGAAAGTGCTGTTGGTTTGGTTAGTTTAGAAATGCATACGCATATTCTTAATTATGAACAAATTCAGAAAGAGAGGCATTTTGTTTTAGACACTTCGAATATCAATGTTACATCATTACAAAAAATTTTAGATGATGATTATAGCGATATTCGCAAAAGGGTATTCAAGGTTTTGCATGATCCAATGTTTTCTCTTCAAACCATTCGAAATAAGGAAGAATATAGGGAGCAGGTTTTAAAATGGTGTAAAATGTTGGCAAATCAAGGGTTTGGTGCTTTACATTTTCCAGAAATATATGGAGGGGACAATAATATGGGTGCTTTTGCTTCGGTGTTTGAAACATTAGGTTACCATGATTTAAGTTTGGCAGTTAAATTTGGTGTTCAATTTGGATTGTGGGGCGGCTCTGTTTTATGGTTAGGCACTAAGAAACATCATGAAAAATATTTAAAGGATATAGGAACATTAGAATTACCTGGTTGTTTTGCAATGACAGAAACAGGGCATGGCTCAAATGTTCGGAATTGTGAAACGACTGCAACATATGACCAAGATAAAGATGAAATAATAATAAATTCACCTACACTTTCATCAGGTAAAGATTATATTGGCAATGCTGCTGTTCATGGTCAGATGGCTTCAGTTTTTGCTCAACTAATTGTAAACGGTGAAAATCATGGCGTCCATGCAGTTTTGGTCCAATTGCGTGATAAAAAAGGTAACATTGGAAAAGGTATCAAAATTGAGGACTGTGCATATAAGCTGGGTTTAAATGGAGTAGATAATGGGCGTATTTGGTTTGATAATGTTCGAGTACCAAGATTTAATTTACTAAACAAGTTTGGTAGTATAGATCAAAATGGTATTTATTCAAGTCCTATTAAAAGTGAATCCCGAAGGTTTTTTACTATGCTTGGAACATTAGTTGGAGGTAGATTATGTGTGCCTAGAGCCGGATTGAGCGCAGCAAAGTCCAGTTTAACAATAGCTGTACGTTATGCGCTTAAACGAAGACAATTTGGTGAACAGGGTAAACCAGAAATGTTAATTATAGATTATCCTTCTCATCAAAGAAGACTAATGCCATTAATTGCTAAAGCATATGCATTGGATTTTGCGCTTACTTATGTTACAAAACGATATTGTAATAGCAATGAAGAAGATATGCGTGAAATTGAAACATTAGCTGCTGGACTTAAATCTGAAGCTACTTGGTTTACTACATCAGCAATTCAAATTTGTAGAGAGGCTTGTGGTGGAAAAGGTTATTTAGCTGAAAACCGTTTTGCTGACTTTAAAGCAGATTCAGATATATTCACAACATTTGAAGGTGATAACACTGTATTAATGCAATTAGTAGCTAAAGGCGTGTTGTCTGAATTCAACAAAGAAGTTACCGGAAATGGAATTATGGGTATGGTTAATTATGTGACTAAACGATTTGTTTCAACTATACGTGAAAAAAACTTTGTTAATACAAATAATACAGATGAAGGTCATCTTAGAGATCCTGAATTTTTATTGGATGCATTTAAATATAGATTAGAAGATTTATCAGTTTCGGTTGGTCAAAGACTAAGAAAGTTTAAGAAAAAGGGTCTTACTACATATAATGCTTTTCTTCGCTGTCAAAACCATATACTGGAAGTTGCAAAAGCATATGTAGATTATATTGTCCTGGAACAATTTGTTGTACAAGTAAATCAGTGTTCTGAAATTGATTTAAGAAAAACGCTTAAGTTATTATGTGATTTATATGCGCTTCACACTATGGAGCTTAATAAAGGTTGGTATTTGGAACAAGGGTGTGTTTCTGGTAGTAAAACTCGAGCAATTCGTAGATTGGTTGATAAATTGTGCAAAGAAGTACGTAATGACGCATTCTGTCTTGTTGAGGCATTTGGCATCCCCGATGAATGTCTTTCTGCACCAATAGCAAATTATAGTTAAGTATTTTTAAACTTTAATTAATATTCAAATCCAAATAAATTAGTGCTTAATGGCTATTAAGAAAGAATTAATAATAAGATTATTGTTATTAGGTATAATAATGATAAGTCTGATTTTACTTGCTAAATTTACACCAATAGGGTTGTATTTCAGTGTTGAAAAACTTCAGATTTTAATTAATGATGCAGGAAACTGGGGATTTTTTATATTTTTTGCACTTTTCTTGATGGGTACACTCATGAATGTTCCTGGGGCAGTATTTTTAATTTTTGCAATACTAACCTATGATTATTTTTTAGGAATTTTAATTTCTTATATTACAGCTCTATCATGTGCAATGATTAATTTTTTATTTGCGCGTTTTGTAGGAGGGAAAGGTTTGTCAGAAATTAAAAACAAAAGAATTCAAAAAGCTTTATCAAAAGTAGAAACGCATCCGATTTCAACACTTTTTTGGTTGCGTTTGTTTTTGTTATTATCTCCTGTTATAAATTATGCNNTGGCTTTAACAAAAATTAAATTTAAAGATTTTTTTATTGGCAATGTCATAGCTATGATTTTGCCTTTTGTTTTTATTATTTCAGGTACNGTTTTTTTTAGAAGTGCATTTTTCCACGANGTTATACTAGCATGGCTANAATCAGTTTTTAGTTGATTTTAACCATTTTTATCTTTAACGAATTATAATTATTTCTTCCAATCTCTTCATATGTTTAAGATGTTTCTTTATTATCCAATAAAAAAGTTATTTTTGATTAAGTTGTTGGTTTTGATCCTAATATTATCATCTCAATGATTAAAAATTAATGACAACGTCTGAATTTAACATACTATTTAAAGACCCCGGTCAGCTCAGTGATTTGAGCTATGAAATACTCGATAAATTACTATTACAGTCTCCATACTGTAATGGTATACATATGTTGTTACTCAAAAAATATAAAATTGATAAACATATTTCTTACGAAAGGTATCTTGGCATGGCTTCAATGTATGCTTCAGACAGAACAAAATTATATAACTTTTTAAACACTTCTGCTAAACTTAAAAATAAAGTTGTAGCTATAAATAAAGAAATTTCTCAAGAACAAATAAAAACCAATTTAAAAACAAAATTAATTCCACCTCCTCCCGTTTTTATACACAAAGTTTCAAAAAATCCACCTGTATTTGTCGTAGAGGATAGTTCTGAAGTAGCAGATGACACACTTCTTTCTACAGAACCTGAAGTTGATAAAGATGACATAAGTCTTAGTACTATGCCAATAGAAGAATGGCTGAATAATTTTGAACCACCTAGAATAATACAAAATAAAAAACCTGTTATAAATAAAAAAGGTTTTAAATTATCACGTGTACCTCTCTTTGATAATGATATTTTTGATTTTCTTGAAAAAGAATCTTCTGAAAAGGAAATACATAATAAGGTTGATAAGATAAAGCAAAAATCTAAAAACAAAAAACAATCAAAAAATATAGGCAAAAAGAAAAAACACAACTTAACTGAAAATAAGGTAGAATTATCTAGTGATCAAATAGATGATAAGCCTAACACAGAAGATATATTTGATTTGTTCTTGTCTAAAACTGACAACTTTATTAAAAGCATTGGAGATCGAGAAAATGAAGAAAAAATTGGTATAGAAAGTTGGGAGGATAACAGTACTGATGAAAATGAAGATATTGTGTCAGAAACTCTTGCTGACTTGTTAGTTTTACAAGGACAAAAAGATAAAGCTATTAAAATGTATAGGACTTTAAGTTTGAAATTTCCTGAAAAAAGTCGTTACTTTGCAGAAAAAATAGAAGAATTGAATTCATAATTTATGAAAATTCTAATTTAAAGTTTGCCGAATAGTACTTTGTTTTTACTTTTATGTTTTGAATCAAATCTTATTTAGTTATTCATAAAGTCTCAGGTAAATATAGAGTTAAAAATAGTTGTCTGTATCTCTGAGATTATTAATTAATTTACCTAAAAAACACAACCATGGTTTTATTACTAACCATATTAATTGCATTTATTTCAGTTTTATTAATATTGATCATATTAGTTCAGAATCCTAAGGGAGGTGGACTAAGTTCTACTTTCGGGGGAAGTCAGGCTGCCAATCAGGTTATGGGAGCTGCTAATTCAACTGATATGTTGGAAAAAATTACCTGGGGACTTGCATCATCTTTACTTGCTCTTTGTCTAGTTTCAGGTATATTTTTCAAAGGTGGCAATAACACAGCCAATGTTGGTGAAGATATTAATGTAAATGTTAGCCAACCTATCGCACCTAACAATAATAATGTTCCTGCAAATATTCCTGGTGGCAACCCACAACCAGTACAGCCTAGTGGTAAATAATTAGTTGGACAAAAAGATACCTTTGCAGGTTCGTCGCAAAATTGGGACGAACCTTTTTTTTTGCAATGATTAAACTTTAATAAATTTTGTTTTTAAAAAACTTAATTTATTTCATCTAAGGGTTGACATAAAATTAGTTGATACTAAATGCCTTTATAATTGTTTTAACTTAAACATATTCGATTATAGTTTTTTTAATACCCAATATGTAGAATGGCTAGAAGTCGTAAAAAAGATAATAGAGAACGTCCTAAAATCACTAAAAAAGGGTGGTTAAAAGCTAAGGAATTATTGTCATATTTAATTCCTTACAAATGGTCATTTTTGGCTGGTCTCTTTTTTTTAGTATTAGGAAGTAGTGTATTTATGTTATTTCCAGCAGCGGCAGGAGAATTGATAGATATTGCTACTGGAAAATCAAAACATGATTTAACTTTAAAAGATGTTGGTTTAGGACTTATTGTAATTCTTTCAATACAAGCTTTTTCTTCTTATTTTAGGGTGTTATTATTTACCAATGTAAGTGAAAAAGGTATGGCTGATATTCGAAAAGCACTATACAATAAACTACTAACCCAGCCAATTGCTTTTTTTGACCAAAATAGAGTAGGAGAACTTACTAGCAGAAGTACTGCTGATGTACAACAATTACAGGATGCTATTTCTATAACACTTGCAGAACTTATTCGTCAAATAATTATATTGATTATAGGTATTGGATATTTAGCGATAATGGCTCCAGAGTTATTATTGGTTATGATCTCTACATTTCCTGTTGTTATTATTATAGCATTATTTTTTGGTCGTTATATTAGAAAATTATCTCGCCAAAGACAAGATAAATTGGCCGAAACAAGTACAATTATTGAAGAAACTTTACAGGCTATTTCAGTTGTAAAATCTTTTACCAATGAATGGTTCGAACGTAACAGGTATGGCAAGTCTGTCAAAGATGTTGTTAACATTTCTCTTAAGTTTGCACGTATCCGTGGCCTATTTATAGTTTTTATAATTACAGCTTTATTTGGAGCGATGTTTTTTGTTCTATGGTGGGGAGCAACACTAGTTCAATCTGGAGAGATGGCCCCTGGTGAATTGGTTACGTTTATTACTTTAACAGCTATAATTGGAGGTGCAGTAGCTAGTCTAGGTGATTTTTATACACAAATCCTTCGTGCAGTGGGAGCTTCAGAAAGAATTATGGAATTATTAGAAAGTGATTCTGAACTTGAAATTGAAAATTCATTTTCAACTATAAATCTGAAAGGTGATATACAATTTACCAATGTTGACTTTTATTACCCTTCACGTCCAGAATTAACTATTTTAAAAGGTATTGATTTAACAATTAATTCAGGAGAAAAAATAGCACTCGTAGGTGTTTCTGGTGGTGGTAAATCTACGATAGTAAAATTGTTACTTAAATTTTATGTATTAACGGGGGGAGAAATAAGGATAGATGGAAAATCAATAACGGATTATAATATATTAAAATTAAGACAAAATATTGGGATTGTCCCTCAAGAAGTTATTTTGTTTGGCGGAACAATAAGAGAAAATATTGCATATGGAAAATCCGATTCCACTGAAGATGAGATTATTGCTGCTGCCAAACAGGCTAATTCCTGGGAATTTATTGAATCTTTTCCAGATGGNTTAGATACAATTGTTGGTGAAAGNGGNGTNCAACTTTCAGGAGGGCAACGCCAAAGAATAGCTATTGCGCGTGCTATTTTAAAAGATCCTGCCATATTACTCCTTGACGAAGCTACATCTGCTTTAGATGCTGAATCGGAAAAAGTTGTACAGGATGCATTAAATAAATTAATGAAAGGAAGGACCTCTATAATTATTGCACATCGATTGTCTACTGTTAGAAATGTTGATTGTATATATGTTTTAGAAGATGGGAAGGTAGTAGAAAAGGGAAAACATAGTGAACTGGTTGCAAACGAAGAAGGTGTCTATAGACAATTGGCAAAATTACAATTCAGTTAAATTACAATTGGTTATGTTTTACTTTAGGAACATCACCATATTTCGAAATGTATTCATATTATGTTATACCTTGTACCAACTCCAATAGGTAATTTAGAAGATATTACTTTTCGTAGCCTACGTATCCTCAAAGAAGTTGATATTGTTTTAGCTGAAGATACTCGAATTTCAAAAAAACTATTCCTTCATTATAATATTGACACACCACTCCGTTCTCATCACACGCATAATGAACACCAGTCTTCTGAAAATATAGTACAACAAATTTTAGCTGGCGCTAATGTAGCATTAATTTCTGATGCTGGGACACCTTCAATTTCTGATCCCGGATTTGTCCTTGTCAAAGCCTGTATTCAAGCAGGAATTAAAGTAGAATGTCTGCCTGGAGCAACTGCAATAATACCAGCATTGGTATGCTCTGGTTTGCCATCTAATCGTTTTTATTTTGAAGGATTTTTGCCCCATAAAAAAGGACGTCAAACAAGACTACTTTATTTGGCAGAATTAAGTTGCACATTTATTATATATGAATCACCCCATCGCCTCGAAAAATGTATTATGCAATTAATTGAATATTGTGGTGATCAACGCAAAGCAGTTGTTTGTAGAGAAATCTCTAAAATGTTTGAAGAATATGCCAGAGGAACATTGAAAGAACTTCACCTTTTATTATTAAATAAACAACTGAAATCAAAAGGGGAAATTGTTATTGTAGTAGCTGGAAAAGAAAAAGTAAAAAAGAAAAAGAAAATTTAATTGATCTTAAACCTTATAAACAAAAAAAAGCCTCAGTAGAAATCCACTGAGGCTTTTTTTAATTCAATTTATTATTTAACAATTAATTTTTGTTGTTGAATTGTTTCTCCTATAGTTAGTTTAACAATGTACATCCCTTTTGCTAATTTATTGGCAACAATTGGTAGTTGATATGTACCAGTTATATTATAGTCTCTATGAGATATAATTTTACCGCTAACATCCAAAATCGTTACATTCACCGGTTTGCTGTCATTATTGATAATATCAATATAAGTTAAACCATTAGTAGGGTTGGGGAATAACTTAAAGTTATCTTCTGACAATTCTACTTTTGTTACTTCAGTGATACAATTAACATAGCCATTTGATACTGCTGATGCAATGGTTTCTTTTGCTGCATTGTCGATTCTGCCACTTGGGTCTTTTAAAAAACTTATTATATGGATTTTATTTTCATCCCAGCCTCCAGGTAAACTAAAACTAAAGCATTCTGTAATCATTTGACCATTTGCAATTGAAGGTGGGAAAACATTTCCACCNTCAAACGAAGGGACTATTGTTCTTGCAACATGATTGTAATTCATTTGAGATGCTGGCACTGGATTAGGCAATAATTCAAAACCTCCCATTACGCCACTACCTCCGCCTGCATATGCATTTGCTTGTGCCCAGCCCGAAGTTGTACCGGATAAACTATCTTCAGTTAATACTAAACCTAATCTCCAATCACCTGAAGTTGCAGATTGCCAGTTTGTAGTTACTGAAACTTCTAGTTGTCTAGTAGCCTGATTCCACGTAGCACCATTCGTAATAAATGCTGTAGGATTTATTTGTATTCTTTGTAAGAATTCACTTTCCATAGCTGAAGGATCTATATCAGTCCCTCTGTCAACTATAGCACTTGGATAACCAGATATACTTGTACCAAGACCAGTATCATAAGTAGCATCTACCATTGGATCACCATTATGAACTGCTACTCCCGCCCATGCATTACCATAAGTTTCATCCATGTAATCCATGAAAACAGCGCCTCTTGGACACCATTGACACCATGTACCTGTTGCCTCTTCGCCAAAAACAACTTTCCCAACAGCAGTCATTGGTGGATTAATGGTAATTGTTGAACTATCATCTAAAATATTTGCATCAGCTCCTGCTCCGTTTACATTAGAAACAACAACTGTTAATGGATTGCTACCAGCAATTAAAGTAACCGGTGTAGAAAAAGTATGTTGGTAGTTTTCTAATGATGCCATAGATACAGGTCCTACACTTTCTTGAACAGTTTGATTATTATATATATATTCAATATCAAAAGAAGTAATTGTATCAGTACCTAAATTTCTAACTCTACATTCTACACTCGGTGTTGAACCTGTGACACCATTAAGTTGCGATACAAAAGTTACGCCACCATTCACCGGAGGTAGGTTTGCAGGCACATGATTATAACTAATATCATCTACATAAAACCCTGATAAATTATTACCTCCTTGAGATGTTGGGTTAACAGGGTATAAATCTAAAATACCTATAGATCCAGTAGGGTTTGAAAATGTACCAAGACTTACATTGTTAATAAAAACTTCCCAATTATTGGCAGTTAAATCAATTTCTATCCGCATATTAAACCATTGACCGGGTGGATACATACTACTCAAATAAGTTGTACCAGAATTTGAAAATTTAATAGTTCCATTATCTAACATATAACAATCTATTGCCCAAACACCGGCAACAACGAAAGTCTCTTGCATATTAAAATAAGCACCTTTGCCAGATTCAACATAAAAATTAGCTTCCAAGCTAAAATTCCCTGAATTGTAAACTTGGGCAAATCGTAGAATAATATCTTCTGGTCCACCACCTGAGGCAGTAGAGGAAAAATACAATGAATTGGAAGCACTACTAGAATTAGCATTTGAAACAGCAACATCTTCTGTTGTTCCGGCTCCACCTGACCATGTATCCCAATCTGTTGGGTTTTGTACTACTAAGTCGACGCCAGGAGTATAAGAATCAAAATTGTCGGTAAAAATCTGTGCATATATTGTTGTAGAAAATATAACAGCACCCAATATTGGTAATATCGTTTTCATCTCAATTTGTTTTTAGTGTGTAATAAGAAATATTTTGTATTTATATTATATATAATTAATTATCGTATATGGTTTTAGATTTATATTCCTTTAAAGCTAATAAAATTTTATTTTTTTAACTAAAAAGGATATTATAAATATGCAATTAAAGAATTTGATTAGCTATCTATATTTTTATCAAAATTTAACTTCTTAACAAAATTGTCTATAACATATTCTTTAAAGCCATAAGTGTAGCCTTTAGAAAATCATCAATTTCACCATCCAAAACTCGTTTGATATTATGGGTCATATGATTTGACCTATGATCTTTAATACGTTTGTCGTCTAGCACATAAGAACGAATTTGTGAACCCCATTCATTTTTCATTTTATCACCTTCGACTTGCGCTTTTGCAGCATTGTGTTTGTCAATTTCGATTTTATATAGTTCAGATTTCAACATCTTCATTGCTTTTTCTCTATTTTTGTGTTGAGAACGCTGTTCCTGACACTCGACAACTACACCGGAAGGCAGGTGTCTTAGTCGAACTGCTGATTCAGTTTTGTTTACGTGTTGACCGCCAGCACCACTAGCACGAAAAGTGTCCCATTCTATATCAGCAGGATTCACATCAATTTGTATACTATCATCCACCATAGGATAAACAAAAACAGAAGCAAAGGAGGTTTGTCTTTTGCCTTGTGCATTAAAAGGACTAGGCCGTACCAATCGGTGGACTCCATTTTCACCTTTTAACATTCCAAAAGTGTGAGAACCTATTATTTCTATGCTAGCTGTTTTGATACCTGCAGTGTCTCCATCTTGATAAACTAACTGTTTAACTTTATGACCAGCCTTTTCAGCCCACATAGTATACATTCTCAAAAGCATTGATGCCCAATCGCAACTTTCCGTTCCACCGGCCCCAGGATTAATTTTTAATATGCAGTTAAGGCTATCTTCAGGTTCAGATAGGGTAGAAGTGAATTCAAGATGCTCTATGGATTCTGTACAGATTTGATATTGTGCATCAAGTTCTTCAGTATCAACATCACCAGCTAAATGAAACTCATAAAGGACTTCAAGATCTTCAATTACAGTCGCTGTGTCAATGTATTTTTTTAACCAAAATTCTTTATCCTTTATACTTTTTAAAATATTATTAGCCCTTTTAGGGTCATTCCAAAATTCAGGATCTAGTGTATGTTTTTTTTCTTCTTCAATCTGTATTTTACGATTAGAAATGTCAAAGATACCTCCCTAGTATGCCCAGCTGGCTTTGAAGTTCTTTTAATTGCTCTAGAGTCATAATTTTAAATATGTATTTGTATAAACTAATTAGAATACAATATTACTTAATTTGCGTTTAATATTTCGTTTATTTATACTAATAAATTTAAAAAAATATAACAATATTAGATTATCATGGATAATAGTATTTCTTCATGTTTTGAGAATTTAGTATTAAAACTATCCTCTATTTATGATAAAAGGGAGGCTACTAATATATCAAGAATAATTTTTGAAGATATTTTTTCAATATCAAACCCTAATTCTATTCATAATGTTTTCAATTTGACAGATCAAAAATTGCTTGAAAAAACAACAAATGAATTACTACAATATAAACCATGGCAATATGTTGTTGGCAAAGCTGATTTTTATGGTTTTAAATTTAGTGTAGATAATAATGTATTAATACCCCGCCCAGAAACGGAAGAATTAGTTGATCTAATTATTAAGAAACATAAAGGAGAAGCACCATCTATATTAGATATTGGTACAGGTAGTGGATGCATAGCTATATGCCTTCAATATTATCTAAAAAATGCTATTGTTACTGGAGTTGATATTTGCTCAAATGCATTAAATGTGGCTAGAGAAAATGCCAAAAAACATTCAGTATCTACACGATTTAAACTATTTGATATCTTAGATACAGAATCTACCAAAAAAATGCCTATTTATGACATAATAGTTAGCAATCCTCCGTATATTAAGAATGACGAAAGACAGTTATTAGCAAAACATGTTCTTGAACATGAACCACAATTGGCGCTTTTTGTAAGTGACAATGATCCTCTACAATTTTATAAATCAATTGTAGAATTTGCTACCAAACACTTAAATCATAATAATGGATGTTTATATTTAGAGACTAGTGCTTTGTATGGTTTGGAAGTTCTTAAACTAATCAAAGATAAAGGATTCCATAATTGTGCACTACACAAAGATTTATATGGAAATAATCGGATTGTTCTTGGTTCAATTAATAAATATTAATTTATAAAATGAAATTTTTACTTTTTTTAATATTCAATATACTCTTAGTTTTTTCATTATATGGACAACAACAAAAATACTCCAAAATTAGGGTATATTTAGATGGTCGATCACCTGCTGACTTACTTCAATTAGGTGTAACCTGTGATCATGGCAATCATAGACCTTTTGTTTTTTTTGAAAGCGATTTCTCACAAACTGATTTACATTTATTAGATCTTCATGGATTTAGGTTTGATGTTCTAATAGATGATGTAGCAAAATATTATCAGGAACAAAATAATGATATTACACTTCGCAACAATCCCTGTTCAGCACAAGTGCCTGCTTCAAATTTTACGCAACCCGCAAATTTCGAACTAGGGTCAATGGGAGGATATCTAACATACCAACAAATGTTAGATCATTTAGATAGCATGCATTCCAAATATCCTAATCTTATTACACCAAGAACGGTAATTGATTCTAATAATTTCACACATGATAACCATCCTATTTATTGGCTAAGAATTTCAGACAATCCTAATATAGATGAATCTGAACCTGAGGTACTGTATAATGCCCTGCATCATGCACGGGAACCCTTATCACTATCTCAACTTATATATTTTATGTGGTATTTATTAGAAAACTATAGCACTAGCGCAGAAATTCAATATATCGTTGATAATACAGCCCTATATTTTATTCCATGTATCAATCCTGACGGCTATATTTTTAATGAAACCACCAACCCTAATGGTGGCGGAATGTGGCGTAAAAATCGTAGAAATAATGGTGGCAGTTATGGTGTAGATCTAAACAGAAACTATGGCTTTGAATTTGCACATGATAATATTGGATCTTCAGGCAATATGACTTCCGACACCTACAGAGGCCCTTATGCTTTTTCAGAACCTGAAACTCAAAATGTTCGTGACTTTTGTATTGCACACAATTTCGTATTCTCACTTAATTATCATACTTATGGCGCACAGCTAATATACCCATGGGCGTACAATGACCAATTAACTATAGACTCAAATGAATATAGAGCTTATGCATCGATAATGACATCAGAGAATAATTATGAATATGGGACCAATATGGAAACGATAGGATATTCAACTAATGGAGATGCTGACGATTGGATTTATGGGGAACAAAGTACAAAAAACAAAATATTATCTTTAACGCCAGAAGCAGGAACAGGTGGATTTTGGCCAGATTCTTCATCTATTGTAGAACAATGTCAAGGAACCATGTGGCAAAATTTGGCTGTGCCTAATTTTTTGTTAGTTTATGGAAACCTTATAGAAATCAGTGCTCATACTATAACAAATACTACCACATCAGCACATTTTGACCTAACTAGAATTGGAATGATGCCAGGACCATTAACAGTGAGTATAATTCCTATTTCTTCAAACATACAATCTGTTGGCCCTTCAAAACAATTCAATCTATCTCAATTTACTTCTGTATCGGATTCATTTGACTTAATACTTAACAGTAACATCAGTAACGGGGAAACTGTTCGATATCTCTTAATACTTGACAATGGGTTTTATAGTAAGGAAGATACAATTGAACGCGTTTATGGCAATTATCATGTTATTTTAGATGATGACGCAGACACAATGAATAATTGGTTAAATCAGGGATCTGGCTCTAATTGGGAAGTTACTACAAGCACATTTTATTCAGCTACTGGAAGTTTAACCGACTCTAAACAAGGCAATTATTCTAATAACAATAATTCAGAAATCGTACTTGATCAAACACTAGATCTAAGTAATGCAACGGATGCTAATATTGAATTCTGGGCTAAATGGAATATTGAGACAGATTATGATTATGTACAGATAATGGCTGCAGGCAGTTCTGGTGTATATGAACCATTATGTGGTATTTATACTGAAATTGGTACCAATTATCAGGATTTAAATAAACCGTTATATCATGGATTTCAGAATAATTGGGTAGCTGAAAGATTATCCTTGATAGATTTTTTAGGTGAATCATCAGTTAATATTAAAATACGTTTAGTTTCAGATATGTGGGTAAATGAGGATGGGTTTTATTTTGATGATTTTAAAATTAATGTTTTATCTCCGGCATTAAGCAAACATTATCAATCTAACGGAGAAATCCTTTCTATTGGACAGAATCAACCGAATCCTGCTGCTTTAAAAATATATATTCCATTGAATATTCCTAATAATTATTACAACCTTCTTGACCTAAAAATTTATAATATTTTTGGACAGCAAGTCTATTCGACTTCTATTGATTCAGAAGCATCAGGAATTAGTATAGAAGTAGAAGAGTGGGATGATGGGTTATATTTTTATCTGTTAGAGGGTAAGGATTATAGTTCAGCACCCATTAAAATGTTAATAAATAAATAGTTTTACTGTGATGAGATTTTTTATTTAAATTTGAGTTAAACCTTTTACGTATTTATATTTAACCTATTCAACTAAGCCAATAAAAACAGACCAAATGGATTTAAATCTTAAAGTTCATTCTGATAAAAATGAAATAAATTCTCCTTTTTTGTCTTTATTGCCTTTATCCGAAGAATATTTTGATCTTTTTAAGATAAGAAAATTGATAGGGCAAGAACAAGAGGCAATTTTTGAAAATATTTTCAATGATACGTCATCTATTACAATTAATATTCCCTTAGAAATAACAAAAAATGATACCCCTAAAAGAGTAGGTAAACTTAGTAATATCCAAAAGTCTTTTGAAAGAATATCTCAATTAGAAGGAAATCTTTCGATTGGTTACCCTATAGTTATACTCGATGACCCTGAATCTGACCTTCTAATATCTGCACCATTATTTATTTGGAAAATAAATTTGTTTATAGAGCCAGATAGTAGAAGGTTATGGAAAATGACAATTCCAAAAAATAGTGATGCCTTTTTAAATCCTCTATTACAAAATTATTTAGAGAACCGCTATAATTTTATTTGGGAAGATATATTTGGGACTCCAGATAAAATTACTCAATCAATTATTACAGAGACTTCTATATCACTTTCACAAAAATTTAATCTCAGTTTCTCACAATCAGATAGAATTACAGCATGTGCGTTAGCTTCAGACAAACCTGAAAATGTTGTTTTAAACTCATTACTTATAGGCAATTTTGAACCTATTGTTGACGAAATTCCAAAAGAAATTGAAAAACCTAAAAAGTTAAGTCCAGTAAAACAATGGGATGGTAAAATTGCAACTTTACCTCTTAATTCAGTACAGTATGAACTTGTTCAAGATATTTTCAATGGCCATCAGATAGTAGCTGAAGGTGATACCAAAACAGGTAAAACACATGTTATATCATCAGTTTTACCTTCTCTTTTAGCATCTGGAAGATCTGCTCTTATAATATCATCTACTCCTGAATCTTTTAATGATTTTTATAGTCATTTGAATTTTTTAAATATTTCAGAAATAGGAATATTAGAACTTAATGACAAAGAAAAATGTAATGATGCCTTAATTGAATATATAGAAGCTTTACCAAAAAGAGTTCCTGATTCTAAATTTGATTACTTTAATCATGAAATTAAAATAAAACAACTTATTGATTCAAGAACACAATTTCATAATCAATATGAAAAAATTAATTCTCCTATTATCCACGATTGGAAATGGACAGAATTGGTAGGTAAAGCTTTGTTATATAACCAAAAGTCTAATCGACAAATTCTATCCAATTTTTTAGATAATAATATTTTTGATTTTTCAGCTGAAGAACTAAAGTTGATTTCTGATGAATTGTCTGAACATTATGTTCATTATCAAAAAATTAATACACTAGAGCATTCTATGAATCATCTTAATGATCGATTTTTTGATCTGAATAATGATTATGAAGAAACATTTGAACATATTAAAGCAGAAGCTAATATATATGATTATAAAATCAATAACCTTTATCAAAATTACATAGTCTTTTTAGGGGATTATCGTCAATTCTTAAAATTTGAGCATACTGATTTTGTAGAAAACATTGAACAACAGATAAATAATATTGAGAAAAACTTAAGTCTTTATCGTCAAGTATATGGTGAAGCATTTGATAAACATAATAATATACAAAATGCTAAACTGAAGGTATTAAGTTTGTTTTCAAAACATCACCAGGGTGTTAGATTAGCCAAAGAACAAATTGTTAACGATTACGATCGTTTAAAAACTTATTTTATTAATGCTGATTATTTTGATTATTCATTACCTAGTATAGGAGACGAACCCAAATTAGCAGATATTGAATCTAAACTAGAACAATTTAGAGTTAAATTACATCAATGGGCAAAAACTATAAATTCCTTAGTTAATAATAGATTAATCAACTTATCATTAGAAAGTGATATACCAATAGTTTTTAAAGAAAGATATTCTTATTTAGTTCAATCATTTAATAATTTGATTGATCAACTTAATATTGCGCGAATATTAAATATTAAACTTAATCCTGAATCTTATGACATCTATTCCGGGAAGGAGCTACTACTAGATTTGAATAAAAAACTCCAAAATATTATAAATAATTGGAATGACAGTGAGATGTATTATATATGGCGTCAATCATGGTTAGCATTAGATAGCAAAACTAGAATTATTGCACAAGCACTTTCTAATTGCAACTCTTCTGATTGGGCTTCCTGTTTTAAGAGTTGGTATTATCATCAGATTTTATTATTAAACTATTCAACTCTTTTACCTAGAGAAAGTAATTATAACTTATCTGTTTGCGAAAATTATAATACAAATTTAGCAGAAGTTAAAGATGGTATTTGTAAAAAAGCTAAAATTATTACTAAGGAAAGACAAATACTTCAACTTAAGGCAGTTAAAAAGTTAAAAGAATTTAGTTTTTCAAGTTTTCGTTCTCTACTGAGAAATGCAAAAATCAAACGTCTTGTTAATTTGGTTGGGCAAGATAATTTTAAAGATTTTTTCCCTCTGGTTTTTGCTACCCCTGAAATGTCCGAAAAGTTATTAGATAACAAAATCCATCCTTTTGATATTGTTATAATTGACAATTCGGAAACAATGTCCGCTGAGAGCGATAATTTGTTACAATTAGGTACACAACATATAATTATGGGTCAAAACATATTAGAGGATAATTTACTTAAGTCTGTAAAGGAAGATAATATTCGCCAATATTATCTTCTAGACAAAACCTACTCTGAAAATTCTCATACAACAACTAAAGAACATCCTAGTAAACCAAATGCATTTCAAATCGCTATTACTAATTTTTTGCAAGATTATATTAATAAAGAAAGGATATCATATGATGTTTTAGTTGAAGATGTCAAAATTGATTTGCTAATAAAATCTTTATCAGAAGAACAGAAGTCTATTGCAATTATGTTTGAATGCGGTATGCTTCATGGACATAAGGACGAAATTCAATTAACAAAAGATGAATATCATACACTTACAAATGCAGGCTATTCTGTTCAATATATCTGGTCTGTTGATTGTTGGAGAAATATAACTTCTGCTCTTAACAATTTATTAGTTTTTATCTTAGAATTAGACAATGCAAAATAAATAGTTAGAATTAGGTCTTAAATAGAGCATAGACTCTAAATCAATTTTCTGCTACGGATTATATATTCAACTTTATATGGAATGCATTGAATATGTTTTACAAAATTCGGTTTCTTTTGTAAATCAACCTTAATTTTTGTCTTGTTAAAAATATCGAAGTCCTTAAAATCAACAATTGCATCAAAATCGTCGGAATCTAAATTATGATAATCACTTAGACCAACACGACAATTTATCTTTACTTTTTTCGGTAAAATCACCAACAATAAACTATCTGGAGCGTTAATTACTTTTACTGGTACATCAATTTGTTTTTCAGTAACTGCTTCAACTTCGGCCTTACATTTAATAATTTTTGTAGAAGTCTTGATATTGCTATTAGGATTAGTAACTAAAGTTAGTTCTACATTAATATCTTTTTCAATTTTATTTGATGGTATATATACATTTGTTTTCCAATCATAAATATCTCTAATAACAGATGCAGGACCCGTTATTTCTATAGTTTCAGGATCAATTCGAATACCATCAACAAATTGATGTAATGGTGCCAATTGAATTTGGTGATCTAATATTACAGGTATTTTTTTTGATGCAATAGCTTCAGTTTGTATATTAATTATTTCAGGTGTGATATTTAATATATTAACGTCAGGAATAAAATTCATTACTTTATTATTTAATGAAGAGGCAGAAATTGTTCTGATTTCATTTGCTTCTACAACAATGTTTATTTCTCTTTTAGCAGAAGAAAAAGCAAGCCCTAATAAATCCCAACCATTAGCTTCAATATCAACGAGTAATTCTTTAGAGGGTGGAAATGTAAATACCTTTTCAGATGGAATTATATAATTTAAATTTATTATTATTGAATCCTTATAAGAGTACGAAAACTTAGTAATCAACCAGAAAACAAAAGCAATACCAATGCATATCATTAGTATTGCTCTATCAGTTTTAATAAAAGATTTGAATCTTTTATTTTTATACTTTTGATTTTTCTTTGGTTTGTTTTTCATAAACAGATTTAGTTGATTCCAATGATATAGAACTTCTTTGTAAAGTTACAACTGTTTTAGGTGCAATTAACAAAGTTACTTCAGTATCTTTTAATTCTGCAATAGTACCATGTAAACCACCAATTGTTACTACCTTAGAACCCTTTTTTAAGCTATCTGAAAAAAGTTTTTGTTGTTGTTGTTCTTTTTGTTGTGGGCGGATCATGAAAAAATAAAAAACCAAAAGGCCCAAAAGCATAAAAGGCCAAAACAAAGGGCTTGGACCTTGATCAGCTGCTACATCTTGCCACAATAGTATTAAGTTATTCATATATTTACGATGTTATTGGTAATAATTATAGATTAGGACTAATTTAGGTTAATACTGTATGATTAAAATAAAGGCATCTTGTGATGAACACAAAGTTAAAATTTTTTAATTATTAATACAACTAAATGTGATATAAAGGAATAAGAATGGATTATTTATAAATCTTTATTTTTTTCTCTTAAAGTTTTATTTTCTTTAGCCTTTTTTTCAGTTTCAGGGTTAATTTCAACACCTCCAACAATGCGAATTGTCGTTTTATTGGGAATGGTATTTGCAGAAATAGTGACAGTTTTGTTTTGTTCCCCTTGTTTTCCTTTACTATTAAATTTTACTTTTATTTTACTTGTCACACCTGGAGAAATTGGATCATGAGGCCATTCAGGGATAGTGCATCCGCAACTTCCTTTAGCATGATTAATAATTAGTGGTGTTTTGCCAGTATTTTTGAATTTGAATATATGCTCTACTACTTCACCTTCAATTATACTACCAAAGTCAAAGACTTCTTCTTCAAATTCAATTTTAGCAGCGTTTTCTGGTGAAATGGCTTCGTCGGCAGTTATAGGATTGTTTATTAATGTTGAATTAGAAATTGTTTCCATTCTTTCAATTTCATCAGCTGTGGGAATTGATGTTGACAACTCTTCTGATGAATTACAAGCTGTAAATAATATTACACATAATAGGAAAAGATAACAGTTGTCCATTGTCTTTTTTTTGTTGATATAAAACGTTTTATTCATTATTTGTTGACTTGTTAAAATTAAGTAGCCAAAAGATTCCACCGGAAATTCCAAAATTATCTTTTTGTATAAGTAATGATTTTCTATACTCAAATTGTGCTTGTAAATACATATATTCTGTTAACTTAATATTTAATCCTAGACCCATGGGTAATTGAAAATCAAAATTTCCTTCACGTTGAGTAAGGTATATCCCACTAGATCCAAAAAAAATGTAGGGGGCTACCATGAAATTTTCTTTGAGTAGATAATCATTATTGAACTTATAAATAGCTACTATATCAATTCCAAAAAACAGTTCATTTCTTTTTCTTTGTTCGCAAGGCTGACAAAGGGGGTCATTGTCGTCATAAATAGAATGGTGTGAATCAATACTACCAACTCGAACAGGAGCTCCAAGGCTTAAAGATTTATTGATATATCTAAAGAAACCAATTTCACCTGCATAATTTATTTCATCAGGATGAATGATACGATCGGGGTCATTAGCATTCTGAAATACCGGATCTAATGTATTATAGTCTGTAATTACGAATTTATAAGTTATCCCATTTCTGTTTTTAAAAGTTTGCGCTACGACTTGTAAATAAAAAACAGAAAAGTAGAAAAATAAAAATATTTTAAGTGTTTTGGTATAAGGCATAATGGAGTACTAGGTAATTGAATTTTAATTTAAAAAATATGATTATTAAAATTAGTAATTTAATTTTCTTTTAGCCCCCTACCTTCTTTATTTATCAGGCCTTGTTCTGATAGATCTTTCATTAACCTATCTAGGATTCCATTAATAAAACGTTTGCTTTTGTCTGTACTGTAGTCTTTTGCTAAACCAACATATTCATTAATAGTAACTTTAGTTGGTATTGATGGGAAGTATAAAAATTCACATATTCCTAGTTTCAGGAGTAGCATATCCAGAACTGCGACGCGATCTTCATTCCAGTTTTTTAGTCTATCAACTATCAAGTTCTGTAAAGTATCATTATGTTGAATAGCAAGATAAAGTAATTCTTTACCAAATTCATGGACAAATTCTTTATTTGGAAGTTGAGCGGTAAAGAAAGTAGGTTCATCATTCAGACTTCTAATCGATCGTTTTAAGGCACCAAATACTAATGATTGATCATCTTCGGAAGTTGGAGAAACATCTTCAAGGTGGTCTATAAAAAGTTCTTCTCCAAGCATGTTTTTATAAAGATTAACCAAGCAATATTGATGTTCCTTCAATGGAACTGTATCCATATCAAGATATGTAGAATAATATTCTAATTGTGCAAATTTTTTATATAGCTTTCTAACCATATCATTGTCAATAAGGGGTATTAGCTTCTCCTTTTTGACAATTTCAAAGAAAGATTTATTTTCTCGAAGACATACTAGGACAGGATTTTCATATAGTCGCAATGTGAGTTTTTTATCTGCTTCAGAAGGCACATGTTTTTTAGATTTTATCTCAAAATCCACCTTTGAATAGTCTGCAACTTTTAAAAGATATAGCATATTCAGTAAATATAATCTATAACTTTCGTCTACTGACTTCAGATATTCTTTTTCAGCAATTGATGTGTCAGAATGTTCACTCTGTGAAAAGGCATATAGTGATTGTAATACCTTTATGCGAATATTATGGCGACTAAGCATACACAAAAATTAAATGTAAATAAGAACTATAATATAATTTATTTCTTTAACAAATGTACAAAAAGTTTATAAAATGTATTATTTATTATCTTCCTTTTTTTAAGCTTAATAAGTAAATTAGAGTTTTATTAATAATGCTAATTTATTACTATGGATATACCAGAAGATCTGATTTATGAAGGTCAATTTACGATTAGAACTTATGAAATTGATCCTTCAAAAAAATCAACTGTTGCTGCTCTAATTAATTTGATGCAAGAAGCAGCTATGCAAAATGTTATTAATTTGAAATATTCTGTATGGGATATGGAAGAATTAAATATATCCTGGGTTTTGATGCGTAAAAACCTTAAAATTTTACGTTTACCACTATTGGGCGAAACTATACGCATAAAAACTTACCCTGCAGGCTCTGATAAGATTTTTACATATAGAGATTATCATGTTTATTCTAAAGACAATAAACTTATTGCTCAATCAGCATCTACCTGGCTTTTAATGAATACAATTGAAAGAAAAATTGCTAAAATACCTGAAAATATTCGTCTAAAGGGAGAATATGATGTTTCTAATTGCCTAAAACACGCAAAAAATAAACTTCCTTCAATTAATAGGGTAGATTTCCAAAAAAATTTTATTGTTAATTGGCATGATCTTGATTTCAATGAACACCTAAGTAATATCCGATATATGCAATGGATATTTGAAACTGTTGATTATTATATTGAGAACAAGGGTAAATTAGAAGAATTGGATATTGTATATAAATTAGAATGTAGATGGAAAGATACTGTTCAGGTCAACACTCAAAAAATAAATAATCATTTGTACCTCCATAAACTTTTACGTTTGTCCGACAATGCATTAATTGCACAAGCGCAAACTCGTTGGGAGGTGTATTTATAATTTTTTATTTTCATTTATGTAGGACTAATTCAAGATTTTGTTTAATGTTAAGTAGTATATTTGATATAGAGAGAGATTTAATCGTAGTTTAAAAAACTAATATTCTATATATTTAATAATGATATCACCCTTTCGATAGGCCGTCCAACAACTGCTTTATTGTCTTTAATTATTATTGGGCGTTGAATTAATTTAGGATATTTTTCCATAGCTTCTATCCATTCTTCTTCCGACATTTTTTTTCCTTTGTATTTTTCTTTAAATATCCCTTCAGATTTTCTGACTAATTCTTCTGCAGTAATATTAAGTTTATTTAAGATCGACTTAAGTTCTTTCTTTGATGGTGGGTATTTCAAGTATTCAATAGTTTCAAATAGAATCCCATTTTCTTTTAAAAGATTGTAACTGTCTCTACTTTTTTTACATCTTGGATTATGGTAGATTTTGATATTCATTATTAAAAATTTATAATTTAGTTAGTAACAATCTAATTAATTTTATTAAACATTTATTGATTATTCAATAATCTATAAACATAAGTTTGTTATCCTATTCTTAAGTATTATAATTAAATATATACATTAATTTTAAGGGTTTTTTGATTCCTATAAAAACAAGGTATAACATATTCTTAATTTCCATTTAATTTATTGTGATAAATATATCTAATTAGCAAGATAAATTTCCATTATAGTTATTATATTGTTTTACTCAATTAATAATATTTATATGAAAAAAAAATCTATTGGTAGAAGAGAAAAAGTTAGTTTTCCTGATTTTGGAATCAAAAATATTGATGCAAAAATAGATACTGGTGCATACACTTCTAGTATATATTGTTCAGAGATTCAGGAAATCGATGGAGTATTGCATTGTAGATTTCTTGACAAAGGATATAAAGCTTATAATAAAAAACATTATGTACTTGATTCATATATTATAACAACTATTAAAAGTTCCAATGGTATTACAGAACAAAGATTTAAGATTACTACGAACATGAAATTTGGTTCAAAAATATATATAGTAGAGTTAACACTCACTGATCGTGTAGATATGAAATATCCTGTACTATTAGGAAGAAAATTTTTACGGGGAAAATTTATTGTCGATGTATCTAAAACTTACAAACTTAAAAAAAGTAAAAAATAAATCATGAGCAAGAAAATGAAAATGGTAATTTTGTCAAGAAGCTCAAGGCTTTATTCAACTAGAAGATTAAAAGAGGCAGGGGAAGAAAGGGGGCATGAAATGATAATTCTTGACCATACAAAATGTGATATTGTAATTGAACAAAAAAAACCACAAATATATTATAGGGGTGATGAGATTAAAGGAATTGATGCAATTATTCCTAGAATCGGTGCATCTGTAACCTTTTATGGTGCAGCTTTAATTCGTCAATTTGAGATGATGAAAATCTTTTCTGCTACCAGTTCTGAAGCGTTAACGAGATCAAGAGATAAATTACGGAGTTTACAACTTCTATCAAGAGCTGGTTTAGATATGCCTAAAACAGTTTTTACAAATTACTCTAGAGATGTAAGCAGAGTCATAAATAAAGTTGGAGGAGCACCATGTGTACTTAAACTACTTGAAGGAACACAAGGTATGGGTGTTGTTTTAGCAGAGACACGTTCAGCTGCAAAATCAGTTTTAGAAGCATTTAATGGTTTGCAGGCTAGAGTAATTGTTCAAAAATTTATTAAGGAGGCAGAAGGAGCAGATATTCGAGCCTTTGTTGTTGATGGGGTAGTGGTTGGTTCAATGAAACGCCAAAGTGCACCAGGAGAATTCAGGTCAAATCTGCATCAAGGAGGAACTGCTACATTAATTGAATTGTCTGAAGAAGAAGAAAATACAGCTTTAAAAGCATCAAAGACTCTAGGTTTAGGAATAGCCGGTGTAGATATGATCCAATCTGATTCAGGCCCAATGGTTTTAGAAGTTAATTCTTCACCTGGTTTAGAAGGAATTGAAAATGCTACCAATAAGGATATTGCTAAAGCAATTATCCGTTACGTAGAACGAAATGTTGACCTGTAATAGATCTATATTGATTTATAGCCCCTATTATTATAATTTATATAACTCCTATGAAAATATTGAATACTAATGTTCCCAAAGGCAAAAAAACTATTATTAATCTTAATATTGCAAAATTGCATACTGGAACAAGTTTGTCTGTTCCAATAATTATTCAAAGGGGAAAAAAAGATGGTCCTTGTATATTGTTCTCAGCAGGAATACATGGTGATGAAATTAATGGGGTTGAAATTGTTAGACAGATTATTTCAAATAAATTCAATATTCCTGAATGTGGGACAGTAATATGTATACCTGTAATCAACGTTTTTGGTTTTCTTAATCAGGAAAGAGAATTTCCTGATGGGAGAGATCTTAATAGAATGTTTCCTGGTTCTAAAAGAGGTTCACTGGCAAGTCGTTTTGCTTATTATCTTATTAAAGAAATAGTACCGCATATAGATTATTGTATAGATTTTCATACAGGTGGTGATATGAGATTTAATTACTCTCAGATAAGAGTTGATGCTAGTTGTGTTGAAACACTAGAACTTGCTCAAATTTTTGGTGTCAAGTTCATTAAAGATGCTGAAACACGAGATAAATCTTTTCGAAAAACATTAGCAGATATGGGTAAAAAAGTACTGCTTTTTGAAGGAGGGAAAACCCTTAATCTTGATCGATTGGTTACAGTGAATGGCATTAATGGTGCACTAAGAGTAATGTCTTATCTAGGTATTCGTGATTTTTCTAATGAATTAAAAGAAAGATCTGCTTCAAGGACTGAACTGCAAACCTTGATAAAATCTTCCAAATGGATAAGGGCAAAACATTCTGGAATGTTTCGTTCACATATTCGAATAGGAACTTTTGTAAAAAAGGATGAAATAATAGGGTCGATTACTGACCCTTATGGTAATTTTGAATCAAATATTAAATCTGGTTTTAATGGATATATTATCTGTGCGAATCATGCAGCTTTAGTAAATCAAGGAGATGCATTATTCCATATTAGTAAAGACATAATTGAAGCCGATGAAAAAATATCCCATCGGCTTCATTAATAAATATTTTAATATTATATCTTTTAAGAATTTTATGTGTTTATCATTTCTTCTTCAAAGCCTTCAAATTCATCCTCCTCAAGATTCTTTTCAATTTCAGCTTTAATTTTTTCGCGATCTTGATATAGTAATTCTGCTAATTGAATTAATCGTTTTAAACTATTAATATCTTTAGTTTTAAGGTCGGTTTTAACATCAATTTGTCCACCTTTAAAAAGTACTTTTACATCTTCAATCTCATTATACTTTTCCATCAATTTAGCAACTCCAAGACTTTCGTTATCAATTGGAAACATACTAGTTATATCGTCGTGATGTTTTTCAATTGCCTCATAATTTATATAAGTTCCCATCCAACCATTTTGTAATTCAGCTAATATTTCATTTTTACCACCTTTAAGAGAATTTTCAAGTTGTTTACTTGAATTGCTAATTATCATGACTTCATCTTGAATACTAATTTCTATTTTTTTAGATGATTCATCTGGGTCCATTGATTCTCCGCTTTCCATAATATATTTATCACCATCCTTAGTAATACCGGCAAAAAAACCATATTTATTGATTAAACCCTCGATAAAAGTTTTATCTTTTAGACCTAATGCTAAAACTATAATAGGATCGGCACCTTTTGCTGGTGGCGCATAAACACCCAGGGCCATATCACCAGTAATCCCATCTCTAATTTTCCCTAAATTAAGATCCGGATCTACCATTGCCATGTAGTTTTCGATAGGAACGTCAAATCCTAATTTTGAAAGATATTGTAAAATACCATCAGGATTTATTCCAAATGAAATTGCAAATGCTAAATTATCTGCTGGTATATATTTTGAATAGTCGATGGCTAATTTTGATGGGAAAAAGTTACCAAATGTTTCCACTAACTCTTTATTAAAATCAAAGGAAGCGCCACCATCGATTTCACCATTTTTAAAATCGTAATAAAAGGACATGTAATTGTCTTTTAACACATCATTTGTAACATGAGCAGCGGATAGTACACCTTTTAATTTATCTTCATTTTCTCTTCCGGCTACTTTTAAAGCAGCGTCTACAATTTCATCAGCATGCATCCAAAACATGATATCTTTTCCTTCTTTTTGATGTCTATTAAAGTTATCATTGTACTTAATATTATCACCGGAAGGATTTAGAATATTATTAATTTTAACTTCTTCATCAAAGTTAATAAAGGCTAAAATTTTATCATTGTGTATTAAATTTATGTCATCTTTCAAAGAAATAAATTGATACCCATTTCTTTCCATTATCTTTAAGATACTATCAGTTTCAATAACTGATGCAATTTTATTTTTAATCTTATCCATGTCAGCTATAGGAAAAATACAGGCAAATTCAGGTGCTGGTTTATTATTATTTTCAGAAATAGAAACATAAAAACCCATATTACTTTTAAGGTCAATTCCTGCAGATTCAGGATCTTTAAAAAATGCTAGGGATTCAGCAGATTCCTGCTCAGCAATTTTAAGAAACTCATTATAAAAGGAAGACTTTAATAGTTCATCAAAATCTGCTTTTTCCATTAGCTGTTTAGTGTTCATCAATAGTACAATCGAAGCATCAGCTGGTATAGACCCTTCAATTCCAGAAGTTATATTAGACTTTTTTTCACAAGCGTTAAAAGTAAAAAAAAGAAAAATGACACATGTTGCTGTAAATAGTTTTGTTAATTTCTGCATTATTATTTATTTGTAATATTTAAAAAAAGGGATTATATGTTTTAGTCATTATGATACTAATACCATCAAATTATAAATTAAAAAAAATTGTAAATTTAAATTGGAATATTATATTTTCAAAAGTTTCAATTTGCATAATTTTTTATAAATTGCGTTTATATTCGCTTCAATTCTTTCCTAAAATTAATAATTTCTAGATTAGTATATTCTCGTTGACCTGAAAGGGCATGAATGCCCACAATGTAAATATTATTATTCATAATTAATAACATTTAATGAAGACATCGTTTAATAACATTATTTTTGTTATTTCTATTTTATTAGTGTTTTTGATAAGTTGCGAAACTAATTCAAAGAAACCTAAAATACATGGAGATTTAGATAATTCAAATAATATATCAAGCATAGACAATAGACTTGTTTGCTTCCAAATAGGTCAAAATAATTTTGATGAATTTCTTACGCTTCAAATAAGTAATAATAAAATTTCAGGAGAAGGAATTCGTGTATACGCAAATACTCAAAAAACTTATAAATTATTCTTAGATGGAAAATTCAATGGCAAAGAAAGCGAAATAACAATACAAGGATCTAATACTCGAAAACCTGAGGATTCTTTTATTAATACTGAATCATGGATTATTGGTAAAAATCAATTGTTAATAAATAATAGAAATTCAAAAGGTATAAAAGGAAGTTATAAATTTTATAGAGTTAAATGTAGTGGTTCTAAAGAAAATGATTCTACCTTATACGATAGTTTTAATGGTTTTTTTGAAGGATATGCCGTTGTTTCAAAGGATGGTTATTATGGACTTATTAATGAAGAATGGGAAATTACTATTCCATTAAAATATAAAGATTTGGGTGTTGTAAATGAAGGTTCAATTGTTTTTTATGATCAATTTAGTGGCTTAAGTGGGCTTCTTGATGTTCATGGAAATATAATACTTGATGCAAAATATTCAGAAATTCATTGCTTCAATGAGGGTCTTGCTGCATTTTTAAATAATGAGGGTAAATGGGGTTTTATTAATAAATCACTAAAGGTGGTAATAGAACCGCAATACCTAAATATAAATTTCTTTAAACCTGATCCCCGAAGACATCCTTTTAATGAAGGATTAGCAAATGTGCAAACTTCAAACAATAAATGGAATTATATAAATAACAAAGGAATGATGGTTATTACAGGAAATTTTTTATTTGCGAAATCTTTTGTAAACGGAAAAGCGGAAGTCTTTAAGGATAATAGATGGTATACTATCGATAAGACAGGTAAATGTATCGATAACTGTGATTAATTTTATGTTTTATTTGTGATCTAATATTTTCATATTTATGCTGTTTCTTTCTATTTAAGTGTATTTCTAATACCACTCATTATGATTCAATTTTTTTTTATTATCTTTTATTTTTTTTTCCTATCAAATATTCTTTCACAACCTCCAGAAGGCCACGATCAAAATTTAGTTCCTAATTCAGATTTTGAATCATTAATGGGCAGAAAACCTGAATCAGATGTTGATGGTTCTGGTATATTCCGATACAATGTTGTAGGTTGGAAAAGTCCAACAGCTACTACTCCAGATATAAAAATTGCGCTCCCATCTGTAATAAAGAAAGCAAAAAGAGATGGAATCTATCTTGATAAACCACATTCAGGAATTAAGATGGCAGCTATTTTAACACATAATCCAGAATCTGAACGTCATGACACTTACAGAGAATACCTACAAATTAAACTTAAAAAACCATTAAAAATAGGAGTAGAATACTATTGTGAATTTTGGGCTTGCCGTGCACGTTTATCAAAATATATTTCTAATAATTTAGGTGTCGCACTATCACCAACATTATTTTCCGAAAAAGGATATTTGCCACTGACTAAAGTTAAACCAGATTATAATTTCAATAAATTAATTAATGAAAATGGACGTAAATGGGAACGAATTTCTTTTACATTTATTTCTACTAATCGATCTGAATATATATGTATTGGCAATTTTTTTGACAATGATAAAACTATAATGGTTGAAGCAAAGGATGCACCAAAGGTTACTGTTGACGAAAAAGCATTTAATAATGCTTATTATCTTATAGATGATGTTCTGCTTTGTGCAACCAAAGCAGAAGAACCACCCAAAGTAGGGACTGTAATTAAACTTGATAGAGTATTTTTTGAAACGGCTAAATGGGATTTGTTGCCAGCCTCTAATGAACAACTTGATGAGTTAGTAAATCTTATGCTTGAATATTCCTCAATGTTAATTGAAATACATGGACATACTGATAGTCGTGGAGATGATAAATATAATCAAAACTTATCCGAAAACCGAACCAAGTCTGTTTTTGACTATTTAGTCCAAAAGGGGATTGAAGCCAATAGAATGAAATATATTGGATATGGTGAGAAAAAACCAATTGCAGATAATAACGACTCAGAAGGGAGACAATTAAATAGGAGAGTTGAATTTGTAGTAACACATATCGATGAGGAAAATACTGTTATTAAACAAAATAATGAAATAAAGCCATATACTGATAATGAATAAATAAAAACTAAAGGTCTTCCCTTAATGATACAACGACTCTAAAACCATCAGGATCACAATACGTTATGGCATTTTTATTCCAATATGGATTTTTTGGTTTTTCTGGTGCCACACCATTTTTTTTAAATCTATTTGTTATGGATTTAAATTCCATTTCCGTTCTTACATAAAAGACCAATAAATCATCTTCATCAGAATAGTGATTTGGCAAGTCACCAGAAACAGTAAATTCAAGGTGCCAGTCAAGGTTCTTTTTTCCTAAAAAAATGCCATCATAATTGTTATGACTTTTAAATGATCCCAGGACTTCTAACCCAAGGTTTTTAGTATAAAAATCAATTATTGGATTAATTGCTTTGCAATGTCTTGCTACACGAAATTTCATAAGATTAAATTAACAATAAATATATCTAATATTTTAGAGAAGAAATTTTGTATAATTTTGTCTGATTTCTTCTGGGAAAAATGGTGAATCTAAAATATTTATTAACAACTGCTGGTTTTTTCCTCTAGTAGCATAAATTTCTACAAGATCACTGATTGTATAAGGGCAGGGCGATTCTTCAATTAGTTTTATACTATTTCCACTTTCAATATTTCCTTCCTTAATTACCCTGAAATATGTACCATAGTTTTTAGAATTATAAAACATATTTAACATGTCGTTTCTTCTAAAGGGCAAATTTAGTTTAAAACATGGAATCCTTGGCTGAATTGCCTTAAAAATAACTGAGCCTGCCTGATAAATATTTCCAATTTTAATAATATCATCTGCTAGTCCTTCAGTAGTTAGGTTTTCACCAAAAATACCATATGACCAATTTTTATGTTCAATTTTTGATTTCCAAATTTCATAATATGAATAATCATAAGAATAGATTGCTTTGTTTCTACCACCATGAAACTTTAATTCACATTGTGTATCATCACCAACCTTTAGATATGAAACTTTTTGTGGGCCTTCTACTGAAGTTTTAAAAATACTAGTTTTTATATTTTTTCCTTCCCAAATTATAGTTTTTGGCTTTGCTGTGTTAACAGATAATATTTTCATTATTCGTAACCTGTTAATTTAGTATTAATAATAATTTTATGTTCTAATTAAATTGAATATGTATTAAAAGTATTCTAAAAAATTAAGAAATTTTACTATCAACTCTAAATATCTCAGCTTTTCTTGAAATTGTCTATATTTGGTATATCAAATTTATAAATAGATATTATTATGATTATAGATTTAAGAAGTGACACTGTAACTAAACCATCTACTGGGATGAAAGAGGCTATGTTTAATGCACCATTAGGAGACGATGTATTTAACGATGACCCTTCAGTTAATGAATTAGAAGAAGTTGTTGCTGACCTTTTTGGAATGGAAGCCTCTATTTTTTGTCCTTCAGGAACAATGACTAATCAAATAGCAATTAAAATTAATAGTAATGCACCAGGTGAAATTATTTGTGATGCATTATCTCATGTTTATAAATACGAAGGAGGTGGGATTGGATTCAATTCGGGCTTAGCTACTAATTTATTGAATGGCAACAAAGGACGTCTAAATGCGAATCAAATTGAAGCAGCAATTAAAATTGATGACCCTCATTTTCCTGAGACACAGTTAGTAAGTCTAGAGAATACATGCAATAAAGGTGGAGGCAGCATTTATGATATTTCAGAAATTAAAAAAATCAATGTGCTCTGCAAAAATACAAATTTGAAATTACATCTTGATGGTGCAAGGTTATTCAATGCAATAATTGAATCAAATTATTCTACTAAAGATATAGGGAAAGAATTTGATACAATTTCAATATGTTTATCAAAAGGTCTTGGAGCACCTGTTGGATCTATGTTAATTTCTAATTTTAAAAATATTAAAAAAGCAAGAAAAATTCGTAAATTATTTGGTGGTGGTATGCGTCAAGCAGGATTAATTGCAGCAGCTGGTACGTATGCTATCAGAAATAATATTAGCAGACTAAAAGAAGATCATAAAAGAGCTAAAATATTGGGAAATGAATTAAGAGGTCTTAATTATGTTAAAAATGTATTACCGGTATACACTAATATTGTTGTCGCTGAAATTCCATCTGAAATAGATTATTTGGACGTTATAGACCAATTTGCTAAGCTTGGTTTAAAAAGTGTTCCATTTGGCCCAAATCAGATACGATTTGTTACACATCTAGATTTTACTGATTTAATGTTAGAAAAATCAATAAATATATTTAATTCAATATCAGTCGAAGGGACAAATAAATTATATTAAAATTAAAGAAATTTGTTGTTTAACGTCCATTTTTCACAGTTTTAGAGACTTTTATCATAGTTTTTAAAAAAAAAAGCGATTTGATTTTGGATATTATAGATGTTATTGTACTTTTGGATTTCCCACAAAAAGGGAATATTTAAACATCCTTGTAATATCCTGTTATTACGAATAAAACAAAATTAAAATGAGCAAATTTGATGATTTAAAAGGTATCGTTGACGGTTTAGAAGCCGATTTTGGAAAATTCTATAATGATGGCAATAACGCTGCAGGTACACGTGTACGTAAAGGCATGCAAGAAATTAAAACTCTTGCACAAAATATCCGTCTAGAAGTTCAATCTATTAAGAACAGCAAAAAATAAGTATTAACTTATTTGAGTTGTTTTTAACACTAAAACAGTTGTCAAATCACTTGACAACTGTTTTTTTTATTTTATATCTTAGCGGCAAGTCTTGAACCTTGGTTGATAGCTCTTTTTGCATCTAGTTCGGCAGCTACATCAGCTCCCCCTATTAAATGAACTTTTATACCAGCCTCTTCCAATGGTTTTTGTAATTCTCTAAGTGGTATTTGACCGGCACAAATAACTACATTATCTACTTTTAATATTTGAGGTTTGTTATCTTTCAATATATGCAAGCCATCGCCATCAATTTTTACATAACTAACACCATTTATCATTTTAACTTTTTTGTTTGAAAGACTTTTACGATGACCGAAACCAGTAGTTTTTCCTAATCCACCACCTACTTTAGTTGTTTTGCGTTGTAAAAGGTATATTTCACGAGGTGAGGGGTGGATTTCAGAAACTTCTTTTAAACCTGAACGGTTTTGTAATGTCATATCCACACCCCATTCTTTCATATAAGTAGGAATATCTAATCCAGGTGAAATTCCTTCATGAGATAAGTATTCAGATACATCAAAACCAATTCCTCCTGCACCAATTACTGCAACACGTTTTCCTACGGGTTTATTATCACGTAGTACATCTATGTATGTCAATGTTTTTTCATGATCAATTCCATCTAGTTTAATAACCCTAGGTTTTATCCCTGTTGCCAATATAACTTCGTCAAATTGGCCTATTAAATCTTCAGCATTAATTTTTTGGTTCAATTTTAATTGTACTCCAGTCAATTCAATTTGTTTATTAAAATACCTAATAGTTTCATTAAACTCTTCTTTTCCTGGTATTTTCATTGCCATATTAAATTGACCACCTATTTTATCACTTGCCTCGAAAAGAGTGACCTCATGTCCACGACCAGCTGCTACTGTAGATGCTGCCATACCAGCAGGCCCAGCACCAATAACAGCAATTTTCTTTTTGTTTTTAGCAGGAAAGTAATTTAATTCCGTTTCATGACCTGCTCTGGGATTTACTAGACAGGATATTTTTTTTTGTTCAAAAACATGATCAAGGCATGCTTGATTACAAGCAATACAAGTATTTATTTCATCTGCTCTGTTTTCTATTGCTTTTAAAACGATTTCCGGGTCAGCCAAAAAAGGACGTGCCATAGAAACCATATCAGCATTTCCTTCAGCAATAATTTTTTCTGCTATATCTGGCATGTTAATACGATTCGTTGCAACCAAAGGTATATTAACTTCTCTTTTCATTTTTTTAGTGACCCATGCAAATGCAGCTCTTGGAACCCTTGTTGCAATAGTAGGAATTCTAGCTTCATGCCAACCTATACCAGTATTTATAATTGTTGCTCCAGCTTCTTCTAACCCCTTTGCTAATTGTACAACTTCATTCCATGAACTTCCTCCTTCAACTAAATCAAGCATTGATAAACGAAAAATTATAATAAAATTCTTGCCTACTTTTTCTCTTGTTTTACGTACAATTTCTAAGGGAAAACGAATTCGATTCTCATAAGAACCACCCCATTTATCAGTACGCATATTAGTTCTTTTTGCAATAAACTGATTAATGAGATACCCTTCTGAGCCCATAATTTCAACTCCATCATATCCTGCTTGTTGAGCTAGATAAGCTGAATTGGCATAATCATTAATTGTCCAATTAATCATGAATCCAGGCAGTTTCCATGCTCTAAACATAGAAATTGGAGATTTTGTTGATGAAGGAGAAACACAAAAAGGAATATACGCATATCTACCTGCATGAAGAATTTGCATACAAATTTTACCACCTTCTTTGTGTACAGCATCTGTTATAACTTTATGGTGGTAAATCTTAGATTTTTTATTTAATATTGCAGCAAAGGGTTTGACAACACCTGCACGATTAGGTGAAATGCCACCTGTTACTATTAGTCCCACCTGGCCTTTAGCTCTTTCAGCAAAATATGCAGCTAAAATTTGAGGATCTCCTTCTTCAAGTCCAGTATGCATTGAACCCATCAGAACCCTGTTTTTTAGTGTCGTAAAACCAAGGTCTAAAGGTTCTAACAATTTAGGATATTGTTCGTGAATCATTGATATATGTTTGAGGTTAATTAAATTAGACCATAAAGATAAATAATTTAGTTTAATCAAACGATTGTTTGGTAAAAAAAGGAATATATATTACATGCTTAAATATATCAATTGTACTTTAATGTTTATATATTTATTTTTTTATTTAAAATAGCATATAACAATGAGAAGATATGATCTTGCACATGAATTTTTGCCTTATTTAATTTCTGAAATTAATAATGAAAAAGAAAATCTTAAATTACTTATAAATAAAGAATTGTTTGTATCTAAAGCAGGGAATACTGATAACGAATTTGACTGGGATGAGTTTGAAATTGAATACAGAACCCTAAATGATAAGATATCTGTAGCTATATACACATTCCCAGAACCAGTCTTAGGTGCCGAAGCTAAATTAGGCCTGTTGTTCTTTGATAATAACAATAAATCTTCATACTATTTTACACTTGAAAAGAAATTCTCACTAATAGACGAGAATATTGATGAATGGATTATTGGCTTAACCTTTTATGATAAGAAACAAAAGAATCGAATGAATTTAGGAGATTTTTTAGAAAAACCTGATAAAGAGATTTTTCTATTTTATATGAATAATTATATTTTAGATCATAATATAAGGATTAGCTAAATTAACAATCAGTAAAATTCAAATATTTCTATGATTGTTTGTTGTAGTTCAAAAGATAAATTTACAAACTATTTTTTACCTACAATACAGAATATCACATTAGAGATAAAATTTACCATGATGGAAAAAAAGCATCCATAAAATGATCAACTTTAATATAAGGTTCTAGGACTATTGCAATAACATCAAATCTAAATTCTGAAGCATATGCTGATTGGTACATGTATTCAGTTGCAAGTTCATACATGAGGTTCTTTTTTTTCTCAGAAATTGTGTCCTCAGGGTTTCCAAAAGTATTTTTTGAACGAGTCTTCACTTCAATAAAAACCAATACATCATTTTTTATTGCAATAATATCAATTTCTCCTTTTCCCCATCTCCAGTTGCATTCAGAAATTTTATAATCATTATTTATTAAAAATTCTTGAGCATATTTTTCTCCTAACTTTCCTACTTCATTGTGATTAGCCATAAAATTATTATATTGCATGCTTGAGATTTAATAATTCTAAAAGTTAATTATAAAGTTCATATTAATATATATCTCTTTAATTTTTTAACTTAAATACTATACTATTAAAACACTTAATACTATGATGGACGTTTTTATAAAAGAATTTCCAAAACAATTAAAAATTGCTATGGAAATTGGAGAAAAAGCAACTTTTACTAAACATAACTATTCAATTCACAATATAGTAGTTTTGGGAATGGGAGGTTCTGGTATCGGTGGAGATTTTGTTGCTGAATTTATCAGAGATAATTGCAAAGTCCCTTTTTTATCTTGTAAAGGCTATGAATTGCCTGCTTATATTAGTGAAAATACCCTTGTAATTGCATCTTCTTTTTCAGGAAACACTGAAGAAACGCTTATTACTTTTAATAAAGCACTTAAAACAGGTGCCAAAATAGTATGTATAAGTTCAGGTGGCAAATTATTAGATAAAGCTAAAGATTTAAATTTGGATTATATTCAGATCCCAGCAGTAAAACAGCCACCAAGAACCTGCTTAGGTTATTCATTTGTACAGCAATTATATATTCTTAAATATTTTGGGTTTGCTCCTAATAATTGTTTTTCAGAATTAAAAAATGCTATTACATTATTAGAGGACTATCAGGATCGTATTCGAACTGAAGCAAAAAGACTTGCCAGAAACATGCATCAAAAATTTAATGTCATTTATTCGACAGATAGAATGGGTGCTGTAGCCTTACGCTTACGACAACAATTAAATGAAAATTCTAAATTATTAGCTTTGCATCATGCGTTTCCTGAAATGAATCACAATGAATTAGTGGGTTGGAGAGAGCAAAACGGAAATTATTCTATATTAGTTTTTCATTCTAATGATGATATCCAACGTAATCATATAAGAATGGATATAAGTAAAGATATAATGTCAAAAGTTGCTGATAATATTCAGCAAGTCAATTGTCTTGGTGATTCTTTGATTGAACAAGCTATGTATGGAGTACATGTTGGTGATTGGATATCCTGGGAATTAGCAGAGGCAAGAAAAGTCGATTCAATAGAAGTAAATGTGATAGATTTACTTAAAAGTGAATTAGCTAAAGCTTCCTTGGGCTAAATTTATATAAAATGCTTAATGAAATTCATTTATTTAAGGCCATTATCATAAAAGAATAATTATTTATAATGGGGAAGGAGGTTGTTTATATGGACTTGGGATTGCTTCCATTTCAAGAAGCCTGGGATTTACAAACTAAACTTTTTGAAGAAGTTGTTGGCCGTAAGCTATCCAACAGGGATAGTCAAAAATATCAGGAACAATTTCATTATTTATTATTTTGTGAACATCCTCATGTTTATACCCTTGGAAGAAATGGCAAAGAAGAACATTTACTTTTAAATGAAAATTCATTAGTCGAAAAAAAAGCTACATTTTATAAAATTAATCGTGGTGGCGACATTACTTATCATGGATATGGACAAATTATGTGTTATCCGATTCTGGATATGGATGAATTTTTTACAGACATAGGGCGATATATAAGATTTTTAGAAGAAGTAGTTATTAGAATGCTTGCAGAGCATAATATTATTAGTGAACGAATAAAAGGCCTATCGGGAGTGTGGTTAGACGCAGGAACAAAAAAATCACGAAAAATATGTGCTATTGGTGTTCATTTAAGCCGGTGGACAACAATGCATGGTTTTTCATTAAATGTAAATACGGATCTAACATATTTTGAAAACATAATCCCTTGTGGCATAAAAAACAAATCGGTAACTTCTATGGCACAGGAATTGGGATATAAAATTGATATTAGTGTTATAAAAAGACAGCTAAAACATCATTTTGCAGATTTGTTTGAAGCAAAATATAAAGATTAATTATAGAAATTTTATTTTAACAATCATTTAATGAAGAAAGATATACCTATTAAAAAGGTTAAAGATATTGCTATAGCTGTTGTTCCAAATGAACAAGATGAGAATTTTTGGGATGTATATCTGTTAAACTTAAAAAAGGCTGATATCAAAAATGTTATTATTTCTTCAAGAGGATATGGTGAAATTAATGGAAAAAAAGTAGAAACTACCCAATTAAGATATTTTTATGAGATTATTGGTGCTGAAATGGCTGTTAAAATAGAACCTTTAGATTCGAAATTATTTCAACTTGCTAATGAATATTGGATAAGTTTTCAATATGAAGATTTTATGTATGACAAAAAGTATGTTTTTGTAAAAGGGAGTTTTATGGAGGATAATTTCACTACAATACCTATAGTAAAAAAGAAAGGTATAATGATAAAATAAAAATTCTGATTAACTATTTTTTAATTCTAAACTCCTAGAAAATTCTAGATTATATTCATTGACCTTCTCCTTTGCTTTAATTTCAAATTTTATAAACAAATCTTCTTTAGTAACTTTTATAAGTTGCATATACAATAATTTACCTATTATAATTTGATTTTCACTTAATTCATATAAAACTTCTTTTCCAAAACCTTTTTGCATATCAGGCAATAATTCGCACTTAAGAGTTTTTTCAGAAAAATCAAATACTAAATTTTGAAGTAGTTCAGCATCTTCTTTATTACCATTCATTGTTCCTTTTTCAAAATGCCATATTCCGATTAATAATTTTTTATTATTATTTTTTTGTTCATTACAAGAGACAAAAACAAAGAGTATATACAATATTACTATAACTATTTTATTCACATTAACTTTTATTAATAATTAAAAATTATAACATTTAATATTACTAAAAAAATATTAATTGTAATATACATAGTCAAAGAATTTATATATTACCTAGGCTTATTTTTTTTTGATTTGTCAAAAATTTACCTGCTTTTTAATTTAAAATTTATTTTTTTATAATATCCACAAAATATAATTTCGCAAAAGTTTTAAAATGTTGTTATTTTAAATAAATATATATATCTTTGCAAATCATTAATAACATAAAACAAATATTCCTAATAAATAGTATGTTTTTTTAAGTAATCTAGCTATTTATTTCCTAAATTAAAAATCAAATAGTATGTCTGCACAGAATCACAAGTTGGATAAAATTGACTTAAAAATTTTGAAAATCTTACAAGCAAATAGTAAGATTACTAATCTTGATTTATCTAAGAAAATTGGTTTGTCTCCAGCTCCAACATTGGAACGTGTAAAAAAATTAGAAAGCTCTGGAATTATTAAAAGTTACCATGCACAAGTAGATCCTCATATTATAGGTTTAAGTGTAAAAACTTTTGTTTTAGTTTCTTTAGCCTGGCAAAAGGAAAATGCACTAGAAAATTTCATTGCTAAAGTAAATGAAATAGATGAAATAGTTGAATGTTACATAATTACTGGAGAAGCAGATTTTCTTATGCATCTTGTTTGTAAAGATATTCCAACCTATGAACAATTACTTTTTAAAACACTTTCTAAGATTGAAGAAATAGAGAGATTAAAAACATTGATGACCTTATCTACAGTAAAAGATTCAAAAGTCTTACCTTTTGATTATGAAGTTGTACCTGCTTTAGTACATGCTTAAGTTGTATAATTTTTATAAAAAAATATCATATCACTACACATAAAAAAAGCTACCAAAATTTTGGTAGCTTTTTTTATGTTAATATATATTTACCTAATTAATGTAAACTCACCTCGTACTGTTTTAGGTTCACTAGAAGTAAATTTTTGATATACTAAAACGTAAATATATACATCAGATGGTTGTTCTACGCCCATGTATTTACCGTCCCATCCACTTCCTGGAGAATTAGATCCGTTATAAACTTCTTGTCCCCATCTGTTATATATTTTAAACAATTTAACTTCTGAATCTGCTAAAGTAATTGGTTTAAATGTATCATTAATATTATCACCATTAGGTGAAAATGCATCAGGAATACCTTGAAAAGGTGCTTCTACGGTAACCCAAAGTGTGTCTGTAACTATACAGCTAGAATCATTATTGAAAGCTGTAATAATATAAGAATATATTCCTTCAGGATCAGGATTAGCACTGGTTGTATCTGACAAAGGATTTGCAATATTGGAATTACCAGTTACTGGATCTACAATACTTGACCAATAATAAGTAAATCCTGAACTGCCGGCTGATAAGAAAATAGTGCTATTGAGTTGAACATTAACACTTGTTGTACCAGTTACACTTACAAAAGCATTAAGTGTTGGGGCTATAGGAGCATAAATAGTTTGACTTAAGGTGTCTGTACAACCATTATTATTAATTGCGATAACTGTATAATTTCCAGCTGATAGGCCTGATATATTTGCATTAGTTGACGAATTACTCCAGGTGTAATTAATATTGGACCCACCAATACCTAATGCTTCTAAAGACCCAATAGGGGATAAGTCACAATCAAGCGTATCTTGTATTGGATTAATAGTAAGTGATAATCCAGTATCCTGTACTATAGTATATGTCATACTTTCTGTACAATTATTAGAATCAGTAATAGTTATAGTATAATTTCCAGCTGTTAGGCCAGTAATATCCTCAGTTGTTTCAGAATTGCTCCAGAGATATGTTAAACTACCCGTACCGCCACCAACAAGTATATCAATTGAGCCTACATTTGATGAATCATTACAACCTATATTAACACTATCAATTAAATTTAGGGTAATAGCATTTGGTGAAATTAAATTAATTTGAGCAGTATCGGTACAGTTGTTTTGGTCAGTTACAGATATAGTATATAAAGCATTATTTAGACCTGAGATATCTTCTGATGTTGAACCATTATTCCAATTATAAATATAAGAACCAGTGCCACCAGATGTACTTATGTTTATAGATCCATCTGAAGAACCGTTACAAATTGGATTTTGTAAAGAATCGACAACAATATTTATCAATGGAGGTTCTGTTAATGTTACACTTTGCGAGTCAACACAAGTTATAAGTGAAGTTCCAGTAGCATTTGCATATACTAAAACTGAATCTATAGCAACTGAAGGATCGGTACCAATACCATCATCATTGTTTTCCCAATTAATCCCTACCTGAACTGATGCATTGTTTTCGCAACTAGAAGGAAGGGTCATACTAAATTTGGTCCATAATCCCTGACCACTGCCACATAATGATGATTTAATACTTGGATCTAAAATTTGCCAACCACTTCCATCATTATAAACAACAGAAGCATTGTCAATTAGACCTGTGCCATTCGCAATGAAATTAAATTCGAATGTTAAATTTGTATGTCCTATTGTTGAAAAAATAGGAGATTCAGCTCTCATATTTGTTAACGGACAGAAAAGAATTCCACAAAGTCCCCCAGCATCGTACGCTGCACCGCCACCAGGAAAAAATACACTAGTAATATGTAATGAAAGATTTGTTCCTCCCGAATTTCCACAACTTCCAACAGGCATACCTGATTCATCATTATCAACCTGCCAAAAATTATTATCTGCACCATTTGCTCCACTTGGAACATTTAAAGTCCAATTATGTATACCATCAAATGCTTCAGAATAAAGAGTAGTATTTGTTGGAGAGCCACCACCACTAGATATCGTATCTGTAACAACCAAAGTATATGATCCTGCAGGTAATGTACAAATGCTATCTATATCTATTGTTCCATTAGACCAGGTTAAATTCATTGGACTACCTGAACCACCAGATACTATTGCAGAAATACAACCTGAAGAATCATTATTACAGAGTAAATCAGTAGGACTTAATGAAATATTTATAGATGGTATTCCTGAGCAGGATTGATTTAATGTTGTACAAATATTAGACCCAGCTCCACTTATACTACAGGCTCCTCCGGTTCCATCATTTGCTCTTACTAACACAGTATATGATGTATTCATAGATAGACTAGACACAGTTGCTGATAATCCGGTGCCAACAACAATCCAAGTATTTCCTCCATCTATACTATATTCGTAAAACCCTGTAGTAGGTAAACCAAGATCAGACCAGCTAAAACTAATAAAATTAAAGCCAGTGCTATCACATGTAATTACAGGTGTGGAAAGGCCAGAAACAATAGCGATAGTTGCAGTATCTACATAGGTACATGATCCATCATTAACAGTTACTGAATAATTAGTAGTTGCAGTTGGTGTAGCAACAGGATTATATATATCTGTGGCTGATAAAGAGCCTGTTGGCAACCAGGTATAAAATGGTCCGTAATTCTTGGGTGAAAATCTGAATGCTGTATTGCTGATAGTATTTGATGTTCCATTTGTTCCTGGGCCAGGATGGCCTAAGGATCCATCATAATTTTCAAGCCCTAATGTTAATGATGTTAAACCAGCACTTGGGGTAGCATTAGTGATATGTAATTCAATTATTTCAGTGCCTTCATATAATATAGCTTGTACTGTTTGATTTCCAGAACTTATACTATAAGGAGGTACATTAATAAAATTAACAATTAATTGACGGTTAGGAGCAACACCTGTAGTGAAATATTCTATAGTTCCACCGCTTGATGGGTTACAATCCGTCCAACACATTGCAATAAGATTGTTAGGAGTAAAAGGATCAGGTAACGTTTGCCCTGAGCAACACCCATTTCCAGATAATGGATCAAATGTTATAAAACCATTACTACTTATATAGAAATTTGAATAAGAATTACAATAGAAGTTAAAATTAAAACCAATTGGCAAAACAGAAGAAAGTTCATCATCTGCTAATGAAACTGTAGTACCTGAACCTGAAACAGTGGAAAAAGGTATAGTAGTAACATCATAGTCATCACAAACACCCGGTGACAAGGTATCAGATAAAAGAACAGACAAATTAGATGTTTGTCCTATACAAACACTGTCAGGATTTGCATTTAATGACAGGGAGATGTCCTCAAAATAAAGTACAATTGTATCTTTCATTGGACATAAATTACTATAGTTATAATCAACTTCAATTACAATAGAGTCATTACTACTTGTTGAATTTGTTGATGGAATACTTACAGTAATTATGCGTTCTGTAGTGCTCGAAAAACTTACTGTTGGGCCACTTAATTGACTCCAAGAATAATTTGATGATCCAACGGTTGTTGTAAGTATTGAATCTGCTGTAATAAGTACATCTTCGCCAGAACAAACAGTCATGTTTGATAAATTTACACCAGGTACAATTACCTGAATATTGATTTGATCAAAACAGCTACTATCTGTTAAACCTCCAGTATAAAGATTGTTTTTCATTCCCATAGAAAAATTGGTCGAGCCAATATCAGATATGGTGGGTGTTAATAGGGTAAAAATAGTCAAAGAATCATAAAATGAAGGTGCATTTGGATTAAAGGAAAATACTGTATTATTTGCAAATGCATTATTTACGGTAGTAAAAGGGCCATATAAACTAACAGTATCATTTAAACTAGCTTTTGCACCAATTTCTATTCCTAATGTATTGCCAGGACATACTACAAATTGATTTATTCCATTTAATGTATCAGCGATAAAACCTTGATTTCCATTGATGGCGGATAATGTATCTATAGCATAGGGGATGTCACAGGGACATGCAACTGAACCAGTACCTGTTCCTGGAGTACTAAATATATTAGTTGCAACATTTGCATAGTTAGTAACCATTAAAATATAAACTTCTCCAGCCTGAGCATTACTAATACTTACTGGTTCTTGAGCTATCGAACTATAACTACATGTATCAACATTACCCCATTGACCACCTTGTCCCATAGAATCACAGGAGGTTTGTGCATCTGCAATGCTACTAAAAGGGCCCCATAGTATAAAATCAATATCGACGTTTGCTGTATTATCTAATGTGAAGTAGATTGAGCCAGTTTGTTCTATTGTTAATGAGAAATAGGTAGGATTACCTTGTGTTCCTAAACAATCATAATTCGGTCCAGCTGGAGCTTGCGGACCTGAACCTGACCCAGTACCATCAAAATTGGCAGGATATTGTGCAATTCCACTGCAAAATGGACTTAAATACGAATCAAAACAAGTTGAAGCTTGTGCAACAAGTGTAGGATTTAAACTAAAAATAAATAGACAAAGTAGTACTAATTTTGATAGTTGTTTCATAATTTTTAAATTAAAAAATCTTTATGCTACTTAAAAAAATATAATTTAGAATTAGATTACCTTAATAATGTAAATTCACCACGCACTGTAATTGGTTCGGGATCACTTGCCTTCTGATAGATAACTAAATATATATATGAGTCGATTGGCTGATCTACGCCATTTAATTTACCATCCCATCCATTACCATGAGATTCATCACCATTATAAACCAATTGACCCCAGCGATTAAAAATTCTAAAAGTCGTTACTTCATTATCACTTAAAGTAATAGGTGCAAAATAATCATTAACACCGTCACCATTAGGAGAAAAAGCATTAGAAAATCCTTTGAAAGGAGCTTCTACTATAACTATAATGGAATCAGTAGATGTGCATGTAGTATCATTTGTTGTTAAACTAGCACTAATTATATATGTATAAATTCCTTCAGGGTCAGGACTAACAGTTGTCAATTGTTGACTTGGATTCGTTATGTTAAGATTACCACTTATTGGATCAGATGATCCTGTCCAATTGTATGTTAAACCAGGAGTTCCTGCCGAAATAGTTACTATAGTGCCAATTGGAACAGCAACAGATTGCAAACCGGTTATGCTTACATAAGGGTTAAGTTGAGGTAATGTAGGTGCTATAATCGATGAACTTGCAGAATCAATACAACCATTAGAATTTGTAGCTGTTACTGTGTAATTACCAGCTGGCAAACCAGAAGCCATAGATCCTGAAGTTCCATTATTCCATGTGTATAGAAAACCCGTACCACCAATTGCTGTAGCTTGCAATGATCCAATAGGTAATGCATCACAGGAAAGCATTCCTATTATACTATTTATGCTAACTGCTATAGAATCATTTGAAAAAATATTAACTGATGTAGTACTAACACATCCATTAATATCTGTTACAGTTACAGTATAGATGTTATCTCCTAAGCTGTCTAAATCCTGATTTATTGAATTATTAGACCACAGATAATTATAATTAGGACTTCCTCCATTAATAGAAATATCAATAGCACCATTTTCATATCCCTTACAACTTGGTTGAATTATAGTATCAACAATAATTTCTAATAATAACGGTTCAGTTAAAGTAACAACTGCAGAATCAATACAAATTGTAGGGTTAAGACCTGTACCTATTGTATCAGTAACGACCAATGTATAATGCCCTGCTGTTAATTGACATATGCTATCATTAGATGTGATACCATTCGACCAGTTTAGGCCCATTATGCTGCCACTTCCACCAGTTACTGTAGCATTTATACAACCTGAACTATCATTATTGCATGTAAGATGTAATGGGTTTAAGTTTATTATGATATCAGGGTTATTATTACAATCTGCATTAGAAGTAGCACAATTAATATTTGAAATAGTACCTACTGAACAAGGACCACCTTGACCATCATTTGCACGAAATATAATATAATAATTAGTACCAGATAATAAATTGTTAATTGTGGTTGAAAGATTAGTTCCAACATTAATCCATGTTTGGCCACTATCAATGCTATATTCGTAATAGCCACCAGCAGGTAAACCAATATCTGACCAGCTAAAAGAAATCGAATTAACAGTAGCACTGTCACAAGTAAGAACAGTAGCTGGTAAACTTGTAACAACAGTTACATTAGTACTATCAATATAAGTGCATATACCATCATTTACTAATACAGCATATGTAGTGGTTCCATAGACGTTTGGAGTTGCAGTAGGATCATGAATATTAGTAGAATTTAAAGTATTATTTGGAGTCCATGTATAAAATGGACCAAAAGTTTTTGGTTCAAATCGATATGCAGTATTTGTAATATTTCCAAGTGATTGACCTTGAGTGAGACTGGAATGATAATGGCCAGTAGTTCCTGAAAAGTCTTCAATACCTATGGTAGAAGTAAATAAGTTATTATTTGTTATATGAATTTCAATTGAATTATCATTTTCATATAGTATAGCTTGTGAAGTCATACTATTACCACCTATCCAAGTTTCTATAGATGTAAAACTTACTACTAATTTTCTATTTGGAGATACACCTTGAACATAATATTGAATATTACCTCCATTTGCCACATCAAGATCTTCCCAAGATAAAGCTATTAAATTGTTTGGAATATTAGCATCTGGGATTGTAGATCCTGTTAAGAGTCCTGGTGTGCCAGTTATATTATCAAAAGTTATAAACCCATTAGTATGAATGTAAAAGTTAGAGTAGTTGTTACAATAAAAGTTAAAATTAAATCCTATAGGAAGGGCCGCAGAAATACCTTCATCTGTTGATGAGAAAAAAGATAAAGCAGTAAAATTATTTACTAATGTTCCAGTTGTTGATAGAGGATTGAAAGGAATTGTTGAAACATTGTAATCATCACAGAGTGCAGGTGTTAAAGTATCTGTTAAATTAACTATTAAATTTGAAGATTCACCTAGACAAATTGAATCAGGGTTTGCACTAGCATTAATGCTCATATCTGGAAAATGCAAGACCATTGTGTCACTCATTGTACACAAGTTTCCATAGGTATAGTCTACAACTAAAACAATAGAATCAGATGAAGAATTTGAAGATGAAATTGGTATTGTAATAGTAGGCTCTCTTTCACTAACCGATGAAAAAGTAATAGTAGGGCCATTTACTTGAGACCAATTGTATGATGAAGCACCAAGTGAAGTTGTTGGTATAGAATCTACATTTAACTGTAATATTTCGCCGGAACATACATCAATATCATTAACAATTACACCTGGAACAACAACTTGGATAGATAGCTGATCAAAACAACTACTATCAGTTAAACCTCCGGTATATAAATTATTTTGCATACCTATCGTAAAGTTTGTCAATCCAATATCAGTAATAGTAGGAGTTACTAAAGTATAAATTGTTAAAGAGTCATAAAATGAAGGCGCATTAGGATTAAAGGAAAATACTGTATTATTTGCAAATGCATTATTTACAGTAGTAAATGGGCCGTATAAACTAAGGGTATCATTTAAGCTAGCTTTTGCACCTATTTCAATTCCAAGGGTATTACCAGGGCATACTACAAATTGATTTATTCCATTCAATGTATCAGCGATAAAACCTTGATTTCCATTGATGGCGGATAAAGTGTCTATAGCATAGGGAATGTCACATGGGCATGCAACTGATCCAGTACCTGTTCCTGGAGTACTAAATATATTTGTAGCAATATTTGCGTAATTAGTAACCATTAAAATATAAACTTCTCCAGCCTGTGCATTGCTTATACTAACTGGTTCTTGAGCTATTGAACTATAACTACAGGTATCAACATTACCCCATTGACCACCTTGACCCATAGAATCACAGGCGGCTTGTGCATCTGCAATACTACTAAACGGACCCCATAGTATAAAATCAATATCGACGTTTGCTGTATTATCTAATGTGAAGTAGATTGAGCCAGTTTGTTCTATTGTTAGTGAGAAATAGGTAGGATTACCTTGCGTACCTAAACAATCATAATTGGGTCCTGCTGGAGCTTGAGGACCTGAACCTGACCCTGTACCATCAAAATTGGCAGGATATTGAGCAATTCCACTACAAAATGGACTTAAATAAGAGTTGAAACAATTTGAAGCTTGACTATGCAAGTGATTTGTAATCGTCAATGTGATTAGACAGAATACAAAAATTGAATATAGATTTTTCATTGAAGTTGTCTTAAGAATCATCTAGATTCTTTAATTTGAATTTCTTTAATTTCTTTTTCTTGATTTCCAATTTGAGATTCAGCTAACCTGATTTGTCTTTGATTAAGACTTAAGGCATTTTTGTATTTTTCCAATAATCCAGTATCCGAAGGATTATTTAATAATACATTTTTGATTAAAGAAATTAAATGATCCTGATTAGCTTTTAATTGGGAAAGGTTCTTTTTAGTATTTGTTAAACTTGTTTTTTTGTTATTAGTAGGTTTTAGCTTATCACAAGTTTTACAATTATTGTGCAAACCCTTTTGTTTTTCTTGTAGTTCTGAAAGGTTTATCTTTTTAGCTAGAGGATTATTATTTTCTAATAAAGATACAGAATTTTGATGTGTATCTTGAGCATCGATATTAGATTGCGCCTTTATTATTATAGGCAAAAAGAATAATAAAAAAATGATTTTTTGTCTCATAATTGTTAATAGTAAATAATAAGAATAATTCGTTATAAAAGTTAAGATCAAAAATAAGGCTAAAATTAATATTTGCTAAATTTTTACACTAGGGTAGCCTGTTTTATTTATTAGTAAAAAAAGGATTCTAATCTTATCTAAAATTATGTTAAGGTAAAATTAAAAACAATATGACTAATCCCGATAAATAATTAGTTAAATTTTTACTTTTGTGTAAATCATTGGTTAAGAATCATTAATTATATAGTTTTTTCACCTTTATTTATTAATTTTTATAACAACAATCATAAATGGAAGACATACTGAGGGGAATTTTTGGAATAACTGTTTTATTATCTTTTTTATATTTATTTAGCTCAAATAGAAAAGCAATAGATTGGAAATTAGTATTTATGGCCCTTTCTATGCAAATTTTATTTGGTCTTGCTGTTTTAAAAGTACAATTTGTAAGTAATTTTTTTGATATAATAGGCAAGGGTTTTGTTGCAGTATTAAACTTTACTAAAGAAGGTTCAATTTTTGTCTTTGGAAATCTCCTTGACCCTTCTTCTATTGGATTTATATTTGCTTTTCAAATACTACCTACCATATTATTTTTCTCGGCTTTATCTTCTATTCTCTACTATCTAGGTATTTTACAACGTATAATTTATGGATTAGCATTTGTTATGACTAAAGTAATGCGTCTTTCAGGCGCAGAAAGTTTAGCCGCTGCTGCTAATGTTTTTATCGGTCAAACAGAAGCACCACTTGTAGTAAAACCCTATTTGTCAAAAATGACAAAATCGGAAATATTATGTCTTATGGTAGGAGGGATGGCTACTATTGCAGGTGGAGTACTTGCAGCATATATTGGTTTTCTAGGAGGAGATGATGTTAAAAGTCAGCAAGAATTTGCAAGACATTTATTAACTGCATCAATTATGTCAGCACCAGCTGCAATTTTAGCAGCTAAAATTCTATATCCAGAGACAGAAGAAGTTGACACTAATCTAGAAATACCTAAAGAAAAGATTGGTAATAATTTGTTAGAAGCTATTTCTAATGGCACTACTGATGGATTAAAACTTGCAGTAAATGTTGGTGCAATGCTGGTTGTATTTATTGCTCTAGTTGCTATGTTCAATGCAATATGTTCAAATACTTTAGGTGAATGGATCGGTTGGACCGTAGCAGACAATTCATTGTCGTTTTTTGGGCACACTTTTCTTCCCGCCCAGGATTCATTCTTATATGCTAATATTATCAATGTCCCTTATACTGACACTATAAAAGTAGTCAACGAATCAATAGTACAGGGATTTAATGGATTAGATAGTATTGCTTTTACAATAGATGAAAAAACTATTGAATTACAGAATCAAATCACCGAATTTGACACATTATTACGTTCCAATCCTGCATATTCTATGAAATGGATTGATCTTGGAAATGATACACTTACTAACATAAGTGGATTAGATAGTATAATAAATATTGATGCTTGGCTGATCATGGACGGAGGAAATACTCTTGATACAATTTATAAAAATTCTGAATCACTTAATCGAATTTCATTAAATATGTATGTTGACTATGTAACTTCTGGTAGGTTTCAATCATTTAACCTTGAATATATTCTTGGTGTAATCATGTCACCTGTAGCATGGGTTTTAGGTACACCAACTCAGGATATTTTAATAATTGGACAACTTTTAGGTAAAAAGACTATTATTAATGAATTTGTAGCATATGCTGATATTCCTTCTGTTGCTTCTGCTATCTCTTATAAATCAAAAGTTATTGCAACATATGCGCTATGTGGATTCGCTAATTTTGCATCAATAGGTATTCAAGTAGGAGGTATTGGCGCTATTGCACCTGAAAAAAGAACTACTCTTGCTCAATTTGGTATAAAAGCTTTAATTGGAGGTACAATAGCTTGTTTTCTTACTGCAACTATTGCAGGTATGATAGTATAGCTTTTATATTAATTTTTTATCTATAAAGTTATATTTTACTAATTTTGCATTTATTAAATAAATTTAAATAACACATTTTTATATGAAAGCTTTTTTGTTTCCTGGCCAAGGTGCACAATTTGTTGGCATGGGTATGGATTTGTATGAAACATATCCTGTAGCTAAAGAATTATTCGACAAAGCAAATCAGATTCTAGGTTTTAATCTTACACAAGTTATGTTTGAAGGTTCTTCTGAAGACCTAATTCAAACTAAAATCACACAACCAGCAATATTTTTACATTCAGTCATTTCTGCTAAAGTAAAAATGACTGAAAAACCTGATATAGTTGCAGGTCATTCTTTAGGTGAATTTTCTGCACTAGTAGCAAATGGTACATTAAATTTTGAAGATGCTTTAATGTTAGTTTCACAAAGAGCGCAAGCTATGCAAAAATCATGTGATGAAACTAAGGGCACTATGGCCGCTATAATGACTTCAGATATAAATTTAGTAGAAGATATATGTAATAATATTTCAGATATTGTCGTTCCCGCAAATTATAACACTCCTTCACAATTAGTTATATCTGGATCTATATCAGGAATTCAAAAAGCATCGAAAGAATTGGAAGAAAAGGGAGCACGGGTTATACCTCTTTCGGTAGGTGGAGCATTTCATTCACCATTAATGGATTCTGCTAAAAAAAATTTACAAGAAGCAATCGAGGCAACAACTTTTTCTACACCATTTTGCCCAATATATCAAAATGTAACAGCAGAACCAACTACAGATATTACTACAATAAGGGCCAATCTAATAAATCAGTTAACTGGTTCAGTAAGATGGAGTCAAACAATTCAAAATATGATGGTTAATAATGTTAGCCACTTTGTTGAAGTTGGAGGTAAAGGTAGAATACTATTAGGTATGGTACGCAAAATTAACCGAAAAGCTCAAATGGAAATGTTATAAGCATATCATCAAATATTAAACTTTACTCTATAAACATAAATTGTTACAGCTTACTTACATATATATTTCTGAACCTTTACCAGTAAACTCTTTTGATTTTTCTTTTAGTCCTTTTTCCAATGCTTCAGTTTCATTTGTTTTAAGTTGTGCTGCATAATCTCTCACTTCTTGTGTTATTTTCATGGAACAAAATTTAGGGCCACACATTGAACAAAAATGAGCAATTTTTGCACCCTCAGATGGTAATGTTTCATCATGGTAGGCTTTTGCTGTATCTGGATCTAATGATAAATTAAATTGATCGTTCCACCTAAATTCAAAGCGAGCCTTACTAAGTGCATTATCTCTATGTTGAGCACCAGGATGGCCTTTAGCAAGATCTGCAGCATGAGCTGCTATCTTATAAGTAATTACGCCTGTTTTTACATCATCTTTATCTGGTAAACCAAGATGTTCTTTCGGTGTGACGTAACACAACATTGCTGTACCATACCAACCTATTTGTGCTGCACCAATTCCTGAAGTTATATGATCGTATCCTGGTGCAATATCAGTTACTAAAGGACCTAAAGTATAAAATGGAGCTTCAAAGCAATCTTTAAGCTCTTTTTCCATATTTTCTTTAATTAATTGCATTGGAACATGCCCAGGACCTTCAATCATAACTTGAACATCATGCTTCCAAGCAATTTTTGTTAATTCACCAAGGGTTTCCAATTCGCTAAATTGAGCTTCATCATTTGCATCAGCAAGACAACCAGGTCGCAATCCATCACCTAAAGAAAATGCTACATCATAAGATTTCATTATTTCACAAATATCCTCAAAATGTGTATATAGAAAATTTTCTTTATGATGCGACAAACACCATTTTGCAAGAATTGAACCTCCTCTTGATACAATACCTGTAACCCGATCTGCAGTCATTGGAACATATCGTAATAACACACCAGCATGAATAGTAAAATAGGAAACACCCTGTTCAGCTTGCTCTATTAATGTATCTCGGAATATTTCCCAAGTTAAGTCCTCTGGTTTGCCTTTCACTTTTTCTAATGCCTGATAAATAGGTACCGTACCTATTGGTACTGGAGAATTTCTGATTATCCATTCCCTGGTTTCATGTATGTTTTTGCCAGTAGAAAGATCCATAATTGTATCAGCTCCCCAATGGCAAGCCCACACTGCTTTTTCAACTTCTTCTGCAATACTAGAAGATACGGCTGAATTTCCAATATTTGCATTAATTTTTACTAAGAAATTGCGACCAATTATCATTGGTTCAGATTCAGGATGATTGATATTGTTTGGAATTATTGCACGACCACTAGCTATCTCTTCACGTACAAATTCAGGTGTTATAAAACCATCAGGAATATTTGCTCCAAAATTTTGCCCAGGATGCTGTTTGAATTCAACGCCATTTTGCATTAGTTGATCTCTACGTTGATTTTCACGAATAGCTATAAATTCCATTTCATGCGTAATTATTCCTTTTTTTGCATAATGCATTTGTGATACGTTACAGCCTTTCTTTGCTTTTAATGGTTTGTGTTGCAAATTAGGAAATCTTAAATTATCAAGATTTTTATCCGCAAGACGATCTTTACCATATTGCGAACTAATAGTATTTAATGCTTCTACATCACCTCTACCTAATATCCATTGTTGACGTAATCGTTTAATTCCTTTAGTAATATCAATGTTAATATTTGGATCAGTATAAGGTCCACTCGTATCATAGACTGTTATAGGATGATTTTTTTCAACTTTACCAGTTAATTTATGAATGGTATCATCTTGAGAAATTTCTCTCATAGGTACTTCAATATTATGAATTTTGCCTTTTACATAAATCTTTTTTGAAGCAGGGTATTCATCTCTTGTAATAATGTCTTGATTTGGAATTACGTCTTTTTTCATGGTAAAAAATTTTCTAAAATTATGGATTATCCTCCCTGGGTTGCTGTTATGATTGTAATCTTATCCTCATTGTTTATATAGAATGCATCCCACTTGTTTTTGGGTATAACATTGTTATTAACCGCTATTGCAATACCTGACTTATTATTATTAAGCAATTTTAATAATTGAAATATAGTAATTGAATCATTATAATGATGTTTCTTCTGATTGATCCAAATAGTCATTGTAAATTTGGTTTATTTCAAATAAAAGGCATCAGAAAGACTATTGCAGAAGACGTAAAGATTAAGTAAGTGAACTTTTCCCTACGACAGTACAAACTGTATCAGGTTCTGAGGGTCTTTCTCAGTACCATTTGGTACACCCCTAAAGTATATATGCAAAAGTAGAAAAAAAAATCTAATAAATAGATTTAGAGATAGCTTGTATTTAACTTTATATTGCCATTATGGCATTTATATTTTTTTTAAATACTTGACCAGTTTATTTAGTTTCAAATGTTGTGCTATACTTAAAGCTGTATTTCCTCTTAAATCTTTCTGATGTGGATTGGCGCCTTTAGATATTAACATTTTGCATCTATCCAGTTTACCGTGGCCAACAGCATATAATAAAGCTGGAGCACCACTGCTTAATTCATTTAAATCAGCGCCTAAATCGATTAATTTATCAACAAAATAATCATTATCTAATCTACATGCATCAGCAAGTAAAGTAATGTTAACGTTATTATTAATAATACTTGAGCCTGCTTTTAATAGTAAATCGAAAACTTTTACATTCTGATGTCTTATCACGCGATGCAAAATTGTAAGATTTAAATATATTGGATTAGGATTGGCGCCTTTTTTAATTAAATATTTTATAATTTTTGGATTGTTTTTAGAAACAGCCCACTGTAATGCAGTCCACCCAGGTTTATTGTCAATAGATTGTTCATCATCATCAACATCAATATTTAATTCTTCAATGAAATATTTTAGCAATTTCATCTTTTCTTCACCCGCTGCTATACTATTTAGATTTCCATAAAATCCTTTTTTACCATCATCGATAAGACCTTTTGTTGTGCAATCTGCTCCCATCTGAATAAGAAATTTTACAAAATCAAGATTTGTTTTATAGGCAGCCCACATTAATAAAGGGGCTTCTTTATCATCTTTTAAATTTATATCTGCACCATTAATTATGGCAGCTTTAGCTTTTTCAATATTATTCAATTTTACTGCATCAAGCAATAAATCATTTTGGTATAATATTTCCTTATTATTTTTCATTTATAAAAGAAAATTAAATAATGTAATTTGTTTCTGATATTAAAAATTCAAGTATTATTCGCTAAATGTAAAGTTAATTTAAAAAAATAAAAATTTACAAACATTAAAATAGATAAGTTTCAAAATCCTTTATGCATATTTGAAAAGTCTTAAAAAAAGACTAATTTTATATAATATTAATAATTAATATTATTTGCTAATAATTTTCGTTTACCAAATTATAATTATTGAATTCTACTTCTATAGCAACTACTATAAATAAATTGAATATAAAATTACTATGAAAAAAATACTATTAATTATTCAAATTGTTTTTTTACCTTTTTTGTTGAAAGCACAATTTAATTGGGGGCACAATTATTTTGAAGTTGGTATTGGTGGAGGTATAATGAATTATTCTGGAGAATTAACTTCTTCTATTTTTGATTATAAACATATTCATCCTGCTGGAGCTGTTTTTGGTAGATATAGTATGGGAAGATATGTAGGTTTTCGAGTTCAAATGGCCCTTGGTTCTATTTCTGGCAATGATGCAGATTCACCAGAACAACGTAATCAAATAAGAAATCTAGATTTCAAGTCACATCTATTTGAGGGTTCTATTATTGTAGAAGCAAATTTAATGGGTTTTCACCCTCGTGGTCATCAATCAATGTTTTCACCTTATGTATTCGTAGGTCTTGGTATTTTTAATTTCGAACCCGTTACATCCCATTTTGATCCAAACCTAGACGCACTTGAAGTTAAAATACGTGAATTTAATACAGAAGGACAAGGTAGTACTACGTTTACTAATAGACCTAAATATTCTCCAACTCAAGCATCTTTTATAATGGGTATTGGTGTCAAATATGCAATTAATAGTAATTTAGCTATTGGGTTTGAAATTGGATTTAGACCTACTTTTACGGATTATCTTGATGATGTAGGTCAAACGTACCCTGTCAATGCCTTAACTGGCGAACCTTTTTATAATCAGGATCCGTATATAGTTGGTGAGTATGGAGATAAGTCAAGCCAAGAATTATTTGCAGATAAAACATATGCATATATTGCTGAACAAAGAGGTGAATCATTAAGTCAATATTTAAATTCTATCGTGCCTATTCTTGAAAAAGATCCAAATACAATTACTGATCAGGATGAATTAGACATGTTGCAGGAATATAATGGTTATATAAATGCTAGGGGAGGCACACTTGTTCGAGGTGACAAACTTAACGATTGGTATATGTTTACTATGCTTACCGTTTCTTACAACTTCATAGAAAATGGCCTTGTTGGACATCGTAAACGTCGTAAAAAGAAAGCAGGTTGTAAAAGCTCACAATTTTAGCTTTCTGATTCTACATTTAACAAATATTTGTTTAAATATGAATTTCAGAATATCAAAATTAAAAAATAGTAAGTCATCGTATAAAATGACTTACTATTTTTTTAGTCTATTATCTTATCATATTTGTAGAATTATAATTTTTATTTTCTTTTTTATATCACATTTCATTACTCTTAATGCTCAATTTGTTGAAGTAGGTGGATTTGTTGGTGTGTTAAGCTTTAATGGAGATGTTAATGTTGGAGGTGTTTTAACAAACTCTGATGCTGCATTTGGTGCTTTTTTAAGATGCACTCCAAATTCCAGATTAAGTGTAAAATTAGGTTTTTTAAAAGGTAATTTAGTTGCAAATGATAGAAACTCATTAGAGCCAAAAATCCGTGAAAGGAATTTTAATTTAAAATCTGATTTAATGGA
>JAKVCV010000060.1 GCA_022448945.1 Saprospiraceae bacterium
GTTAATAGCCCTCCGTTCCAGCCATCTCCATATGAATCCGTAAGATTTATGGTGTATATCGCGCCTAATACAATACATGTATCATAACCAGAGCCCGATGTCATTGTTGCCAAAACAGTACCATTACAATCTGTAATCGTAAAGCTATTCTCATTAGACCACGATCCGGGAGTGTAAACAACTTCTACACCTCCATTCACACAGTTACCTGAACAATCTAAGGGTGATATTGCATAGCTACAACTACCATCATTCACCGTAGCCAATGAATCATAATTACATGCTAAGGTATCTGTGCAACCACCTATGCCATATAAACATGAATTATCATCTACTGTCGCTAATGGATTATAGTTCACTGCCAAGCTATCTGTGCATCCAGGTATTGGACAAGTGCCAACTTCAAAAATAGCGGCAGAACCCGTAGCAATTGTGTAATCTACACCATCAATCGTTAATACCCCACCGTTCCAACCATCTCCATATGAATCCGTAAGATTTATGGTGTATATCGTACCTAATACAATACATGAATCATAACCAGAGCCCGATGTCATTGTTGCCAAAACAGTACCATTACAATCTGTAATTGTAAAACCATTCTCATGAGACCACGATCCGGGAGTGTAAACCACTTGTATACCTCCATTCGCACAGTTACCTGAACAGTCTAAGGGCCATATTGCATAGCTGCAACTACCATCATTCACCGTAGCCAATGAATCATAATTACACGCTAAGGTATCTGTGCAACCGCCTATACCATATAAACATGAATTATCATTAAAATTCGCTAATGGATTATAATTAACAGCTAATGAATCCGTACAGCCTTGAACTACTGCAAAACATGAACCATCATCAACCTGAGCTAAAGGGTTATAGTTAAAAGCACTTGAGTCAGTACAGCCAGGAACACAAGTACCTATAGTCCCATTAAAACCAATAGCTCCTGAAGTCATGCCTGCTAATACTGCATTTGAAGGATAAGTAAGGGTAAAACTATTCTCACTAGGCCACTGCCCTGGGATATAATCTATATTAATACATGTTGACAAATCAAGACATAATAAATATACTTCAGATGCACCATTAACAATAGTGTAATCTACTCCATCAACTGTTAATATCCCACCGTTCCAACCATCTCCATACGAATCAATAAGATTTAAGGTAAGAATCGTCCCTCCATTCGCACAATTACCTGAACAATCGAAGGGTGATATTGCATAGCTGCAACTACCATCATTAACCGTAGCTATTGAATCATAATTACACGCTAAGGTATCTGTACATCCACCTATGCCATATAAACATGAATTATCATCCAATGTTGCCAATGGATTATAGTTCACTGCCAAGGAGTCCGTACAACCAGGAATTGGACAAGTACCAACTTCAAAACTACCAGCAGAACCTGTAGAAATTGTGTAATCTATACCATCAACTGTTAATAGCCCTCCATTCCAGCCATCTCCATATGAATCGGTAAGATGTATGGTGTATATCGCGCCTAATACAATACATGAATCGTAACCAGAACCTAATGCCATTGATGCCAATACAGTACCATTACAATCTGTAATTGTAAAACCATTCTCATTAGACCATGATCCAGGAGTGTAAACCACTTGTACACCTCCATTCGCACAGTTACCTGAACAATCTAAGGGTGATATTGCATAGCTGCAACTGCCATCATCCACCGTAGCCAATGGATCATAATTGCATGCTAAGGTATCTGTACAACCTGCATAATTAGAATAACTACAATCTAATGAACGATCATTTGGAACATTACTGCTAAAAACAAAAGGATGCGCATCTATTTGGTTTTTTATAGAGCTAAAATGTCCTTTTATTGGCTTTTCCAAACAATTACTATAATGAGCTTGAAATGGAGTAACACTTGGAAAATCCTCCAAAAACATATTAAAAATTGCTAAATAACTAAGATTATCATTATAAAGTTGCAGAGTTATTAATTCACCAATAGAATAATGTGTATTATTCAATTCTTTGGGGGCCTTATTAGTGTTGTAATTAATAGGAATAAAAGAATTGTGCGCGTTCAATACTCCAGCGAATAAGACACTGAAGACATAAAGTGTTATAGATTTCATAAGAAGTTTCCATTTGTTTTCTAAACAATTATGACTTTTTTATGGGGGGGGCTCTGCCTATAATGTACGGAATTTAAGCCAAAAAACGATTTTAAATCAAAAAAAATAGAAAAATCAAAA
>JAKVCV010000061.1 GCA_022448945.1 Saprospiraceae bacterium
AAAAGTGCAGTTTCAGAAGATACAACATATTCATTTCTATTTTTTCCTTTTCTGATTCCAATTGATAAAGGCCTTATTCCAAGAGGATCTCTAAATGCTAGAATTCCATATCCTGTAATCAAGGCTACAACTGCATATGCACCATTAATTCTCAAGTGTGTCTTCTCAACAGCTGAAAAGAAATCTTTTGGTTTTGGAAATACAGCTTCCTGTTTGGAAAGCTCTAATGCAAAAATGTTAAGTAAAACTTCTGAATCAGAATCTGTATTTATATGACGTCTCTCAGCATGAAATAGTTCAGCAGCTAATTTTTTTGAGTTAGTTAGATTCCCATTATGAGCTAGACTTATACCATAAGGTGTATTCACATACATAGGTTGAGCAAATTCCTTACCTATTCCACCTGCTGTTGGATATCGAACATGTCCTATACCAAGATTACCTTGGAGATTATTCATATGGTTTTGCTGAAAGACATCCCTCACGTAGCCCTTTGATTTTCGACTATTAAGTTTACCGCTAGGTTCACAAACAACCATTCCGGCTGCATCTTGCCCCCTATGCTGGAGCATCAATAGAGATTCATAAATCTCTTCAGCTACATTATTTTCTGCAGAAATCCCTATAATTCCGCACATTTTTTATTCCCCGTCTTTAACTATATCCTCAATATCTGATTCCGCTAAAAGTTCTTTAATGTAAGTCTCTAAAACTGGCAAAAATTCCTCGAAAAATGGTGAAATCTTTGAAGAAGTAAAGATTTCAGATTCTTTCAAACTCGAGGGTAATAAAAAGTAAATTGCCAAAATTACAATTAAGCCCCTACCTATTCCAAATAATACACCCATAAATTTATCAAAGCCAGACATTCCTGACCATTTAACTATTCTTGAAATCAAATTGATCAAAAATCCGCCAATTATGATAGAAATTATAAATATAAGAACGGACGCAATAATTTTTGAAGCCTCTTCATTTCCAATAATCTCAGAAATTTTTGGTGTCACATATCCCTCTAAGCCTACCGCTGCAAAGAAAGCAAAAACCCACAATAATAATGATAAAAACTCTTTTGTAAAACCTCTAAATAATGAAATGATTCCTGAGGAGCCAATAACAAACAATATGACTAGATCTGTGACATTAAGACCTAGGGTTTCCATAAAACAACTTCTCCTGAATTAGTTTCTGAAATCTCGTAAATAAAATCTATATTCTTATCAATATCCTCTTTTGTTCTAAAAGGGCCGACATAAACAGCAGTTAAAGCATTATTGTTTGGCAAGGCTTCAGTATAGGCTGGAAAATAATTATTAATATTCTTTTTTAATGCATTTGCATTTTCTACATTTTCAAAAACATTTACTCTAACTACATACATCTCAAAATCATCTTTAGTCAAGCTTCTTGCATTTGGGGCTAACTGGTAACTAATTGAATCTTGGTATTTAGGTTGAGGTGACAATACAAATATAAAAATTATTAACCCCATTAGAATTACAAATATTAAGCCAACAAATTTTTCTAAATTCATTTTGATATTTTATCCAAAATTCCAATTATTTTACTTCTTATTTCTGATCTATGAACAATCATATCTATTGCTCCATGCTCAAGTAAAAATTCAGATTTTTGGAAGTCTTCAGGCAGTTCAACTCTTACCGTTTGCTCAATTACTCTTCTTCCTGCAAAACCAACAAAAGCCTTTGGCTCTGCTATGTTGATATCGCCTAACATTGCTAAGCTTGCTGATACTCCTCCAAATATTGGATCAACCATTACAGAAATATAAGGCAACTTATTTGATTTTAATTTCTGTATTGCAGCAGATGTTTTTGCCATTTGCATAAGAGAAACCATTGATTCCTGCATTCTTGCTCCACCACTTGTCGAAAAACAAATAAATGGAGTATTAGTCTCTATTGCCTGCTGAATACCTTGAACAAATTTCTCTCCAACCACGCTTCCCATCGAGCCACCCATGAACTTAAATTCAAATGCTGCAGCAGTTACCAAGCGTCCATCAAGTTTGCCAAATCCAACCAATAAAGCTTCACTTTCTCCAGTATTCTTTTTTGCTTCTTTAATTCTTGCAGGATATGCCTTAACGTCTTTAAAACCAAGAGGATCATTTGTTTCAACATTTGATGCAATTTCAGTGAAATTGCCATTATCAAAAAAAATATTGAATCTAGTTCTGGCACCGATCCTTAAGTGGTGATCACATTTTGGACACA
>JAKVCV010000062.1 GCA_022448945.1 Saprospiraceae bacterium
TCCTTTTTTTTGAATATCAAAAAGGATTGTATATGCCTTAAGAGGTTCTGACGAGTTTTCTAAAATATCAAGAACTGTTTTCTGGTTTTTAGTTAAATTTTCTGATGCAACTGCCATAAATCTCAATTACCAAATTGTTTTCATTTTTGCAACTTACCTCTTAACTCTAGTGGGATAAGTGAAATAATAAATAAAATTAGCGCTATGACAATAATTGATGGTCCTGAAGAGGTGTTTAATTCTAAAGAAGTAAATAAACCAATTGTAACAGATAAAATGCCAATTAATATAGCTACGAATACCATTTGTTTGGGATTGTTAGTGATATTTCTCGATGCCGCTGCCGGTATTATTAGTAATCCTGTAATTAAAAGAGTACCAATCATTTTTATAGATAATGCAATAACTCCAGCAAGTAGCAGGGTAAAAATCATATTATAAATGTTAGGTTGCATCCCCTCTGCTGAGGCAAGGTCAAAATTAACTGTAGCTGAAAATAATGATTTCCAAATAAAATATAAAATTCCTAAAATTACAGAACCACCAATCCATACTAGAGCAATGTCTTCTACAGTTACTGATAAAATATCTCCAAATAGTAATCCCATAATATCAAAACGAATACTCGATAAAAAACCAATTAAAACCAAACCAATCGCAAGAGTAGAGTGAGCTAATAATCCAAGTAATGAGTCCCCGGCTAATCTAGTCCTCTTTTGAAGATTGAGGAGAAGTAGAGCAATGACCGCCGATATTATAAACACAGAAAAGGCAATATTTAAACTGAAGGCATAGGCTAAAGTTACTCCTAATAAGGCAGAGTGTGCTAAGGTATCACCAAAATAAGATAATCGTCTCCAAATTACTAAACAACCTAACGGTCCTGTTATTATAGCAATACCAATACCAGTAACTAATGCTCTAGTAAAAAAATCATCAAACATTAACTAGACACACTTCCGTCAGAATTATGTGTGTGATCATGATCGTGCTGATAATATGTCAATGTTTTTGATCTATGTTCACCAAATAATTCTATATAGGCTTTATCTTTTATAACTGTACTTGGTTTTCCTGAACAACAGATATGTCCATTTAAACAAACTACATGATCTGTAGCAGACATAACAAAATGCAAGTCATGGGAGACTAATAAAATTCCACAATTTAGGTTTGCAGAAATATTTTTGATAATATTATAAAGATCAATTTCCCCATTAAAATCAACTCCTTGAACAGGTTCATCTAAGACTAGTAATTCTGGTTTTTTTGCGATAGCTCTTGCTAGAAGAACACGTTGAAATTCTCCACCAGATAGACCATGAATTTGTTCCTTGAAAAGTTTTTCTACTCCAGTTTGATTTAAAGATTCACTAACTTCATTATCACTGAGATTATTGGTTAATCGCATGAAATCTACAACTCGTAATGGCATTGTCCAATCGATATTAATTTTCTGAGGAACATATGCGATTTTATCTGTATACCTTTTCATTGAACCTTCATCAGGTTCAAGAATACTTAGCACCATTTTAGCTGTTGTTGTCTTTCCAGAACCATTAGGCCCTATTAGCGTAACTATTTGACCACTCTTTACTTCAAGAGATACACCTCTTATCAACCATTTTGGAGACTTATAAACACCTGCGTTTTCCAAATTTACTAATAAATTATTTTTACTACTCATTTTTCTATTTACAAAACAAAATGTAATATTATAACATTACACTATTTAACACACTTATTTTTAATAGGAATACTTTTATGAAACAAACGAATATTTTTCTACATATTTTTAAGATTATGTTATTTTCAGGAATTCTTGTTGCAACTGCATCTGCAAGAGCAGAGTTAAAAGTTGTTACTACAATTAAACCACTACATTCATTAATTTCAAACGTTATGGATGGAATAGGTGAGCCTGGACTCATAATTGATGGAAGTATATCACCACACAGTTTTACAATGAAACCTTCTCATGCGAAAATGCTTGAAGAAGCAGATGTCATTTTTTGGATTGGAGAGGGTATTGAAACATCAATGGAAGAACCTCTAGACTCAATTGCAAAAGATGCAGAAGTAATTGAATTTATGGAACTTGATTCAATTGCTAAATTAAAATTTAGAGAAGAATCAATTTTTGGCGACCACGATGATCATGATGACCACGATGATCATGACGATCACGATGACCACGATGACCATGATGACCACGATGAT
>JAKVCV010000063.1 GCA_022448945.1 Saprospiraceae bacterium
TCATAAGAACACCTGATATTATAAAAAAAGAAAATAGAAAATTTAGAAGCACCTATCCTGTGCCTTTTAATTTCTCTTTACCCCAAGCAAAGAAAAAATCTGATAAGAATATAAAAACAGCATAAATAGTCAATAAAGTTTAGAATTATGTTAATTAAAGTCTTAGCAGCAGAGGGTGATTTATCATCTGCTTCAAATGTTGACTCAGCTAGTGTGGTAAGACTTTACAATGGTCATTCCGCAGCGTTAGTCATAACAAGAAAAGATTCAGGTGGGACTACAATTGGTAGTTTTACTTTAGGTACTTTACAATCAATTGTAATTGAAAAAGATTTTACAGATACGTTAACTGCAGCATCAAATGGTGGAAGTGTCAAAGTAGTTAAGGTGGCATTTACTATTTCATAATTATTTAAATGAGTGAAGTTTATCTTGGTAATCCTAATTTAAAAAAGGCAAATACTCCTATTGAATTCACACAGGAGAATATTGTTGAATTTTTAAAATGTAAAGACGATCCTGTATATTTCGCAAATAATTATATCAAAATAGTATCTCTTGATGAGGGTTTAGTTCCGTTCAAGCAATATCCTTTTCAGAAAAAATTAATCAAAAATTTCCATGAGAACCGTTTCAACATATGTAAGATGCCTCGGCAGACGGGTAAGTCAACAACGGTTGTATCATATCTCTTACATTATGCGATTTTTAATGATAATGTTAATATTGCTATACTTGCAAACAAAGCTTCTACAGCCCGTGATTTATTAGGTAGATTACAACTTGCATATGAAAACTTGCCAAGATGGATGCAACAAGGTATCATATCTTGGAATAAAGGTTCTTTAGAAATTGAAAATGGATCAAAAATATCTGCTAACTCTACTTCTTCTTCCGCTGTCCGTGGTGGTTCATATAATGTTATATTCTTGGATGAGTTTGCCTTTATCCCTAATCATATTGCTGACGATTTCTTTGCTTCTGTTTATCCAACGATTTCGTCAGGACAAAAAACAAAAGTAATAATTGTATCTACACCAAGAGGTATGAATCATTTCTACCGAATGTGGCATGATGCAGAGAGAAAGAAAAATGAATATGTACCAACAGAAGTCCACTGGTCAGAAGTACCAGGTCGTGATGAAGCATGGAAAGAGCAAACAATTGCAAACACATCAGAACAACAATTTAAAGTTGAATTTGAGTGTGAGTTTTTAGGTTCAGTTAATACGCTAATAAACCCATCTAAACTTAAAAACTTAGTGTATGAAAATCCCATACAAAAAAATGCTGGATTAGATGTATATGAAGTGCCATTAAAAAATCACAATTACTTAATTACAGTAGACGTTGCTCGTGGTTTAGGTAATGATTACTCTGCGTTTATCGTTTTTGATGTTACAAATTTTCCATATAAAGCAGTTGCAAAATACAGAAATAATGAAATTAAACCAATGTTGTTTCCAAGTATCATTGATGACATTGGTAAAGCATATAATAAAGCATTTATATTATGTGAAGTAAATGACATTGGAGATCAGGTTGCATCCATCTTGAATTATGACTTAGAGTATGATAATCTATTAATGTGCTCTCAAAGAGGTCGTGCAGGTCAAGTCGTTGGTGCTGGTTTTAGTGGTAAAAGATCACAATTAGGTGTGAGAACAACTGCTGCTGTCAAAAAATTAGGATGTTCCAATCTCAAAACTTTGCTGGAGGATGATAAGATTCTAATTATTGACTATGATATAATATCTGAACTGACAACTTTCTCTCAAAAACATAATTCATTCGAGGCAGAAGAGGGATGTAATGACGACTTAGCAATGTGTCTTGTTATATTTGCTTGGTTAGTCGCACAGGATTATTTCAAAGAAATGACTGATAATGACGTAAGAAAAAGGATATATGAAGAACAAAAAAATCAAATCGAACAAGATATGGCACCTTTTGGGTTTGTTTCTGATGGTTTAGATGATGATAGTTTTGTTGATAAAGATGGTGATTTATGGAAAGTAGATGAATATGGTGATAGATCTTTTATGTGGGATTACATGTAATGGAATTAACTGCAAGCAACGTAATTAAATCATTGTCTGAGATTGCTCCTTATATTGAAGCAGATGGTGG
>JAKVCV010000064.1 GCA_022448945.1 Saprospiraceae bacterium
ATAGCTTTAAATTTACAAACTTCTTTTTTAACACCACCGATGGCGATGTCAGCCTATTATTTAAAAGGAGTTCAAAGTAGGAATGTAGAACTAATGCAAATATTTAGAGGCATCATGCCTTTCTTAGGAATTGTGATTTTAGCTATGGTCTTAATGTATATATTCCCAGGTATTGCACTATGGTTGCCAGATACTTTATTTGCTGAGTAAAATTTTTAAATGACAAATCTTTTTTCATTACCTGTTCATCAGTTAGCTGAAAAAATAAGAAAGTCTGAATTAACATCTACAGAACTTTGTACAAATTATATTGATCAAATTAAAAAATTTGAAAAAGATGTTAAAGCCTGGGTTCACTTTGATAAAAAACTTCTTTTAGAAAAAGCGGATGAAGCTGACAAACATCGTAAATCTGGTAAGCCCATGGGTCCATTACATGGAATTCCAGTAGCATTAAAGGATATTATAGGTACTTATGATATGCCTACTGAATGTGGAACTGTTTTACGAAAAGGTAAAACACAATCTCAGAATGCTGAAATTGTTGATATATTAAAATCAGCTGGAGCTATTATAATGGGGAAAACTGCTACATCTGAATTGGCATTTCTTGCTCCACCTGCAACTAGAAATCCCCACGATTATTCTAGAACTCCAGGTGGGTCATCTAGTGGATCTGCAGCAGTTATAGCAACGCATATGGCGCCGTTGTCGATTGGATCTCAAACTGGAGGTTCAGTAATAAGGCCAGCCTCTTATTGTGGTGTAGTTGGATACAAACCAAGTTATGGATTAATTTCTAGAAATGGAGTTTTGAGAACCTCATATAATTTAGATCATATTGGAGTTTTTGGCAAAACAGTAGAAGATGTTGCTCTACTTGCAAAAATTCTAATAAAAAAAGATCAATATGATGAAGCTACCATACATTATTCATCTGAATTTATGTTAGAGGAATGTTTAAAAGGACCGCTTTTTGAACCAAAATTTATTTTTTATAAAACAGATAGTTGGAAAAAAATTGATAAAAAATCAAGAGAGTCATTTGAATATTTTATAAAATCTTTTAAAAAGAACATAGAAGTGTTTGATACTCCATCCTATTTTAAAGATATTGATAAATACCATAGAGTTATTCACGAATCCGATTTAGCAAACAATTTTCAAATGTATTATAAAAAATCAAAAAACAAATTGTCTAAAGAAATGCAAACAGCAATATCTAAAGGTATGAAACATACAGCAAAAGAATATTTAGATGCAGTAGATTTTATGAAAAGAAGCTATGAGTCTTACAAAGAGGTTTTCGAAGATTATCATGGTGTACTAAGTCCTTGCAGTACTGGGGTTGCGGATAAGGGATTAAAAAGTACAGGTAGTGCAGATTTCAATCGAGTATGGTCCTATATGCACACACCAGCTATATCTCTACCTTTACTTCAAGGAGAAAATAATTTACCTTTAGGAGTTCAATTAATCGGTGACAAGTATGATGATCATAGATTTCTTGGAGTTGCTAGGTGGTTGGAACAAAAAAGTAAGGAGCACAATGAATAAGATTACAACACTTGTAGGTCTATCTTTTGCATTATTTTTTCTAATAGGATTAGCTACAACTCTGACTAGGTCAATGATGATATCTTTTCTCGATGTTTTACCGGTGTATATTTTAATGGGTATAGCCATTATTATGATGGTTTACGAAGCTTTCTTTGATAAAAAATAAATCAGACATAAATTGAAAAACAATAGTTCAATTTTAATACCTTACTTATTATTATTTATTCAACCTGTATTCATGGCCAGTAATTTAATTGTGGCTAGGGGTGGAGTGGAATTTGTACCACCTATTTCTCTTGCATTTTGGAGATGGACAATAGTTTTTATAATTTTATTTCTTTTTAATTACGAAAAATTAATTAAAAAAAAAAAAATTGTTAAAAAAGAATTTAAAAAACTTTTCTTTTTAGGAGCCATGGGTTGTGGTGTATGTGGAGCATTTCCTTTTCTTGCTGGTCAAACAACAACTATTATAAATATGGGAATAATATATACCTCATCACCAATATTTATAATTTTAATTTCTTATTTTCTTTTTAAAGAAAAGTTTACTATTCTA
>JAKVCV010000065.1 GCA_022448945.1 Saprospiraceae bacterium
TTTGAACCGCCATAGCCAAATCCTCCATTATTATTACCTGAACATGAACCATGAGATGTTGGACCTGCTATTCCTCCACTAGTTTGTGTCCCTCCTGCTCCTGTATATTGACAATTGCTACAAGAAAAAACACAGCCACTCATCCCTACTAATCCGCCGCCGTGACCACCTTCTGCTGTATTATTGCCGCAATTACCTGCAGTTCCACCGCCGCCACCAGCAACTATGATTCTATCATTTAATGTATAGGAGCCTCTACGTACATCCGAGGCACCACCTCCAGCGCCGCCTTGACCAATTGTACTAGATCCTCCTTGGCCGCCGCCATTATATCCTGCTGTTGATCCAACTCCCTGACCACCTACATAAATCTCTAATACCTCGCCAGGAGTTACTGATAAATCTGCAGATACATAACCGCCTTCACCTTCATTACCAGATCCCTCTGCTCCCCATGCTTCAACATTTATACTGGTAACACCTGCTGGTACTGTATACGTCTGCACTGAACCAGTATAATTATAGGTCTGGGAAGTGCCTGGACCACTTCCTCCACCGGAAGAACTATAAGTATACGTACCACTTGATGTATAAGTATTGCCATCTAATGGCCAGGTATAACTATCACAGGCAGTCTCTGTAGTACTTGATGAGGTTGAATAATCAATCGTCAGATCCAGAGTCACTACACTATCGCAACCCGCCACATTGGTCAATATATGTGTTGCACTATTGCTAGATGATGTATAAGTGTTACCATCTATCCATACATAACTGTCACAGTGTTGTTGAACATCTGTTCCATAAGTTGTAAGACAGCCACCACCTATAGCATCGGCAATTGAAACATTATCCAATAATAAATCATTATAATAATCATTACTAGCTCCTCCACTTTCTCCTCTAAATCTAATTGATACAACACCAAAAATACCTAAACCAGCTAAACTTACAGTTTGAGTTTCCCAACCTACGGTTTGAGATGTATAACTAGCTATAACATTCCAACTTCCAATTTGGTCTAGAACCTCTACATACATTTGATTGGGAGTATTAGACCCAAAGGCTGGATCAGCATCACTATAATAATCAAACGTTAGTGTAGGATTTGATAATCCTAAAACCATAATATCCTGAACTTGTAGTATAACTCCTACATCAGTAGATGAAAAATCAATCCATGCATATGTACCTGCCGATCTTCCATTATTAGCTACAGAATAACCAGGATTTCCAGTAAACCTCCATCCATCGCCAGAAGTAACACTACTTGTCCAACAATTGCTTCCTCCGACACCATTGGGAATTACTCCTGAACTAAACGACTCAATGAATGGCACTGGCGCAGGCAGGCATCCCTGGCCTAATGTATCACCGAAAGTAATACAGAAAACAAGGAAGGTAAAGATTAAATTTAAAATAGTTTTTGAAATGTTTTTGGGGGAAGCGTTGAATGCACTTTTTGTAGTGCCTTTTTTTAGCTTTTGCATGGCGTAAGGTTTTGATAGTAATTTTTATTGTGTGTGTGTGTACACACGACTACCAAAACCATACCCATTATTAAACCAATGACTATCAATATTTTAAAAAGAAAACAAATAGAAAAAATTCCAATTTATAGAAAAAATTCCAATTTATAGAAAAAATCAACTATTAGGTTTATTTAAAAAAAAATGTGTAAAAACTTGTTTTTTAAATATTTATGGGGTGTCATTCAGGTGATAGATCCTAACCAAAATAAAGAATATTACCCAACTAAAAGCTATTAGTTTTGTACTGTTTTTAAATAAAAATGAGATAAAAAATACCATTTAATTAAACAAAAGACCACCAATTTGAGGCTATATGCCTTAAAACCGTCTCCTAAATAATATTTTATTTTATGCACAAAAAAAATAAAAATGCTACAAGTTTCATAAGCTAAACTTGCAGCATTTTATACAAAAAATTAATTTATAATTATATCATAAACTTTATTCCCAAACGATTTTAGCTGATTTTTCGTAGCCTTCGATGTCTACAAAATATACATTTGTTCCAGACAAGTTCGCATTCTCAATACT
>JAKVCV010000066.1 GCA_022448945.1 Saprospiraceae bacterium
GTTTCCATATTTTTTCTTAATCGGCCATAAAAGTCTTCTCGCTTTATCTAAGTTAGTATTATCAGGCCAAGAATTTAAAGGAGCAAATCGATGATCACCGGTTCCACCGCCACCTCTCCCATCAGCAGTTCTATAAGTACCAGCAGAGTGCCAAGCAAGCCTAACCATTAATCCTGCGTATGTCCCCCAATCAGCTGGCCACCAATCCTGACTTTCTTTCATTAATTTATGCATATCAGCTTCTAATGCTTTAAAATCTAATTTTTTTACTTCTTCTCTATAATTATAAGTACCATTAAACGGTTTTGTTTTTTGATCATGTTGATGGAGAATATCTAGATTTAAATTTTTAGGCCACCAATCAGTTGATGACTTCTCCATATTTGAATTAGCTCCGTGAGCAACGGGACATTTGGCTTCGCTCATTTTTCTCTCCTACTTAATTAATATTGAAGTAATTAAAATTTAACCTGTAAGTAAGTCAACAATACGAATTGTCTCTGTTAATAATTTACAAAAATCCTTGAAATTATTTGCTTTTAAAGAACTGATTATACAAAATGTAGGCAGCAAACATTCCAATAACTTGACAACTAATAAAAAATATTACGGTGGAGGGATTAATACCCGTAAATGACTCAGTAAACATTCTAGCAATTGTTACAGCCGGATTTGCAAAACTTGTAGATGATGTAAATATAAGAGCTGCTGTAATATAAATACCAACATTAAATGAAACTACATTTTTACCATCTGCTCTAGATAAAAGTATGACCAATAATAATCCAGTTGCAGCAAAAAATTCGGAAATATATATATTTGCCCCACTTCTTATATTTGAAGAAATCTCAATTACATTTAATCCAAAAATATAATTTGCAAAAAGTGTGCCTAGTACAGCTGCAATAATTTGTATTAGTATATAAAGAAATAAATCCCTAGAACTCAATTCTTTTTGTAAGAAAAATATAATTGAAACAATAGGATTAAAATGAGCTCCAGAAAAATTTGCAAATATTCTAATTATAAAAATTAGTGTGAAACCTATTACAACAGCATGACTAAATAAAATTACCATTTGATCATTCGTATATTGCTGTCCTGCTATGCCAGATCCAACAATTGATACTAATAAAATAAATGTGCCTATAAATTCAGATATGTATTTTTGCATTTTTAAAGTCTTAATGTATCATTGCTAAGTTTTAAAGAAATGTATTATGAATTTTTAGTTACATACCTTGATGCACCATTTCTATTGCTATCTGCTGTAACCACTGGTTTGATAATTCGTATTTTTTATAAACAGTATATGAATACAAAGCTACCAATGAGGGTAGTTATTTCTATAGCTCTTTTTCTTATTAATGCGATTATTTTAGTTCCTGGAATTGTCTTTTTATATAGATGGGTAATGTTATGTGGTTTTTACCAACCAAGCGGCGTTTTTGAAACAGGGTATGGTTGTAGTGGGGACGTTTTTAGTCTACTTGTTCCAGGGCTTTTTTTACTTTCGTAAACATTTCATCGACCTGATTTTCTTTAATTATTAAAGGTGGAGAAAAAGCAAGCGTATCTCCGTTAGCTCTTACCATTAAGCCAAGATCCCAAGCTTTTTTCATAGCTTCAAACCCTCTTGCACCAACAGCGTTACCTTTAGGCTCTAATTCGAGTGCAGCAATCACTCCTAAATTTCTAATATCGATTATATGTTTTGTTCCCTTCAGGCTATGAGCGGCTTCTTCAATAATAGGAGCCATATGAGCAGCATTATCAAATAATCCCTCTTCTTGATAAATATCTAGTGTTGCTAAGGCTGCAGCGCAAGCAACAGGATGACCAGAGTAAGTATATCCATGAAATAATTCTATTGGAGCATCCGCATTTTCCATCATTGACTCATAAATAAAGTCTTGAACTATGGTTGCACCCATAGGGATGGTGGCATTTGTAATACCTTTTGCACATGAAATAATATCTGGTGTTACACCAAAAAACTCAGAGCCAGTTGCTTTTCCCATACGGCCAAAAGC
>JAKVCV010000067.1 GCA_022448945.1 Saprospiraceae bacterium
TTTCGATCCATTTCTACTAACAATGGTTGTAATTTATTAGTTGCAATATCTTCGCATGCACTAAGGACCATGTCATATGTTTCTTTGTTGTGGTCTGAGAATAAAGGATATTTAGAAAGATGCTCAATATTAAAAACTTCGTTTAGTAGGAATTTTAGATTTCTTTTACTGTAAAATTGCATGAATTTATTGTTTTAACTGTCTAGGATTATTGTGGAAAGCTTATTTTAAAAACCAAATATATCAAGATATAAAATATAAGGATTTACTTTGGGGAAATTAAAGATCACAATTTTTCAATTTTATTTTTTGCCTAAAAGGAATAGGCATTATTTTCCTTCCACAAATTCACTTTTAAAATTGAATTTCCTTATCGATCATTTTAATGATCTTTATCGATAATCGTTTGTTATGTATATAAACAGGTATGTTATAGGAAGTAATTTGACGGTATGTTAAACCTATTCTTGCCAGCCAATAAGTACTGTTAAAAAAATCTTCTACACCATTTAATATTGCTTGGTCTCCAATGGTAGTGTCTGGATGTAAATAATTTGGAAAAGTTTCAAATAGTTTTTTATGGTTTTCAAAGCAAATATCATAATAATCTCTATTGAAACCTCCAAAATTACCTTCAATACTTGATCGCTCATGATAAAAACCTATCCAATGCAATAAACCGGGAACATGAATTTTGGGGTTACGGATATTATGTGCTAGATAATGGTATCCATATTTTTGTACTCCTATACCATGAAAAGCCCTTAAAGCAAATAGTATAGATTTGATCTTAGGTAGGTCATCATACGCAACTTCTCCATTCATTGCTTCGAGTAGAACAGGTTCTACTTCTCTCAGGCTTTTAAGAATTATGTTATAATTAGTGGTGTCAGTTTTTAAATCTTGGCCAACAGCTTTAAGTGCTGTAACTGTTTCGACACGGTGTAACTTCTCTCTTTGGCATTCGGTTAACATGAATGACGATGTGATACTGATAAAGATTACAAAGAAATCAAAGACATATTTTTTTACATTATTCAGTGATTTAACCAAAGTTGGTACATATGCCGTTCTAATTGTTTTCATTGACAAATCATCATTTAGGTTATCCGATGAAATAATTTTGTTTGTGGTCGTTGTATGCTCCTCTACTTTCCCACACTAGCCTGTTGATTAATGGCTCTTAAAGATGTTTGAAGAAATGTTATCAGATCTTTATATGCTGTATCTTTATTGTTGCTTAAAAGATGATATGGTATTCTTTTATTTAAAGAAAGGATATGATCTTTATGTTTTTCCCGTTCTTCTTCAGAAAGGCTACTATCAAGCACAATAATACTTACAGGCTCATTGTTTAGTAGTTCACTGATTTTGTTTTCCTCAACTTCTGTAATAATATCACTAGAAAATTGTTGGAGTTTAGTTGCGAGATCTTCCAACTTGTTTGGGTCTTTTCCCAATAATAATAATTTAGGATTCATATTTCAATAAATAAGGGATATATTTTATACAATTTTTGAGCATACAACAATGTATAAAAATAAATGCAATCTAAAATATTGTGCTAAAATACCAAAAAGTCTAAATTGCTGCGAATCTTAGCCTAGTTTTGTTCAAAATTTGAGGTTATTTGTTTTTCTAGGGCGAAAAAATCTTTTAGTAATTTCCCTAGTTAGTTCTAATAATGCATATGTTGAAAATAAAATCTAGTAATATAGAAGGTAAATATCTTTTATATAATTATTGTTTAGTGTAGAATCGATATTTTATAAATTCTATTAAAAGCAAAAATTACAGTTGCTCGTTTTAATCTTGCCTAATAATTTGATGGCCATTATAAATCAGTTCTTTTACTTGATCATCTTTTTTAGAAACAATTTTATAGATATTTTTTGA
>JAKVCV010000068.1 GCA_022448945.1 Saprospiraceae bacterium
TTACAAATAGAGATAATAATTCACCAGCAATTTTTTATGAAACTATGTTAAGTAAGTTTGCTTTAAGCCAAGGTGTTTCAGAAGACAAAGTAGATGATTGGAAAAAACAATTAAATAAATCTGAAAAAGTAGGTAATTTCGGATTTACAAGTTTTCCAGTATTAACTGCAGCATATTTAGGTTAATTTAAAAAATGAAATTAAAAGTTTATTTATCAGGTGAAATTCATACTAATTGGCGAGATGAGATTATAGATAAATGTAAATCTAAGAATTTAGAAATAGAATTTTCAAGCCCGACTACCAATCATGAATTATCAGATGATGTTGGTGTAAAAATACTTGGTGATGAAGAAAAAAAATTTTGGCACGATAACAAAGGAGCCAAAATAAATGCTATACGAACTAGAAATTCGATTGAAAAAGCAGATATAGTTGTAGTACGTTTTGGTGAGAAATATAAACAATGGAATGCTGCTTTTGATGCAGGATATGCATCAGCCTTGAATAAATCTCTCATAATAATGCATAGTGATGAACATCAACATGCTTTAAAAGAAGTTGATGCAGCAGCTCATGCTATAACAAAAAATACCGATGAAGTTGTAAAAATTTTACAATATACTTTACAAGGTAAAATATAAATTAATTATTTTCTTTTTCTGACAGTCTTCTTAAGCTCTCTTTTGGCCAAGTTGTTTCTCGATCATACATGGCTTCATGGCAAATATCTTTGTTAATAATTTCAATCCAAGGATCTTTATCTTTCACAAAAATATGTGCTTGCGGTGTTATTGGTTGGTCGAGTGTAGCTGTTCTGATTGCAATTCGAGATTTTGCAACATTGTATTTACAATATAAATAAACACCACAATTATTACAAAAATATGCTCGATAACCTTTTCCACTGCCTGTAGGGAGCAGTGTAGATTCAACATTACCATTTAATTCAAAATCATCTTCAAAAATCATTGTATGTATAACAAAAGAAGAGCCTGTAGAAATTTTACAGTTATTACAATGACAAGCTTGAGTGAACAAAGGTTTATCTTTTATTTTATAATTTACTGAACCGCACGCGCATTTTCCGATAAGAGTCATTTCAACTAAACGTTATATTTTGGAATTTAAAAAGCAAGAATTAATTATTTACCAAATATGCCAAGCTTAACACTATAATCTACAGCTATACCGTAATCAGGATCATCATCACTATCAACTATCAATTGACCTGTTTTTCTTAAAAGGCTGTGGCAGTCCTTCGTAAGATGTCTTAACTTTACTTGTTTGCCTAATTTGGAATATCTTTCTGCAATATCCTCAATTGCTTTTAAAGCAGATTGATCAATAACTTTTGAATTTGCAAAATCTATTATTACTAAATTAGGATCTTCGGCAGGCTTAAAAATTTCTAAAAAACTATTAGTGGAACTAAAAAAAAGAGGTCCTTCAATTTCATATACCTTAGCACCCTTTTCTGTTCTTGATTGTCTCTCAATTGCTCTAATTCTTGAAGCAGATTTCCAAGCAAATACTAGTGCATTAATAATAACACCAGCAACTACAGCAACAGCTAAATCTTCTAATACAGTTATTAAAGTAACTAAAACAATTACCAATGCATCCGAACGAGGAACAACAAATAATAATTTTAGTGAATTCCAAGCAAATGTTCCAATTACGACCATAAACATAACCCCTACTAATGATGCTATAGGAATAAGTTCAATTAAATTTGAAGTATAAAGAATAAAAATTAGTAAAAAAATTGCTGCTGATATGCCAGCAATTCTTGTTCTGCCTCCAGATTTTACATTTATCATTGACTGTCCAATCATAGCACAACCACCCATACCTCCAAAAAAGCCAGTGATACCATTAGCGACACC
>JAKVCV010000069.1 GCA_022448945.1 Saprospiraceae bacterium
CAAAAGATAAGGATTGGCCAAAAGGAGATAAATGGGAAGAATATTATTTTTTTGGAGGTGAAGATTACGAATTAGTTTTCTCATTGCCAAAAAAATGGGCAAATAATTTATCTAAACTTGATAAAGATATTTACGAGATTGGTTTTTTTGCTGATGGTAAACCATCAATAGAATTTAAAGATAATAAAAAAAATAAATTATTGAATAACAAACCTTTCAAACACTTTTAATTATTCCCAATTTTTAGCAACAATCTCTGCTAAATCTACAACTCTCTGACTATAACCCCACTCATTGTCGTACCAAGCAAGGACTTTTACAAGATTATCTCCGATACACATAGTGAGATCGCTATCCACAATTGATGATTCATTGGTACCTGCATAATCGCTTGACACTAATGGTTCATCTCCATACTTAATAATGCCTTTCATTGAACCAAGAGATGCTTCCTTGAGAGCATTATTGACTTCTTCAGCTGTGACAGATTTAGAAGATTCAAAAACAAAATCTACTGCTGAAACGTTAGGAGTTGGAACTCTCATTGCAATTCCTGTTAATTTACCTTTCATTTCTGGGTATACCAGAGCTACTGCTTTTGCAGCTCCTGTAGAAGTAGGAACAATATTTGTAGCAGCGGCTCTAGCCCTTCTTAAATCTCTATGACTATTATCTAAAATTCTTTGATCCCCTGTATAACTATGAATTGTAGTCATCAAACCTTTATTAATCCCAAAAGTTTGGTCTAAAACTTTAACTACTGGAGCTAAACAGTTCGTTGTACAACTAGCATTACTCAAAATATCATAATCTTTATGTTTATATGTATCAGCATTGACTCCAACTACATAAGTACCAACACCATCGCCTTTACCAGGAGCAGTTAAGATAACTTTTTTTGCTCCTACCTCTAAATGCTTACTTGCACCTACGTCTGTATTAAATACTCCAGTAGATTCTATAACCAAATCTACACCCCAATCTTTCCAAGGGAGATTCATTGGGTTTCTATCTGAGAAACATTTAATTGTCTTGTTATTAATTACAAAAGTATCATCAGTATATTGAATATCAACACCATCAAGTTGACCAAGGACTGAGTCATATTTTAATAAATGAGCATTAGTCTTAGGATCTGATGTAACGTTAATTCCAACTACTTCAATATTGGTGTAAGCACCTCTACTAAGCCAACAACGCATAAAGTTTCGACCAATTCTGCCAAAGCCGTTAATTGCAACACGCAAAGTCATAACTAATAATTTCTAAATGATTAACCTAAGTTGCTGATCATACTGAATTTTGTGCAATAACGTAAGGTTTTTTTGATTTATTAAGCAAATAAGTCTAGTTTTGTATTAATTCAAGAAAAAAAATGATTTTTTTTTAAGAAAAAATACCAAAATTTTACTTTGAAGTTATTTTAATTTAAGAAAAAGATAAACATTGAATAAAGAATTAATATCTAAAAATCATTTTCATTTTATTGGGGTGGGAGGTATTGGAATGTCAGCAATTGCAATGGGTTTACTGAAAAAAGGTTATTCAATTTCAGGATCTGATTTAGTTAAAAATAATGAAACTAATAAATTGGAGAAATTAGGTGCAGTAATCTTTACTTCTCAAATTCGACAAAATATTGAATTTGTTACTTCAAAATTTAACAACAAATTGATTAATTTTGTTGTAAGCACAGCTATCAAGCCAGAAAATGAAGAATTAATGTACTGTAGAGAAAAAAATTTACCAGTAAAACATCGTTCAGAGATTCTTGCAATGTTAATGAAATCTTATACTTCATTAGCAGTAGCAGGTAGCCATGGAAAAACATCAACCA
>JAKVCV010000007.1 GCA_022448945.1 Saprospiraceae bacterium
GATCAACTTTCATGACGATAACCCGTCTAGATGGACAAATCGGTCTTGGCAAACGTAAAAACACCTCTGTGTTAGGTGGCGGATTGAATGGATTAACGAAATGCCTGAATCTTGAGTGGTCACAAGTCTATTGCCGTGCAGTTGATATTCAACCAGAATTAGACACAAAAAAAATAGCTAGTCATATCATATCAGAATTACATGACCCAAATCGATCATTAGTAGAAACTGCTATAAACATAGATGGTAGGTCAACACTTACTGCAAAAAAAGTAGAAGTTAAAGAACAAAGCCAGATTCAAACAAAAATTAATTCTAAATCCGTATTTTTTGTAAGTGGTGGAGCCCGTGGAGTAACTGCAAATTGTGTTGTAGAAATGGCCAAAGCTTTTAAGTGTAAATTCATATTACTAGGTCGATCAGATTATGAATTTATAGTACCGGATTATGCTATAAATGAAGCTGAGGATGGCACTTTGAAACGCCTGATAATGAATGAAATGAAAACTAATGGCAATAGACCAAATCTGGCAGAAGTCAAAAATATATACAATAAAATTATTGCTAAAAAAGAAATTGAAGATACAATATTGAAAGTAAAACAAAATGGAGGTGAAGCAATTTATATTAAAGGTGATGTAACTAATTTAAAATCCGTAAAACCTCAATTAAAACCAATAATTAAAAAATGGGGAGCAATTACCGGATTGATACATGGAGCTGGTAGATTGGCAGACAAATATATTCAAGATAAAACAGCGCAGGATTTCAATAATGTATTGACTGTAAAATTAGACGGTCTGCTTACACTTTTAGAATGTGTAAACATCAATAAATTGGATCATCTGATCTTATTTTCATCAGTAGCAGGATTTTATGGCAATATAGGCCAAACTGACTATGCAATTGCAAATGAAATATTAAGCAAAGCTGCCCATCAATTCAAAACAAACCATCCGGAGACACAAGTTTCTGCCATAAATTGGGGTGCATGGGATGCTGGAATGGTAAGTGATGCATTAAAGAATAAATTTAAAGAAATGGGTGTTGTACTTGTAAATAGTGAAGGTGGCCCTGCTATGATGGTAAATGAAATGAATCTAAAGTATGCCAATCAACCACAAGTTATTATAGGGGGAACTTTACCATCGGGCATTTCATACACAGAAGGTGCATTGGAAACACATAAGATACACAGAAATATGACTTTAGAAGAAAACCCTTTTCTTATGCATCATGTAATTCAGGGAAATGCTGTGTTACCAGTAGTAAATGCTGTAGGATGGATGACAAACACCTGTGAACAGGTTTTTCCAGATTTTTCTGTCCATATAGTAAAGAATGCTAAATTATTTAAAGGGATTGTTTTTGATGGTAATGAACCAACCAACTTTATGGTAGAACTTCAAGAGATAGAAAAAAGTGCAGATACTATTTTAATTGAAGCTACTGTACTCAGCCATTCAGAAAATGCAAAATTACCTACTTATCATTACAAAGCACATATTACTTTAAATGCTAAAAAGAACAAGCTTCAGTCACCTGTTTTTGAACATAAAATAAATAAAAAATATAAATCTACTAAAGGTGAAATTCTGTACAGAGATGGTTCACTATTTCACGATAAATATTTCAGAGGAATAGAAGAAATTCTAGACTGGACAGATAAACAAATAGTACTAAAATGTAAGGCGCCTAATATTCCAATTTCTGAACAGGGTCAGTTTCCTGTAATTGGCGTAAATACCTTCTTTGCTGACATTCAATATCAAGGTATGGTTATTTGGGTACAAAAATATTATGAAGGTGCCAAATCATTACCTTTATCAACTGAATCATGTACGATTTACCGCCCGGTTTCTTTTGAAAAGGAGCTCTTTGTGAACATAGAAATTATTGAAAGTAACCCTTTCAAACTTATTGCTAATTGCACGGTTTATGACAATAAAGGTTATGTATATATGAAAACAGAAAATGCAGCAGTTACTGTATCGAAGGAATTACAATGGAATTAAAGAAAATCGGAATTGTATAATTAAAAATTAATCATTACCTCTAAGGAATGAAAATAGCAATCATAGGAATGTCAGGTCTTTTCCCAGGCTCTTCAACTTCTAAAGAGTTTTGGAATAATCTGGTTGGAGAAAAGAACTTAATTGAGATGGCGAATGAAGAAGATTTTGGTGTTTCACCTGAAGTCTTCTATCGTCCTGGTAAAGGTATTGTAGACAAATGCTACTCCCTAAGAGGTGGGTATATCCGAAATTTTGAATTTGACCCTAGCGGATATAAGTTACCTGAAGCGTTTCTTGCAAAACAAGATAAACTTTACCAGTGGTCTCTTTATGTAGCGAAGGAAGCATTAAAACATAGTGGGTATTATGACAGTGAAACTGCACTAGAAAAATGTGGATTAATTCTTGGAAACTTATCTTTCCCAACGGGTTCATCGCACAAACTTTTATCTGATGTATATACACAAACAACCGAAAAGGCACTACAGGAATTACTCAATGACAAAAATTTTAAAATAGAGGCCCATAAATACCCACGACCAGAGAATGAAGTCTTATGCGATACTCCATCAAAAATGGTGTCTAAAGCTTTGGGACTTGGTGGTGGTCATTATGCGCTGGATGCAGCTTGTGCCACTTCTCTATATGCTATTAAATTGGCCTGTGATGAATTGATTACTGGTAAATCAGATCTAATGCTGGCAGGTGCTGTTTGTGCTTCCGACCAATTGTTTATACACATGGGATTTTCTATTTTTCATGCTTATGCACCACACAATCAAAAATTTGCTCCATTAGATTCAAATTCAGGTGGATTAGTATCATCTGAAGGTGCAGGGATTGTAGTACTTAAACGCTTGGAAGATGCACAATGGGATGGAGACAAAATTTTGGGTGTTATAGGAGGTATAGGATTATCAAATGATGGACGAGGAAAATTTTTACTTAGTCCTAATCCTAAAGGCCAAAAACTAGCCTTTGAACGCGCTTATCTACTCGATGATGTATTACCACAAAATACCAGCTATTTAGAATGTCATGCAACTGGCACTCCCCTAGGAGATGTAACAGAAATGAATTCAATTTCTGAATTCTTTAAGCAATATAATACAGCACCGCTATTAGGCTCCGTAAAATCAAATATGGGACATTTACTTACAGCTGCAGGTATGACTGGGTTGTTTAAAGTTCTTTTGTCTATGGAAAAAGGCTACATCCCTCCTAATGTTAATCTTACTGAAGCAGTTCAAACAGATAATCAATTTATAAAGGACGAACATATCATTACAAGGGCAACGCCCTGGAAAGGTAAACAAGCTGGAATAAATTCCTTTGGTTTTGGTGGAACAAATGCTCATATGGTAATTCAAGCATATCAAAAACAAAAACCAATAATTAACAAAGACATACCTTTAAAAGCTATGTCTATTGTAGGAATGGAAGCTTTTTTTGGAGATTGTGTGAATCTAGAAGAATTCTATGCAACAATTTATAATGGGAAACAGCATTTTAGAGAATTACCTAAGAGCAGATGGAAAGGATTTGAAGCAAATGAAGAATTATTAAAAGCATATAATTTCACAGATGGCAAAGCACCCAAAGGTGCTTATATAGAGGATTTTGAAATTGATTTGTTACGTTATAAAATCCAACCTAAAGAAGCCGAAACGCTTGAATCTCAACAAGCTTTAATCTTAAATGTTGCTGATAAAGCACTTAAAGATTCTGGTGTAAATGAAGGGCAAAATATTGCCGTTCTTATTGCTATGGAATCTGAACTTGCAATTCACCACTATTTGTCTCGCTGGGACAGTGTTTGGCAAATTCAGGAAGCACTAAAAAATAGCAAGAAAACTTTAAATGAGGAAAATATTTCTTTGTTGGAGGAGGTATGTAAAAATGCGTTATATTTCCGTGAAGGTGGGCAAACACCTTCACAACACACAAGTTTTGTAGGAAACATTATGGCAAGTAGAATTGCAGCATTATGGGATTTCTCTGGTCCTGCATTTACAGTTTCCTGTGGTCAAAACTCTGTATTTAAAGCACTTGGTATTGCTCAGAATATGCTATCAATGGGTGAAGTTGATGCTGTTGTTGTAGGAGGGGTTGATTTTTGCGGCGGACTGGAAAGCGTATTATTACGAAATCAGAAATGTAATGTGAACGAATCAGATAATCCAAGTTTGAGTATTAATTCTAAAGACAATGGTTGGCTAATTGGTGAAGGTGCAGGAGCTGTTGTGCTTAAGAGAGCAGAAGATTCAGAAGAAGACAAAGTATACGCGACAATAAATCATATAGGAAAAGGAAATGAAGAATTCAACGTAGGCTATCAAGAAATAGTAGCTAGTGGCATTCCAGATGAAGATAATGATGAAATTTTACAATTATTGAAAATACAACATTCGGAAGATGTGGCTTTGGGCTCTGTAAAATGCAATATTGGCAATACCTTTGCAGCATCTGGAATTGCAAGTTTAATCAAAACAGCATTATGCATTCATCATAGATTTATACCAGGAATACCCAATTGGCATTCACCAAAATTTGAATCTGAATTTGCAAAAAGCAAATACTACTTCCCAAAATCATCTCGTCCCTGGTTGCTACATAAAGGACAGCAATTGCGCCAAGCTATTGTTAATGGTGAAAATGGATTTCAAATTCAAATGACCGAAGCTATTAATTACCAGAAAAAAGAAACACCATTAATCCACGGTAGAATTGGAAACATCATTCCCTTAAAAGGAAATGATGAAGCTACACTTAAACAACAAATAGAAGCCTTAGCATCTGCTGTTAATAATAATAATACGCTTTCAGAAATAGCCAGTTTTTTTTATAATCAAGGACAAGGAAAAGTAACAAATTATTGTATTTCTATTGTTGCAAAAGATAAAAAAAGTCTAAAACAGGAATTAAACTTTATCAAAACTAATTTGCATCAGGCAATTCAAAGTGGGAAAGCATTAAAAACACCAAAAGGTTCCTACTTTACACCAAGACCTTTGGGTAAAGAAGGCAAAATAGCATTTGTCTACCCTGGTTCTGCAGCTGCCTATCAAGGAATGGGACAAGATGTATTTCAATTATTCCCACAATTACATACATATTTTGAAGAACGCGTACCAGATATGGCCGAATTTGTAGGAACAAAATATTTATATCCAAAAACTCAAAGCGACAATTCGGTTAAACCAAATATTCATAAAGATGCCATTGCAATGATGACGGCTGGGGTGTTTTCTTCCGCTATATATACACATATTCTTCGCTCGTATTTCAAACTAGACCCTGACATGGCTTTTGGATATAGTATGGGTGAATCAGCAAGTATGTGGTATTCAAATAATATATGGTCCCCCCAGCATACCAAAGTGTTTAGAAATTCGAATTTATTCCAATCTGAACTCTCTGGTAAACTTAATCTACTCGCTAAAGTATGGAAAACAACACCAGAAGATGCCCAAAATAATTGGACGAGTCTAATTTTACTCGCTCCAAAAGATAAAGTAGAAGCTCTAATTTCAAAATATGAAAATGTTTATATAACATTTATTAATACTGAAAATGAAATTATCATATCCGGTAATAAAATAAATTGTAATAAAGTTGTTACTGAATTAAATTGTAATGCTGTAAAAGTACCTTTCCAAAATATTATTCATCACGATTTTTGCAAAACAGCGTATGATGAATTGATCGAAATGCATAATTTCCCAATAGAAGAATGTCCTAATATAGACTTTTACTCGAGTATAGGATTGAAAAAACTACCTTTTGAAAGCAAAACAATAGCAGAGAATTCTACGGAAGTATGCTTCAAGCCAGTTAACTTCCCAAGAACCTGCGAATATATTTATCAAGAAGGTGCGAGAATTTTCATAGAACTTGGAGCCAATGCTACCTGTTCTAACTGGATATCAACAAACCTCAAAGATAAAGAACATGTTGCAATCAGCATGAATAAAAAAGGTAAAACAGATAGTCAAAGTCTGGTTGAGGTAATGGCTCAATTACTAAGCCATGGTGTAGATATGGATTTAAAGATATTATACAAGAATATAAAGGATCAAAAACATAATAGAACATTCCTAAAAAAAATCATCCCTGGTGGAAACAGAATTTTCGATGTTATTGTCAATAATAAAAACAAAGAAAAATTCACCCCAAAATCAAAAGTCTGTTCTACTAAAACGCTAAAACCTGTTTTAGCAATGGAAGAAAAATATTTCGTTAAAAGTGATGAAATCTTAGATACAGAAAAACAATTAGCTCAGGAGATGATCTCCGGATTCAATGAAAAAAATTATTCATCGATACTAAACAAACCGTTAATAGTGGAAACAAAAATAGTTGAAACGTCAAAAATAAAAAATAAAAGATTAGGTGAAAATGGCCTGATTCTTCAAGATTATGAAACAGGTGAACAATTAGAAGGTAAAAATATTGTTTTTACTCAGGCAGACCTCGAAGAATTTGCAAAAGGAAAGATTGGTAAAGTCTTTGGTCCTGAATACAACATTATTGATGACTATAAAAGACGTGTAATGTTGCCGATGGAGCCATATCTACTGGTGAGCAGGGTCACTGACCTTAATGCCAAAACTGGTGTTTTCAAGCCCTCTTCTATGCAAACTGAGTATGATATTCCGTACAATGCTTGGTTTACAACAGATGGTCAAATACCATGGGCTGTATCTGTAGAGTCCGGACAATGCGACCTCATGCTTATCTCCTATTTAGGAATTGACTTCGAAAACAAAGGAGAACTAGTATATAGGTTACTCGACTGTACACTTACTTTTGTGGATGATTTACCATTTGAAGGTCAAACATTACGCTATGATATATCAATTAATTCTTTTGTAAGAAATGGCGACAACTTGCTCTTTTTCTTCAGCTATAATTGTTATATACAAGATCGTTTAGTCCTAAAAATGAGAGGTGGTTGTGCAGGTTTCTTTACAGATGAACAACTCGAAGATGGAAATGGCCTAGTCTATTCAGTAGATGAAATAAAAGCGAAAAAGAATGTTAAACAACCAAAATTCACTCCCCTTCTTAAAACATCTAAAACTTCCTTCTCAATTGATGACTTACGTCATTTAATCAATGGAGATATTGAAAAATGTTTTGGAAATGAATCATACTATGCTGATGGCAAAAACAAATCATTAATCTTAGCCCCAGAAAAAATTCTCATGATAGACAGAATTACTTCTGTTGATCTGACTGGAGGAGCTTATGGGTTAGGATACATAGTAGCAGAAAAAGACCTGCATAAAGATGATTGGTACTTCCCCTGCCACTTCAGAGATGATGAAGTATTAGCGGGATCACTCCAAGCAGAAGGAGGAGGAAATCTTCTTCGATTCTTTATGTTAATGCTTGGTCTGCAACGCCTTACTAAAGATGCAAGATATCAACCAATATATGATTTACCGCAAAAAGTACGATGTCGTAAACAAGTAGTACCTGGAAAAGACACAAAACTAATATATAAGCTAGAAATCAAAGAAATTGGCTTAGTTCCTAATCCATATGTGATTGGTGACCTTGAAATTATTTCAGATGGTGTTATCACTGTACATTTTGAAAACCTTGGATTACAATTACGTGAAAAAAAGAACCCAAAATATCTGGAAGACGAATCAGGCATAAAAATCGCTCCTAGATCTGAAGGGGCATTATTAAATGAACATGACATAACTACATTTGCATTGGATAACTTGTCAAAATGTTTCGGACCAGATTTTGCATGTTACGATGGAAGAACTGTATCCAGGCAACCTAATACAGATTTACAATTAATATCTAGAGTCCTAAAAATAGATGGAGAACGTTTAAATTTTAAGAAACCTGCTACTATTTATGCAGAATATGATGTCCCTAAAGACGCATGGTATTATCAACAAAATAATAATAATAGCATGCCATACTCCGTTTTGATGGAAATTGCATTACAGCCATGCGGTTTATTAGGTGCATATATGGGGTCCACGCTCAAATTTTCAGACAAAAATTTGTTTTTCCGTAATTTGGATGGAAGTGGCGAAATGTTTGACCTGCCTAATGGGACAGACTTTAGAGGTAAGACAATACATAATAAATCTATTTTAGTTTCTTCAGTTTCATTAGCAGGAACAGTACTTCAAAATTATACATTTGAATTAACAATAGACGGGCAACTATTTTATAAAGGGAAGTCTTCTTTTGGTTTCTTCCCGGAAGAAGCTTTGGCTCAACAAGTTGGTCTTGACAACGGCAAGGCTATACCTGCCTGGTACCAGACAAACAATTTAGATTACAAAAAATACCAACCGATAAACTTAGATTCACCTTACGGAAAAATAAAACTTTTTAAAGCACCTGAAAATAAACCACATTATCATCTGGCAGGCGATCAATTGCAACTTCTTAACAATCTTAAAATTGTAAAAGATGGTGGAGAATACGGAAAAGGATATGTACATGCAAGCAAAAAAATAAAAACCTATGATTGGTTTTTTACCTGTCACTTCTACCAGGATCCAGTAATGCCAGGTTCGCTAGGAGTAGAAGCTATCTTACAAGCAATGCAGACTTTTGCAATACATCAAAATTTAGATAAAGAATTTAAAAACCCCAAATTCGTTCAGTTAGACAATCATGAAACCAAATGGAAATATAGGGGACAAATTTTACTAGGTGTTGAAAACATGCACTGTGAAGTACATTTCAAAAAAATTGAAAAAAGAAGCGATAAACTAGCAATAATTGGAGATGCATATCTGTGGAATGAAGAAACAAGAATTTATCAGATAACTGACCTAGCTTTGGGTATTGAAGAAGCATAATTAAATAGTAGAAAAATAAACTAAAAGAAAGAATTATGATTAATTTCTCAGGAGTTAAACAAAGACTATTTTGGAAAGGTTCACCAAGATCAATATCTTTTGATGCTGCCGGTATGGACCAAAAACTAAAAAACACGGCAGAAAATTGCTTCATAGTAGAAGACCATGCAAACAGGATTGGAATTGCTAATGCTGGAGAATTAACTACAGATGGCAAAGGTCTTCAGATTTTGGGAATGGTTGCCCCCATGACTGCTGAACAATTGGGAGACCCAACATTCAAGCGTGATTATAACCTGAAATATACATACAAAACAGGAGCAATGGCAAATGGCATTGCTTCTGAAACACTCGTAATAGCAATGGGTAAAGCAGGTTTATTAGGATCATTTGGTGCAGCTGGACTAGTTCCAACCCGAGTAGAACAAGCTATAGATACTATTCAAACTGCTTTAATGAATGAAAATTATGCATTTAACTTAATTCATAGTCCTAACGAACCGGCACTTGAAGCAGGTGCTGTCAAGCATTTTCTAGAGAGGAAAGTACAAGTAGTAGAAGCCTCTGCTTTTTTAAATCTTACACTAAACATAGTTCATTATCGTGTTGCTGGATTGAGCAAAGATGAAAAAGGAAATATTCTTATCAAAAATAGAGTCATTGCCAAAATTTCTAGAAAAGAAGTAGCAAGTCATTTTATGCAGCCTGCCCCCAAAAAATATATTGATCAACTTCTTGCTGATGGTAAAATTACACCTTTACAAGCTGAACTTTCTGCTAGAATACCAATGGCAGATGATATTACAGTTGAAGCAGATTCTGGTGGACATACAGATAATCGTCCGTTAGTTACTTTATTACCTTCTATAATCCGTTTACGAGATCAATTACAACAAAAACATGAATTTACAACCCCTATACGAATTGGAGCAGCAGGAGGCATTTCAACTCCAGAATCTGCCCTTTCTGCATATATGATGGGTGCAGCCTATATTGTAACGGGTTCTGTTAATCAAGCATGTTTAGAAGCAGGGACTTCAGAACATGTTCGTAAACTATTGGCTTCTGTTTCACAAACAGATGTAATGATGGCACCTGCTTCAGACATGTTTGAAATGGGAGTAGAATTACAAGTTCTTAAACGAGGTACACTATTTGGACCAAGAGCTAAAAAACTATACGAATTATATATGAGATATAATTCTATTGAGGAAATTCCTCAAGAAGAAAGATCAAAGCTTGAAAAATCTATTTTCAAAAAACCTTTAGAAGAAGTTTGGCAAGGATGTATCAATTTTTTTAATGATAGAGATCCACACCAAATAGAACGTGCTCAAAACAACCCTAAACGTAAAATGGCACTAATATTCAGATGGTATCTGGGATTATCCTCAAACTGGGCAAATCAAGGCGTAAAAGACCGCCTTACAGATATGCAAATATGGTGTGGTCCTGCTATGGGTGCATTTAATGATTGGGTAAAAGGTACGTATCTTGAAAATTATCAAAACCGTGAAGTTGCAGATGTTGCCAAACATATTATGCAAGGAGCTGCATATCTATACAGAATCCAATCACTAAAAAATCAAGGTGTTAATCTACCATTAGAATGGTCTGTATATATCCCAGTTAAAAATGAAATTGAAGTAGAAATTTAATATCTCTTTAAATTTTTGTTGGTATTTATTTTAAAAAACAGCCACCTGAAACAAATTCAGATGACTGCCAACATAATGGGGGAAATTAATCTTTTACAATAAATTTTATCTTATATAGGACTATATATAAATATCTAATTGCTAGGATAAAATTAACTGAAGTCTAATCAGCGGTATAAAACTATATGTTAATTGATATTTTGGCATATGTTTTTTTGACATAGATGAATCACTTACTTATTCCATGGGATAGAATAAATAATTTAGAAATTTTGGAGTGAAATCATTTAATACCTCATACATAGATCGGGTGGGAACGCCCTCATATAATATAAATAAAATTTTTATCAAAGTCAAATTTGGCAACTAATAAAATGCTTTTTGACTTGAGGGCATAATTTTATTTTGAAAATATAAAATATTACAAAATATTAAAAGGTGTATAATTGGGATTGGTGCGTTTTTAATTCAACCAGCCTCTTATTGGATCCTGATGATTAGTATACAATTATTTGCTATAGATATATTGGGTTATAAATATGCCATTTCCTTAATCACCATTCTAATTCATTAATTTGATCTTAATGGTTTCACAAAAGAAAGGGCTATCCTATACCAAATTAAACATAAACATGTTGGATTTCATCCAACAAATCTAATACTCCAGCTGCATTAGAAGCCATAACCAACTGAGTACGATATGCCTTAATACCCTTCAAACCCCGAAAATAATTAGTATAGTGCCTTCGCATCTCCAGTATACCTAATTTCTCTCCCTTCCAATCAACTGATTTAATAAGGTGTTCTTTAGCAGCTTGTACACGTTCATGTATAGAGGGCGGAGATAAAAGTTCACCTGTTTTAAAAAAATGCTTAATTTCTCTGAAGATCCAAGGATTTCCGATAGCTGCCCTACCTATCATAATACCATCAACACCATATTTTTCTCGAAACATTTTAGCTTTTGCAGGCGTACTAACATCACCATTTCCAAATATAGGGATCTTGATTCGGGGATTTTCTTTTATCTTCCCTATTTTTTCCCAATTTGCCTCTCCTTTATACATTTGTTTACGAGTTCGGCCGTGAATAGATAATGCCTGTATACCCACGTCCTGAAGACGTTCAGCTACATCCTCAATAAAAATTGTTTTTTCATCCCATCCTAGGCGTGTTTTAACAGTTACTGGTTTAGAAGTTGCTTTGACAACAGCTTCTGTTAACTTTACCATCCTTGGTATATCTTGAAGAATTCCTGCGCCTGCCATTTTACATACAACTTTTTTTACAGGACAACCATAATTTATGTCTATCACTTCAGGATTTGCAGCTTCAACTATTTCAGTAGCACGAATCATAGAATCAAGATTAGATCCAAATATTTGTATACCTATAGGGCGTTCATAATCAAAAATATCTAACTTTTCTACACTTTTAGCTGCATCCCTAATGAGACCTTCAACCGAGATGAACTCAGAATACATCATATCACAACCTTCTTTCTTGCATAAAGCACGAAACGGTGGATCACTAACATCTTCCATCGGAGCAAGAAGAAGCGGAAATTCTCCCAATTCTATATCACCAATTTTTACCATATATTATTTATAATAGTACTGGTTAAATCTATAATTTATTCTAAATTATTTGATTATCAAAGTTACGAAGATAGCTATAAATTATAAAATCACAACAAATAAGACTGCATCAAAAATATTCTGTTAATACGATAATCAAGCTTATTTATCATCATACAATTCGATTATAGCTTTTTCTCAAATCTAATCAATTTTATTACTGACAACGACAATTTATATTCATCAGTATCTTTTCCGGTTGGTAAAACTGTATATATTACTTCTTGCTTTGATATACTTTGAATATAAACAAGCATTGTATCATTTACATTAGTAATTATAGTGTCTTGGGCAAAACCAAAAAAAGAAAAAAAGGTGAAAATTATAATATTAATGAATCTCATAATATGCCTTATTTTAATTTATATATAAAAAACAAACCCAATGCTAAGAAATTAACATTGGGTTTGTTCTATCTAAAAAATATGATTTTATTGAACTAAATCAGAAGTTGGTTCAATAGATTCTATAATTATCCTGGCCAACAAATCATTCAGATATTCAACCCGATAATCTCCGACTGTTGGTTCAATGTGACTATTACCAACACCACTGTGATCTGTAATAAAAACATAAGTACCATTAGTTATTACTGAAAAGAAACGCATTAAAAACTCAGTTTCTTTATCCATCCCACTAGCTGCAATAGGAATTAACTTAACACCTTTTTGAGCTGCTTTTTTGATAATTTTTTTCAAGTTATTAATGGTCTGGTTATCGTGGTGTGGAGGCGCATCCAACATTAGAAATGCAATACGAGTTCTTGCAGATTCTGACCAATTCTGTTGGGAAATTGCATCTGACAATGCAGCATCAACGGCTTCCGGATAATCTCCTCCTCCATCAGCAGACTGCTCATTAATAAATGCGATGGTCTTCTTAGTATTAGCAGATAATGGTGAAGATCTAGTAAGATATTTATCATCATTATCTCTATAGAACACTGAACCTATTTTTAATTTCAAATCCGGTTGGCTCGTTAAAACCTGACTAACAACATCCTGAAGTTCTTGTTTTAAGTAAGTAATTTCATCATCCATAGATCCTGTTGCATCAACCACAAACATAACATCTGCACAATTTTGTGGTAGTACTGCAAGACGAGGAAGTTGTAATTTATTGACACCAGTAAGAAAAGTTTCTGGTTGATTTATTGTGTATGATTTTCCTTTATAATCAACAATTATTGTCTTGGCAGTACTATTTTGTTCTTTATATGGTGCCCAAAGTTCAGCAGTTCCTGCATTATTAGTTTTAGCTTCCCATAATACTACATTTTTTTCATCCAGAAGTTGTATGTCACAATCAATAACAGGATTATCAGCATTATCTGTAACTTCTACGGAATATCTTTTTGTAGGAAAAAATTGCCAGTAGTTCTGGAATTCAAAATACATTTCTTTTTGAACAAGTGATTGCCAAAAACTCCAATTTTTCAAATCATTCCATTCTCCTGCAGTAAGCGTTCCTGCTTCAACATCTAGATCATTCTGCTGACTATTACCATCACCTTCTGAATAATCAGCATCTCCATCCCCTCGGGCTATCATACTAGTAGCATCAAATGACTCGTCAACAGATTCTTCTACTATTAATACATTCGGATTTGAACAATTAACAATTGTAAAAAAAACAAATGCATATACTAAAAACGATATTTTATTCATTTTGATATATTATTTAACTGAGGTATAATTATAATTGATGAAGTGTGCTTATAAAGACATGTAAAACTTTATGGCTTATATCCCGATAATTGTCTTCGTCATTGTTAATCGTCTATGACAAATTTTCATTATATGTTACCATTTACTATAAAAAAATTACTAAATATTTTTTTTACATAAACTCCTTTAAATCACACTAAAGGTAACAAATCCCTATAACAAAAACAAATAATAAATTAATATGTTAAAGATGAATTATGGCAAATCAGATACATTTAATGATATTGTATTATAATATTAAATACAAGGATAAAGTATTAAATAAAAGATTTAAAATTATTTTCATATCATCAGAAAAAATTTAAATAGAAAATAAACTTTTGAGACTCCTATTTAAAATATGGCCAACTGAGATTTAACGAAATTGAATTGCTCCATTTTAGGATTTATTTAAGCTAAATACATTAAAATATTAGACGTTTATGTAAAAAAAATAATGGCTTTTCTTAATCCAATATCATTAAAATTATTATTCACAATTACTTTAATCAAAAAATTAGTTCTTGACTACTCAATTCTTGGGGATTTGTAAAAATAGTAGTAACTTTGTTAGCCGATTTGATGTTTAATACATAAGAACAAATTTACCTATTACAAAATACTAACAAACTATGACGTTTCTAGATTTTGAAAAACCAATAGAGGAATTATACGAACAACTTGCAGAATTAAAAAAAACAGCTTCATCAAATGAAGAAGTTGATGCTATTCAGGATGCTGTAAAAGCACTAGAAAAGAAAATAACAACTACTAGAAAAAAAATATTCAGCAATTTAACTGGTTGGCAAAAGGTACAATTATCAAGACACCCCAATCGTCCTTATACCTTATATTACATTGACCAACTTTGCTCTAAATTTGTTGAAATGCACGGAGATCGTTGCTATGGGGATGACAAAGCAATTGTCGGTGGTATCGGTAAATTAGATAAACATACCGTAATGTTTATCGGCCAGCAAAAAGGTACAGATATTAAAATGCGTCAATACCGTAATTTTGGAATGCCCAATCCGGAAGGCTATCGTAAAGCCTTGCGTTTAATGAAAACAGCAGAACGTTTTGATCTTCCTGTAATATGCCTTATAGACACTCCTGGTGCTTTTCCAGGTATAGAAGCTGAAAAAAGAGGTCAAGCTGAAGCCATAGCACGTAACTTATTTGAAATGGCTAAACTTCGTGTACCTATTATATGTGTTGTAATTGGTGAAGGTGCCTCTGGCGGTGCATTGGGAATAGGCCTTGGGAATCGTATTTTTATGATGGAAAATACATGGTACACAGTAATTTCACCAGAATCTTGTTCTACTATACTATGGCGAAATGTTGAACATAAGCGAGAAGCTGCTGAAGCGCTTAAATTAACTGCAGAAAATGCCTTAGAATTTGGCTTAATTGATGGAATTATCAAGGAACCACTAGGAGGGGCACATCTAAACCCTGAATCTGCTGCAAAAATTTTAAAACGTTTTCTCAAAAAAGAACTCAATGAAATAAAGGGAATTCCAACTGATGAGATCGTCAATTCAAGAATTGAAAAATATAGTAAAATGGGTAGTGTTACTATTAAGAATTAAAAACTATTTTTTGTTTGTGTAACCTTCAGTAATATAAATTTTAAATGAATATCAATCATGACAATTATAAATGGATTGAAAGAAGGGTTATATCAGCGCAAAATCAAAAAATGTATATCACATACAAAAAAGCGTAAGGCAACAAACCTTAATAATGCGAAAAGCATTGGTTTATTGTTCCATGCAAGTAATGATTCAGATATTCAGATAGTAAAAAAATACAGAAAAGAACTTCAACGTCAACACAAAAAAGTAACATGGCTTGGTTACAAAAATATAAAAACACTTAATGGTAATGAAGAATTCCCATGTTTCTGTAATAAAGATCTGGGATTAAGCATGACGCCTAAGAAAGCAAGTGTAAAGCAATTCATTAACCAAAAATTTGACATCCTGATTTCGTTACATACCAAGGAGTGTTTACCCTTAGAATATATTTCAGCTGCATCTTCAGCATACTTTAGAATTGGTCATTATCAGGAAAATAAAGTAGCTTCCTATGATTTCATGGTTTACGGCAAAACAAAAAGCCTTAGAGCCTATATTCAACAAATGGAAACTTATTTAAAGAAAATATATTAGTTGTAAATTAATTCATATCCCATAATACCTATCAGCATGAGTAAGTTATTTATTGGCACAGGTGTAGCATTAGTTACTCCATTTAAAAACGGAAAAGTAGATTATGAAGGTCTGGCAAGGTTGATCAATCATAATATTGAAGGTGGTGTTGAATTTTTAGTTTCCCTTGGAACTACTGGTGAATCCGTTACTCTAGATACCAAAGAGCAACATTCTGTTTTAGATTTCACGGTAAAAGTTGCTGCAGGTAGGGTTAAAATTGTGGCAGGTTTTGGCGGTAACGATACTGCTGCCGTAATTAACAGTATAAATGCCTATCATTTCAATGGAATCGATGGTATTTTATCTGCAAGCCCTGCATATAACAAACCTACTCAAGAAGGAATTTTTCAGCACTTTATGGCTATAGAGCAAGTTGCACCAAGACCAATTTTGATATATAATGTTCCTGGGCGTACCGCTTCTAATATTTCAGCTGCAACTATCTTGCGTCTGGCAAATGCCAGCACAAAATTTGTATCTGTAAAAGAAGCATCAGGGAACCTAAACCAATGCATGCAAATAATTAATGGGAAAAAGCCTGAAAGTTTTTCAGTGCTTTCAGGAGATGACAATCTAACCCTACCCATGCTCGCTTTTGGTATGGATGGCCTTATTTCAGTTGTTGGCAATGCTTACCCTAGAGCCTATTCTGACATGGTAAGAGCTGGCTTGAATGGAGATTTTACAACTGCCAGAGAAATTCATTATATGTTTATGGATTTAGTTGATTTATTGTTTATTGATGGAAACCCTGCTGGCATAAAAGCAACACTAGATTTTCTAGGTATATGCGGTCAGGAATTACGATTACCACTTGTTCCTGCTACAAAACCCACCCTTACAGCAATAGAAAAAATTGTAGTAGAATTACGAGAAATGGCAACTGTTTAAGCTATTTAAACGGTAATTAAAACATGACTAATTTACCATTATACAAAGATATAAGGCTATATACTTTTATAGGAGTTATAGCCTTTTTATATATACATCATTTCTATGGCTATTTTGGACACTACGGATTTGATGATATCATGGGTTATGCATATTATGGAAAAATATGGGCCGATGGTGAAGTGTTTTTTCTAAATGATGATTTCTTTTCCTACCGTTGGGGTTTTATTGGAATAACAAGTTTGTTTTATGCTTTATTTGGCATGAGTGATGAAAGTTCAGCAATTGCTCCCTCATTAGTGCTGCTCGCAACTGTTTTACTCATTTTTAGAATATTAAAAGGACATAATATAAAAATCGGAGTAATAGCTGTCCTTATTTATGTTCTTGACAATTGGACAATGTATTATTCAGATAAATTAATGCCAGACACAATGGTTGCTTTAATGACCTTTGTAGCTTTTGTCATTATTTATAATTTTCGTTTTGAACAAAAAGGGAAAAAGCCAGTAATTCACGCATTTCTGATGTCAAGTGTATTAATTATTGCATATATTACTAAGCAATCTGTCCTTTTACTCTTTCCTGTTTTTTTAATTTTGTTAATAGTCGATTTTATTAATAAAAGACATTATTCCTTTTGGATCTACTCGACATTCTTCTGCATTTTAATGGGAATGCTATATCTAATAATTATTTATTGGCTAACAGGTGACCCTCTTTCAAGATTTTATGCAGTAGAAGCAGGTCTTGATGACAACTTAGGCAAAGGTAGGTCCTTTTCATTTTGCAATTATGCTATACAACCATGGTCTTCATTATGCTATAGATTAGGATTTGAAATGCTATCTAAGTTTTTATCAACTGGAATGATGTTCTGTATCATGTTAACATTACCTGCAATTTTCAGCTTTAAATTTAAAGAATTAGCGGCTACAAAAACACCATCATCTTTCTGGACATTTATATTTGTCTTATCAGTTCTTTCTTCGAATTTTATGACAACATCATACAAGGCATATTTGCCAATATGTCCAGACATAAGACACTTTTTATTTTTGGTACCAATGGCAGCCATAGTAGCTGCGCCAGTCGTTTATTCATTTGCTAAAAAAACGGAACACAGAAAATATTTTATTATTATTTCAATACTAGTATTAGCGCTTGCAATATGGTCCGAGGCAGGAAACATGATTTGGATATATACAACAATTTTTATCTTGATACTATTACGTTCTCTATTGCCTGATCATCGATATATTAGCAATAGTTTTTTAATAGGATTATTCCTTTCTGCACTAGCCCCTATAATATCTTCTATGCAAACAGCAAATGAAAATGCATATATTGAACAACGTGAAGTCATCTATAAATTCCTGAAAAATAACCCGCACGAAAGTATAGTTATCACCAATGTAATACAAAAACACTTTGGGCAATATTTTATGGAATTCGAAAAGAATTCTAAAACTAAATTTTATTCTTATTCGGAATTAAATCTTCTTAATTTCACACCTGATAAAACTGTCTATGTTCTTACAAATGGCTCAACCCGTTTTATGTCCGGGTTCGACTATAATGATTTACCAAAATGTATCAAAGATTGCTATGAAGGGAAAAAACCGGAAAGTATATATGAAGTTTATGAATCAAAAAAAGTAGGCTTGTACAAACTAACTGATCCTTCAATATTATTATCTGATTTAAATTCCAATAAAACCAAAGAATAATTATTCAAAATGCAATTGGGTCTTACACTTTATAAATTGTCTAGATATTACAAGTGACGAATAATTTTACTTTTTTTATGAAAAAATTATCTATAATTTTACTCTTTGTGTATGTATGTGTATGCTTTTACAGCTGCACATTGAGTAAGATGATTGTTTTTTTTAAACCAAATCTTAACGATCACACCAAAGCTTTTGTTTGTGATACTGTAAACGCTCCTATTCCTAAAAACATAGATAATAATCCAACATCCATAAATAAAACTGTTGATTTTATTTATGCACATAATGCTAAAAATATACCTCCTATTAAAGAATGGGTATTAGATAAACATAGAGCAAATACAGAAGACCTTGACGCATTCCTCAAGAAATCTAAAACTAGAGCCTTAATAGTAATTAAAAATGATACTATAATTTATGAGAAATACTTTAACGGTGGTAGAGAAAACAAAAATCAGATCGTTTTTTCCGTAACTAAAGCATTTACTGCTACACTGACTGCTATTGCAATTGAAGAAGGTTTTATGCATTTAGACCAAAAAGTATCTGATTTTATTCCTGAATTTAAAAATAGCCCATCTAATAAGATTACATTAAGACATCTAATGAATATGGTCTCTGGTTTCAAATGGAATGATTACGGAAACTTAATAAAATTGGGTCTTTTATACTATAGTGATAATCTAAAAAAATTTATTTCTAATAACCTTTTCCAAGATTACGAACCTGAAACTCATTTTGTATACAAATCTATAACCACTCAAATCTTAGGTATTTGTTTAGAAAAAGCTATTGGAAAAAGTTACGCTACTTACCTGGAAGAAAAGCTATGGAATCCCTTGGGAATGAAATACGATGCTTATGTAACTTTAGATAGCAAAAAAAATCATAACACGAGAGCTTTTGGCGGGTTAGCCTTAACCGCTAAAGACATGGCAAAATTTGGTCAATTATTATTAAAAGATGGAAACTGGGAGGGCAAACAATTAATCCCATTATGGTTTATCAAAAAACTAAAAAACAGAACCATGAACAAATGGTTTGGTTATAGTTTCTCTTTTTGGCGTAACGGCCATGAATCAACGGACTTTGAAACCAATCAAAATTTTTATGCTGCAGGTTTACACGGCCAGTATATATTTATTGCACCAGAAGAAAAAATGGTGGTTGTTAGAACAGGGTTAAAAGAAAAAAATAGTTGGTCAATAAAATTGGGTAGATTAACAAGACAAATTGGTTTGGGCAGAACTGATTTTACAGATCCATCCCTAAACTTTGGCAATCAATTTGAAGGAGATTACTATAATAATTCTGGAAAAAAAATGTCCTTGATTCTTATGCCTGATAAAAATAAAAACAATCACCGCCAATGGATTTGGTCAAGGGATAAAGATTTTTTCCATTATGCTAATGATGTTAAACATCTTACCCAAATGGATGGGGTTAGTATTGGATATAAAAAACAAGGAGAACAAACCAGGCTCTATTTTAAAATAGAAAACAACAAAGTAATTGGATTTTACTACAACAGCTGGCCTTCTACACAGTTAGATTACTTCAAAAAGGAAAATAATGTACAATAAGATGATATATCTGTTAAATATTATTGATCATAGTTGTATTAAGTCCTAATTTTTTGACAGCATTGTTATAATCTTCTGAAAGCTCATTTTTTTGGAGCAATAAATTGGATGCAATAAGACCGTATGCCAATGAACCTTTTGCCCCCACTCCAGACATCCCTCCCATAAGAACAAAACCCGGATAAGAATTCAGGTCTCTATCAAATAGAGTAGAAACAATTGGAATCTCTGTTTGGGTCAAAGAATATACGCAAGAATAGCCTCTGATAAATTCTAAATCTGAAGATTCTATAGGTATCTTACAATCGTGCAAGTGCTGCAAAGTATTCGATTTTCCCCATTCTATTTCTTCTTTGTTGAGCTTTTGCTCCCAAACTGTATCGAAATCCTTTATGATACTACGACAAAAATGTCCTCCTATTTTAATTATCGGAATTCCATCTTTATCAATTGATTCTATCATCGCAAAAGACAATTCTTTATTAAAATAAATTGCAGGGTAAGCATCCATGATCCGATTTTTACAGTCAATAGGCAGCTTTTTAAATTTTGAAGCTCGAATTTTAAAAAAAGCTAAAAATACTCTTTGTGGTTTTATTAATTTATCAATATATGGCGCTATGTTTTTCAATAGTATACCATTATAACAACCGGCAGCAGAAACAACCTTCGTGCAAAATAAAGTTTGGGTTTCTCCAGTATTGCTGTGCAGGAGTTTTACTTCATAGCACGCTGGAGTTTTAATAAGGCTTTCTACCTTAGAATTATAAAGTATCGTTCCTCCCTTTCTCTGAATACCTAGGTGTAATTTTTGAATTAATTTCTTGGGGTTCATTGTACCAGAATATTCACGGAATTCCCGAATAAGAACGGAAGCATTTTTAGGCAAATTAGTTTCAAATAAATTGTGGCTCTCTACATTTGAAAATGCATATTTACAATCCTTATGTCTCTGATTAAGAACGGATTCAAATCCACCTAATTTAGGTTTTGAATCATAAAAAATGTAAGAAACAGGAGAAGTAGTATAAATATCAGACAATTGATGTACTGGTGTTCCACTATCGTTAAGGAACGCTATTAATTTTTCCGTTTCTAAAATTGATTTGTCATGCAAGTATGCCCAAAGATCTCCCTTTGGTCCTAAAGAACGAGCAATACGCGCTTCACCAAGACTTGAACCCTGAACGTATATTTGATCTTGTTGTTCAATCAACAAAACCTTCTGTCCGTAATTCGCCAATTGCCAGGCTACAGAACTACCCATCAATCCCCCACCGATTACAATTACATTGTAAGTCATAAAATATTACTATAAAAACAAAAAAATATTTAAGCTATATCAGAAAGATATTGCTTTATAAAACCTCTAACAAAAGTCTTGATTTCATCTCTTACTTCCCGAAAACTATCCAGTATTTGATCTTCGGTTCCTGTAGCCGAAGCAGGGTCTGAGAAACTATGATGAATATGCAGACTTTTACTTGGAAAATAAGGACACCTTTCTTTTGCTGAATCACATACGGTAATAATGAAATCAAAAGTAATATCATTATATTCTAATATATTATTGGAAGTATTATTTGAAATATCTACGCCATCTTCATTCATTACGAGCAATGCCCTTGGATTAACACCATGCGTTTCTACTCCAGCACTATATACTTCAATATTATTACCCGAAAATTTTTCGAAATACCCATGAGCAATCTGACTTCTACAGGAATTACCGGTACATAAAACCATTAATTTTTTCATTACTATTTTAATTATTTAAAAAATAAATTTAAAAAAACGTCTTACGCTAATATAATTAGCTTTTAGGAGGTTTTTAGAATAAAAAAAAAAAACTCATTACTTTTATGAAAATCTTTCATTGGCTTATGCAATGTAATTCTAATATGCCATATTATCTACATAGAACTTATTATCATGAAATATAATAAATACCTACTACTCTTTACGCTTTTTTTATACAACACTTCTAACTGTTTGGCACAATTCAATTTGTTTTCTGGAAAAAATGCCCTTAAAAACAATACTACTGGTATTCAAAACACTGCAAATGGACATGATGCTTTAAATTACAATCGTTCTGGTTCATATAATACTGCTATTGGAGCAAAGGTGTTATTTCGAAACAAAGACGGTGAAAGCAATACAGCAGTTGGTTTCCGATCTTTATACAGCAATACCAGTGGATCTGAAAATGTTGCTTTTGGGTCTAATGCATTAAATACTAATAGTACTGGGAACTATAATTCTGCTTATGGCACCTTCTCACTTGGATTCAATCAGACAGGGATGAATAATACCGCAATTGGATATCATGCTCTAATGAGCAACACAACAGCTTCTGCGAATACTGCTATTGGTGCATTTGCACTACAATCTAATACTATTGGCGAAAATAATGTTAGTTTAGGTTATTATGCACTCTACAATAATGATATCGGCAATCGCAATGTTGCTTTAGGAACAAACACATTAGGTAACAATATATCAGGAAACTACAATGTTGCTAGTGGACACCATTCAATGATGAAAAACAAGTCGGGTTCATTTAATATTGCTATGGGAGGACAATCGCTTCATAATAATGTAACAGGTTCGAAAAATATAAGTCTGGGTTATTATTCAATGTATAAGAACAGCTCAGGCTTAGAGAACACAGCTGTTGGTACTAATAGTCTTGCAAATAATCTTTCTGGAGATTATAATACTAGCACAGGATCAGAAGCATTAAAAGATAACCAAACAGGAAATGAAAATACAGCAATTGGTTATCGATCACTATATAGAAACACATCAGGAAATAAAAATACTGCAATTGGATATGCTGCCTATGAAAGAGGATTTGGTTATGGTAATTCTACAGCAATTGGTGCAAATGCGCATGTTTCAGCCAGCAATCAAATGCGTTTTGGAGATGAAAGAGTTACAAGTATAGGTGGTAAAGTGTCCTGGTCTAAATTATCTGACAAGCGTTTCAAATATGACATTAAGGCCAATGTACCCGGACTCGATTTTATAAACAAATTAAAAGCCGTAACTTATTATGTTGATGCCGAAAAAATTCGTGATTTTCAGGGCGTTGAAGAATGTAGAGAAAAACAAAAAAACATCAGAGAAACAGGATTTATTGCTCAGGAGGTAGAAAAGTCTGCTTCTGAATTAGGGTTTTTATTCAGTGGCGTTGACAGCCCAGAATCTGCAGAAGATTCCTATGCACTTCGATATGCAGAATTTACCGTTCCTTTAGTACAGGCAGTACAGGAGTTATCTTTGGAAAATAAATCATTAAAAGAAAGGATAGAAAAACTTGAAACTGACAATAAAAAGTTGATATTACTTCAAGAAGAGTTTTCAAAAATAAAATCCCTATTGAGTAGTCATGCAAACATAAATTAATTCAATTTAAAAAAGGGTAGTCTTCCCATTTGCATCTGGCTTTTCTTCCGAAACCATTTCTACTGTATCAGGTTCAACAACTTCAGGAGAAAGTTCTTCCTCTTTATGAATAGCTTTAACACTTATCAACTTGCTATCGCTCAATTTGTTACCCAATGATTTCCAGCCCTTAATGTCAATAAATCCAGCGACATCCAACTCACCTTCAATATTTTTTGAACGACCTGCTCTCACTTTATATTCAACAACTGGCTTAGGATAAATCGATGCAAAAAGCAACTTTGTACTTACATATTCATTAGGCAGAAAATTATATTTTTGTCCCAACTTATTGGTCTCAATATTAAACCTTTTGACATAAGTGCCTTTACGTTCACCATCATAATGAATAGAGGAAACGACCATATCCTCATGCCATTTCTTAATGTCTATCAATGATTTGGCTTCGTAACGATTGGTTAGTTCATAACCTGTGATTTCGTAAGAACCATCATTGTAAAGGGCAATAATTTTATCTTCTTCATTGAAAGCACCAATATATTTCCCATAGGCAGATGAATTGATACGTCCTGTTGTATCATCAAACCAGATTTTAATTGCACCAAGTGTTGAAACACCCTGCTTTACAACTTTTATTTTTCGTATTGGATATTTTGTAATAGTATTACCCCTTGAACTTCTGCCTTTTATAGCAAGACTAGCAAAATCATATTCAAGTTCTTTTTTCTTTGCACTACAACTCTGACTCAATAAAATAGAAATAGTTTCGGCTTCTCCATTTATATTAGCTGAAAAATAAAGAACTTTAGATTTATCAATACCTGTAGCAACCGGATATTTTTTCTCTCTGGTAATTGAAGGCACATTGAACCTTTTAGCATAATTAACTCCTTTCTTTAAATCAGCATAGACCATATTATAGGTCATTCGTTTATCTTGTTTTTTCCATATTGCAACATACAATGGATTTTTACCAACAAACACCTTATCAGCGATCTTATATACCATATATGATCCGTCTTTACTGAAAACAATAACATTGTCCATATCCGAACACTCAGAAATATATTCATCTTTCTTTAGTCCGTAACCAATAAATCCTTCTGCTCTGTTGACGTACAATTTTGCATTATTGATGACTACACTTGCAGCATTAATAGTTCCAAAATTGGTTATTTCTGTTTTACGTTCCCTTCCTTTACCAAATTTTTTGAGTAGATTCTGATAATATTCAATGCTGTAATCTATTAAGTTTTCAAGATGATTTTTTACTTCTTCCAATTCTTCTTCGATGGCCTTAATCAATTCATCGGCTTTAAATTTATTGTACTTTGAAATTCGTTTTATCTTAATTTCTGTTAATCGTACTATATCCTCCTCCACTACTTCTCTAAATAAATATTTAGTATAGGGTTTTAAACCTTCTTCAATAGCAATAATTACTGCTTCCCAGGTTTCACATTCCTCAATATCTTGGTATATNTTATTTTGAATAAAAATTCTTTCCAAAGAAGCAAAATGCCAACGGTCTTCCAATTCATTTTTACGATTGAGCAACTCCCATTGTAACAAAAACTTAGTGCGTTCTGTACAAATCTTCAACAATTCCTCTACTGTACTAAAAATAGGTTTATCCTCATTTATTGTACAAGCGTTTGGAGAAAGAGAGATCTCACAATCAGTAAATGCATAAAGTGCATCCATAGTTACTTCAGGAGAAGCACCAGAAGGTAGTTCTACCAGTATTTCAACTTCTGCTGCAGTATTATCTACAACTTTTTTAATTTTAATTTTATTCTTTGTGTTGGCCTTAATAATACTGTCTATTATTCCTGTAGTTGTTGTTCCATATGGTATTTCAGTAATGGTCAAACGCTTTTTGTCTATAATATTTATCTTTGCCCTAACACGTACTTTTCCACCCCTTTTACCACCATTGTAATTTGAAAAATCTGCTGAACCTCCAGTAGGGAAATCAGGAAATATTTTCACCCTTTTTCCTTTTAATACATTAATGGATGCTTTGATCAATTCTATAAAGTTATGGGGAAGAATTTTTGTTGAAAGTCCTACAGCAATTCCATCTACGCCCTGTGCTAACAACAAGGGGAATTTAAGTGGAAGCATAATTGGCTCTTTCTTCCTTCCGTCATAAGAATACTGAAAATTTGTGGTTTTAGGATTGAAAGCTACCTCTAAAGCAAATTTAGATAAACGTGCCTCAATATAACGAGCAGCAGCAGCACGATCGCCTGTACGTACATCTCCCCAGTTACCCTGACAATCTATCATCAGATCTTTTTGGCCTATATGTACCAATGCATCCCCAATGGCAACGTCTCCATGAGGATGAAACTGCATCGTCTGACCTATTACATTGGCTACTTTGTGAAAACGACCATCGTTCATGAGAAACATTGAATGAAGAATACGTCGTTGTACAGGCTTTAATCCATCCTGAGCGGTGGGAATCGCACGTTCAAGAATAACATAAGAAGCATAATCAAGGAAATAATCCTTGTACATTCCTTCTACTACATCCACTTGTGTAACCTTTGAGGCATCAATTTCATTTTCTTCCGGGTTACCGTTATTATTTTCGTCCATTATATTTTCTAAATTTCAATATCAGGTCTTAAGTTTCACTAGTTTAATCAATGGCAAATGTAAGAAATTTTGTGTGAAAAACGATACAAAAAGTTGCTATTATATCACTACTGCTATTCAGCTTATTCAGGCTCGAAAATTATAACTAAATAAGTATGAAACTTAAAAATAATCAAATAATTTGTACCTTGTAATACACTTNATTTATTATCAAATGAATTGTGATATGTGTATTATTACAATAATGTTATAATGAAACAAGATAATATAAAGTCCTACTTATTCATCAAGAATTAAGATAAAATGGAATACAATTTCAGAGAAGGTGCTGTATTGTTAGTTGACAAACCATTGGAATGGACATCTTTCGATGTAGTCAACAAAATCCGTTATGCTTTAAAAAAAGCACTAGGTATAAAGAAAATAAAAGTAGGACATGCAGGCACCTTGGATCCTTTAGCTACAGGTCTGTTAATTATCTGTACTGGAAAATTTACCAAAAAAATTAACACATATCAGGGAATGTACAAAGTCTATGACGGTACAATAAAGATTGGTGCTAAAACCCCATCCTATGATGCGGAGACTGAAGTTGAACAGACCTTCCCTATTGATCATATTACTGAGTCTATTCTATATGACAATCTTAAACATTTTACTGGAACGATAGAACAACTTCCTCCTATTTTCTCTGCCATTAAAGTAGATGGACAGCCCCTATACAAAAAAGCACGTAAAGGAGAAAAGGTAAAAGTAAGTGCAAGAACTGTAACAATTCACGACTTTGTTATCACTAAAATCAACTTACCATATATAGATTTTTTGATCAAATGCAGCAAAGGCACCTATATTCGATCTTTGGCTCATGATTTTGGAGAAAAGCTGAATAACGGTGCATATTTAACCAAACTTCGACGGACCTATATTGGTGAACACAGCTTAGATAATGCATGGAACCTAGATGAATTGATAGCATATATTCATGATTCATATACGGCAGAAACGTAAATTTAAAAGGTTAATCCTCAGGAATGACTTTTTACAATTTCTAACAACTGATTTAATGTAAAAGTCCCGGGCTGTCGCCATTTTATATCTCCGTTAATAAATAAAATAAAGGTGGGAACACCCATGATTTTAAATTTTTTCGCAGCTTCTTCATTTTTATCCACATCAACTTTAAGAATATTAATCTTATCACCTAATCTCTCCTTTAGAGCATCCAGCACCGGCATCATCGTCTTACAGGGCCCACACCAAGGTGCATAAAAATCAACAAGCGTTGGTATATCCGAATTAATTTTTTCTTTGAAAGTCGACATAAAATTATTGTTAAAATTATTAGAATAGATTTTTATACCCTCTATTTGAATAAAGGTAATTGTATAGATGCTTTTTTTGAATAAAAAATCAATTTTAATATTTTTATAATCACTTAAAGTCCCATCATGAAACCTTTAGATTATTATTGACTATATTTATTCAGTTTAATTAAATAGTTTGTCATATAACTAACCTTATAAAAAATTATGAAAGATAATAGCTTACAAATATTTTTAACAATTTTCTTGTTTTCATTAATTCATCTTTCATTTACTAACGCTCAATCAAATAGCTGGGCAACATATCGACCTGATAATATCGATGAACTAAGCTATATCAATTCCTGCTTTAAACCTTTTTATCATGGAGTAGCATCGGGAGACCCACTACCTGATAAGGTAATAATCTGGACACGGTTTACCCCTGAAGACAGCTTGACTACAAACCCATTGGTTATTTGGGAGGTTGCTACAGATCTGCAATTCACAAACATTATACGCTCGGATAGTTTAAACACAGATGCTTCAAAAGATTTTACTGTAAAAGTAGATGTTACAGGTCTGAATCCAAATACTTACTACTACTATCGATTTAGTTTTAATGGTCAATTTTCATTGATTGGAAGAACAAAAACAACAGCTATTACCTGGGTAGATCGTTTACGTTTTGGCTTTGTTTCTTGTTCAGATTATCGCCGTGGATATTTTACTGCTTATCGCAAACTAGCAGAAAGGAATGATCTGGATGCAGTAGTTCACCTGGGAGATTATATCTACGAAAGTGGTGGTGGTCCAAATGATCGTTTGCATGAACCCGATGCAGAAATTTATCGTTTACAAGACTATAGAGCTCGTTTTTCTCAATATCACTTAGATCCTGATCTTATGCGTTGTCATCAAGTTCATCCATATGTAGTAATCTGGGATGATCATGATATTGTTGTAGATGCATTAAGAGACACCTCATATAGACACAATGCAGCTATTCATGGGTCCTATACAGACAGAAAACATGCCGCTGTGCAAGCGATGCGTGAATGGCTACCAATACGAGATGATTCAACAGAATTTTTTAAAAACTGGAAACACTTACCCTTTGGAGAATTAGTAGACCTTTATACAATTGATGTAAGGTTGTACGATCGAGATAGATTTGCTACAAATTTATCAGACACGATTTTTGGTGATCCCAACCATAAATTGTTGGGTCCTGTACAAATGCAATGGATAAACAATGCCCTTGCAAATTCTAACGCAAGATGGAAACTCATTGCCAATCAATTAATGGTAGGTCACTTAGGTATTTTTGGAACTCCATTAGTATTTGAAAATTGGGATGGTTATCCAGTTGAGCGCGACCAATTTTTTAATAACCTTATTAACCATAACATTCAAAATGTAATATTTCTGACAGGTGATTTCCACTGTTCATTTTCGATCGACCTTTCACCTAACCCCTATGACACATCAATATATAACCCTGTTACAGGAATCGGTTCAATAGCTACTGAATTTGTTGTTCCAAGTATTACTGGTGACAACTTCAACGAAGGAAATGATTTTGGCTTACCTAGTGCTACTGCAGCAGTAAACACTTTAAAATATGCTAATCCAAATGTAAAATTTGCTGAACTTGAAGGACATGGCTATATCTTAATGGATATTGATTCGACAAGAGCTCAGGCAGAATTTTGGTATATGGATAATATTTTGGACCCTGCCAATAACGGTGAAACTATTCACGAGATTTATTATACCAATCATGAAGACAATCATGTAACTCATGGTAGCATTATTTCGATTGCAAAACAAGGTATTCCGGTAGCACCTGCACCAGATACTTGTAACACTGTATCTTATTCCAAAATAGAAGACAAGCCTGTTATACTTAGTATAGCCCCTAACCCATTTAAAAATTTTATTTTGCTAAATTATGTATTGAATAAAACATCGAAAGTTGAATGGTCTATCTTTCAGACTGATGGGAAGATAATTAAGCATCAATATGTGGGGAAAAAAGATGCTGGCAATCATAATTGCTTTATTAAAACTTCTGATATTAATCCAGGTATATATTTCCTTAAGATAAATTTTGGAAACAAAATAAAAGTCTTTAANNTCATCAAAAANGAATAAATTAAAAACAATACAAAATTGCTTTATCAATTTAAATTTATCAGAAACTTCAATACTGTTTAATAAACGAATATTCAAAAACATTGGTGAAATTATTATCTTTCATTCGTTTGAATTTTAATCTAAAATTCCAGTCGTTATAATTTTTACGGCGCGATCCGGATAATCAGAAATAAGGCCAGATATACCCATCTTTATCAATCGCAACATATCAGATTCCTCATTCACTGTCCATGGTATCACCTTGAGATTTACTGAATTTGCAAAGGCCATCATTTCACTGTCAATTTGCTTGAAATAAGGACCATAAATGGGAGGCATATATCCGAGATTTTCAATATTTGTAGGAGCATCATTGTCGTTATCGACAAGAAATGATTGTAAAAGTTCGGGAGCTATTCGATGTCCAACCTGCATGCATTCTATATCAAAAGTCTGAAAAATGGACCTGTTAATGACCTTCTTAGCACGCAAAACATCGATAAGCAATTTTGAAAACTCCTCAGCGCCAGGATGAAAAACACCATCATCTTCTGGTACCCTTTTCAATTCTATGTTATAACCCACAGGAACCAATCCTCTGGATTTAGTATAGGCCTCCATACTATCGATCATATCGCTCAACAAAGGCTTGTATGCAGGCATCGGACGTTGCTCCTTAAACCTTGGGTGACCAATACTTCCACAGTCAATTTGCCTGATTTGATCATAGGTCATATCATACAGATTATACTGCTTTTCATTTTCCAGCGTAAGGACCTTACCATCCGGAGCAGTACAAATCTCATGATTCAGCCAGGGCTCGTGCGAAACCAATACCTGTTTATCTTTGGTAATGACAACATCCATTTCCAAAAAGTGACATCCAATATCAATGGCTTTATGAAAAGCAGGTATCGTATTTTCAGGCAAAAGTCCACGACAGCCTCTGTGTCCGTGTATCGTAAATTGATCGATCACATTAAATTATTTTAAAATCATATATCAGTCATTAAACAAGATCCTGACTACCCATTTCTACTGCCAGCTTATACAACACCCTTGCTCCTACATTACCGTCCCAATCTGAAAGACATCCGACTTCACACAAATCAAAACCAATAATCGTTCTTCCGCTTTTCCGAATCTGACGGATCAGATAAAAAGCTTCCTGTAATTCAAGTCCCCCCGGCACCGGAGTTCCGGTATTGGGACAGAGTTTGGGGTCAAGACCATCAATATCGAAACTAATATAAACTTTTTGGG
>JAKVCV010000070.1 GCA_022448945.1 Saprospiraceae bacterium
GTATAATAGTATAAGCCCATGGTTCCATCTGTTTGGTAAATCAGCAAGTCTGTGGCTGGTGAAGCGATTGCGATACGCTGTGCTTCTGTCATTTCAGTTGCTATTACATAAATGTCCCCGATTCGCACGCCTTGTTGGGCGGTACTATTCAATAAGTATCCTAAAATGATCGATACTATTATTATTACTTTTTTCATGGTTTATTGTGTGTTTAGCATGTTTTGAGGAATTTCCTGCCTGGTTATTAATACAAAAAGCACACCAAGGCACAAAATAGTGGATATCAATTAGTTAGCTTGTTTTTAAAATGCATAATGTGGAATAATTCCAATTTTTGGAAGGAATATATGTTTGGCTAGAAATAACTTATATTTTAAAGCGATCGTTTATTAACCAATAATGGTGGTTTTTTTTAGGTCAATTTTGCACCTTAAACTAAATAAAACACTAATAATCAATTGATTTTACTTTCTTTATCGGCAAATAATCCACATAAAACTAAACAATCACAGAAAAACTACAATAGCTGGCTATACGACAACAGTATCTAAAACAGCAAAGCCGATAAGACTAATGATCTTATCGGCTTTGCTTGTATTAAAAATCAACCGCCAAAGGTGGCTATCGTAACTGCTTAAAAAGCCCGAACTGCACGCACATGCCATGAGTAGTCGTTTTTATTTAAGCCATTGCCCACGTATCCACCCCAAAAACCTTGTCTATAGGCAGTGTATTGGGTATGTTGGGAAGAACTCCAATAGTCGGCGTTACTGAAACCACCAGGCCCTGTCAACCACGGGGCAGAGAGCAAGTACATTGCATTTAATTCATCTTTTGAAGGTAGGAACCAATCACTATACCCACCAAGCGATAAATTTGCACAAATATCTGCCGCCGTTCCTGGTGTTGTACATCCTGCTTCAATAGCTAATGTATTCGCAGCGCCAGATCCAATACCTGTTGCGGTTGGTATATTAGTTCCTTGACAACCCCATATTGCAGTTCCTTGGTCTGATGGCGCACATTCTAAACCAATGTCATAAACCCCATCTCCATTTAAATCTGTAGTAGCATTTGGCGGCAAATAAAATACAATACCGCCAGCTGGTCCATAATCTCCTATATTGTATACTAAGTTACCTGTACCTGTAGCAGTACATCCATCAGCATCAGTTACTGTTACAGTATAAGCACCTTCTAGTGGCATACCTGAAACCGATGCTGTTGTTTGACTGCCAGCAGCTACATCCCATTGATAACTATAGGGTAAGACCCCTACACTAGGTGATGCATGCAAAGTTCCTAATTGTTCAGGAACGGTAACAATTAGACCGCAGGAATAAGAAGCAGATGAGGTCGCTGTACATCCATTGGCATCCGTAACCGTTACATTATAGGTACCCAGTGGCATACCTGTTACTGTTGATGTCGTTGCACTACTTGCAGCTCCATCCCATGCATAACTATAAGGAGCTAAACCACCATTAGATGATGCAGTTAATGTGCCCAAGGATGCTGTTACACTTGATGTAATACCACAAGACCATGAAGCAGATGAAGTCGTTGTACATCCAGTGGCATCCGTAACTGTTACATTATAGGTGCCCGGTGGCATACCTGTTACTGTTGATGTCGTTGCACTACTTGCAGCTCCATCCCATGCATAACTATAAGGAGCTAAACCACCATTAGATGATGCAGTTAATGTGCCCAAGGATGCTGTTACACTTGATGTAATACCACAAGACCATGAAGCAGATGAAGTCG
>JAKVCV010000071.1 GCA_022448945.1 Saprospiraceae bacterium
TTCTTTTTTCAGAAGTCCTTAAAATTTTAATGTTACTTGTACCTGTTTTAGTTTCTGTTGCAATGATAGTTTGGTTAGATAGACGAGTTTGGGCGTTTGTACAAAAAAGAAGAGGTCCAAATGTTGTTGGACCATTTGGTTTACTACAATCTTTAGCTGATGCTTTAAAATATATTTTCAAAGAAATTATAATTCCTGCTAGCTCAAACAAAGTTATTTTTATTTTAGCCCCAATTATAACAATGACACTTGCTTTAATATCATGGGCTGTAATACCTTTTAGTGAAGATTTTGTTCTTGCGGATATTAATGTAGGAATACTCTATTTATTTGCCGTATCATCCTTAGGAGTTTATGGAATTATAATGGGAGGATGGGCATCTAATTCAAAGTATCCATTTCTAGGAGCAATAAGATCTGCTGCTCAAATGGTTTCTTATGAAGTTTCAATCGGAATAATAATTATAAATGTACTATTGTGTGTAGGATCGTTAAATTTATCTGACATTGTAAAAGCACAGGAAAATGTTTGGTATATAATTCCACTATTTCCAATGTTTGTTATATTTTTTATCTCAGCATTAGCTGAAACAAATAGACCTCCTTTTGATTTACCAGAAGCCGAAGCAGAACTTGTTGCAGGGTATCAAACTGAATATTCTGGAATGATGTATGCAATGTTCTGGTTAGGTGAATACGCTAATATTTTATTAATGTGTGCATTAGGATCTATCTTATTCTTAGGTGGATGGTTGTCACCTATAAATATATTTCCATTTAATGTTATCCCATCACCAATATGGTTAATACTAAAAATTTTGTTATTATTTATCTTGTTCGCTTTAGTAAAAGCAATTGTTCCAAGATATAGATATGATCAATTAATGAGACTTGGTTGGAAAGTTTTCTTGCCTTTATCTTTAACTTGGGTGGTATTAACAGCAGGATATTTAATGTATTTTGATCTATTACCAGGAAATTAAAATGAAAATAAAAAGATTTTTTAAAACAATATTAATGATTGATTTTGTAACTGGATTATTAATAGCAATAAAAGAGTCTTTTAGACAAAAAAAAACAATAAATTATCCATTTGAAAAAGGCTCTGTTAGCCCACGAGCCAGAGGTGAGCATGCTTTAAGAAGATATCCGAACGGAGAAGAAAGATGTATAGCGTGTAAATTATGTGAAGCAGTTTGCCCAGCACAAGCAATTACTATTGAATCGCAGGAAAGATCAGATGGTAGTCGTAAAACGACCAGATATGATATTGATATGCTTAAATGTATATATTGTGGATTGTGTGAACAATCTTGCCCTGTAGACGCTATAGTGCAAGGACCAAATTTTGAATTTGCCACAGAAACAAGAGAAGAACTTTATTATAACAAAGAAAAGTTATTAGAAAATGGAGACAGATGGGAAAGTATTTTGGCAGCAAATATTAATGCTGACAGTTCTCATCGATAACTAAATGATAGCACACGCAGTTGTTTTTTATATTTTTTCATTTATTGCAATTGTCTCTGCAATAATGGTAACAGTTTCAAGAAATACTGTTCACTCAGTTTTTTTTTTAATTTTAGATTTCATAAGCATATCATGTCTTTTTATTATGATAGGAGCAGAATTTTTGGGAATGATAATGTTAATTGTTTATGTGGG
>JAKVCV010000072.1 GCA_022448945.1 Saprospiraceae bacterium
GGTGCTTTTGATGAAGCAATTCGCCAAATTATTTCTGCTGGAGGGAGATTGCCTAATACCAATGCTAATGATGGTGTTTTTTGGTCTGTCAATGATAATTTCTGCGTTCCTGATTCTGAATACAATGAATTGAGTAATCCTGATGGTAAATTAAAATTAGCAAAATTGGTTCAAATGTGTGAAGCGTTGTATGAAATGGCAACCTTCTTTGATATTCCACTTACATCAGGTAAGGATAGTATGAAGAACGATTTTAAAGCAGACGGGGTAAAAATTTCTGTTCCTCCTACTATCTTGTATTCTATGACAGCCAAAATTGATGATGTTCGTAGGACTATTACTTCTGAATTTAAGGCTGAAGGAGATATAGTTTATCAGTTGGGAACTACTTATAACGAATTGGGGGCATCGGAATTTTATAAATTATATAATGAGTTAGGTGCAAATGTTCCCAAAGTTAGAAAAGAGGCTGCTAAAGATCTTTATTTGAATGTGATGAAGGCTAATGAAAGCAGGTTAATTGAATCTAGTCATGATATTTCTGATGGTGGGTTGGCTGTTGCATTAGTTGAATCTGCTTTTGGTGGTGATTTTGGAGTTGAAGTCAGTCTAGATTCACTAGGAGGGTTATCTGTTAATGAAAAATTATTCTCTGAGTCACATTCTCGTTTTGTAGTTTCTGTTCGCCCCGAGAATCAAGCAAGTTTCGAGAGTCTTTTTGGTAGTAAAGCATTTTTGTTAGGAAAAGTAACAAATCGTAAACAAATAGTAGTTTCAACAAATAATCTAAAATTAATTGATTTGTCTACAGATGCTTTAGTCGAAGCATGGGATGGGGGGTTGGTCTTATAATAAATTTAAATATTAGTATTCATTTTAAATTGAATAAACAATGTCAAAAGTAAAATCCTTGGTAATAACTGGTTTCGGAATCAATTGTGAAGAAGAAATGGCTGCTGCCTATAAATTGGCTGGTGCTTCAGTAGAAATTGTTCATTTGAATGAAATTCTTAACGGGCTAATTTCTATACACAACTACGATATTTTAAATTTCCCTGGAGGGTTTTCTTTTGGAGATGATTTGGCTTCAGGAAAAGTGGTTGCAAATAAAATTAAATATAAAAAGCTACCTTCAGGAAAAGTTATGCTTGATGAAGTCAAACAATTCTTGTCAGAAGGTAAATACATATTAGGTGTTTGTAATGGTTTCCAAATGTTAGTGCGAATGGGTTTGTTGCCAAATACGAATAGTGATTTTGAGGCAGAAGCTACATTGAGTAATAATAACTCTGGTAAATTTGAAGATCGGTGGGTCTATTGTAAGGTAAACAATAGTTCTAAAACACCATTTTTGAAAAATATTGATGTTATTGCTTTGCCAGCACGTCATGGTGAAGGAAAACTAATCTTAATAGATGATGAGATGCGTAAAAAAGTAGTAGCAAAAGGGCTTAATTGTTTAACTTATTGTACAGCAGATGGTACTCCTACAAATCAATATCCTGCTAATCCTAACGGAGCAGACTTGAATTGTGCTGGATTGATTAGTCCATCGGGGCAGGTGCTAGGCTTAATGCCACATCCTGAAGCATATTTAAGTTTGTACAATAATCCTAATTGGGGACAGATTAAACG
>JAKVCV010000073.1 GCA_022448945.1 Saprospiraceae bacterium
ATCTTGACGATGTTAGTTACGCAATCGATACAAATTAGAGGTTTAACGGCAGAGGCGTATGAAATACTGCGCTATCAATGTCGTTTAGCTAAGAATATGTACAATGTAGGACTATACACGGTAAGACAGTTCTTTTTTGCAGAAAATCGTTTCTTGGCTTATGAATCGAATTATCATCATTGCAAAGACAATGAGAATTATGGTTTGTTATATTCTCAAGTAGCGCAGCAATGTCTCAAGTCTGTTGATGAAGCCATGTCAGGGTTTTTTAAGCTATTAGAAAGAAAAAAAGAAGGAAAATTAAGCGGTTCCAGAATATCCTTACCTCATTATCTCAAAAAAGACGGTTATTTTCCTTTAGTTTATCCTCAACCCAATAGACATCTCCATAATTGAATCAAATCAAAAAATATGGTATAATAAAGTTGACAATAAGTTTTTAAAACAACAGATGGAGAGTTATACTTGGGGCTATATTCAGAAATATCCTAAATACACAAAAAGATTATTAGGAATCGACTACGAACAACTAGAACAATTAATAGCTCTGGGAAAATTGCTCAATCAGAAAAATAAAGAAGAAATTGAAAAAACAAAAATCAGAATTAATCAACCAGGAAGTGGGAATAATCCTAAATTATCATCGGAAGAACAAATTGTCCTCATGTTAGTTTATCTAAGACATAATATAAGTTTTCAACTTTTAGGACTTATCTTTCAAGTAAGTGAGTCGACGGCTCATAATATATTTACCTATTGGCAAAAACTTTTTGAAGGAGAGTTACCACCAAGCTTGTTAGAACAAGTAAAAAAGTTTCAAGAAGAAGAGATAGTTCTTGAAATATTAACCGATTATGAATTAATTGTAGACAGCGCAGAACAGCCAATTGAGAGACCTTCTGACTATCAAGAACAAAAACAATATTATTCAGGAAAACAGAAAAGACATACTCGAAAAAGTCAATTTATTATCTTACCAAAAGCTGAAGATATTATTGATGTAGTAATTGGAAAACCTGGCCCAATGAGTGACATTAAAATATGTCGCCAAACTTTAAATAAGTTCAATACAAACCAAACTTTTAGTGGGGATAAAGCTTACATTGGAGAAACTCAAATTAAAACTCCCCATAAAAAACCCAGGAAGGGAAAATTAACAGAAAATCAAATCGAAGAAAATAAAGCTTTATCATCTAATCGAATTTTTGTAGAGCATTTAATTCGAGTTGTCAAAGTATTTAAAGTGGTTCAAGAAAGATTTCGCTTACATAAAAATCGATATAAGTCAGTCTTATTAACCGTTTGTGGATTAGTTCGTTTAAGAATTAGTTCTTTAATTTTAGAAATAATAGAATCCTCAAAATCTGGAGAGGTAATTGACGTTAGAATGAGCCATAGTTTTATGCCTAAATTAGATTTTGTCCCTTTAAACCCTGATTAATTCGTTTTTAGGGCAATTTTTTACTTTGAGTCTAATCAGCCTGTTTTCATCGCTGTAACTAGGTTATAGATTCTTGGAGATGTCTATTTTCTTCCATTTGATTTTCTGGTAATTTTCCCTTCCTGGGTTTTTTATTGGGAGTTTTAATTTGAGTTTCTCCAATGTAAGCTTTATCCCCACTAAAAG
>JAKVCV010000008.1 GCA_022448945.1 Saprospiraceae bacterium
TTCACCAGCCACAGACTTGCTGATTTACCAAACAGATGGAACCATGGGCTTATACTATTATACCGGGACCGTTTGGACCCCTTTGCATACAGGTTCTGCATCTACCCAATCATTGTCCATAGGGGATTTTGCTCATGGCGGTATAGTGTTTTATATTTTCCAATCGGGTGATTCTGGTTATGTTTCAGGAGAAGAACATGGGTTAATTTGTACTATGTATGATCTTAGTATTTCAGCAGAATGGGGCTGTTATGGCACGTCTATTTCTGGTGCAACTGGTACAGCTATTGGAACTGGTGCTGCTAATACCACATCTATTGTTACAGGATGTGCTATTTCCGGAATAGCTGCAAAACTATGTAATACATATTCAATAAATTACAATGGCACTACTTATAATGACTGGTATTTACCTTCAAAGGATGAATTAAATCTAATGTGGATCAATTTAGCAGATTCTGATGGCAATGGAAATAATACAGGACCTTCAGACCCTAATAATCATGGCGGTTTTAACAATATCGTCTATTGGAGTTCTTCGGAGTCCAGCTACAGCGGCACCGGCGCTGCGTGGGGACAGAATTTCTTCAATGGGGCCCAGGGCTACAGCCATAAGTTCACAACCTACTTTGTGCGTGCGGTTCGGGCTTTTTAAGCAGTTACGATAGCCGCCTTTGGCGGTTGAATTTTAATACAAGCAAAGCCGATAAGATTATTAGTCCTATCGGCTTTGCTGTTTTAGATACTGTTGTCGTATAGCCAGATATTGTAGTTTTTCTGTGATTTTTTGTTATGTGTTAATTATTTGCCGATACAGAACCTGGAAAATATATTTCCAAGTAGATCATCGGTCGATATTTCACCGGTGATTTCACCAAGCGCGTTTAGTGCATGACGGATATCCATAGCCAGAAAATCTCCNGTGATACCAGATCCTAAACCATTGAGTACTGAATCGAGCGATTCCTGAGCTGCCAGCAAAGCAGTATAATGTCTCGCATTGGATACTATATTTGCATTGTTGCTGATGCTACCGGAAGCAACCAGTTCAAAAAGCTGGGCTTTGAGCTTATCAATATAGGTCTTGTCTTTTGCAGAAAGATGAATGTAGGTGAAGTTTTCTTTAAGTGTTTTTTCATTGTCTATCCAGACTTGTTCTTTTGTCTTTTTATCGGGGGAATCATCCTTTTGTTGCGCACTAAATTTATCCCACTTGTTGCCAATCACAATGATTTGAACGTCTTCGTGTTTTAGTTTATTAAGGTCTGCTAGAACTTCTTGTGGAGCAAGTTCATTAAGGTCGTAGACATATACAAGAATGGCCGATTTGGCAACCTGTTCGAGGGTTTTTTGTACGCCGATTTCTTCTATTTGGTCTGTAGCTTCACGTATGCCGGCAGTGTCTATTAGACGGAATTGTATACCTTTGATATTGAGGATTTCTTCAATAGTGTCTCTTGTAGTGCCGGCTATGTCAGAGACAATAGCCCGTTCTTCGTTTAGTAGTGCATTGAGCAGCGTGGACTTTCCAGCATTGGGTCTTCCTGCAAGGACGGTATTTACACCGTGTTTGATGGCATTGCCCAGTTGAAAAGAGTCCAGCAGGGAATTAATAATGCCCAGGATTTTTGTGATCAGTTCTTCGAGGTCTTTTCGGTTGGCAAATTCCACATCTTCTTCACCAAAATCCAGCTCGAGTTCTATCATCGAGGCAAAATGAATCAGTTCGTCCCGCAATTGTTTTATAGCATCGGAAAAGCCACCACGCATCTGTTTGAGTGCCAGTTGATGTGCCGATTCAGATTCTGCAGCAATAAGGTCTGCCACGGCTTCTGCCTGGGAAAGGTCCATCTGTCCATTTAGAAAGGCACGCATTGTAAATTCTCCTTCACGAGCAAGTCGCGCGCCCTGGCGGCAGTACAATTCTATCAATTGCTGTTGAATAAATCGCGATCCATGGCACGAGATCTCTACTACATTTTCTTTTGTATAAGAATTGGGGGCTTTAAAAACAGAAACTAGAGCCTGATCAATGATCTTGTTTTGTTCGTCTCGGATATAACCAAGATGTATGGAATGAGAATCTACCAGATTCAGGTCTTTTGCCTTGAAGCTTAAATTGACAATAGAAATAGCATCGCTACCTGATAACCTTATGATACCAATGGCACCACTACCGGCTGGGGTAGCAAGGGCAACAATCGTATCCTGTAAGTCGATGTAGTTGTACACTTTTTAAAGGCTGGTTGTTAATTCGAAAATATATTAAGTATAGGATATCTAAGTTGTTAATTACTGCTTTCAACTTCTGACTCCACAAGTTTCCATTCAATAAAAGTAACTTTTAGGTTTTCGATACGCAATTGTAGCCAGGCCTCTTGAATAACTCCACTTTTGTTTTTAAGATATACCTTTCTGTAAAGGGTTTCTTTAGCTCGATATCCCAGATTTTGATAGAGGTTCTCCATTTGTTCATCATAAAGATCATCATGAAAAGGTCCGGATAGAAAGGGCTTTTCTGTTTTCATTAAAGTGAAGTCATGGTCTTTTATAAATGTTCTGATTACTTTTGAAATAATGGCCTTTTTTTTGCCGCTTTTATATAGTGAAAATCCACCAAGGGCTGCAATTAATCCTAATACAAATAATGCTACTTCCATTACAATCAGTTTATTGGTTTTATACTTTTAATGATCTTATTTAATTCCTTTTTGTAGGTACTTAGCGATCTTTTGTGACCCATTCCAAGCACTAGTATTACATTTAAAGGACCGTCAATAATAAAAACTCCAAGTTGTACAGAAATGTTATTCATGGTTCCTTCCATTTCAGAAACGACTCCCTGCATTCCATTCATTTCAATTATTTCCGGTTCACTTGTGGTTACAGGGTCATTTAGTTGAGTCAGCACTATAGATTCCAAGTCACTCAGGGCTTTTTCAATTCCTTCTGTTGAAATAACAGAGAAGGAGATGGATAGATCACCTTCAATATTCTGAAGCGTAGCAACTTGTTCAACTTCATCTATCTCCCAGTTTTCAGGATACCAAAACTGAACTTGACCAGCCTGATAAATATAGGTACTCCGCTTTAATTGTGCCTGACTAAAAGTTGTCATTAGCATAAAGTTAAGCAAAAAGAAGTAAAAAAAGGATTTCATTGTTTTTAAGAAAGAAATAGATCAGGAAAAAAGGGATTGCAGATTTTTAATCGATCAATTGATAACCTGATAGGTGCCATTTCCATGCAGTTGCCATAATATCATTAACATCAAATCTTGGATTCCAGCCCAAAAGTTCTTTTGCTCTGCTGTAATCTGCATATATAGCAGAAACGTCACCTGCTCTACGTGGACCTATTGTAAAAGGTAGCTTTTTCCCAGTAGCACGGTCGAAGGCTTCTATTAATTCGAGGACAGAAACACCTTGTCCTATACCGATATTAAAAACTTCACAATTGTTTTCATTGCGATCTTCCATTAAGTACTGCAAAGCTTTGGTGTGTGCATTCCCGACATCCATGACATGGATATAGTCTCTGACACAACTTCCGTCAGGTGTATCGTGGTCATTTCCGGTAACACCAAATTGCGGCAAAGTCCCTTCAAAGGCACCAATTAAAATTGGTATAACATTAAATGCTCCTTGTTGTGGAATCTCACCAATTAACCCTGAATGATGTGCTCCACCAGGGTTGAAATATCTTAAAAGGATGCTTTTTATGTTTTTATTGGCAACAGAAAAGTCTTGAATGATCTTTTCACACATCTGTTTGGTACGTGCATAGGGGCTTTCGGCTTTTTCAAGTGGCGTGTTTTCCTTTACTGGTAATTCAGTGGTGTTACCGTAGACTGAGCAGGAAGAAGAAAATATGAAATTTGGAATATTGTACTTGTTAATACATTCCAATACATTCAGTAAGCCATTAATATTGTTATGGTAATAACTAAGTGGTTTTTCTACCGATTCAGGAACGGATTTGAAGGCAGCAAAATGAATAACTCCTGAGATATCGCTGTGCGCGTCAAAAGTTTTTTTCAGTTCTTGCAAATTGCAAATATCAGTTTGATAGTTTTGAACAGTTTTGCCTGTGATTTTTTTTACTGCATTGAGCATTCTATGGTCCGAACGTATATTGCTGTCAACAGAAACAACATCAAAGCCATTTTCTATTAAATCGATAACTGTATGACTGCCAATATATCCGCAGCCACCTGTTACTAATATTTTTGCCATTCTTGGAGTTCTTTAGTGGAGTAAAGTTTAATAATAACTCAATATAAATTATTGATAAAACTAGTTAGAGATTTCCATAGAAAAATTGTTGGGGCATCCTTTCTGCGATTTGCAGCTGTAGAATCCAGTCAAAATAGTAATGACCAAAAGGAGTGCGGCTATTTTTTTTGCTAACTTCATTATATGATTTTATTTAAAATAAAGATAAATTGAGGCAATTAAATTGTTGTTGTTGGTTGGATATAATTACCATTGTGGGCAACCACAACCTGCTTTACATCCTGAAATACCAATTACAAGTACAATCGCGATAAACATCAATAAGAATTTTTTTGTATTTTTCATTGTTATTGTTTTTTGTAATTGAACAACCATACAAAGGTAAGTTATTTTTGTTAAAAATTATCTTGTTATAAGATGAAAACAGATTTTAGATCGTTACTACTAAAAAAATAATATAACTATATACTCCAATTAATTATATTGAAATGAATATATCCTTGATTAATTGATATCGTTTAAAGTAATTTATATTTGGTGTCAAATATCTTAAAAGGTATTACTTGTGAAAATATACTATCAGAATATTGAAAACTGAAAAAAATATATTAATTGCTCCGTTAAATTGGGGTTTAGGGCATGCAGTACGTTGCATTCCAATTATAGATGCCTTTATTCGAAAGGGTGTAAATGTTATTGTTGCATCAGATGGAGATGCATTGAATTTATTGCGTGCTGAGTTTCCTCAACTTGAATGTATAGAGTTGCCTTCGTACAAGATCCATTATAAAACAACCAATATGTTCCTGAACATTGCTCCTCAGGTTCCGAAACTTTTAAAAGCTATAAGGTTAGAACGTCGATTTTTGGATACTATTATATCAAAACGTAAAATTCATGCAATTATTTCAGATAATCGTTTTGGTATACATCATCCTAAAGTCCCTTCTGTGTTTATAACCCATCAGTTGAATATACCCGTTCCTAATCGTTTGGTACAAGCATGGGTTACTCGAAGGAACAATAGATATATAAGTCAATTTGATGCTTGTTGGGTTCCGGATTTTGAGGGTGAACCAAATTTAGCGGGAAATTTGTCTCATGGTAAACAATGGAAAGAGGTCTCTTATCTTGGCTTATTGTCGAGAATGGAATATACTAATGAAAAACGACTTTACGATGTAATTGCTGTTTTATCTGGTTTAGAGCCTCAGCGAACCATTTTTGAGCAGCAGCTCATCGAACAAGCCCGTCATTTATCTTTGAATTTTTTGATTGTCAGTGGTAAAACAGATAAAAAGGAACATAAGCAATTATATCCGAATATTGAATGGCACTCATATATGACATCGAAAGAATTAAACAAAGCTATTCTACAATCAGGGATTGTTGTTGCAAGGGCTGGTTATACAACTATCATGGATCTGGTAAAGCTAAAAGCGAAACAAGTACTTTTAGTACCCACTCCAGGACAAACGGAACAGGAATATCTTGCCGAACGATTTTCGCAAAATAAACAATTCCTTTTTCAGCGACAAAAGGCACTTAATCTAAAGAAGGCAATCGAGGAATTAAATAAATTTAAAGGAGCAACTGAATACCCTCTCGATAATAATTATATCTTTGAGGCAATTATTTCTGAATTTTTGGATAGTTTGAATTGAAAGCGTTAAAAAAAATATAATGAACAAAAATAGAATACCGGTAACCATATTAACTGGTTTTTTGGGAGCAGGTAAAACAACATTACTCAATAATCTAATAAAGAAATATCCCGAGACAAAATTTGCTATTATCGAAAATGAATTTGGTGATATTGGCATCGATAATGAATTGGTTGTTGACGTTGATGGTGGGATTTTTGAAATGTCTAACGGTTGTATTTGTTGTTCATTGAATGGAGAACTGGTGCAGACCTTGCAAAATTTGGTTGATAGCGAAAAGCATTTTGACCATTTGATTGTCGAAACTACTGGAATTGCAGAGCCCGACGGAGTCGCTGCTGCGTTTGTTACAGACCCTGCAATTCAAAGTCGTTTTCGATTGGATGCTACTATTTGTCTTGTAGATGCGCATCATGTAGAAGATATTTTAGAAGATAGGGAAGAGGCAAAGAGACAAATTACTTTTGCTGATTATATTCTTCTAAATAAAGCAAGCGAAGTTGCTGATACATATATTTCAAAAGTAGAAAACATACTTAGGAAAGTTAATTCTTTTGCTACTATTGAACATTGTGATTACGGTAATATAGCAACTAATTTGCTTGAGTTAAATGCTTATGAAGTACATCAGCTTGAGAAAAAATTGGACAAAGCGCATACCGATCAGCATCATGAACATGACTGTGATGAACATTGTGATCATGATCACGATCATCATCATCATCATGACCATGATGGACATCACCATGGTCATCATGCACATAATGATATTGTTACTCAAAGTTTTATTATATCAGAACCTTTGGATATGTTAAAGTTCAGGCATTGGTTGAATGTTTTATTGATGATTCAGGGTAAGCATTTGTATAGGGTCAAAGGAATTATGAATTTCATGTATCAAGATCAAAAATGTATTGTGCAGTCTGTGAAACAGATGTGTGTCTTTACAGCAGGCTCAGATTGGGAAGAAACTGAAGAAAGAAAAACAAAAATTGTATTTATAGGTAAACACCTTCGTCGTGATATTCTCGAGAAACAATTGAATAATTGCCTTTTTGAGAAAAATACTACACTATAATTATAGCTTTTCTGTTTGTTTATGCATAGCTTTACATACTTTTTTGTTTAATGTTAAAATAAAGAAGTATAAACACTGGTTAATTTATCCCTGTACATATATTGCAAGGGGTTGTTTTAAGAAATACTATAATACACACTTATGATTCGTCTTGCCAAAGAAACTGATGTGGAGACAATCCGTGCGATCTATACACCTTTTGTAGAAAGCTCTGTTGTAACCTTTGATTTGAAGGTTCCATCATTATTGGAATTCACTAAAAAATTTCAAAAAATTATCGAGGAAGCACCTTGTTTAGTTTGTGAAATTGATGGAGAAGTTATCGGTTATGCCTTTGCAGATTCTTACCGTTCAAAAGAAGCATATAAATGGACTAGAGAGGTTTCTGTTTATATCAATAAAGATAAAAGAACCAACAAATACGGTACGGCTCTTTATCTTACTTTGATTGAATTATTAAAATGTCAGAATTATAGAAATATCGTTGCTGCTATCACCTTACCCAACATCCCTTCTGTAAGTTTTCATGAACGTTTGGGTTTTCATCAGTGTGGTGTCTTTAATAATATTGGTTTCAAGTTTGGAAAAACTCATCGTGTTGGCTGGTGGCAGTTGACGCTTGTAGATGTTACAGAACCTGCAAAGGATATTATACCGTTAAAAGAGGTTTTAGAAACGGAAGAAGGTCAAAAGGCTTTAAAGGCAGGGCAGTTAAGATTGAATGTTTAGAGATACCTGTTTTTATGGAATAAAGATTTTTAATAAAAATAGGGCTCCAAGTTAACTATCATTCATTTTAAAGATAATCTACATCAACGGCGTAACGATAAGTTACTAAAACCTGTATCGCTTTATCAAGATCCATTTTTTTGAAAAATACACGATATAAAATTTCTATAATTGGCGTTGAGACACCTAAATGCTGAGTGAGTGCACGGATTGTTTCCAATGTTTTTAATCCTTCTATTACATCAGTTGAAGAGTTAAGTATGTCTTCTATAGACTCTCCTTGTCCCAACCGATAACCTGCTTTGTAATTGCGGCTGTTTTTACTTGATGCCGTAGCGACAAGATCACCAATACCGGCAACACCTAAAAAAGGCTTTACTTCAGTTCCTACTGCTTTGCCAATATGTATCATTTCTGACAATCCACGTGTTATTAGTAGTGCCCATATGTTTTTCCCTAGTCCTTTGCCTCCTAAAATACCTGCTGCTAATGCTATTATATTTTTTAGTGCACCAGCTAATTCCGCTCCAATAATGTCATAGTCTCCATATACCTGAAACCTTGTACTCTTTAAAGCTTTCTGACCAGCCTTTATAACTTCTGTAAACGAACTTGCTATTAAAGTAGCAGCAGGTTGACCTTCCATTATTTCACTTGAGAGATTTGGCCCCGACAAACAACCAATTCGACATACGATACTTTCTTCTTCAATAACTTCACTCATTGTCTTTATGTGTTTGGGAAGTAGTTTTTCTCCTTCAGCCAGGGGGATAAGGTCCAATCCTTTTGTGCCATGAATAAGAAAGTGTCTTGGGTTTAGATAGGGACTCAATTGTTTCATCATTTCCCTAAAAGACTGAGAAGGAACTATAGGAAAAATGAGCTGGCATTGCTCAGCCACATACTGAATATCAGTAACTGCTTTAATTCGGGGCGATAAAATGCTGTAGATGCCTTCACGCTTATTTATTGCCTTAAGTTTCTCTTTACGTCGTACATACAATAGTACATCAACATTCTCAGCCAGCAAATTTGCTATAGCTATTCCAAAACTCCCCGCACCTATTACGCCAACCAGATTATTATTCTCTGAAGCTTCCATTCCTGAAATTGTTCTTAAATGTGAATACGAATTTACTTATTTTTTCCCGTCCTATAGTTAAATAAGGTTAAAATTAGTTTTTTTATACCAAACATACACCAATTCGCTTTATATCTTCATCTATTCGATAGTATGATAGTTAGAAACTTTTTTGTTTAATAAAAATATTAAAAAAAATAACACCATGATAAAATTAATATCGATGCTTAGTATATGGCTTACGGCAATTTGTATTCCTTCTACTGAATTAATCAAACAAACCTCGAAAGACGTACCTGATAAGAATGCTAAGATTCAGGTAGCGTTATTGCTAGATACTAGTGGTAGTATGGATGGATTATTGGAACAAGCAAAATCGCAACTCTGGAAAATGGTTAATGAATTGGCTACTTCTCAAAAAGATGGTAAGTCACCTTTGATAGAGTTAGCCCTTTATGAATATGGAAAGAGTAGCCTGGCCCCTGAACAAGGATATTTGAAACAGTTGGCACCGATGACTAATGATCTCGATCTGGTATCTGAAAAGTTATTCTCCTTAAAGACCAATGGTGGTGATGAATATTGTGGATGGGTTATTCAAGATGCAACCAATAACTTAAAATGGAGTGAAAGCAAAGAAGATCTTAAGATTATTATTATTGCAGGGAACGAAGAATTTACGCAGGGAACAGTAGATTATAAAGTAGCATGTAAAGAAGCAATAAGTAATGGAATTATTGTAAATACGATCTATTGTGGCGATTGTGGTGAGGGAAGAAGATTTTTATGGAAAGATGGTGCTGATCGGGCAGATGGTCAATATATGTGTATTAACCAAAATGATAAGGTAGCGCATATCGAAACACCTTTTGATGATGAAATTGGAACACTTAATGACGAACTTAATAAAACGTATATTGCTTTTGGTTCATATGGTAGAGATAGACAAGCACGTCAATTGGCACAGGATGTAAATGCAAATTCTTACGGATCTTCAAATAAAGCAGAACGTGCAGTGTCTAAATCTAAAAAATCTACCTATAACAATGCTTCTTGGGATGTTGTAGACGCTATGGATGAAGATGAAGCAATTGTTGAAAAATTAAAAGATGAAGATTTGCCCAAAGAAATGAAAGGTATGACTGTTAGTCAGCGTAAAAAATATATTGAGAAAAAAGCTAAAGAACGTACAGAAATTCAAAATAAAATTCAGGAAGTAGCAAAAAAACGCGCTAAATTTATTGCGGAAAAAAGGAAAGAAGCTGTTGGGGATGAAGAAAACACACTTGATGCGGTGATGTTAAAAACTGTGCGTGAGCAGGCGAAAAAGAGATCATTTATATTTGAAAAGTAAGTGTAAAAAAATATACAATCCCATTTTCCAATTTTGTAATTAAAGCTGTTACTATTTTATAGTGGCAGCTTTTTTTATGATATAAACCGGTCTTTGGTTGTAGCGTCAGGTATCATACAACTATCTTTTTTGCCAAACCATTTATAACGGTTTTTAGCTATAAAACGATAGATTGGGTTTCTAATAAAAGGGGGAATAAGAATAAAAAAATATAAAAGGAACCATAGACGATTCAATTTTCTTGCAATCCTTAATGCAGCTGTAGATTGGGTATATGATTTATTGTTTTCAATTAATACAATGGTATGAATTGTATTGGTAGGAATGCCATATTGTTCTAAAAGCAATTGTCCTTGCTCGGATTGTAATGAAGAAAATTTGAAATATTTATTGGAGTCCCGCTTTATAATAAACGCTATAGATCGGTTACATAAATTGCAAACGCCATCGAAAAGTACTATCCCTTCTAAATTGTTCATTTTTTATATTTAATTAAAATTTCTCGTCTTTTATTTCTTCGAATTTCTCAGGTAATTGTTTGCTGGCCTTAGCACCCAGTTCTTTGAGTTTAGTGGCTCTGCTAATAAGATTCCCTTTACCATATTGCAATTTTTTCATAGCTTCATTATAACTGTCATCTAAATTACGGATTCGAGATCCAACCTGTTCAAGATCATTAATGAAAGCTACAAATTTGTCGTACATTCTTCCACCTTGTTGGGCAATTTCCAGTGCATACTTATTTTGGTTTTCCTGTTGCCATACATTTGAAATCGTTCTTGTAGTAGCCAATAAAGTCATTGGGCTAACAATGATAACATTCTGTTCAAATGCCTGATAAAACAAATTATGGTCATTTTGTATTGCCAGTGTAAAAGCAGATTCTAGAGGAATAAACATTAAAACAAAATCCAGACTATTTAGTTCGTAAATCTGTTGATAATTCTTTGCACTAAGTTCTTTTACATGTTTTTTAACAGATGCCAAATGTTCTTTTATTGCTTGTTCCTCATCAATCAATTCTGATGCAGAACTATAGCGTTCGTAAGCAGTAAGACTCATTTTAGAATCAATAACAATATGTCTTTTGTTTGGTAAATTAACAATGAGATCTGGCAAATGCCGTTGACCATTTTCTCGTGTAAAGTGGGTTTGTGTAAAATATTCATAATCCTTGCGCAGCCCCGATTTCTCTAATATTCTCTCTAGAATAAGTTCGCCCCAATTTCCCTGTGTCTTGGCTTCACCCTTAAGTGCTTTGGTCAGGTTTCGGGTCTCTTCGTTCATTTGTTGATTCAGTTGGGTAAGGTTTCTTATCTGCTCTTTCAGGGTAGCACGATCTTTATTCTCATCACCGTAAAATTGTTCTACTTTTTGTTCGAAGACTTTAATTTTTTCTTGAAGTGGTTTTAATATACCATCTAGGTTTTCTTTGTTCTGAACCGTAAATTTTTTGCTTTTTTCTTCGAGCAGTTTGTTGGCTGTGACCACAAATTCAAGACGTAGCTGCTCCTGGGCTTTTTTCAGACTTTCATTATGGTTTTCTAATTTTTCTTTCTGATTGGATATAATTTGTTCCTTTGTTGCCAGTGCTTTATTGAGGTCTATACACTCTATTTCTTTATGCTCAATTTCCTTTTCCAATTTTGAATTTCGGTCCAGAATATTTTGATGAATTTCTCTGAGAATATATTTATTTTGGTCAATATTCTGTTTGCTTTTTGATATTATTAATGCTAGAAGATAGCCAATTATGAAGCCTGTAATAATGCCAATTCCTAGATATAGTAGTTCCATCTTGAAGGAGTTTTAGAAAATTTACGGTATGATCGTTCTTGATTATATTTATAATTAAGAAATCATAATGCGTTAATAATAAAAAGGAAGTTGAGCTCTTTAAAGATATTATTTTTTTATAATCTTTTCAACGTTTGCACTACGATTTTGTTTTATTAAACCTATTCTTTAAAATTATACATCACTAGTCATTTTAAAAATTATAGATCGAATTGCTACTAGAATTGAAACATTATCGATACAATTTAAAGACTAGGTATTAGGAGGTTATTGATGAAAATTGTTCTTTCCCTTTTGGAGTAAGGTAAGGGTAGAACTCCTGAAATATGATATGAATATATTTGTCTATTAGTTTAGGAGAAAGATCCTGAGTGGTGATTGCTGAGGACAACCAAAAATCACCCATTATATTCATTCGTATGTATAAATTGAGATACTCGTCTTTTATCTCTTCATTACGCATTATTCCTTTATCAATCATACCTTTAAAAATGCCCATCACTTGTTTTTGACGCAATACGGTTAACTGTTGATAATGGGAGCTTATTACTTTGTTTTCGCGCATTATTTGTACAAAATCCAACATAAAAAAACGATATGCATAAAACTGTTTCATGATCTCTTGCATTCGATTAAAAAAGTTTTTAATGGTAAGTGCTTCATCTGAATGACTGTGAAAATTTTGCTCCATTTTACAAACCAATTGAAAATATAAGGTCTCTATAATATCTTTCCTTTTTTTGAAATGATAATTTAAATTGCCCTGGCTGATACCCATATCCTTTGCAATTGTACGCAAAGTTACTTTAGACAATCCCATTTTGTTAAATAATTTTAAGGCAGTATCTACGATTAAAGATTTAGTGTTTTTTTGATTTTTGATTTTTGATTTCATAAAACAAAACTATTTATAATCATTTAAAAACTTTTAGTATATTTGACCTAAAGTTAATCATTTTTTTTAAGCTAAAGGTTTAATAAACAAATTAAAATATCATGATAATTTTTACAATTGTAAATTGTATTGTTTTTTGCCTTATTGCTGCTCTTCATATTTACTGGGCATTTGGTGGTAAATGGGGGATGGCTAATGTAATTCCAAAATTGGAAGGCAAACCGTTATTTCAACCTGGTAGAATAAGTACTTTAATTGTTGCATCAGGATTATTGGGTTTTGCAGCTATTCATGTTAGAGCACTTGGGTGTTTTACAATTGGTTCAGCGTCTATAATCGGTTATATTTTATTGATAATTGTGGCTATTTTTTCCATCAGGTCTATAGGTGATTTTAATTATATTGGTCTGTTCAAAAAGAAGAAAAGTAGCAGCTTTGCAATATGGGATACAAAATTGTATGTTCCATTATGTATACTTATTGCTTTTAATTCATTTATTACCTATTGGTTTGTGTTGTGTAACTAGGTTTTAACTATAAAATATCGGTCTAAAAAAGGATAAAATGAAAATTACAATTATAGGAGGAGGGATTGGAGGCTTAACTACAGCTATCGCTCTTCAACAAAAGGGAATAGAAGTAGAAATATTTGAAGCAGCTTCAGAATTTCGAGAAGTGGGCGCAGGAATTACGCTTGCTATTAATTCTATGCAGATTTATAAGCGAATGGGCATGTTGGAAAAAATTCAAAGTCATGGCAATAAGCTTGATGGTTTTCAAATTACCGATAATAAATTAAATATTCTGAGTTATGTAGATATAAGTGATCTTGAGAAAAAATATAAGGTTGGTAATGTTGCTATTCACAGAGCCAAATTACAAGAGGTGTTGCTTAACGAACTGCAAGCTTGTCCAATTCATCTAGGGAAAAAGCTAATAAAACTACATCAAAAGGATGGCAATGTCCATCTTGAGTTTGAGGATGGTACATTTCATCAAACTAAGGTTCTGATAGGAGCAGATGGTATACATTCTGCAGTTCGTAGGTCAATTTTCCCCAATTCAAAAGAACGCCATGCAAAACAGATCTGCTGGAGAGGGATAACCGATTTTGATCTGGGAGAAGGATATCATTATATCGCGAGAGAAGCATGGGGGATTGGCCGGCGGATTGGAATTGTACCTATTGCTCCTGGAAAAGTTTATTGGTATGCTTGTTTAAGCTATAAGCATTCTGCAAAAGAAATTGATAACGAAAGGCTCAGTGATTTGTTTTCGCGGTTTCATCCATTAGCAAGTGATATTATTAGTTCTACAAAAAAAGAAAATATCATTACTGCAGAACTAGGTGATTTAGAGCTCATTCCTGAATGGCATAAAGGGAATGTCTGTCTACTAGGAGATGCTGCGCATGCTACCACTCCAAATATGGGTCAAGGGGCGAATCAGGCAATAGAAAGTGCCTGGATTCTAAGTGAATGTCTTAAAGGTGAGAATGATATAAAAAAAGCATACGCTCAGTATCAAAAAATACGTCAGCCAAAGGCTACTATGGTAGTCAAAAAAAGTTGGGGTATTGGGAAAATCGCTCACATGTCCAATCCTTTATTAGCAAAGATTCGTAATTTGTTGTTTTCTATGACCCCTGATACTTTGGCAAAAAAACAACTAAAAAAGTTGTTTGATTTAAACGATTAGTTTTTTATTTCTTTCCAACGACTATTGTCGATAATCCAAAAGCTCTGAAAACAAGGACATCAATAATTCTAAATATAGGAACCAGTATATTGTACAGACGCATCTGACCTGCAGGAATACTATCATTTTTTTGTAATTTACCTGAAAAAAACCAGGCAAATATCCCCATGAAATTGAAATATCTTTTGTGCACTATTTTTAAATTATTATCAATAAACAAGGTGCTAAGGGTCTTTTTGTTATAACGTCTGTAATGATCCAGTGACTTATCTATTCCATTGAATAGTTTTTGATAGGAGGGTACTAGAACAATTAAGTTTCCATTATTCTTAAGTAACTTTCGGCAATTTTTGATGGCTAACTTGTCGTCAAAAATATGTTCAATAACATTGAGTGCAAAAATTGTATCAAAGGAATTAAATAGGTTTTTGAATTTAATATCAAATTCAGGGTCTGTTAAGTCCATTAACTTGATCCCTTGTAAAGTTTTATAGCTTGAAAAGTTGTCTTTAAGCCTGTCACAATATCCTTGCCTTAAATCGGAAAGCATAATATCATCTCCATCTTCGAGGAAAAATTGTGATATATTACCAACACCACTACCAATTTCAAGAATTTTACCTTTACAAAAGGGTTTGATGGTTTGGTACATCCATTTATTGAATTTGCCGGCATCACGTATTAAGTCAAGTGTATCACTTCCCACTTGATCTATTTCTTTATGTGCTATTTTTACTTTGTTTGCCAAAACTATTTAGCTTTAGATGTTTTATTGGAATCAGTAATTTATATGTTGTACTAATTTAGTAAATAAGGTACAGCACTAGGGTGTCAAATTTGGTCTAATTAGGAAATGAATCTTAGTATTAGGTATAAGAATGCTATGAAAATTGAAAATAAAACAGAAATAGTTATCGTATTGATCACAGTTTTTACCGGATTATATTTAACGATACAATAGATAGCTCTTATTCCATCTTTCCAATTAATTTTTTTTCCATCTGCAAAAGTTCTACCATAATAGGAAATTCCTACTTCATATATTCTTACATTGTCAATTTTTGCGATTTTTGCGGTAACTTCAGGCTCAAAACCAAAGCGTTTCTCTTTTAGTTTAAGTTGTTGTAGCATTTTGGTATTGAACAACTTATAACATGTCTCCATATCTGTTAAGTTCAGGTTTGTGTTCATGTTGGAGAAAAATGTTAATAACTTATTACCTATGCTGTGCCAAAAAAACAGGATACGATGTGGATTGCCTCCAATAAACCGGGAGCCATAAACAACATCTGCAAAACCATCAATAATAGGTTTTAGTAAAGTATTGTATTCAACTGGATTGTATTCAAGATCAGCATCCTGAATAATTAAAAATTCACCTGTTGCCTCTGCAATGCCTTTGTGAATAGCAGCTCCTTTTCCAAGGTTCTTATTTTGTTTATAATACTTAATATTTGTACCTGATACATCATTCATATATTGTATTATAGCATCTTCTGTATTGTCTGTTGAGCAATCATTAATTAGCAATATCTCTTTTTCGATATTGTTGGGCAGTTCAACAGCTTGGATCTTATTTAAGATAAGGTGGATCGTTTTCCCTTCATTATATGCAGGTATTACAATCGATAGTTTGGTGATAAGAGGTGTCTCCATTTATTTCAGATTATCTGTCAAAGATAGAAAAAATCCTGATTAGACCAGCTAACCAGGATTATATCAATTGTTTGAATTAAGATATTATTTTAAAATTTCTGGATTCATTCCCATATTGGAGAAACCGCCATCATGAAAAAGGTTTTGCATGGTCACGTAACGTGTATAGTCTGAAAACATAGTAACACAGTATTCAGCACATGCTTCAGCAGAAGCATTACCCAAAGGAGACATCCCATCAGAGAAATCTAAAAATTCTTGAAAACCATCTATTCCTGTACCTGCGGTAGTCATTGTTGGTGACTGTGAAATAGTGTTTACTCTCACTTGATTGCGATCACCAAAGTAGTAGCCAAATGTTCGTGCATATGACTCTAGCAATGCTTTTGCTTCAGACATTTCACCGTAATGAGGGAAGGTGCGTTGTGCCCCGATATAGGTTAATGCTAAAATGGAACCCCATTTTTGCATAGCATCTTTTTTCCATAGAGATTGCATAAGTTTATGGAAAGAAATAGCAGAAATATCGAAGGATTTTTGCATGAAATCATGATTTAAATCTGTATATGGTTTGTTTTTCCGAATATTAATTGACATGCCAATAGAGTGTAGTACAAAATCAATTGGCCCTCCGAAAATTTCCATACTTTGATCGATCAGTTGTTCAAGATCATCCAAGCGAGTAGCATCAGCTGGAATAGCTTGACAATTTAGGTTTTCTGCCAATACTTTAATATTTGTATCTCCCCTCATTCGGAAAGCTACAGGCGCGTTTGTTAAAACTAATTCTGCACCTTCTTTAGCACATTGTTCAGCAACTTTCCAGGCTATGGATTTGTCATCCAAAGCACCGAATATGATTCCTTTTTTTTCTTTTAAGATCATAACCTATAGTTATTTATTCAGTTTACTAACTTTATATTTTACTGCAATATTAATAAGATCATATATAAAAAACTATATTATTGGCAATAAAGGTTATTTCTTTCTTGCAAAAAATATAAATTTTAAAAATCAACCGATTTATTATACTATACAAAGATTGATAAATAGTTGTTAGAAAATTTTCATTATTAGTTCTTTAAATTTAAGAAGTCATTCCATGTTCGATGAAATAAATTATTTAAATCTTCTTTTTTTCTTGCGGGTTGAGTAAGGTTGTATATTTTATAAACCTTAAGGTTTAATGGGCAATTTTTAATTGCTTTAATGCTTCCGAAATTTAAATGCCTCCAATCTTTTGCTAGTGATACTAGGCTAACTTTTTGTAATCTTTCTTTTCTGTTGAAATAATTTAGAAATAATCCTACCGTATTATTACCCTGTAAACCAATTCTGAAAACCTCTTTTGGCCGTGATTGTACTTCTGTTATTAATTGCTCTATACCCCAAATGAAATCTTCTCTATTATTTTTGAAAACTTTTATGTCTTTTGTCTCTCCTTTAAGATTGTAATCAAAAGTTTTTAGATCATAAAAAAAGAAATTATTTAATCCATTGACGGTGCCAAAAATACTTTGCTCAGTATTATATTCACAGTCTGCATGAGAGCATTTTGAATCAAATTTATTATTAATTTTTTCCCATAAAATACTATATCTATAATCATTTACGTACCACCCCTTATTTTCGGGTTTAGTTTTATATGTTCCTACTAATATGTAATTTATGTTATTCATTTTTATTTGAACGCATAGTCTTTTTATATTTCAATTGTTCCTTCTAAATATTTTACAGCTTTTCCTTTGATTTTCACTCTATCCTTATCTAATGTACAAAACAACGCTCCCTGTCGTTTAGAAATTTGTAAAGCCTGTAATTTCGTTTTATTTAATCTTTCAGACCAAAACGGGACCAGCGTACAATGTGCTGAACCCGTCACAGGATCTTCAAATACACTAGCTTGAGGTGTAAAAAATCTAGAAACAAAATCAATATTATCAATTTCTGATTTTGCTGTAACAATTATTCCACCAGGGTTTATATTTATATTATTAAGTATTCCTACATTAGGATCTATTTGTTTAATATCATCTTCGGAATCATATAGTAATAAAAAATCACGTGCTTTCCATACTTCTTTTGGGGGGATATTCAGTCCGTCGTTTATTATTTTTGGTAAAATAGCTTTTTTAGGGGGTCTCGAGGGAAAGTCAAGTTCTAAAAAATTGTCAACTTTCTTAACTATTAAAATACCACTTTGAGTTTCGAAAAATATTTCTTTTTGTTGACAACCAATTTCATCAAAAAGCACATGAGCAGCAGCTAATGTGGCATGACCACATAGATCTATTTCAATTTCGGGGGTAAACCATCGTAAGTGAAAATTGTTGTTAGGTAACTTAACAAAAAAAGCTGTCTCAGCAAGATTATTTTCAATGGCAATATTTAGAAGCGTCTTGTCATCAAGCCAATTATCTAACGGACAAACTGCAGCTGGGTTCCCACCAAATATTTTATCTGTAAATGCATCAATTTGGTATATCGTTATTTTCATTTTTTATTTATTAACCTCTTTGCTTTGGACACAAGTAGGTCAAAACATTGATTATTTTGGTTCCCCCAAAATGTAATGTCTATGTGAACTGAAGATGAATTCTAGCTATTTATAATAAGAGATTTTTACTTTTAAATTCAGTCTTAAGATTATTTAGTCTTTTGTTCAAAAAAATATTTTACAATTGTTTGAGCCTGAAAATGACCTATTTTGTGTTTTTCTTTAAGGTATATTTTGATTTCCTTTTTATCTGCATGAGACTTATTTACCACTAAAAATTTTATCCATTCGTCTATTGATTTCCCCGTTTTTTCAGGGAGATTCTTAATTATTGCATTTTCCATATCTTTTGGTGATAATCCCATATTTCCTTTTTTTAAAATTTCAGATTGAACGATTTCCCATTTAAACACTTTCCATGTTATATATATATTTAATTATCTCAAACCATTTATGTCATATCGGGACACAAAATCCCAAATTAGTTGAGATGCATTTTTTCCCTGAAAAGTAGTATTGAACCATACATGATTACCACCAATATATTTATAAAGCTCAACAGAAACACTACTGTCTCCTTGGGCGTAAAGGTAATGTTCAATTGTCATTCCGCCATTTGAATCAGTTGTTAGTATAGGATTTGAATTTGTATTATTGAAATCAACCCAATAGTCTATGGCAGATTGTGCCGAATTATAATCATTATTACCGTTATATGGGATCACTGCATCAGAGGTTCCATGAAGATGGATTACGGGCATCGGATGACTGGTAGGGCCATTAAAATCTAAGATTGTACCAGATACAGAACCTACGGCAGCAATTAACTCGCTTTTGTAATTTGCAAGCCCATAAGCAAACATTCCTCCATTAGAATAGCCACAAGCATACACTCTTTCAGTATCTATATTATAACTGGAAGCGATTTCATTTATTAAAGCTTCGATAAAACTCAAATCATCCGCTGTACTTTTATTGTCTGCTCCTGGAAGACTAGGGTTCCAATGAGATACACCATTCATACAACTTCCTTGTGGGTAGACTAAAATAAAGGTATCAGATTCTGCTAATGTACGCATGTCAGCATCGTTAATATATGCACTTGCACTTCCTCCAAAGCCATGAAAATTTAGCATTAGCGGCACACTAGATGATCCATCATAAGAGTTGGGTATATGCAAAAGATATTCTCTTTCTTCGTTATTGCTTGTTAATGACTGGGTATTTGAGTTTGAGTAACAGTCATCTCCCATATTGTTTTTATCACAACTCGCATAAAAAAACATCGGAAGTAATACTAATAAAATCCTGATATTCATAGGCCTAATTTAATTATGCTTAACTAATAAGGAAATTTATTTTTTAGTATAATACAATAGAATCATCATTTTAATCCATGTGTTTAGCAATTTTAAAGAAAAATTCATCTACCCATGTTATCTACAATAATAATAAAAAACCTTTAATTTCTAATTGATTCTATACGTATAACTACATTCATATCAGTAGTTTTGCTTTTTTATTTTTAATAAATTTTCTTCTTTTTCGCTTATCTGAAACATTTTTACTTCTTCATTTTGTGCATTAAAAATTCTAAGTGTTTTAGTGTCTCTTTTATAATTCCATGTTCCAGCCATCATTTTATGCGCATCATTAGGTGCTAAATATAACCAGGTACATTTTTCGTCATTTTTTAATTCCATTTTAAATCTAAATCTTGACGGTGGAAATTCTTTAAAATCACATGGGCGAAATATACGTATAGAATCGTTTGGATTGTTTTCTTCCATTGAGTCAGTCCAACAACCTATTAAGTCTGTTTGCTTTATTCCATTTGTAATATTACAAGCGCAAATCGTAAAAGTCATGAATAAAATTAAGATTGAGTAGTGCATTTTTTAGATTTAAGTTAAAATGATTCCATAGTCCATTAAGCTTCTGTAAATAGACCATATAGTTGAATTTCACCTATAATTTTTGTATTAAAAATAGATTAAATTAATCTTTTAGCGTATTTTTATAATGTTTTTATCTTAATAATATGTTTATAGATGAAATCAAAAACAGTACCATTGTTTTGAATAAGAAATGCTTTGATATGAAAGTTTCTTTTATCATCATACTTTATTTAGTTGTTTGTAACATAAATATTAATGCCCAAATAATAGTTTCTCCCAACTCGAATACCAGTATGTTAGTGAACCAATTCTTAGGCCCTGGAATAAACTTATCCGGGTCACCTACAAAGTATTGTAATAGCAATGGAACAGGAATTTTTACAAATGGTCATGCTACTTCTTGTCCACTGGATTCAGGAATTATCTTATCAACAGGATATGCTTCTTTTTTAGATAGGCCGGCTACTTTTACGGCTAGTGCTGGTTTAAATTATGGGATGAATGATCCTGATCTGTATTCTTTAAAAGCGCAATCTAACACAGACATTTGTTATTTACAATTTAATTTTATTCCAGATTATGATTCGCTTGTTTTTGATTATGTATTTGGTTCAGAAGAGTATTTAGAGTGGGTAGGTTCTGTTTTTAATGATGTGTTTGGTTTTTTTATAACTGGCCCTAATCCACTAGGCGGCAATTATAATAATGTAAACTTTGCTGTGGTGCCTACGACTTCAAGTATAGTATCTATTAATTCTATCAATAATATCTCCAATAGTAGTTATTATATTAATAATTATCCTACGGGAAGTGTTCCCGGAGTGAATGATCCTAATTTTACGCTTGATGGATATACCACTAAAATGGAAATTGCCTTGTCAGTAGTTGCTGGTTCAATATATACTATAAAGATGGTTGTTGGTGATGTAAGTGATCCATTGTGGGATTCATATGTATTATTGCATAGTAAAAGTTTCAGAAGTTTCTCATCTATTAATTTGCCCCTAGATAACTTTTCATTTAGTGGTAATAAAATAAATGATGGCATATTATTAGAATGGGAAGCTGCATTTGGAGAAGGTATAGAAGGGTTTGAATTAGAGCACAGTTCGAATGGAATTACTTGGGAGAGGATAGGGTATATACAAAGCTCAGGAAATAGTCAAACTATACAAAAGTACGATTTTGTACATCAGGGAATTTCCAGCAATTGGAATTATTATAGATTAAAAATCCTTAACGGCAACAACGATTACGTATATTCAAAAACAATTGCTATTGAATATACGGACAACATCAATTGCTTTCATTTATATCCTACCTATGTTTATAATAATCAAATAACTATCCAGTCTAATTATCCTTTGTCAAACAATTCTAGATTCAGTATTTTTGATGCATTGGGCAAAAGTGTTTTATCTAAAAAAATCACTCAATTTGTTGAAAACATAGATGTTTCGCTTTTAAAATCAGGATGGTATATAGGGCAATTCGAATCTTATGGTATTAGTAAGTCAATGAAATTCTTTATACGATAAGTTATTTTTATATACTTTTTGTATTGATGCTTGATTATAAGTCTTTCGCTTTTTATATCCCCTTAATTCTTTTAAATAATTTATGATAGTTCTTCACAGGGCCATTAAGTTCTTTGGAATATTCAATTGTAAAATGCGCTTCCTTTTCATCTTTTAAGTTTATACATAATGGGTACACGAATTCTGGTTTTCCAAAATAGTTGATGGGTCCAAATTTTACAGCATAAATTCTTGTTGTATCATTATTCATTGTTATCAGTGGAAAGTCTTGCGTGTATTCAAGATAAATCTGTCCTTTTTTAAATTGCTTAATTTTTGGAATCAAATCATTGCTGCTGCTCAAAAAAAACAATTCTATTTTTTTTCGGGAATCAAAAAGTGAATAGGAACCAAAATAATAGCCATTTTGAGTTTTTATAATACCATTCCATAGAAATGTATTCAGTGGAGTAGGGCTGATGAGTAACTTTTCATATGCAATATTCCTCGAATTAATATCTTTTACAAATTGTTCATTTGCAATTGTCTTCGACACACAAGCCCAACAAAGGTAAATACAAGACAAGCTCAAAGTCCATTTAATGATTGTATCTTTATTTCTAAAGCGCCTGGACTTACGAAAAGCAAGTACAACACCAATGAGTAGGATAGAAGTGTATATGGGTTCAAAAACATGTATAATGTTTAAGGAGAACAAATGATCATTAAAAGGACAAAGTAATTGAGTGCCATATGTAGTGCACCAATCCAGGAGTGCATGTGTGAAGAGCGCAAGAAAAAAAGCTAATGTCCAGTCTTTATATTTATATCTGAATTGAGTTGCCCTATGTGCAATATATCCAAAAAAAAGGCTGCCTAATATTGCAAAGAGTATTGAATGTGAATAACTTCTATGGATAGTGAGCATCTCTATTTCATCGAAAAATGGCGCAACCATAACATCAAGGTCTGGTATGGTTCCGGCAATAGCGCCAATAATGAATGAAGATCTGCCTATGTGTTTGTTTTTTACAAGAGCAAAAGTTGACGCACCAAGTAAAGCTTGAGAAAGTGAATCCATAATTGAAGTTTCAAATTACATGGTGTAAATTTATAATTTTCCGATATATAGAAATCAATGTTTAAATTTACTCAAAGTCAAAAGATCTTTTTATAATCATTTGATCATCTAGGTTGATTTATTGCCACCATATTGATAATTGGTCAAATTTGGCTGTTTTTGGAATCTTTGATCTGTCAATTCCATTGCCATCCCACCAACCATCCAGAAGATCACTTTTTTTGATAGAAAACCAAGCATTAATATCTGCAGTCTCTATAACTATATGGTCCATGTCCGTATAAATTTTATTTGTGGAATAGTGCTTTGCTAAGTCTCCATAAGTTGAATTTAAACCGATGTTTTCTTTTGTTTTATACCTATTGTCTAAAATCAAAATCCGGTTGATTTTTGAACTTAAGTCACCATTTTTTTTTGGTGTTAGAATTAAAATTTTTGCACCTGTTGAATCATAAATTTCATAATCCTCATAGTTGTCTTCTTCAAATTCTCCAGTGCTTATCTTTATCTTAATCTGGTCTTTAGGGATTATCTTATAAACATCGGAAATAGTCATTTCTTTTGAGAAAACACCAACGCTATTTGTAGTAATAAGATACTGCTCAGAAGTATTTATATTAACGCCTTTATATTGTTCTTTTTTTAAAACAGAACTTGAGCTGAATAAAATAAAAATAAAAATGGCTCCTAAAATATTTTTCATTATCGTGTTATTTGAATTGAATTAAATGTATTCTAAGTGTTACTAAAATACCCTTTATAATTAAAATTAAGACTTTTAATTAAAAGGATTACTTGCCCAAACACTGAATTCGGGAATAAACCCACGGTCGTCCATTTCAAGCGCTGATACAATTGAATGTGCGATTTCTTTAGGTGTTAGCTTGTTATATACTTCCGCTCTTTCTTTACGCTCGGGGTTTGCAAATGCAGTAGTCACCTCACTTGGATTTACTTGTGTTACTCTAATGTTGTATGGACGTAATTCTGCCTGCCAGCACTGACTAAGTGATCTTAATGCAAATTTTGATGAAGAATAAATGCTTCCTGTCTTATATCCTTTCAAGCTGGCAGTAGAACCAATATTTAGAATGTCACCCTGTTTCTTTTCTTTCATTAGAGGAACAATTTCTTTAGTCAATAGCGCAAGGCCAAAAACATTTGTATTATATACTGTTAGAAAATCTTCGATAGATAATTCTTCAATACTTTTTCTAACACCAGTGCCGGCATTGTTAATTAGTACATCAACATTTCCATTTAGCAAATCAATGCATTTTTGAGCATTTGCAGGAATTTTTTCAATATCGGAGATATCAAAAACAAGGCCTTTAGCATTGGTATATTCTAACGATTCTTGTATACGCTTTTCCGATCTTCCTGTTATTAGAACATTTGCACCTTTTGAAACCAAAAGTCTAGCTGTTTCTTTTCCTATGCCAAGTGTTCCTCCAGTAATAAGTATGTTTTTGTTTTCTAATTTCATATCATATAAAAATTTTAGTATTGAGCTTAGTGGTGTCTTATTGTTGTTTTTAGTTTTTATGATATAGATAATTGCACTATTCTTGTAAAAAACCTACAACCGCATTTGAGACATCAATTATTGTTTTAAACCCTTCTCCAAAAAGGTAGCTATAAAAATTATCAATTGCTGCATTTGACCCTTCTTCATAGGGATCACCTCCTTTATATATTTCTTCACCCCAATCAGGAATTGGGAGATATAGATCATTTGGACTTGCTTCATGTCTATAAGTTTTCCATTTTCCAAAATTAGGAATACGTTTGGATGGAATATATTCAGCAGGTTTCCAGGCATGCTCATCTTCTCGGTATTCAACAGCCCATTCGGCACCATCTTCATATACGTTTAAAGCCATTATAGCATCTTCGATTGGCTCTTCAACTTTAATTGTTGTGTAATCATCTGAAAGCAATAATGTTCCAGTATTAAAATTATAAACGAAGCTAAATGTATTACCCCAGGGATTCCATCCAATCACAGAATCATTTGCAAATGCTTCATCTGGCGGAAAGCTTATTAAAAAAGTACTACAGTCAAATAAAGATAAATTAGTATCTGTAATGCCAATTTTTACAGGAAATTGCTTCATGATTATTTACATTTTATGTTGTGCAATTGCATTACGCTATTTTAAATAACCCGTTACAATCTTGGGGACGCAACCTGATGTACCAGGGAAGTACTCTATAGTCGTTAATTCTGGATAAATACTTATAAAGTCTCCAAAATCCCCGTACTCACCGATTTCTATCGTGCCATTTAGTAAGTAATAATCACAATTGGGATTAAAACAATTAGAAGCACAACATTTAACACGACTACAGTAAAGTGTTTTGCCAGCAGGTACAGTATAGGTAGATGAAAAATCAATGACAACACAATCTACAGTTTTAGGGGCAAGTAAGGCATGGATTATTGTGTTATTATTAGAAACTGATAATGTCCTGCCCTCGCCAACAAAAGCATCTTTAGGGTCAATTCCAGTGCTATCAATTGACAATGCGCCATAACCATTTGAAACATGAAGGATTTTCAAGTTTCTACCTCCTGGAACAGTATAAGGGGTTGAAAGCAAGTTATTAAGAAACAAAACATCTCCATCATACCCGTCTGGGAACTCATACGAAAAATTAGCTGGATTACTTGGTATGGATCCACTACTAATTAAGCTATCTGCTGTTTTAGAATGTAGAGCATAAGGCACACTTAACAGTTGTGTGGTGCCCATGGTTAGAAAGTTGGAACCACCATTTGCATCCATGCCTACTTTTAAGTAGTAATTATCTGCACTCCAGTCAATAGCTGCCATAGAACCGCTTTGTACTGCACCGGCACCTATTATCAGGTTGAATAGACCAAACTGATCGGTATTGACAAAATGGTTTTCCTGATATTGGCTTGTTCCTAATGTCGATGTTTTTAAAATGCTGATTTGTATTCCAATAGTTGANTTGGCAATAGGATTAGATTGAGCGTCACGTGCCACAGCGCTATAATTAAATGCTTGTGGTGGTATTTGTGCCTGAGTTGCGCAAATCGAGGCTAGAGCGCATGTTATTAGTAAGATTAATATTTTCATAGGATTATTTTTTTATTAATTTGTAAGTTGCTAGAACTGTCTTTTTATTGTCTTCTACATTCAATAAATAAGTGCCAGCACTCAATGAGGCAATGTTGAGTCCAATTTTATTATTTATTCCTGCATGTTTTTCACTTGACAATCGTCGGCCCTGAAGGTCATAAATGTCGAGGTAAAACCACTCTATTTGTGTATCAATGATATCAATAAACACCAGATTGCTAGATGGGTTGGGATAGACCTTTATATTTAGAAGTTTTATATCAGGTTTTCTAATTGCAACGACAGTACTGCTTGTTGCCGAGCTTGTAAAGCCATTACCAAGTGAATTCCCCATAGAGTCTGTTTCTGTTAACACTACCAATTCACCTACTGTAAAACTAATTGATCCATTATTTTGTGTCATTTTAGTGCCCGCATTGTTTATAGATTGTGGGGCAATTATTTGGGCTCTTAATTCACTTAAAAAGCTAATAATAGCTATAAAGAGTATTGTTTTTATGGCTGTTTTATTCATCTTATTTACATTTTATGTCCATACATTAAATATGGAAGCTGAATTTCAAAAAGTGATGGTGTGATTTAATATTTAGCAAAATTTATTTTTTTGTGTCGCTGGTATTTAATGTTCTCATAACTTCTAGTGGTTTTTTGTTTTTCCAATTGCCTCCGGTAAAATCCGGGAACGGCACAGATGCGCTTTTAGTTGCTACAGATAGCTCGGATAAAGGAGTTATTGCACTCCACATGACGCTGTCATAAACATTTATATCTAGCGGCAACCCCAGGTTTAAACATCTTATAAGGCGATATATCATTACAAAATCCATCCCGCCATGTCCTTGTTTAAATTTTTCACTTATTGATTCAAGTTTATTGATCAAAGGGTGTTTATACTTTGTTTTGTATTGGTTATACGCTTCTGGGTTTAGCCACTGATGACCCCAATAACTTAATTCTTCCTTGTCAATGTATAATCTACTTGGATATCCGTCATGAACCGCTTTTGTTCCTACAACTTTGTTTATTCTGGAATATGGTCTTCCGGTATGCACATCAAATTGTAATAAAATAGTTTTTCCCAGGGCTGTTTTAATCATGGTTGAATTCATGTCTCCACATTTAAATTTTGTGTACTTAGAATTCATTTTTTTTGCAGTACTACTTAGATTCAATTCTCTGGAACTCATAGAAGTCAAATGGGAGTATGTATCTCCTCTGCCAATATTCAAATAAAAACTTATAGGACCTAGACCGTGAGTAGTATAAAAATTTCCATCTCTTTCAATATGATGTTTTAATCTCCATTGATCTTGATAATAATCAGTACTCAGCATATGCGCTCTTAGGTCATGAAGATAAGCCCCCTCAGCATGTGTTAAGTCACCAAAAACTCCATTTTGAATCATATTAAGCACAAAGAGTTCTTCTTCATTGTAACAACAATTCTCAAGCATAATACAATGCTTTTGTGTTTTTTCAGCAACTTCAATTAAACTCCAACAATCTTCTAACGTGTAGGCGATAGGCACTTCAGAAGCAACATGTTTACCTTGATTCATTCCATAAAGACACATAGGTGTATGCATTTCCCAAGGTGTTGTTATCAGTAAAAGATCTATATTGTCTTGTTGTGCAAGTTGCTTCCATTCATTCTTATTCCCAGAATATTGTTTTGGTTTTAATTTTTGCCATTTGCCTAGTTTTTCTGCAGCATTAGTTACTTTTTGAGCTTTAAGATCACATAGTGCTACAATTTCTGCATGATTATGTTCTACCAACCATCTGCACATTTGTAATAATGTATTCCCTCGATTCCCTAGGCCTATTATTCCTATTTTTACTTTTTCAATCGGTCGGGCTCTAAGTCCAAACAAGTTGCCTTTGCTTGATTTTGAAGTATCTTCAATCATTTGCAGGATAGAAGATGAATCTTTAGGGTAGGAAGAATAGGGGACAGTTAAAAAAGCAGAGGCTCCAAGCAGGGATTTTAAAAATTGCTTTCTTTTCATATCTTATTTTAGTCAGGACTAATTTCCTTTGTATTATATTGTTAATAAAATGTTCTTCAATTTATTGGTAAAAATTTAGACTGCTCATTTTGGGATTGTTACAGGAAGCGGCATTTACAACTATAATTCTACCACTCGTACAGTGACATGCATAGCAATATTCAATTTTGCTTGAATCAAAACCAAAATGTATTGAATTGACTTGAATGTTTTCATTTCTAAAAAAAGTATCGATTGCTTGATTAAGGGCATTTAAACTAAAGGAATCAGCTGTATAATAACTATCCCATGGGTTTGCACAATAAGTATCATCATAGTAAAAAACATTTGGGTCATTATCCTTAGAACATGAACAAATCAATATATAAACTGTGAAAATTATTAAGGATATAGCTGAATGGATTTTCATTTTAATATCTTTTATTCAATCTTGTAATTTGAAAGTATTAACATATGCATATCAGCAGCAGTTATCATTTGGGGAACAACAGGAGTTATTCTTTAATTGAGATAGTTGTATTTTGGGTTTATGAACAGGAATGTCACATTTGTCTTTTGCTAAACAATCTGTTTGTTTTGAAATTAGAAAAAAACGACCATTGTAAAAGTCAAGCCCAAATTTTTGTATCGTTTCTCCTTGATATTCTACTTCAATTTCTAGATCTTCAATTCCTAAAGTCCGTTCTGAAAGATTAATGATATTTAATAATTTCTCTGGATGTAACCTGTGATCATAATCATTAGCATTCCAAAGTTGGAAGTTTACCACCTCCTCTTTTCTTACGGTTCCACCACAATCGATAAAGTTTTTAGTGATTTTACCAACCTCTGTTACGTGAAAGTGATTTGGCACTAAAGTGCCATTAGGTAATTCAAAACTAATTGTATTTAAAGTATTTAAAACAGATTTAACTTCTGATAATTTCATAACTGTAGTTTCTAATTTAGTATGGAATTATTGAACTACCAGCTTTTGATACATTAACTTCCCATTTGAGGTTCTTGCGAATATTATATAAGTATCTGGCTTCAAGTTCAATTTGAATTTGTTTTTGTCATAAAATGGCACCTTAAATAATTGTCCAATTGTGTTAAAAACAAATAATTCCTTTATTGTATTTGGACTTTCAATATACAAAAATTCATTAGAACTAGCAGGGTTAGGATATAAGAAAAATGTAGGCTTATTATGAATTTTATTTAAGCCAATAGTTTGACAATTAAAATTAAACCCATAATGTATATTCATAAAACTAATAATTGCATCTGCCAGATCATTAGAATATTTAGATTTGTTGGCAGATAAGACCATAAATTTCCAATAAGATTCAAGGTGCGTTGCATCTATTTCGCCGTTGTTTTTTGATCCATATCTCCATGTGTTCTGACCAGCGTAGAAAAAAGTAACAGTGTCAGGTGGGGCTGGATGAGTAGGACTTGGCGATGACTTCCAGCCAAGAGAATCGAGTAAACCACCAAGACTTGTGGGGCCTTTCAACACTTCTAAAAAATCTGCACCTCCTACGGTACATAAGTTTTTGATGGTTGAATTATTTACCCGAGTCATTATTATTGAATCGGACATATTTAAAAAAGTCTTTGATACGCCTAAACCAATCATATTCCATTCTTCTGGAGTCCCATTTCCATGTAACTCAAAGTAATGCCCCTTTCCCCAATCGGCACTAACTTTGTTGTACGCAATTTGAATAAAATTGTGAAAGTCGTTTAAAGCCTGTAACGCAATTGGATGTGTTCCTGCAGAAATAGTAGAGTCGCTTTCAGAGAAAACGGGATTTAATTTATTTGGCTTTAAATGGTTGATAATAATATGCGGTCGGCATCCGCCAGTTTTTAAATGAAAAGAATCAGCAAAGAATAATGCTTGTTCCATTGTTCCATTGTCGCTGCCTCTGGTATTAATGTCAGGTAAATTAATAGGTTCCAGATTACCTGCATGCGGTGCAACGAATATGATAGGCATATCTCCAGCTATATATTCAATGTAATTGTTTGCTCCATAATATGATTGTCCGGGTACGAACTGAGCATATATAACACCTTGATATATTATGCCCCAAAAGAGATAGATTAATACTTTCATTTATCTTAAATTATTTTTTTGATCGATTATAAACTCGATGCTTTATTTAAAGATATCACCATGCCCAAACCCTTACTTCTCCATTTGCTCCATTGCCACCCTTTCCACCAGTACCTGGTCCAGAGCCTGTTTCTCTATCAGAGCCTCCTCCGCCTCCTCCTCCTCCGGGAGCACCACCGTTGCCCCCATCAGCTTCTCTGGCACCACCGCCACCGCCATCTCCAGAAAAGGCAGTGCCAATTGCTCCATCTTGACCAGGAGTTCCTGAAGCACCACCTCCGCCACAATTGTAGCTAAGGCATTTGCCACCGGCTGTTTCATATGCACTATTGTGTGCCATAGCACCATGACCTCCTCCTCCTCCTCCATGTAAAGAACTGCCACCAGCTGAATTGTTATTTGAAATAGAACCACCACCACCACCATATTCTGCATTTCGACCATTGCAATTGCTAGCATCTCCACGACCGCCTTGTCTGTTTAATGCATTGACACCTCCAATTGGTAGTCCCATAAGTCCACCACCGTGTCCTCCATTTTGAACATTGCCGTGTGCATGTCCACCACCACCACCACCCATAGCCGTCACGTAGGAACCAAAGGAGGATGAAGATCCTGCTGTTCCTGGAGATCCATTGCAGACATATGGAAAATTTGTACAGATGGTTCCACTTCCACCACTTCCACCAACACCAACAATAATATTTACAGTATCGGAAAGTGCCATGGCATGAAAGGTAACTTTAGCATATTCGCCACCACCACCGCCAGCTCCGCCATGCATCGTCTGACTTCCATTGGAAGAACCACCACCGCCACCGCCACCACCGGCACCAATAGCTTCGACTACAATAACATTAACTCCTGAGGGTTTGACCCATTGGCCATCAACCGTAAATACCTGATAATTCACTCTACTACCTCCACTATTGCCAGAATTAAGGCCACATCCTAAAGGAAGCCAGTTTGACCCATTGTAATAATAAAAACATGGGTTAATATCGGTTTGATATATCAAAAGGCTAGTAGCTGGATTAATTATAGAGTCTCTTTCAGCCATTGTCATTCTGGGCACCAAAACCCCTTTCGAATTTGAACTTACATCAAGGCTTGCTGATGAATCAGGAGCTGCTCCTGTATTATTAATGCCTATTCCCTGAGCATTTAATTGATGGCAAATCAAAACAGAAAAAATGAAGGTTATAATTTTGAGATACATAATTTGTGTGTTTATTTAAGAAAGTAGTATACGTTAATTCCCGATATTATAGCTATTTTTTTAGCGTAAATCTTGTGATGTTTGATGTAAACATTTAAGTGCTATGAAAATGTAAGGAAACCCGTACTATAGATAAACGAATCTTGATAGATTTTTGTTTTATTTATCAATAATTTGCATGTAAAAGTTGGAGTTATTAATGTTTTAAAGTTTTGTTTTTATAACTTTATAGCATTCAGTGACAGCATTCTTAAATTGTATATTTATTAGGTATATACCATTTTTTAAAGTGCTCATATCAATTCTATTAAAGTTTTCATCAATTGTTTTATGTAGCTTTCCTGAAGCATCAAAAATTTGAACTTTAACAATCCTTTGTTCAGTATGGATATTAATAAAATCAGTAATAGGATTAGGGAATAAGTTGCATTTTTTTTGTTCTGTTTTTTTAATAAATAAGTTGGTGGGGTGAATCCAGATTTCAAAGTCATCCCATAAAACTGATAATTCTGTATTGATAGCAGACATCCCATCAATTAGGGTGCCTGAAGTATAAAGTTTCATAGGATTGAAATTTTTAACACCATCCGGGAAAGGGTCTAGTGGGTGATGTGTATAATTTGTTATGTCAAATAGCGTATGGATGTTATTTAGTGTATCAGTAATGGTTACCTTATATCTTCCATTAATGGAATCTCCTTCAAGAAAAAAAGTTTCAAATATTAACCATTGCCCTGTTGGGATTGTATAGGTGTAATCAATTTCTTCCCAAACATTTACCCATACAGAGTTTACTGTGTCTTTAGTTTGACCATGGGTGCCAAAATATAAACTGCTGCCAACAGTTGTATCGGGTTTTTGAATATTAAGGGTTATCCTGAAAGGAAAAGGTTGAAATGATCCGTTATTCCAAAATTCCATTAATGTCAACCAATTGAAATCATTATTGTAAGATTTTAAGGTGTCAATATCAGGATGTATATATAGTTTTACTTTAAACGAAAATGTGGTTAAGTTGTGACTGTTGTTAATTGATGCTTGAATACGGCCTTTAGGACTACCAATATTCGGTACATTAGCTGAATCAAGTTGAAATTTTAAGACCTTGTTTGCATTGTCCAATGGATCATTAACAATACTAGCCCTAGCTTTTAAAGTATCACCAATTTCATAATAAATTCTGAAAGTGCCTATGGAAGTGTTATTGTCTAAATCATTTTCCCAGTCATATCCATAGATTGAATCTGTACCATAGATATCTGCATAATTTTGGTTTGGAGAGCCGTTTAGTTCATACTGATTTAAATAAACATTAGATTCAAAACCTGATTTAAAATAGTAATTCTGGGCAATAGATATTGTATTAAACAATACAATTACTAAAATTGATAAACCTGTTCTTTGCATCCTTTTTAAGTTTTTTATTGAGACAAAAACTATTATTATGCCACAAAAAATAAATATGGATTTCATAAAGAATACATCATCATATAAAATCTATTCAATCAAGATTTAAAGCCTATAAAATAAGTTTAAATTAATATTTCATCAAGATTCTTTTTTATAGTATTGCAGATATCATTTAATGGTAGATCGTTGGCATCTTCTCCAAAGGGGTCTTCAATTTCTTCAGCCAGCAACTCCAAGCTAACAAGGACATATAAAACAAAAAGGGTAATTGGAATGGTTAAATATTCAAATGTAGTAGCCATACCAAAAGGGAGTGTCATGGTATACATAAAAATAAATTTTTTAAGGAAGATATTGTATGAATAAGGAATAGGTGTTTTTTTAATTCGTTCACATCCACCAACAATGTCTGTAAATTGTTTTACCTGGTCATCAATAGTGATATATATGTTATCACTAATAATTGATTCTTCATACATGATTTTCGTCTCTGCATAGATTTTTTTAGCTATTATATTGGGTACATGATCTGCTTTATTGAATTCATCTTCAGTTAAATTATTATTAAAAATTAATTCGCTGGCTATTTTTGTATTTCTTAAATGGCTTTTCATGGAAAAGCAATAGTTGCTAATCATTTCAGCAAAGAATTTTCTTTTTTCTACGGCATCTTTAGGAAGGAAAGTATCTACTTTTAAAGCAAGATTCCTGGAAGTATTAACCAATGCACCAAGTAATTTTCTTCCTTCCCACCACCTGTCATAGGCCGTATTCGTTCTAAATACCAAGAGTAAACCAAGTACAATCCCAATCAGCGAATGAATCGCCATATTACTTGTTAGGTTTGTGTGGTTTATTTTAAGATAAACAAAGGTAAATGCATATATAGCATATAAAACAAGTATATGCATCATTTTTCGCAAAGTATCGCTTTTATGGAATTCAAATATTAAGCTAAACCAGTCTTTAGGGTTGTATTTAATCATAATTTAATAGCAATAAATGTTTTTATTTTTTATTATAATGGCCTTTTTATTTTTCGCTAAACTAAGGTATTTAACTTAAGTTGTCTTAGCAATTTTTTGTTAATTTATTTTTGGGATATTCATTTTATCAGATTACTACGAAATAAAGAAATTCAATTCTTGCTGTATACAACGCAGTTCAATTACGAACTAAACAAGTCCCTTTAATTTAAAATTTTCAGCTGTAAATGTTTTTAATCTTTTTTTGTAGGTTGTAGTTGTTCTAACAAAGTGGACAGGGCCATTTAAATGTGTATCAAATTCTTCAGTAGACCTGGGGGTTTAAATAATTGAATCAGAATAAATGAATCTTTCACTTTCATTTATACTTAATTCAAAAAGACCATAGAATGTATCTTGAGCAAAAGGTGATATGATATAGTTACCACTATCAGGTTTAATAGTTGTATTTAAGCTATATATATTATCGGTTAATTTTTCAATTTCAAGTTTAACTTCAAATGGTTCAGAAGATTTTTCTTGATTTGAAATCTTAAAAAGTGTTGCTTCGTTATTTCTTATGCATGTAATAGATAAGCATATTAATACGAATATTATGAATTTATTCATTTGAAATTATCACCATGGATAGATGAATTATAGCTTTTTATGAAACAAGCTAATTCCTACATCAAATGCCTATTCTTGTAGCTTCTTCTTCAGTTATAGGACCTTCAATGAAGCTTTCCTGACATTCAAATTGAATTTCTTCATTATAAGCACCAGCGCTTAATTCACATTTGCCATTAATACATATTGTTTTTGTAGCAATATTGTCACATGTGCCGTTTCCATAGTCAACTAAAACTGCAGTTTCACAATCTTTAAGGTATTTTACTTTTCCAGCAACAATACAATTACATACCTCATCAAAAACCAGTGGTTCATAAATGTATTTGCTTTTGAGGGTGCACTCTTTTTTGCTACATGCAGTAACAATTATGATGATGAAACAAAGTTGAATTAATGATTTAAAAGTATTCATTTTTATTGTTTTTTAGTGTGTGTTTGTTTTTTATAGCCCCACAATTTACAAAATTTCTTTTAAATATTTCTTGAAAAGCGATTATAACATTTTCATCTAAATAACTTATAGAATGTTTAAATCTTGAAATTGGTTAAAACTAATGGGTATAGTGCTCTTTTTTAATCCATAATATAGCTAGTTAAAAAACAAATTGAATTCTATTCTTTCGTATATAGTTTATTTTTAAGCAAGCGCCTTAATTTCTAACCATCTTTAATAACTAAAAACTTAATCATTCCTAGTCTGTTATTATTGTTATCTAAGATTTGCAAATAGTAAACTCCTTTTGTAAGATCATTTTTATATAGTTTAAAAACAGGAGGTGCAATATTTTCGTAACTTTTTATAAGCTTTCCAGAATTGTTAATAATGTTGATTTTTAACAGCTTTTCTTTCGTGTAGGGAATATTTAGAGTACTAACATTATGAATAGGATTAGGATATAACTTCCAATTCATAAATATTGTATCTGTCGTAAAAGAAACTGGATTAGACCAATTGCTCCAGCCCAAACTTTTATCCCTATATCTTACTCTCCAACAATAATTCATTTCAGGTAAAAGGTTAAAGATCTCAACATCTAAAAGATTATCACCTTCTAGCGTATTTACATCTTTATACCAGTTTTCGTGTTGAACCCATGTGTCATTAATTGAATTTGAAAAGTCATTACAATTGGTACTTATTTGCCAATGCGAACCATTATGTCCATCTTGATCAGGATCTATAAATGGACTTCCTATAAGGGTAAATCCATCAGGATTTACAATGTCTCCTGATAATGGGTATATGGCTATTGGTGTTTCAGGTAGAACATTATTAACTTTTATTGTAATACTATCGGTAAGTGCATTTGATTTTATAGTAGTTTCGTCCCCTAAACTAAAACGTTTAATTGTGAATTTAGGGTTTGATCCAGCATTTACCTCGACTAATACATATCCATAATCATCATGACTTACTGTATATTCTGGATAGTCGATTTGCTCATATTCATTCCAATAATCAATATTTCCACCCGCTGTTGCTACATTTACCATCAGGTGGTTGTGATCTCTTGATTGTCCTCTGGAATAGCCATGTGTATGCCCATAAAAGTGTATAGAGGGTTTGCTACTATATTCTGTGAAATCCTCCATTAAATCGATTACATCACCTGTGAAATCTGTGTTTCCTATTGGCCAAAGTTCTGAATGATGTGGGTGATGGAGTTGAGCAAAAACAAAGTCGATAAGTGTATCATAGGCTGTTAAAGTTAAAATGCTATCCAACCACTCTAGTTGCTCAGGTATTTGATAATCCCGGTTGGAGTCTAATCCAATTATTCTAATATTGGAAATATCTTTATACCACCAATGTTCAGTGAAACCTGATGTGCCATTGATAGGTAAATGAAAATAATCAAAAAAATAATGAGAATTATTCTCATGGTTACCCGGAACAGGATAAAAGGGTACATAACTAAATAAATTTGCGCCTTGACTAAAAAAATCATTTACCCATTCGCCATGGTTGTTTCCATTATCCACCAAATCTCCAGGAATTAAAATCAGCTGTAGGTTTTCATTAATAGAACCACTATATGTAGAATTAATATGTGATATAATTCCGTTATTAGTAATTTCATGAAACTTATTTGCATTACCATTGTCTTTCTGCATGTCACTCATAGCAATAAGATTTATTGAAGATTCACTTTCTCTCAATGCAGGTGTTATAAAAGAGTAGGAGGAAGAAAAAACTCCTCCTAGCGATACACGATAATAATATTTCGTTTCAGGTTGTAACCCTATTAGATTACCAGTATAGATACATCCAGATTCATGACTATTTAAAGAAGTTGCTACAGTGTTATTTCCATATGAGTTTGATAGCCCCCAATCGATAGATCCAGGATCACACTTATTGCTCTCCCACATAATAGTTATTGAGTTAGGAGTAGCATTTTGTAAATAGGGTTTTACAATTATATTCTGCGCATTTGAATATGTAAGATAAAAGGATAAAATGTTTAAAAGTGCCAGTTTATAAAAGCTCATCTGTATGCGTTAAATCCTAAAAATGGTTTGATTGTTACTAAAGCCAAAAATTATTTTTTAATTTTCAATCGTTATTTAAGGTCTTATTTCATACTGAAAGACCTTTCTTCAAGTTTATCTTTAATTAAAAATAAAGGTGAAGCAATGGCATTAATGTATTGATAGTTTCCATTTCTGTTTCCATTGATGGAAAGTTGAATCGGACTAGCTTCACTTTGTATTGCATTTACACTAAAAGATTTATTATCAGAGTTCCATTTTAAATATGGAGCGCCTGAAGAACCAAATCGGAAATATCCTTTTAATAAGTAACGAATCCCTTCGAAAAAGACAGGTCCTCCAATTCTATCATTTAATACTGAATGTTGATCAAGAATTCCTTCTATTCTAGACTTATTGATCATACGACCTAAGTTTGTTCCACTTGGAGAACCTTGTAAACAATAAAGCGAGGAATCCATAGAGGATAGATCATATGAAATAGGAATTGAAGGTATTTTGTCGATAATGTTTTGATTGGTATTTACAATTTTATATAGTGCAATATCAGATGAATAGAATTCTTCAACAAGCTCTAATTCAATTAAGAATGTATATGCATTAATCTTGGGTTCATGAAAAAAATGAGATGGTTGAAATAGTTGAGCTAATTCTGTATCATTATAAAATTGATTTTTTTTAAAGTTTACAATCATAAAGGGTTTACATATCTTTTTTGAATATAATGAAACCCATCTAGTATCAAACTTAATATGCTGCAAGGCATTTATTACATGTTGTACATTGTTGTTATTTGGTAGGCTTAGATATCGTTTGTTTGTAATAGGATCAAAAGCGTAAGATTGGTAAAATAAATGTTCTTCACTGCCTTGACATTTTGCAATTATTTCACTTTGAAACAAACCCTCACTTATAGATTTTAATACCTGAGCCTCATTTCTAAGGTTATGGGCTACACTAAGTACATAACCCTTTCCTATGTGGAATGCTGATATATTATTTCCAAAACTTTTACGGCTTATCTCATCATCATTATAAATGGACATTATTCTGAATAATGGAGACGTTTGTTCATCTATCAGTCGCAAAATATGATTTTCCATGAGATTCATTGTATTTAAAATTTGTGTGTACATCATTTGAATGATATTTCCCCTTTTAGCCATGATGTTCTAGTAAGCGACTAAGCGTACTTATCAAATGTATTTTAATTCAATTTTTATTCTCTTTTACCAGTCCAGACTCCTTCATATATTTTATCTGAAAAATACCATATGCCTATAAATTCTGAAAAATCATTATTAAAAACGGCTTCAAATTTTCCATAGGAATTTTCTGATTCTACCCAATCACATGTTAACTTGTTGTTATCTAAACTGCAATTAGTTATTTTACCCGTATTTGTACCATAAGAATGCTCCCCAGTAATCTTATTGTTTTTATAATCTAGTTTGGTAGTAACTTTTGTCATTTTATCACAAATCCCAAAGAACCCATTGTAGGTCCCAAATTTGATTTTTGATTTACTATCACCTGATGTATTATTGCAACTAATGAATAAAACTATGCTAATAAAAATCGTAATTGTTGTTATACTTCTCATTTTATTTTATCATTTAATATTTGATTCTTACTCTTATGGATTTTCAGAATACTCCGTGTTTTTAAAATAGTTTTCTTAACGCCATTTTTTTATATTTAACTGCTTTTAGGCAGTTTGTATTCAAATGCTATTGTATACTAAAGTATCATGAACGTTACTTATAAAGGTAGTTTAAAATTAACTTTTGACAATATTGATCTAGCTTTTTTACGATTAGAATGATGTTTCCGGCACACAACCAAGTTCAAGTACTGAACTATTTGGTATCGATAATAAATCACAAAATCTCTTATAAGTATCGTTATAGAGCTCAATTCCCGTGAATTTATCTTCATAAAGTTGAGCAATATTATTCCAACTTTTATGTGTTTCTATATAATGGTCTTCCATTTTATCAATGACGTAAATGTCTTGGCTAACCTTCGTTCCTTCAGGTATGCATGCATGAAAGTAATTTAAGTTTTATTTATAACAATCCGATACTTTATTAGTTAAAACCTATATCAGGTAGATACCAAAACCATAAGCATTAATATGAAAATGTAAATGCCTTTAAGGCATTTTAAAATTTGGTAATTATTATTGAATTGAAGTTTAAAATTTTCTATCTGTTGCGTTTTTGATATAGCTAATATTAGAGAACTAAACAAAAGCACATCTATTAACATTATATGATTTAGTGAGATTAAATCAATTTTTCCCATTTGAGTAGCTTTATTTAGGGCCTCAATAATAAAAAGCACAAAAGAAAGCGTTGACAAAAATAAAAGATGATTGCTTAAAGATGAATTTGATTTTTTTAATTTAAATCCCATTGAAAAAAGAACAATGGGCACAATGATTGAAAAAGTAAAATAAAAACCATAAAGCACATAAGGTGGTTCGGTCCAATGTAGTATTCTAAAAAGAATAAAAAACATCGTAATAGAAAAAAACAACGGTAAAAGAACATGAACCGATTTTCGTATGCTAAATGCAAATTCAACCAAAGCAAATGACAAGCCTATAATTGATATAATAAGCATAAGATCTGCACTAGGTAATTCCATTATCTTGAAAAGTAGACCAAGAACATAAATAATACCCAGCAATGGGTAAATAAAATTTCTTGTCAATATTTTTGATTTTCGATTGTCAATTGAAAATCCAAGTAAAATAATGGCTATTCCACTAAGTGCGCCAATAAGTAATTCTCGGCCGTAGGGCCAATACATAAACTTAAAAAGTAATCCAACTATGAGAATAATACCAACAAATATGTATGAGATATTTCTAAGCATACTAATTACAATTCGTTTGAAGTATCCAATTTGTGTTTAATTTCCAATTGGATACTATTGGAATAAATTTGATTTCTTCTGTGTTGAACTTTGCTTTTAGTGAATTCCTTTATGACCCCAGACTAAGTAATGTATATTTCCACCGGCAGCTACATAAGTTCCCTCATTCATCTTTTCTAAGGTTTTCTTTAAATGTTGCCTTGCCAGATTCCATAGCCGGGGAAAACTATTGTTATCTCCACCACCTTCAAGATAATATCGTCTGCAATTTATTTCGGTACTTCCAAGTACGAAAGCAGCGCCATTATCCCAGGTGTCTTGCATTAATTTGATCATAGTTTTTGATCCAAGATCCGAATAGGGTGGTGTGATACTTGCACATTGATTATTCGTTTTTACTTGGACATTTTCCAATCCAAATTCCTGAAGAATAGCGGGGATAAGATGTCCAGCTGATTGATGTCCTTCACCAACTTTTAATTTCCCCATTGTACAGATGTATTCCAATTCAAGTAGGTCGGAAATATCTTTCCATGCCATCAAAGGTTCCTCTACATATTGGGCAGCAGCGCGACCAAAGTTGTTTGGCTCTGCACAGAGAAAAAGCCCTCCGGGTTTTAATACCCTTATCATTTCCTTTACAGCAGTTTTGATGTCTTTTACATGTATTAGTACGGTTTGGCAGGTTACCATATCGAGGCTGTTGTCATCAAAGGGCAGGGATTCTACAGAAGCAACTTTATATTCTGATCGAGTGTTTAGGCCCAGTTTTTTTGCTCGCTCTTCAGCACCTTTTATCCAATTGGTTTCAGGGTCTATTCCATATATTGTTGCGGAGTTGTTTAAGTGTCGCATTAACCTTTGTCCCCAATGACCAACACCGCAGCCTACGTCCAGTATTGTTTGAACCTGATCGAGTTTCCACTGTTGAGCCATCATGTTCAAATACGAATCGTTCCACCAGGAGTCACGCCAGTCTCCATCAAAACCAGTTAGTTTTTTATAATCTTCCTTGCTAAGAGATGCGCGGTAAGCTTTTTTGTTTTCTTTTTTCATATAAATTTAAGTCTTAATTTTCATTTCAGGTTTATAGTTCAAATTTTTATTGTGTTTCTTTTTAATCCTATTGATAATTAATGTTTTATATAGAATTTTTAAGCATTATTCTTCCAAGAACTTCTTTACTTCAGAATCGGCTTCTGAATATATAGACTGTAGTTCATTTCGAACCTTCTTAATTTCGTTAAATTGATTTAGTGCCTTGAGTGCTGTAAATTTCCCTTTAAGAGATTTAGATTTATTTGGCATTCTAAACAAGGCCTTTTCAAATTGTTTTATTGCTTCTTCATATCGTCCTTTAACTAATAACCAGTCACCATATTGTTCGAATGAGGGTTTGGTAATATATGGTGGTCCGGTTGGAAAATTGGTACGCTCCTCAAGCTTAACAGCTTTTTTCATTTTGACTTCAAATAATTTCTGATCTCCTTCTAATACTGCTTTCAAAGCTTCAATTTGAGTTATGATCACTTTGGCAATTGTGATAGAATTTTCTGTTGGTGCATATTTGCTATTTCCAGCGGCACACATAGCAATGCCGGAATCTTTAATCTGTAATGAGTCCATAAAAATTTTAGGGGCAAGCCATTTAATTTCATTATTTATTGTATTGATATCATCATTTCGAAAAGCAACTTGTGCTCTTAAAAAGCTGCGGATACTTTTTGAAATTATACCTATGTCATCTACTTTCACATCCAAATCAAGTTTTGTTCCCACATGTATTTTACCACTTTCTGCCAATTGTCTACTTTGCATACCAAGTAAGTAACCTCTTGCTCCTTTTGTCGGGTCCTGCTCAACATAAGTTAGCATATCGTTTAAGATTTTTTCAGCCATACTATATTTTCCTTGTTGTAAAAGCCCATAGTGCAACCAAGCCAAAGAGTGGTAAGCTCTAGCACCTTCAGTTAATTCCTTTTTTATCATTCGTTCAATACTCGCATCATAGGATTCTTGATTAGAATTAACTACCCCATCCCATTTTCCAAGAGCCAGATAGATGTGAGATGGCATATGTAATGCATGCGATGCATCTGGCGCTACTTTAGCGTACGTATTGGCTGCATCTAGAGCATCGTTTGCAGATGTAGGGCCATCAAGTGCATGTATCTTATAGTGGATTGCCCCTGGATGATAAGGATTTATATTGATAATTCTATCAGTAATGGAAGCAGCTAATCTTAGATCATCACTACCATCTCCATATGCTTCTGTAGCCCAGATTAGTGACAAGGCATAGAAAGCTGCTACTTCTTGATGCTTAGGATATTTCTCATGGATAGATGCTAAGTGATCTTTGATCAATTTATTTCTATTTTTAAAATCACCTTCCCCATACATGATTTCTACCAGTTCCCACATTGCTTTTTCTAAGGGATCCCCTATGGTGCTTAAACGTTCTTCTTTAGTATTTCCTAATCGGGATAATATTGCTTTTCCTTTATCTGTATTTTGCAATTTCCATAGTGCCTTGTAATGACACATAGCTTCACCCCAATGCGTTAATACTTCTGTACTATCCAAAGCAGTAGCTTCTTGAAAAGCATTTAAAGCATCTTCATATTCAAAATTATGTAAAAGTAGCAACCCTTCATCAAATTTTTCCTGAATGGTGGAACTGAGTGTAAAACTGTGTTCCAATTTACCAAGAACTACCTCTGAAGATTCTATTGAATCTATTGAGCCCTCCTTAGGAGAACAACCAATTATTAACAGGGCTATTATGAGCGATGGATATGTTAATGGTTTTTTCAAAAGAATACAATAAATTGAGTTTTAAATTCTATTTACCCAAATTAGCGAATTCTTTCTTAATATTAGTCATTTGGGCAGACAATATTGAAAACATCTAATTCTACTTTTAATTTCTATTTATATTAAAATAAATGGTAAATCATTACAACTTTTTTATCCTATTATAAATCTTCAGAAATAACAAGATTCCAAATATAGATATTTGGGATATATGATTTTGCAGCAATTAGATAGTGCTAAAAACACTATAATATTCGAATATTAGTAATTAATGTCGTAATATAACGATAAAAGGAAAATGATTTATAGATAATACTTTTACATGAAAAAGATAGCTATTTTTATTTTTTTGAATTTCTCTATTTACTATAGTAATATTTTAAGTGCCCAATCTCAATCAGTTTTTGTTGGCGGTTTATTTCCTACAATAGATCATTCAGGAACTATAGTAAAAAACTTAGATTACAGCTTATATTATTTTATAGCATTGCCCCTTGTCAATTTTGAAAATCCTGATATAACAAGAGATGCTAATTTTTTATTATTGTATTTAGAACATGCTTTAACATATAAAGTCAACAAATTCCTTTCTTTTTCAGGGAGTTATGTATATCAAAGAGAAAATGTGATTCAAAGTAATTTTCTTAATGAACACCGATTTCATATTCAAGCTACAGTTAAACATCCTATAAAATCAATAACATTAAAACATCGTTTACGATTTGATAATCGTTTTGTAGCTGATAGGATTACAAGACCAGTTCCTTATACCCATCGATTGCGGTATTTGATAGGGTTGGAGGTCCCAATTAAGAACAACAAAGATAATCTATATTTTACAGCTTACGAGGAAGCATTTTTTAATACATTTAAAGGAGCTAGTGCCATATATGCTGAAAATTGGGCCTATGCTGCTATGGGGATGAAATTAGATAAAATAAATAAGATAGAACTAGGACTACTTTATATAACATGGAATACTGGAGGGAATAATTGGTTCCACCAATTTTATTTTCAAGTCACATGGATTTCATATTTAGACTTTACAAAGAAGAACAAACTTAAAAATGAATAAATTTGTAGATTATAAATTAGTGTACAAGACGTATTAAAGTCATTTTATATAGAGATAGCAACCCTTTATTTTTTAATAATCTGCACAACCGCTCTTTGATTTTTTTGATCAGAAATTTCCAGGAAATAAATACCACTTACTTCATTTACTTGTATTTCAATACGCTTAATATTGCGCGCAGATTTTACATCTAATATTTGACCAAGCGAATTTTTAAGAACAAAATTTAAATTATCAAATACTTTAGCAAATTCTAGTATCAGGTTGCCCTCAGTAGGGTTCGGATAAATTTTGAAATTATCTTCAAAACTGTTTTCTAATGTAGATAAATTGGTTGGCTTCATTTTATGAATGTAAATATCATAACTCTGAATTGCGCTTAAGTTGTAGACAAAGCTTGAGGGGTCAAAATCAACTGTATAATTGAAAGATCCAACTGTATATATATTTTCTAAAGGATCCACCGCTATTGAGCGACCCAGAACTTGAGTAGTCTGAGAGGTTCCTCCAATTTGTTTTGCCCAAATAAAATTTCCTAAAGAATCAAGTTTACAAATATAAGCATCAGTATCTCCTAGAGCAGTCATGTTATAGGTGTTGCTTCCGGGGTCAAAGTCTTTGGTGCCAAAGAACTGACCGGTAAGGTAAATATTTCCGTTGACGACTGCTTCAATGGAGTAACATATATGAGCTTCGATTTGTTTGTCCCATATAAGATTACCTAAGGCGTCGAATTTACTGATTGAAATAGCATTCCAATCGTAATAACCAGAAACATATATATTGCCATTGTTATCTGATGAAAGGGCATAACCTACATCACCTCCAATTTGTTTAGCCCATAAAAAATTGCCTTGTGAGTCTAACTTAACAATAAAAATTTCCTGTTCTCCAATAGGAGAACTTAGATTAAAGATACCGCTTCCAGGGTCAAAATCGACAGTCCCATTAAAGGAACCCGAGATGTAGACAGAATTATTTAAACCCAGCGAAATGGCAGTTCCAAACTCCCCACTTACTCCTCCAATTTGTTTTGCCCAAACAAAATTACCTGATGAATCTAGTTTGCTTATGAAAATGTCACTGTATCCATTTACAACAAGATTAAATGTATTTATACCAGGATCAAAATCAGCTATACCATCGAAATATCCAGTAGTATAGACATTTCCATTTTGATCTACTGCTATAGAATTTGACTCACTTGCGAGGGTGCCACCAAGTTGCTTTGCCCAAACGAAGTTTCCAAACTTATCTAGTTTACAAATAAAGGCTGTAAAAACACCCGCCCCTAAGGCGTTTATATAAAATGTATCATTTCCTGGATCAAAGTCAGCCTGACCCATATAAGACCCAGTTACATAGATGTTTCCATTTTCATCAAGTTGGATGCAGTTAGCCTGTTCAAATGAAGTGCTTTGAGAACCTCCAATTTGTTTTGCCCAAATAAGATTACCGGAAGAATCAAACTTACTGATGAAAATATCTTGGTTGCCTCCGGATATGAGGTTAGTAGTGTTAATTCCTGGGTCAAAGTCAACAGTATCTTGAAATTCTCCAGTTACATAAATATTCCCAAAATTGTCTGTGGTAATGCTTTTGCCATTATCCCAACCTATCCCGCCTATACTTGCTGCCCAATCCAGATTTTGACCAAAACAGTCATTCGAGAATATCAAAAGTAGTGCAAGGAGTATTTTAGTATATGTTATTTTTATTGACAAAACTTATAATTTTATTTTGTACAAGTTAAAAGTAAATTATATTATTATACAATTTACACATTCTTGTAGCTAGTTCATTTTAAATTAAGTTAAAATTTTAAAATGATCTTCTAACACATAATAAAAGCATAAGACAATCATAATAATTGATGTTATAATTCCTAAAATTTCTTTTGATTTAGTATTGAATTTTCTAATTAAAAAGTAGATGATTATACTACATACTAGTCCTAGGAAAACACCAAAAATCATAAATGTAGATTGAATATCAATCCCATAAGTAATAAAATTTAAATTAATTCCAATTATAATAATTATTGATTCTATTGTGAAAAGCCCAAAAGCGGTTTTATAAATCTTTTCAATCATTTGTATTAACGGATAGTCTAAAATTCGTTTTAATGCATTTTATATTTTGTTGTATAAATTACTTTAATGTAAAAGTAATTCCATTTTAATATCGGATAGTTCAAATTTGGTGTTTTGAAGTGTTGTTTTCTTAAAACCTAATTTGCTATATAAACGAATCGCATTCTCTAATTTTGAACTTGTTTCAAGTATAATTTTTTTAGCATCCATTTTTTTTGCCTCATCAATACAATATTCTACAAGAGATCTGCCAATACCAATGCGTTGATAATTTTTATTTACTCCAAGTTTTAATATTTCGTATGTATTGTTGTCTGTTGGAAGTAGTGTAACCGTACCAGTGATTTGTTCGTTGACCTTTGCAAGGAAAATAAATCCACCTTTGTTTAATACTTCTCTTTTCGGGAAGTCTAACATTAATCCATCAGCATCTTCGTATAAATTATTTTCATTTAACCATTCAAGAGATAATAATTTATAGTCTTGTTGATATTCAGGTTTATAATTTATTATGCTAAAACTTTTCATTAATGTCTTTTTTATTTTAGACTATTAGACAATAGTTTATTCTTTCAAAAATCTAGCTGATACCCCATTAAATGAAATTAAATACAAACCTTGATTAAGCTTACTGATATCTATTTGTTCCCCATTTTTTGATATTTTTTCTACCAATATCAATTTACCATTAATATTATGAATTTCAACAATATTTGAGGCCAAAGTTCCGCTATACTTTATGGTTAATAAATCAGCGGTAGGGTTTGGATAAATATAAAAGTAAAAAGAAGGATTCGGATTAAATCTGTCCTCACTATTTGTAACAGATAATTGACCTTCAACCGTATAACCCCACACATCAGTAAGTTTGACAATCCAGTCATTAGTTGCATGCGTAGAGGGAACATCCAAGAGGATAAAATCATATACATTTACAACAGAATCCGCTGTCAGTGGTATATGTGAATAGCCCCAAATTAAGAGGTTAGTATCTCGGTAAGGGGAATTAGGAAAAAAGGCTGGAAGTGTATCATTTAGTTGATAGTATAATGCAGATCTATATCCATTTGTTCTATAGGGAAAAATTTTCATGCTATCCCTGGCCCATATAGAAGGTTCAAATACTGTATAACTTGCTCGCACCTCCTCTACGTCATAAACAAGATTATAATTATTATTAGTGAATTCAAATCTATTTATGTGTTGGTTGTGAGGCCAGTGTATTCTTATTAATGTACTATCCGTCCAATCGTGAAGAATTTCTATGTGTGCATTATTCAGTTTACCTAAAACATGAGGGTGTTCATATGGGTCAAAAAGCCTATTGGGATTTAAATATTTTAATGTAGTTGTATTGCCCCATTGATTAGGAATACCTTTATAATCGAAATGCAAATGCGATAAAGATGTTGTGCCACTTTCTCCTACAAAGGCTAATGTGTCGCCTTTATTAATATTCATCCCAACAAACAATAGACTTACTATTGAATCTAGATGACGATAATAGATATTTATAGGTGAGTTAAAGATTTGGGAAGCACTGTCACATCTATATGCTATTGTTCTACCGGAATTCGTCAAATCAATTATGGAGTCTGGCCCATCCGATATGCTTACAATTTCACCATTACACATGCATAGTGCAGGTGGGTTATATGTTAGTACACCATCTTTTATGGTATGCCCCCATATATCGGATCCTTGATGATTATCATAATTAAGTATAGTACGGGGGCCATAGTTTTGAACCAAAAATCTGCCGTCCATCGGTGGCGTGAAAGAAATAGAATCATAAAAATCTTTTTCAATAGGATAAATGAAATTATAGTGAGATGGATTTATTTCTATTCTTGGTAAACTTGTATCGCGATAGGTAATAGTATTCAATATCTGACTATATGAAGAATAAAAGTGGACTACTAACACAAAAAACAAAAGATGCTTCATGAAAATTAATTTAATATTTTATCTATTGTATAGTGTATGTACTTAAGCAAATACTATAGAAATTAAGTTATAAGCTATTTGTTAAGATATGCTATACATTCTATTTCAACTCGAGCATTTAAAGCTAGACCATTTGTAGCAAATGCACTTCTTGCTGGTTTGTTATTTGGGAAGAATTTTATGTATTCCATATTCATGTCAGGCCATTGGTTAATATCTGCTAACATGCATGTGCATTTTATTACTTTGTCCATGGAAGAACCATTTTCTTCTAATATACTTTTAATATTCAACATAGTTTGATGTGTTTCTCGAGTAATCCCTCCTTCTACAAGTTTTAAACCCACGTTCCCGACTTGTCCTGATACGTAAATAATATCTCCATGTATGACGGCCTGAGAAAATGGTAGTTTTAATGTTGCAAATTCTTCAGATTCAATGTATTTAGCAGTTTCTTCAGTATTTGAACTTTTGTCTTGGGCCAAACAAAAAGACATAGAACACATTGCTATTGATAAAAGTATTATAGTTTTCATAAAATTTTTATTGTTTTTGGTTAAACATTATTCTCTATAATGAAGAACAATTTCAAATTGCTTACAACGGCTAGTTTACTAAGCGTACTATCCCCATGGAGTGTTACCAATCAGTAATTTAGTTAGTCTATCTATTCATAGAAATTATCTATGTAAGCTGCATATTCTTTTTGATTCAGAATTATACGTTTCCAAGTAGCAATAATAAAACCAGACCCATAGCCGAATAGCTGAGTATAACTTGTTGCAATAGATAGCATTCCAATAGTGATACTTTTGTTTCTTAAACTTGAATCTAAAAATATAATTAGTATATGAACTAAATTGGGAAGTAGAAAGAATACGGAATAGACTATTGAAATAACTAATAGGCATATTGAACCAAGTGTAAATATTGCAGGTGCTAAGTGAATTATCTTAAGAGACTTAGGGTGTCTTTTGTATAAATTAATTCTGGCAATACCAGAATTAAATACTTGTTTAAAAAATTGTCTAAGGTTCGTCCTTCTCTTATGATACACGTAGGCATCTTTTATTAATCTTGTTTTAAATCCATTTTGTAATATTCGAATACTCATATCTATGTCTTCACCGAATCTCATTTTTGAAAATCCTTGTGTTGTATCAAATACTGTTCTTGAATATCCCATATTAAAACTTCTTGGATGAAACTTGTTAAGTTTTTCACTACTACCACGAATCCCTCCTGTAGTAAAAAATGAGGTCATAGAATAGTTGATAGCTTTTTGTAAAATGCTAAAATCAGAATGTGCTCTATCAGGACCACCAAAGGCATCTACGTAATCTTCATTTAGTACACTTTGAACAATTCTAAAATAATCCTGAGGCAAAACACAATCAGAATCTAAAAAAATACAATAATTTCCTTTAGCCTTTTCATAACCATAATTTCTACTCTGACCCGGACCAGAATTTTCTTTATAAAAATATTTTAAATCAAGTTTGTGTTGAAATTCCTGACATATTCTATCACACTTATTATCTGAACCATCTTCAACGATAATAATTTCAAACGTATTAACTGTTTGTTGAACCATGCTTTCAAGTAGTTCTTTGATTTCATCAGGTCTATTATATACTGGAATAATAAATGAAATTCTGATGTCTGCTATTTTACTCTCAATCATATCTTTTTAATTGGCTACTATATAGTGTTTCAAACACGTTTAAATGTATTTTAAACCTTGGTGTATTTAGTTCATTATATTAAGTTACAAAATTAAAAATTATCTTCTACCATTCAGCGGTATAACTATTATCAGAATATTTCTTGGTTCGCACTCAAACTAAATTGATGTTTGAACGGGCTTTAACCCTAAATAGTAAGAATACTGTATACCATTAATTATTTAGCATATTATAGCACATAGGTTTTAATTATTTTACTTTTTGAAGGGAATATGAAATCCTTCTTTTTTAGTCTCAAGAGTATAAAGTTTTTTACCTGTAGTAATAAAAA
>JAKVCV010000009.1 GCA_022448945.1 Saprospiraceae bacterium
AAATCTCGTCGTAAACGGTGTTAATTTTATTGTCATGCCTACAACTGATTTAAAACTCGATAATGGTGGTGTTACAAATACAAATAGCGCTAATATAAGTAATGAAGGCAATATTTATATTGATCTGGATTGGACACAAACAGGACTGTTTACTTCATATTCTGGAAATGGTTGGATGTGGTATGAAGGATCTGTTGATCAGACCCTGTCAGCCCCTTCACTTATTACTGTTCCAAAATTAAGAGTTGATAACGGTCAGAAATTAATTCTTGCCCAGCATGTAGATGTATCAACATCTGTAGATTTGATGAATAATGGAAAGATTCAGCTGGGCACTAATAATCTTACTGTAAGCCCAGCAGGTAGTATTTCAAATTATGATGCTAATAATTTTATTATTACAAATGATGTTGGTTTTGTTGAACAGACTGTAAATACTGGGAGTACAATTGTTTTTCCTATTGGAACAGCTGCTACAAGTTATACCCCTGCTACATTAACGAATATAGGCACCTCTGAAATTTTCGAGGTTCGTGTACATGATCAAGCACTACAATATGGCAATTCTGGACCAGCGCTTACAGATCATGTTGTAGATAAAACATGGTTAATAAATGATGTGGGAGTTGGAGCACCAAATATAGACTTAAAGTTACAGTGGAATATATCGGAAGAATTAGGCTCTTTTGCACGAACAAGTTGTGGGATTGCACATAAAGAAGTACCAGGTTCCTGGAATAATCCTCCTTTACCTGCTGGTTTTGGTCCCGCTACTTCTGTTACAGCCACTTCTTATGAACGCTCTCGATCAGGCTTTACTACTTTCTCACCTTTTATAGTTCGTGACGATGTTATCTTTTTGTCTAGTAATCAAATAACTTTTGATGCAAATAGAATTAATGTTGATTTTGTTAAATTGGATTGGCAAATGTCTTCAGAAACGGATAATAAAGGATTTGAAGTTGAAAGAATGTTAGATAATGAAACATCCTTTAAATTTATTGGTTTTGTGCAAGGTAATGGGACAACTACAAATTCCACTAACTATAATTATGATGATCTCAATAGTTATACTGGATTAAGTTACTATCGACTCAAACAAATTAATTTTGATGGTCAGTATACATATTCTCAGGTTAGGGTAGTTGACGGTCTTAAAGATGATAATCCAACTTATATTGATATAAGTACTTATCCAAATCCAGTGTTAGATGAAATATTCATAGAATTTAAGAAAATTCCTAAAGATGTAAAATCTGCTACTGTTGAGATCTCTAATGTAGCAGGACAGATACTTTATCGGGTAAATCATGATATTAGTTACAACCATCTTATAAAAATTGACTATGTTGATCGGTTGGTTCCAGCGGCCTATATGATTACAGTTGATCTTGGCAATGGTTACTCAGTAACTCAAAAATTTATTAAAAAAGATAATTAATTATTGGATTTATTATCGTTGAAACTACAAAGCACAGAAACTATCTGTGCTTTGTAGTTTTGTAGGGTATTTGATCATAAATAATAATCTCATGACAGACAATAAGATGAAAGCCTATTGGAAAGAAAATGTAAAATACCTATTCATATTATTGAGTATTTGGTTTTTGGTTTCCTTTGTCTTTGGAATATTATTGGTTGATCAACTTAATGTTATTAAGATAGGGGGTTTTAAATTAGGGTTTTGGTTTGCTCAGCAAGGATCAATTTATTTTTTTGTTGTTTTGATCTTTGTCTATGTTAGGTTAATGAATAGGTTGGATAAAAAATATGGTGTAGACGAGTAGTAATAAAAAAAGCTTTATGGGTATTTTAACCTGGACATGGATTTTAGTAGGTATTACATTTTCATTGTATATAGGAATAGCTATATGGGCACGCGCAGGTACGTCCAAAGATTTTTATGTGGCCGGGGGAGGAGTCCCACCGCTCATGAATGGAATGGCAACTGCTGCTGATTGGATGTCTGCGGCCTCATTTATCTCTCTTGCCGGCATTGTTTCATTTACAGGGTATGATGGTTCCGTTTATTTAATGGGCTGGACAGGTGGTTATGTGTTATTGGCACTAATGCTTGCACCATATTTGAGGAAGTTTGGAAAATTTACCGTACCTGATTTTATAGGAGACCGCTATTATTCCAATAAAGCACGAATTGTTGCAGTTTTAGCAGCACTGATCGTTTCTTTTACTTATGTCGCTGGGCAGATGCGCGGAGTAGGGATTGTTTTTTCCCGTTACCTTGAGGTTGATATTAATACAGGCGTATATATTGGAATGGCGATCGTTTTATTCTATGCTGTTTTGGGCGGAATGAAAGGCATTACCTATACACAGGTAGCCCAGTATTGTGTATTGATCTTTGCATTTATGGTCCCTGCAATTTTTATTTCTTTTCAAATGACTGGCAACCCGGTGCCACAACTGGGTTTTGGTTCGGCAGGACATGATGGTGTTTATTTGCTGGACAAGCTCGATGGTCTTCAGACTGAACTGGGCTTTTCAGAATACACAGCTGGGTCAAAATCTATGGTAGACATTTGTGCCATTACATTGGCGTTAATGGTGGGAACTGCTGGGCTTCCCCATGTTATTGTCCGGTTTTTTACAGTACCTAAAGTACGTGATGCAAGGATTTCTGCCGGTTGGGCACTGTTATTTATTGCTATTTTATATACTACCGTACCTGCTGTTGCTGTATTTGCCCGAACGAATTTAATTGAAACTGTAAGTAATATTCCCTATTCAGAACTACCTGATTGGTTTAGTAATTGGGAAAAAACAGGCTTAATTTCTTTTGAGGATAAAAACATGGATGGAACGATACAATATTTAGCGGAAGCCTCAAGAAATGAACTCACTATTGATCGTGATATAATGGTACTTGCAAATCCGGAAATAGCTCATTTGCCTAATTGGGTAGTTGCTTTAGTAGGTGCCGGGGGCTTGGCAGCTGCTTTGTCTACGGCTGCAGGCTTGTTGTTAGTTATAGCCTCTTCGATTTCACATGATTTACTAAAGCGGGTATTCAGACCGCAGATTTCTGAGAAAGGAGAATTGATGGCCGCCCGAGGAAGTGCTTTTGTAGCAGTTCTTGTCGCTGGTTATTTTGGTATTAATCCGCCAGGCTTTGTTGCAGCGGTCGTTGCGCTTGCTTTTGGTTTAGCTGCAGCTTCATTTTTCCCTGCTATTCTGTTAGGAATTTTCGATAAAAGGATGAACAAGGAAGGTGCAATCAGTGGTATGGTTGTGGGACTTGGTCTTATGACTTTTTATATGATGAAATTCAAACTTGGATGGTTGGGAGCGATCCCCCCTAAAGAAGAATGGTGGTTTGGTATTTCTCCTGAAGGATTTGGTTCTGTAGCAATGATTGCGAATTTTGTTGTTTCAATAACAGTGTCTAGATTTACTTTAGCTCCACCAGTAGATGTTCAGGATATGGTAGAGGATATAAGAATCCCTTCAGGAGCTGGCGCAGCTCAAGGGCACTAAACTTCCCAATTTATTTTTTATTTTTAAGGTAATGTGAAAGATACTCTTATCCATAGATCCGCTATTGAGCCATTAAATGGGGGTGCACAATTATTCCCCTCCCATATACGCTTAGCTGATGGATAGGCATTTGAAATTGTTGGGAAACCTGGTGTCCCCGAATCCCAGTTGCTATGGATATATGTGCAGGCAGTATTGTCAACTGTCCATCCTGAATCATTAAAAGTATCTGTATACCAATTGCTGCCAGGGTTAGTGGTAGTAGTTTTAAATTGACCATTTCCTGTTGTAACTACAGCAGCGCCACTGTTAACAATGGCGGCCATGAATGCTTTACATACTGCATTGTCGCGCACTTTGAATGCAATTATATGATTGCCTGTAGAAAGTGTCGTACTATAAGGAACTGTAGTATTATAATATATGGTTCCTGATATTGTTCCTGTAGATGGATGTAACCAACTTGATGGAAAATTGTTAGTTGTTACAGGAATGCCATCTATATAAAATTCGTGGATCTGATCATCTGCACATGCCCAAATTTCTATATTATGGTTTGAAATAGTATTTCCCAATGCTACCCAATTGCTACCATTATAATAATAAAAACCAGCTGGATTATCTAGTTGAAAGATAAGTAAACCAACAGCAGGGTTAGTTATTGCATTTCTTTGTGATTGGCTCATTCTTGGAATCAGTACACCTTGATCAGCCGACTTGACATCTAAAATTGCTGAACTATCTGCTGTGCTTCCATCTTCATTTATAGACGTAGCTTCCTGGGCATTTACTAAAAAGGAGCACAATATAAGGTATATAGAAAGATGTAATTTTTTCATGATATTTTTAGATTATTTAATTAAATATTGATCCTATATAGAGAGGACAAAAACCAAGCCTTTGTTTTAAAAAACTGATAATCAATTATTTGGGTTTATTGTGCTGTGCGAAAAATGGAATTTTTTCCAGAAATGAGAATTATCTGATATTGTTTCTATTGTGGGATAATTAAACACATATATAGTTTAAAGGACATTATTTATTGTGAATAGGCTATTGTAGAAAAGTATTATAAACAGTATTAAGGCGTCTTACTATATCTCCTGCAGGTTCAATCTTTTTTATACCTCCAACTCCTTTACCTGCTTGCCAATACTGTCCATAACCAGGTTTGTTAGCAACTTTTTTAAATCTGAACATTGACCTTAGCATATAATAATTCCGGACCCATTTTTTTGTTCTTCTTCCTTTCAGAAGTTTACTTGTGATAGGTCCCGCTTTAAGGCCGAGTTTTTCAATATCAGGAGTAAGAATAACAGAAGAATTAACTCCTGCGATTTTATTTGTCCAGACGATATCTTTTTCTTCGGAGTTTACAATAGCTTCTTTATAATCATTTGGCGTCTGACATTCTTTTGTTGCCAAAAATCGGGTCCCCATTTGTACTGCAGCGTATCCCATTTCAAGGGCTTTTCTAAAATCTTTTTCATCACCTACACCTCCCGCACAAACTAAGGGCAGGTTTAAATCATGAAGTTGGTCAAACATCTTTTCCGGAGAGATAATACCTGTTTGTCCTCCAGCACGATTATTAACACAGATTAATCCATCCACACCAGTATCAACAACCTTCAAAGCAAATTTCCTATTAGGAACATCGTGATAAACCTTGATGCCCTTTTCATGTGCTTGCTTTACTACCCAGGTTGGGTTCCCAAGCGAGGTTAGAAAAAACTTAACGCCTTCTTCAATGGAAATTTCTAACCATTCTTGCATGCGCTTTTCATATGTTTTATTGGCTTTTATAAGTGTGAAATTTACACCAAATGGCTTCGAAGTATTTCTTTTTATCAGCTGTAATCCTTCGCGAAAATCATGGCCGTAAACATAGGTCATGGTTACTGGTTGCACTACCCCAAGTCCACCTGCTTCAGAAACTGCAGCAACCAGTTCGGGATTCGATCCGGGATACATAGGGCCACATATTACCGGGGTTTTAATACCAATATCTTGTGTGAAATTTTTGGAAGGAGTCATAAACTTAGGCTATTAAATTTTATAATTCCTAAGATAGATATTTTCTTTAATAAAAATCAGTAGTTCTTGAAGTATTAATTAAAAAGTTAAAGTTTTTAGTTAATGCTTGTTTTAGTTGTAAATTAAAGATTGAAATTGAATTCCAAAACACAGCATAAATAGTATAAAATGTATACCCTCTATTAAAGCATTACTTCTTAATGATTGTAAACTAAGACTTAGTAGAATTCCAAGCGGCACAAAAAAGCTTATAAAATGATAACTATTGAGATCTTTCTGGACAAAAAAACTAAACAATCCTATTGCGGGCATTAGATAAATGGCAGTAATATTTTTCTTTTTTCTTGCAGTCGTTTTATAATATATGTTTTGCATGTTTACAAGTGCTAAAAAATAGATTGAAATCATAATACCAATTAACAGGTATAATTGATTGTCTACATGAAACTGGGTATTCATATTGTTATAATGCACAAGTATTTCTTGTTGAATCCATAGTTCCAGGTTGTTGTTTAAAAAATGGTAAGTACCTATAAAATAAAACGGTAGGCAAAAGCCAAAAATCAATAAAATATATTCTTGTGGATTAAATGCACGGATAATATAAAGGCTAAATAATGCCCAAACAATAAAAACAGCATTTCCATTATATAATAATGCAGCTATGCCTATAGAAAATCCAACATTAAAGACCTTACCTAAGGAAATGCGATTGTCAGAACTAGCAAATAAGTTAAAAATAGACCAAAGTAATAAGGTGTTAGCAATTAATACTGGGGTAGTAAGATCAATATCATGATAAGAGAAGTGAATCATAATAAAACAAATAGCAGTAATATATGTCTGACGTTTTGTTAGTTTGAAATAAGAGATTATCCCATTGATTAAAAACGCCTGTAACAATAAAAAGATAGAATACCAAAGTTTGTTTTTAAAAGGGGTATCAATGAACAGATTAAAAAAGAGATTACTTAAAGTACTCGGAAAGGCTTCTAACTTTAATAGATTATCATTAGGGTATAACCAAATATTAATACTAAAAAAGGTGAAGTATAAAATAACAAGGAACGAAGTAAAAAAATTATTATTTCTAAAAAACTGTAGCACTGAGTAAAAATTAAAGATGTATAATTAGGACATTAAACAAAAATTAAATGTACAATGCGGAAAGGAGAAACTGAAAAGTCTATGTAAAAAAATCAAAGATGTTACAAATTTTATAAAAAAATATAGATTTATATTCGTCTAAACCTATTTGTTAAATGTGATCTTTAAAATTCGTAGATTTTTGTCTCTTTCAGATAATGCAATCATTTCATGGTTAGACAATTGAAGGCTGCTTGTAAATTGAGGTAAAATCCCAGTACTTGTTTTCTGATGAGTTACTACATTTCGTTTTATAGCGCCGTTGTTACTGATTGCATACTCAAAAATTGTAGTGCCCCAGGTAATGTTATCATTGTATAGAAAACGAAGGCTTGAATTGGTCTTGAATACAAAAAAAGAGGAATATAATGCATTGTCATTTTCTGAGCTTTGACTTTTGAATAGTACTTTTTCCCAATACACTTTTCCTGAAGGGTGAATAGATGCGACCAGTGCATTTTCATATAAGTAATCAGCTTGTGGTTTTTGAATTTCATTTTCAGAAACAAAACCAGAAGATTCAAAAACATGTCGTTGTTCTGCAACTAATAAAGCACCTCCATCATTGCGTAATATCATTTCGAAAACGAAAAAATTATGAATACCTTGAATTTTTTTCTTTTTATTTCCTGTAAGACTACGCATCAAGGATTCAGATAATTCAGTAGTATGTATTGTTGTTGGAAGATTAAGCTTAATCTGGGAATAGAAAATACCTTTTGTAGCTGTATTTTTTGTGGAATATAGCCCTCCCATTACCAATTGTTTGTTTTTTTCATCAAACTTGATACTTAAATCTGTAGACAAATAGTTGTTAAAGGGTATTATGTGCGCGTTTATTTCTGTTCCCCTATCAATTTTATAAATTGTAAACGTATGATCCTTGATTTTTCTTTTGGTATTGTTGTTATTGCAAACTATAAAAACTTCTTCTGAATTATTGATGAGTATATCTTCAAAATCTTTATAGTAATTAAAGCCCTTAGGTGAAACCTTCTTGCACCAATTCTGCTTTTGATTAATCAAATTGTAATTGATGATTTCTAATTGATTATCATTGATAATGCAATAAATTAAGATATTGGTTTTATTCTTTGAAAGAACAATCTGTTGATCTTTGATGTCGTGGTACCCATTGAGTCTTCCAATTTGAAAATCAACTGTCTCTTCACCTAAGGCGTTAAATTTCTTAATATGAATATTCGTCTTACCGCTTTTATGAAAAAAGTATAATAAAGAAAAACTGTTTTTATGGGTAAAAATTCTTACGGTGGTAATGTTTTTATAGTCTATATTAATTGTTTTACATGATTTTTTATTCAGTTTGGTATCATAGCTATAGATTTTATATTTGGAATCTGATTCAAGATAAAGGAAGATATCTTTTTCAAAATTACCGATCAAAGTATAATCAGTTGCATTTCTGATATTAATTGGATCTGACATTTGGATTTTTTGGCAATATACTGAACTGTTATCCAGAATTGCCGCCCAAAGCATAATGATTGTATATACTATTCTATTCATATTCAGAATGCATTCTTTATGTAATCTAAAGCTGTTTATATCATTAAAGAATAAATAGAAACACATTTTTTACATAGGTACTTCTAAATTCGTACATTTGTTGCAGTTTGGTCTCCTTAAATATAAAGTACTTATCTTTTTGGACAATAAAATTGATAAAACAAGTATTTCTTAAGGTTCCAATTTTGTGAATAATATCTTAAACCAGATTAAATAAGTAGTTATAAAATGCAATATAAATTCTTTTTTGCCCTCGTTTTATTAATCGTCTTTTTTATTAGTATTCAAAGTTGTGAACAACCTGAAAACCCTAATATGCATGAGCCTGTAAAAGGTGAATACATTGGTATTCCTGCCATTGATGCTATTACAAGAGATATTAAACAAGATCCAGAAAATATGGCACTTTATGTTGCTAGATGTGAAGCATATTCTAGAGAAGGTATGTTTAATGAAGCTGAAGTTGAGGCAAGAAAGATTTGGGAAAAAGATCCAACAAATTGGAAATCTGCGCGTTTATTGGCATGGGCATATTTTGATAATAATAAATCAAAACCCGCAATAAAAACTATTGAAAAAGCACTTGAAATTCATCCTGATACCATTCGTTTATTGTTACTGCTTTCAGAAATCAACTTGAAAGTAAAACAATATGATGATGCATTAATTTCTGCCGAAAAAACATTGAAAATTTCGCCTTTAAATGTTGAAGGTTTATTTATGAGAGGACTTACCCTTAAGTATATTGGAGATACACTAGGTGCTATCGAAGATTTTCAGACTGCCATAGAACAAGATGCGGATCATTTGGATGCTTATATGCAATTGGGGAATATTTTTTCCGGATTAAAGAAAAAGATTGCTATTCAATATTATAATAATGCTTTACGAATTGATTCTACTGCTTATGAGGCATTATTTGGTAAGGCATCATTTTATCATCAAAATTATACCAGTCAAAACGGTATGCTAGAACTTGCAAAATCTTCCTATGAGCAAGCCATCATTTATCATCCTCAGGAATCAGATGCAAGCTATAATTATGCACTTTTATTTATGGAAGAAAAAGATTTTAATCAAGCGCATCATTTTTTTGATATTGCTGTTAAATATGATCCTCAATTTGGTGATGCATATTATTTTAAGGGTTTAGCTTCAGAAAAACTAGGGAATATTGAAGCAGCTATCATAGATTACAAGAATGCAGTTGCCAATAACAATCGATTCGGTAGGGCAGAAGCTGCTTTGGAAAGATTGAGCCACTAAATGTTGATTTCTATAATAATAATCCAATTGAATTTATTATTTACTTTAGAATCTGAAACAGCAATAGTAATAATACATTTCTATAGGCTATAAATAATCACAATAAAAAACTTTAATAAAACATCACATTTGTTACCTTTGTTGTGAAGATCATTTATGATGATTTTTACTTATAAAAAATAAATTGTTAAACCCTACCAAATAAAAATTATGATTAAAATTTTAGTTAACGATGGTATTCATCCTGACGGTAAATTGTTAATGGAAGAAGCTAAATATAATGTTGATATAAATAAAATCCCCCAAGACCAATTAAATGAGAAATTGCCTTCATATGATGCTATTATTGTACGCTCGGCAACAAAGGTCCGTAAAGAATTAATTGATCAATGCCCGGATCTTAAAGTAATAGCCAGAGGTGGTGTTGGAATGGATAACATTGATGTTGAATATGCAAGATCTAAAGGTATAAAAGTAATTAATACGCCTAAAGCTTCATCTCAATCTGTAGCTGAATTGGTAGTTGGTCATTTGTTTTCTCTATCGCGTTTTTTGCATAGATCAAATCGAGAAATGCCTGGAAAAGGTGCCACGGAATTTAAAGCTTTAAAGAAACAATATTCTAAAGGAGTTCAACTGCGTGGAAAAACCCTTGGGATTGTTGGGTTTGGACGTATCGGACAGGAAGTAGCCCGTTTGGCTTTGGGGTTGGGAATGAGAGTGCTTGCTACAGATTTATATGATAATTCAGTCAATATTGACCTTCATACACCTGATGTTGATAATATTGCTTTTTCTATTCGTATAGAAACTGTTCCAATGTCAAAAGTATTGGCTGAGAGTGATTATATTACTATTCATGTTCCAAGTAGTGATAAACCAGTTATTGGGGCAGAGGAAATAAATAAGCTTAAGGATGGTGTTTTTTTAGTTAATACTTCAAGAGGTGGTACCATAGATGAAGATGTTTTACTTGAGGCATTAGACTCAGGTAAAGTAGCGGGAGCGGCACTTGATGTTTATGTAAATGAACCGTATCCACGTGAGGAGTTGTTAAATCATCCTAAAATCTCTGTAACTCCTCACATTGGAGCATCTACAATGGAAGCCCAAAGAAATATTGGATTGGAATTAGCAGATGCTTTTATTGATGTATTTGGAGAAAATAATTAGATTGATAATTATTTTAATAGATATAAATATATTTTCATTAAAAAACAGATTCTATTTAGAATCTGTTTTTTAATATTAAAACTATAGAATTTGTATTTGTGGCTAAGTAGGTTTGTTTTTTAGTTTCTTTCTTAACATGTACCCAAGAATAATCACAAAAAGAGAGCCTCCGATAATATATAGCCATAGATTTTTGTTACTAATGGCAGGAATATAGCTACAATCTCCAATTAATATATACGGGCTCCATAAAAAAGGATGAGCACTAAAATTATTGGCTTTATTGATATAATCCAGCTTTGATTTTTGAAGTGCTTCATCTTTGTCCATGCCTTCTTGTAAATGAAAGTAAAAAGCTTTAATTATCTCATAAGTTGACTGGTCATTAACAGACCATAATGTGGTAAAAATACTTTTCGCTCCAGCATATGAAAAACCTCTAGCGAGACTCATAATTCCTTCTCCTCTGAAATTTTTTCCTAAAGCAGTTTCACATGCGCTAAGGACAACCATTTCAGCATTAAGCTTTAGGTTGTACATATCACCTACGTAAAGAAACTCGTTTTCTTTATCATCATCAATTAGAGTAAAAGCAAGTAACGAATAATCTGGATCTTCGCTGTTGGCCATGCCGTGCGTTGCAAAGTGGATAATTTTATAATCAGAAGCTAATTCCTTGAATTTGTTTTCAGTTGCTGTAGCATCTTCAAAAATAGTTCCTGTACCCAATAATTGATTTACTTTATGGATTTCAGTTTTATTAAAGGCTAGAGGGCTAAGAGAAAAACGCTGACCACGGACCACACTTACTGAACTTTTCCCAAAGGAAGGTGCAAAACCTAAATAAACTCCGGTTGTGGGTTGATGTTCTTTGTTTACCATCTCTTTTAGAAGCGTAGCTGAATAGGAATAACTGATGATATGGTCTTTTATTAAATATGGATGTGCTTTGTAATTTAAAGGGTCTTTTACTGGGTTAGTCAAAAATGTTTCGAATGGCATATCACACATAGGACCTGCAGGAATAATAATCAAATGTTTGGGCAACGCACCTAATGGTTCTATTAGATTTTTATACATTCTATGAGCTCCTTTGGTATATTGTTGAGCATATTTTGATTTCATTTGATCACTTCTGTCTCTGCTGAATAGAAAATATCCATAAATGCTCTTTCTAAGGTCACCTACACGTGTTTGCATACTTTCTTCACCTTCAAGTGTAAAGGTTTCCAATGATGATTTTGTAATTTTAAATGCAAATACACTTGAATCCCCGATAAAATATTCAATAAATGCCTGATCTTTTTTGAGTAGCGCCTGGATTTCTTCTAAACTAAGAATATCCAATTTATATTTAATATTGTAATATTCAGGATTGTTAATTTCTAGTTTCTCAATGAAATCCTGATAGGTTTTCTTTTTAAGAAACATTTTTTTCTTTAATTCTTTGATTTTTTCATTGTTTTCAGCTATTTGTTCTTGTGATAACAGAAAAATTGATTGCTCCAAATCTACAATGTCAAGTTTTAACTCCCTTTCTTTGATTAGGTCTGATTCAGAAAGTCCTGCTACTCGATTGGCTTTTGTGTTCTGGAAAGATTCAAGCAGGGTTAGACCCTTGCTCTTTTCTGAGAAGTATAGTGCTTCTTTTTTGTAGTTGTTATCTGAAGTCTCTTTTTCCAATGCCAAACATATTTCAATAGCATTTTCATAAGCATCCAGGCAAAGGTCCGACCACGCAATATTAGAACCACTATTTGAAAAGTCGGCACGAATTACGTCAATTAATTGATCAAATAAATGTATTGTTTTAAGACCTTCTTCGAGATTTTTTATGTCATTACCACCATATTTGTAATATTGATACCAACATCGTGCTTTTGAAGCCAATACATCTGTCATTGCATTATGGCTTAAAGATTTTTTTGTTTTTTCTAAATCAGGAAGGAGTAATATGTCAGTTTCTTCATAGTTGTCGATAAGTGTAATTAATTGTTGTTGATAAAATTTAAGAGATAGATTGTAGTTGCCCTGAGCTTTATTTATTTCAGCTTTTACACCAAACATATTGTAAGCTCCTTCACCTTCAAGCAAATCAAAGTTCAAGGCAATTTTTTCACTTCTATCAATTAATTTATTTGCTTTAATAAAATCTTTTTTATGTGTTAGAATAGATCCTATACTTAAAATTATATCGTAGCTGATTTGATTGTCTATTCCAAATTGTTCTTCTGAAATATCTAATCCTTTCTGATAATAAAATTGAGCCGAATCTAGATATCCTACTTTTGATGTTATTTGTGAGAACTGAGAATAGGAATACCCTAACTGTTTGTAACAGTTTATTTGATTCGTATAGTCAAGTGCATCAGGTGATTCAAATATTTTGAGTGCTTTTTTTATATAAGAAATATCTTCTCCTTCTTTTTTTAACTCTGTAAGAATAGCACCCTTTTCAAATAAAGCAAGGGCTATAGCATGTGCATTATTGCCATTCTCAAGAATTCTTAGTGCTTGATTTTGGTTGTCAAGACTTTTTCTGAAATTCCCTACCAATTTATAGTTTGTACCTAGTTCACTATATAATCGAGCTAGCACATCATCATTATCTTGTAATTCAGTAGCTTTGTTTAGGTACTCAATTGCTTTTCCATAACGATTTGAGTAACGGCTGATTATACCCAGATTGCCATAATCTCGACCGAGTTCAGGGTCTTTAGGGTTGATTTTTTCTCTGATTACTAGTGCTTGTTCAAGGTAAGGAAGCGCAGCTTTGTAATTATTTTTGATGTAAAATATTTTCCCCAAATTTTTGTGGAGTAGAGATAGAGAAATATTGGATATTGAAATTTCTTTGCTTTTTTTTAAGAAAGTTTCAGCCAATTGAATTCCCAAGTCATATTCTCCTGCTTTTATCAGGTTTGAAGTTATTCGGACACCACAGTCTACATAGTCTTCCCAGGCTTTAGCATTTTCAAAAATTGTTGCAGCTTCGGTTAAAAGCAGATGTGCACTTTCAAGTTTTCCAGAGTCTATTGCTTTTTCGGCTTTTTTAATTAAAGCATCTGCATTACTCATGTTTTGACCCCAAATCATGAACGGAAGGAAAAGAAAAACTAATAAATAATTTAGATTTTTCATAGTTGAATACATTAAAATTGTTTAGGGTTATCCTTTTTCTGAAGGGGTTTTTCTGAAATCTTAATTGGTCTTGTTTTTAGGATAATATTTGAATAATTTAAATTTTGATGAAAGTTATTGTTTAATAATTTTTTTACTTAAGAAAGTATTATCAAAAATGATGTTCAATAAATATACACCTTTAGGAAGTTTACCAGTTGAAAGATTATTAGTTAGTCTACTTGAGGTTAATGTTTTTTGTATTATCAGTTGTCCAGAAATGTTATAGAGCATTAATTTAATATCTTCAGATTCAATACTATTGTCAATTTCAATTGTTAAATTGTCATTGACAGGATTAGGATAAATTTTGACCAAATCGTTAGAATATCCAATATCGATTTTATCGACTCCTGTATAGGGTGAACAAATTGTACGGTCTGTAAGAACGTTTAATATAGAGTCAGCTTTGAAATAATTCACCCGCCCTTTTGATACTATCTTTAGACTATCAGTGCTTTGTAATACATCAACTCCCGTCATAAGAGCATGTTTAACAGCATAATAAGTTGCATCAGGATATTTGTCGAAAAGCAGTGCTGCCGCTCTCGATATTTGGGGGGCAGCAAATGAGGTTCCTTCTACACTTACAAAGCCATTTGTACTACCAGCTTGTGTTGATGTTTCATTCCAAGGAGCAGCGATGTCAATTTTTGTGGGGCCCCAGTTTGAATTCACATTCAATGAATTCAGACTTTGATCAATTCCTGCAACACCAATTACATTGTCAATGCTTAATGTTCCTGTTGTATCCCATATAGAATTTGACGGCCAGTGTCGTAGAGAGTCTGTACCTTCAACTAATATTCCGTCATTGCCTGCCGAAGCTACTATTAAAATACCACAATCATTTCCTACATAACTGATCGCATTTTCTAATAAAATACAAGGGTCACCGTAGTATCCCCAACTTGTGTTTATGACGCGAACTTTTGCTATTCCGCCAGAAATATTCCGCTCGTAATCTCCGGCGTAACGCATTGCACATGCAGCATGAAATAAAGATCCATTACCATCTTTATCTGTGTATTTAAGTGGAAGAATACCAATGTCAGTTGCCAAATTGCCAGTGTCTGGAAGAATATTTTCCTGGCTGATTCCAGCAACTATTCCTGCTACTGTAGTTCCATGTCCATGATCATCATTAGCGTTGTTGTTGTCTTCAAGAAAATTATAACCCCATGTAGCATTGGGCATACAAGTGCTAACGGATGAGGCTCCTTCAGACAAATATGGTGTTAATGCTGGATATTCATAATCTACTCCCGAGTCTATAATGGCAACAAGTGTTTTCGCAGTAGTATTGCCTGGCCCTGTCGGAACGATTGAAGTGTCAGGGATGTTGTTAGTGGTGCCGGATAGTAGACTATAGTTAGGGTCAGAACTTAAAAGCTCAGGTTTAGCTGAAGCTGTAGATGTAGAAAGTTTTGTCCCTTTACCAAAAGCATTTAGCATTGTGCTAGCGGTATCAGAGATGTTCCATAATTCTATATCTCCACATAAGCATTCTTCAATAGGTAATGCTCCCATTTCTTCACGAACGGCAGCTTTCATTGAATCTTGTTGTAATGGGTTAAGTGAAGCTAAAACAACAGGGTNGAATTGGACAACCATGTTTTGACAGTGTACTCGGGCACCAGAATTGTCAACACACATTCCTACTTCTATCTTTTTGAATTTAGTGTATATTGTAAGTTCGGAGAAAGATTTGTTTGAAATTCGAGCTCTGAATAGCCAATTGTTATGCTTTGCAGAGTCAAGATGATCAACACCTATCATATGCGCATTTGCTGTGGTAGTATCAATGCCAATTAAGTATGTTGAATCAGTTTGAGCAAGTCCAGAGCTGTTGTCCGTAAACAAGTTTGGAGTGGTTGATCCTCCTATCTGTTCAGTTTGTCCAAGAAATTGAGTAATAGGGGTGCCAGGAGTTCCTCCAGCTATTCCTGCAGTATCTCTCCGTTCCCAACGGTATTTGTTACTCAGAAAATTTGTTGTGCTTTGTTCAGCTGCTTCAATGCCTTTGCCTGCTTCAAAAGTTATGCGCTTATTAGCGTTCCTTCGTCTTACACCACCAATACCTATATCCGACTGAGGAGCATACAAGAAAGATGATGAGTCAATACCCATTTGAGGTATAAAATGGGTTATAATATTCGGTGTTATTTGTTTTAATCTGCATACTCTAGCCAATCGATATAGATCTTTAAAATCAAATGCATTTTGATTAATGATTAAAGTATTTAAAGAGGCAAAACGTTGACTCAATAATGCATTTATTATAACATCAATATTATTGTCATTTAACCTGGGTCCAATTTCTTTAAAAGAGTTTTGACTAAAATTTAAATACTCTAAGGACATATTAGCACCATTAACTGCAATGTTATTAGCAAATTGAGAATTAAATAGCCAGTCTAAGCGAACAGTACCATAAAGGTCATTGTTTGATATATTTAGCTCCTTTAAAAATCTTGTGCCTAGATAAGCTAAAAAACCAGATAGCGGTCCAGAAGAAATAGATCCCGAGGGAAATGGTAGCTTACCATAGATTAAGTTATTGTTTAGATATATTACTTCTACATTTAATGGCTTTTCTAGTATGTCTGACGGAAACGGACCCAAAAAGTTATTATAGGACAAGTCAATTAGTTTTAGATTGGGTAATAAAGACGGTATGTTTAAAAATAAACCATTTGGTTGTGAAATATCCATTGCAGAAGAAGCATGAAGCCATTTTAAGTTGCTTAATGCGATAAGAGCAAAGTTTATATTTGAAAATTCCTGAATATAATTGTCCTCGATATTTAATTTCTGCAATGAACCTGGATATAAT